>NZ_JAJPWM010000016.1:0-238703 GCF_046549095.1 Streptomyces sp. x-80
TCGGGCATACGCAGGCGGCCGCGGGTGTGGGTGGTGTCATCAAGATGGTGATGGCGATGCGGCACGGTGTGCTGCCCCCGACGCTGCATGTGCGGAAGCCGTCCGGGCATGTCGACTGGTCCAGTGGTGCGGTGCGATTGCTGACCGAATCTCAGCCGTGGGATGCCACGGGTCCGCGGCGGGCGGGTGTCTCGTCGTTCGGGATCAGTGGTACCAACGCGCACGTGATCATCGAGCAGGCTCCGCCGGAGGACGTTGCCCGGCCGGAGCTCGCCGCGCGGCTGTCCGCTGTGCCGTGGGTGCTGTCGGGCCGGAGTCCGCAGGCGCTGCGGGCCCAGGCGGAGCGGCTGCGTGACCACTTGGCCGGGCGGGACGACTGGGACCCGGCCGACATCGGATCCAGCCTCGCCACCACCCGTGCGGTTTTCGACCACCGCACGGTGGTGGTCGGCACCGACCGCACGGAGCTGCTGGCCGGGCTCAGCGAGGTGACGGCCACCGAGGCGACCCCGATCGCCACGCGCCCCCGCGACAAGGTCGTCTTCGTCTTCCCCGGCCAGGGCACACAGTGGGCCGGTATGGCCACCGGACTCCTCGACAGCTCACCGGAGTTCGCCGCGGCGATGGCCCGGTGCGAGCAGGCCCTGGCCGAACACACCGACTGGAACCTGATCGAGGTCGTGCGGGGCGTGCCGGGCGCGCCGGGCCTGGACCGGGTCGACGTGGTGCAGCCGGTGCTGTTCGCGGTGATGGTCTCGCTGGCGGAGGCATGGAAGGCGCTCGGCGTCGCACCGTCGGCCGTCATGGGCCACTCGCAGGGCGAGATCGCCGCCGCGTACGTGGCGGGCGCCCTCTCGCTGGAGGACGCCGCCCGCATCGTGGCACTGCGCAGCCAGGCCCTGCTCGCGATCGCCGGCCGCGGCGGCATGCTGTCCGTGCCGCTCGCCCACGACCGGGTACGCACCCTGCTGGAGCCGTGGGCCGGGCAGCTCTCCGTGGCGGCCGTCAACGGGCCGAACTCGACCGTGGTGGCCGGTGACGCGGCAGCGGTGGAGCGGCTGCGGGAACAGCTGGCCGACGACGGCGTACGGGCGCGGACGGTACCGGTCGACTACGCCTCCCATTCGCCTCATGTGGAGGACGTGCAAGCGGAGATCACCGCGAGCCTGTCCGGGATCCGGCCGCAGTTGTCGGAGATCCCGTTCTACTCGACGGTCACCGCGCAGCTCCTGGACACCCGCGAGCTGGACCAGGACTACTGGTACCGCAATCTGCGGCAGACGGTCCGGCTGCAAGAGACCACGCAGACGCTGCTGGACAGCAAGCACACGGTGTTCATCGAGGTCAGTCCGCACCCGGTGCTGACCATCGGGATCCAGGACACGGTGGATGCGGTGGCCGGCGAAGCGGTGGTCACGGGCTCGCTGCGCAGGAACAGCGGTGAACCGGCGGAGCTCCTGCGCTCCGCGGCCCAGCTGTTCGCCGATGGTGTGCGCATCGACTGGGGCGGGGTGTTCGGCCGCACCGGTACGGCCCGTGCCGACCTCCCGACGTACGCCTTCCAGCGCGAGCGCTACTGGCTCGACCGCTCCGGCGTGCACATGACCACGGCCGCACCGGCCACCCAGGGGCCGGCGGCGAGGCTCGCCGGGCTCACCGGCCAGGAGCGCGCCGAGCTGATCGCCGAGGTGATCACCGAAGAGCTTGCCCTGGCGCTCGGCCGCGGCAAGGGGGGCACGGTGGAGGTGACGGACACCTTCACCGAGCTGGGGCTCAACTCACTCTCCGCGATGGAACTGCGCACCCGCCTGGCGGCGCTGACCGGAATCCGGCTGCCGGTCACGGTGCTGTTCGACCATCCGACCGTCGACCAGCTGACCAAGGTGCTCGACGAGCTGATCACCGACTCGGGGGCGGGGTCCGCAACCGGACCCGAGGCGGGGGACGGGAACAGGGGCGAAAGCGGCTCCGATACGGGGCCCGGGGCCCTGAGCGGTTCCGTGGCCGTCACCGAGGCACCCGGCACACCGTCCGGCGCAGCCTCCGCACCGCCCACTCCGCTCATGTCACTGTTCCGGTCGGCATGCGCGGGCGGACAGATCACCGAGGGGCTCGACCTGCTGGCGGTCGCGGCCCGGCTCCGGCCGGCCACGGACCGGCCCGCGCCGGAGCGGCCACCGATCCGGTTCGCCCGTGGCGAGCAGCGGCCCGCCCTGGTGTGCCTGCCGTCCTTCGTGGCCCCGGCGAGCCCTTACCAGTTCGCCAGGTTCGCGTCGGCCTTCCGCGGTGAGCGCGATGTGTACTCGCTGACGGCCGGCGGCTACGCCGAGTCCGAACCACTGCCCGAGACCATCGAGTCGCTCGTACGGGCACAGGCCGAGGCGGTACGGGCGTGCGCGGCGGACCGGCCGTTCGTCCTGCTGGGCTACTCCTCGGGCGGGTGGCTCGCCCAGGCGGTGGCCGAGGCGCTGCGGGGTCAGCACCGGCCCGCGGGTGTCGTGCTGCTGGACAGCTATCTGCCGGGCGACCGGGAGATACTTCAGATCCAGTCGACGCTCTTCGACGAGCTGGCCGCCAAGCCGGAGGCGGCCGATCTGGTCGACGACGCGAACCTGACCGCCATGGGCCGCTACCTCAGCCTGTTCCGTGGCTGGTCGCCCCAGCGGGCAGAAGTGCCCACCCTGATGGTCCGGGCCGGACAACTGCCCGGGGACGACGGCGGGGAGCGCTCCGTCTGGCCGCTGCCGCACACCGAGGTCTCCGTGCCGGGCAGCCATGTCTCGATGATCGACGAGTTCGCCGACTCGACCGCGCAGGCGGTCGCGACCTGGCTCGGCTCGACGTTCTGAGCCTGCCCGCCCTGCCTCACCGTCCACCGGGCGGTGGGGCAGGGCGCCCTGCGCACACGGCCGCCGGGCCGTCCCGGACACCGAGTCAGCCGAATGTCGAATGGAGCAGGTACGTGCTGGTCGTCCAGAAGTACGGAGGGTCCTCGTTGCAGGGCGCGGACCGGATGAGACAGGTTGCCGAGCGCATTCTGCGGACCCGGCGCAGCGGTCGCGAAGTCGTCGTCGTCTGTTCGGCGATGGGCGACACCAGTGATGAGCTGATCGACCTCGCGGAGAAGGTCAGCGGCAACCGGCCGGCGCGGGAAATGGACATGCTGCTCACCGCCGGCGAGCGGGTGTCCAATGCGCTGATGGCCATGGCGATCCATGACCTGGGGGGCAGTGCGCAGTCCCTTTCGGGGGCGCAGGCAGGGGTGTTCACCACCGCCGACCACGGCAGCGCACGCATCGTCGACGTGGTACCGAACCGGGTCCGCGAGGTGCTGGCACAGGGCGCGATCGCCCTGGTCGCGGGGTTCCAGGGCATCAGCCGGGACACCGGCGACACCACGACGCTGGGGCGGGGCGGCTCGGACATGACCGCTGTCGCGCTGGCCGCGGCACTGAAAGCCGATGTGTGCGAGATCTACACGGACGTCGACGGTGTGTTCTCCGCCGACCCCCGAGTGGTCGGCAACGCGAGACTGCTGGCCGCCATCAGCTGCGAGGAAATGCTGGAAATGGCGGCCACCGGCGCGAAAGTTCTCATGTCGCGCTGCGTGGAGCACGCACGCCGCCACAATGTCGACATCTGTGTCCGCTCCTCCTTCACCGATCACCCCGGAACGCTCGTATCGTCGGCGGTGCAGAGCGCTTCGGCGGCGGAATCCGTTGTCACGGGTGTGACCCACACCCGGTCGATAGCCAAGGTCACCGTGGCGGACGTCCCCGCTGAACTCCCGGCGGTGGCTCGGATCTCCGACGTGTTCGCCGCCGCCGGAATCCCCGTGGGCATGCTGCCGGACCTCCCGGTTCCGCCGCGGGGCGAACTGGCCTTCACCGTACGGGACACGGACGGACCGCACACCGTGGAACTGCTGGAGCGGCACCGCACCCGTATCGGTTACGGGACGGTGCGGTGCGACACGTCGGCGGGCCAGGTCTCGCTCGTGGGCGCCGGGCTCCGAAGAGACGCCGGCGTCATGGCGACGCTCCGCCGCACCCTGTCCGGGGCCGGTATCGGCGCCGACCTGGTCTCCGCCTCCGGGATCCGCGTGTCCGCGCTGTGCCGCGCGGACCAACTCGACGACGCGGTACGCGTGTTGCACCGGGCATTCGGTCTCGACGCCGCAACCGAGGCGGTCGTCCACGCGGGGACCGGACGCTGACCGTGCCCCCGCCCCTCGATACGGGCCCGCCCGGGGCCACCGCCTGCCCCGGCCGCCCCTCACCTCCCCAGCGCGCCGTCGAAAGGACCTCGCCATGAACGCCGAACCCCTGAGAGTGGCTGTACTCGGTTGTGGAGCGGTCGGCACCGAAGTCGTCCGCAGGCTGCACGAGACGCGGGCCGTACTGGCGGGCCGCGTCGGCGCGCCCCTCGAACTGGCCGGTGTCGCCGTGCGTGATCTCCGGCGGCCCAGGGGCCTCGCCATCGACCCACAGCTGTGGACCGACGATCCGCTGGCGCTGGTCAAACGCGACGATGTCGACATCGTCGTGGAACTGCTCAGCGGCACCGAACCGGCCCACGCCCTGATCACCACGGCCATGGAACACGGCGCTTCCGTGGTGAGCGCCAACAAGGCGCTACTGGCCGCACACGGGCCCTCTCTCCACGAGACGGCCGCACTCCACGGCGTCGGCCTGTCCTACGAGGCGTCCGTGGCCGCGGCGATTCCCCTGCTGCGCCCGCTGCGCGACTCGCTCGTCGGCGACCGGATCACCCGCGTCGTCGGCATCGTCAACGGAACCACCAACTACATCCTGGACCGTATGACGCAGACGGGCGGCGACTTCGGGGCGGCGCTGCGCGAAGCCGTCGAGCGCGGGTACGCCGAGGCCGACCCGACCGCCGATGTCGCGGGGACGGACGCGGCGTGCAAGGCCGTGATCCTCGCGTCGCTGGCGTTCCACACCTGGATGCCCCTGGAGAGCGTCCACCGCGAAGGCATCACGGGGGTGACCGCGACGGATGTGGCGGACGCCCATGCCTGCGACCGGGTGGTCAAGCTGGTCACCGTGCTGGAGCGCATTCCCGCCCGGCACGGTCAGGAGGGAATCCTGGCCCGGGTCCATCCCGCGATGGTCGCTCGCGCGCACCCGCTCGCCGATGTGCCGGGTGCGGACAACGGGGTCATCGTCGAGGCCCCCGATACCGGCCCGCTGCTGTTCCGGGGCGCGGGCGCCGGAGGGGCTCCCACGTCCAGCGCGGTCATCGGCGACCTGGTGACGGCGGCGAGAAGGAGGCTGCTCGGCCACCGGGAGACCACGGCACCGGCCACCGAGCCCGAACTCACCCAGCACATACGGGAGCTGCGCACCCGGTATCACCTCAGGATCGGCGTCAACGACTCCCTGTCGGGACTCGACGGTGTCACCTCTGTGCTGCGCTCCCACGACGTAGGGGTGGACTCCGTCCGACGGAGCCGGACGGCCGGCCGCGACGCGCTGACGGTGACCACGGGAACCGTCCGCGAGCCGGACCTGCACGCGGCCGTGGCAGCCGTTGCCGCCCTGCCGTCGGTGGACACACCACCACGGCTCATGCGCCTGCTCGACCCCGCCGGCGGCCGGTGAACCGCGCGAGCGCCCCGCCGCCGCGAGCCGGTGTCCTGAAGTCCCCTTGAATTCACCCTGCCGTTCTGTTCTTGCCACTCCGTTTCGGTGGCGTCAACAGCGCGGGCGCCCTCTGTCATCCTTCTGCAATCGGCTGGAAACAACTGGTCAGGGATAGTACACATAATGTCCCTAAGGGACAGGAAATACCGTACTTGTCTTCGCTGATGACGGTCTGCACGATAGTGAGATGACGGAAGAAAAGACAGCTTCTCGCCGCTGGGCGGTATTGGCCGTATTGCTGGCCGGGATGCTCATGGGCGGTATGGACCTCACCATTCTCAATGTCGCGCTGCCGACGGTGAGCCGGGAATTGCTGCCGTCGAGTTCCGAACTCCTGTGGATTATGGACGGATATGCGCTCACCGTGGCGGCGACCCTGGTGGTCTGCTCCACGGTGGGCGACCGGATCGGGCGCAAGCGGATGCTGCTGGCGGGGCTCGCGACCTTCGCGCTGGCCTCGCTCGCGGCGGCCCTGACCACCGCACCGGGACAGCTCATCGCGGCACGGGCCGTTCAGGGCCTGGGCTACTCGATGCTGCTGTCCAGCACGGTGGTCATCATCCGCGTGATCTTCCCGGTGCCCCGTGAGCGGGCGCTGGCGTACGGGTTGTGGGTGGCCAGTTCCAGCACCGGTGCGGCGCTCGGCCCGCTGGCCGGCGGAGCGCTGGTCGAGAAGTTCTCCTGGGGGGCGGTATTCCTGGTCAATGTGCCGATCGCGGCCGTCGCCGTCGTACTCGGCCTGGTGCTGGTCCCCGAGTCCCGCAATCCCGACCCGCAACGCTGGGACGTCCCCAGCGCGGTGCTCTCCATCCTCGGCCTGGCAGGCGCGGTGTACGCGCTGCAACACATCGGGCAGCCCGAGAAGCTGTCCCCGGTCACCGTGGCGGTCGGGGTGCTGGGAGCGGCGCTGCTGGCAGGCTTCACCGTACGGCAGCGCCGCATCCCGAACCCCTTGCTGGACATGCGGCTCTTCACCGACCGGCGGTTCTCCGTGTCCACCGTGTCGATCCTGCTCTGCTACGGCGCCTACACGGGCTTGCTGTTCCTGCTGACCCAGCAGCTGCAACTGGTGGACGGATACTCGCCGTTGACGGCCGGCCTGACACTGGTCCCGGTCGCGGTCGCCAGTGCCGTCGGCGGCGTGGTCGCCCCGAAGCTGGCCGCAGCGGTCGGCAACCGCATGGGGGTGACCGTCGGGGCGTCCGTGCTCGCCCTCGCGCTGCTCGCACTGGCGGTGTTCGGCGCGGCCGGCAACCTCCCCTCACTGATCGCGGTCGGCCTCGGCGCAGGCACGGTGATGACGCTGGGCGCGGATTCGATGATGAGCGCAGCGCCTCCGGAGCGGGCCGCGGAGGCGGGAGCCGTGCAGGAGGTCGGATTCTCGCTCGGGGCGGGCCTCGGCGTCGCCGCGATGGGCATCATCGTCACGGTGGCCTACCGGGCCAACTTCACCCCGGTCGGCGGACTCACACCGAGCGAGCAGGACGCCGCCTCCGGATCGCTCGGCACCGCGGTGGAGCTGGCCGGCAAGCTCGCGGGTGGTGCACGGGAAGCCCTTCGCGGCAGCGCCCAACGCGCATACGAAACGGGATTCGCCCTCACGACCGCGACCGCGGCCGCCGTGCTGCTGGTGCTCGCCACAGTGGTCGCCGTCCTCCTGCGGCCGGCCAAGCCCGTGGCCGCGGCGGAGGTGTCGGAGCACCAGTCCGCCGGCTGATCACCCCGGTTGACGTCACCGAGCCACTGGTGCCGTCGCCGCGTCCGTGTCCCGCGGGACGTTCATCGCCCCGCGGGACACGGCGGTCCGGCCGCCGGCGTGGCGCCGAGGGTCAGGCGACAGAGGAGTCGGGAACAGGGCTGCGGATCTGCTCGCGGTACCAGTTGCCCCACTCCTCCAGCTGGTCCACCAGACTCTTGAGGCTCATACCGATCTCGGTCAGCGAGTACTCCACCCGGGGCGGCACCTCGCGGTAGACGGTCCGCAGCACGAGCCCGTCCTCCTCCAGATCACGGAGCTGGCGAGTGAGCATCCGCGGAGTGATATCCGGCATCGCGCGATTCAGCTCGCCGAAACGCAGCGTTCCCGCAAACAGGTATTTAAGGATGCTGAGCTTCCAGACACCCCCACAGACGGTCATCGCGACCTCAAGGGTGCAGTAGTCGAGCATCTCGTCCACGCGAGGCCGCATGTCTCTCCCCCTCTGTGCCCATCAATTTCGCTCTCAATAGTAATATCCCCGTGCCGATTACACCTGTCCGGACCGTGGTTGGCTGGATTGATGGCCCTCAGGGATGAGACGGTACCGGCGACGCGGTCGGCAAGACCGAAACCCCCGCGCACAGCATGGCCGAAAGTGGCGCCCTCCATCCGCGTGCGTCATCGACATGCCCGTGGTTATCGCTGGAATGGTGTGACCCGGGGCAACGAATGCCGGTGCGATGCGGTGGTCCGCCCGTCCGCCCGTCCGCCCCGGCCCGTCCCGCGCGGAACGGCCGCCCCCGGCCCGTCCGCACCGTCCGTCCCTCTCACCCCCGGCGCGACATGGTGGTCCGCCCACCGTCCCGGTCGCACGGATACGTGTCCACCACCGACCCGACCGGCGGCCCGGGATGCCCCGAGGCGTCCGCACCCCCCACCGGCGCCGGAGGCAGGGTGCCGGCGTACCTCGTCCCGGCGCGCCCCTTCCGGCCAGTCTTCTTGGCAGCGGTCGGTAACTCACGGAGGAGACTTCGACCGCCGGCCGAAGAGCGACTCACAGGACAGACACCTCCGGGCGCGCGATGGGCGCGCCGATTCGTCGCCTCCATCCGTCGCCTCCATCTGTCGCCTCTCGGAGATCCCCACTACCGCTCCCAGGTTCCGACCACCCGCCCTTGGGTCCACACGACGAATCGCTCAATCGGTCCGCTCGCCTTGGGTGAAGAAGTTGATCACCTCCTGGGATGTGGGGTTGTGGGCGGCTACGGCGGTGGCCGCGGCGCCGCGGGGGAACATGGCCTGCTCGTATGCGGTGAGGGCGGTCTCGATGTCGTCGGGGTGTGCGGCGAGGGCCTTGCCGAGTTCGGCGCCGTCCTGCATGGCCACGTTGGCGCCTTCGCCATTGGGGGTCGAGAGGTGGGCGGCGTCGCCGAGCAGGGTCACTCCCGGCACCCGGTCCCAGCGGTGCCCGGTCGGCAGGACGTGGAGGGGGCGCAGGACCGGTGCGGTCTCGCCGGCGGTGATCAGGGCGATGAGTTCTGGTGCCCAGCCGTCGAACTCCGCCGCGATCCGCACGGCGGCTGCGGCGGCATTGGTGAAATCGACGGCGGCGAACCAGTCCTGCGGCTTGGTCAGCGTGAGGTAGCTGCGGAGGGTCCCGCCCCTCTCCCGGTGAACCACGAACCACTTCCCGTCCGCGTCCGGGTCGAGCGCGACGAGCGTCCCGCCGCCGACCGCTTTCGCGGTGGCCGGGTGCCGGGTGTCCGCGTCGTACAAGGAGGTCTCGACGACGGACCGGCCGACGTACTCGGGTGTGGCGCCGGAGAGCAGCGGCCGGACGCGTGACCACGCGCCGTCCGCACCGACCAGCAGGCTGGTGACGACGGTGCTGCCGTCGGCGAACGTCACCTCATGGCGGCCCTCGGCGAGGGCGCGGACGCCGGTGGCCTTGTGGCCCCACCGGACGGTGCCGGCCGGGAGTGCGTCGAGCAGGATCTGTCGCAGCTCGCCGCGCTGTACCTCGGGGCTTCCGCCCGTGCCGTCGTCAGCTTTGTCGAACAGGACGGTCCCGTTCCGGTCGAGGAGCCGTATCGCTTGGCGGCCCTCCAGGATGAGGCCGCGGAACTCGTCCATCAGGCCGGCCGCCGTGAGGGCGAGTTGGCCGTTGCGGTCGTGGATGTCGAGCATCCCGCCCTGCGAACGCGCCGTCGGGGAGGGCTCCGCCTCGTAGACGGTGGCCGGGATGCCGTGGACGTGCAGGACGCGGGCCAGTGCGAGGCCGCCGAGGCCGGCGCCGATGATCGTGACAGGAGTGTGCATGGGGGCTCCATACGTGTCGCACACCTGCCGGTTGGGCCCGGCAGGATCTCTGGAAGGAAGTCAGCTTGCGGGGCCGTGCAACTGCGCAGGAAACGGCTCAGACCACCACGACCCGGCGCCCGCGCGTATGACCGGCACGGCTGTCGATGTGCGCCGCCGCGGCCTCGGCGAGCGTGTACGACTTCTCGACCGGGATGTGGAGCTTTCCCCGGGAGATGAGGCCGGCGGCCTCGGCGAGCGCTTCCGGCACGCTCCCGGCCACGCCGGAGTATCGGGCACCGAGCTCCGGTGCGGCGAGATCGGCGATGGAGATCACCTTCTGCGGATCCCCGGTCAGTTCGACGAGCTCGCGGATCACGCCCGAGCCGGCCAGATCGAGAGCCGCGTCGACAGGGCCGAGCTGCCGCACCCGCTCGACCCAGCCCTCGCCGTACGTCGTGGCGAGGGCACCCAGGCTGCGCAGATAGTCCTGGTTCGCGGCCCCGGCCGTGCCGATCACCGTGATGCCGCGGTCGCGGGCGATCTGTAGCACCGCCGATCCAACTCCCCCTGACGCACCGCTGGCCAGCAGCGTCTGCCCGGACTGCACACCGGCCTGGCGGATGATGCGCAGCGCGGTCTCCACGACGGAGGGGTACCCGGCCGCCTCTGCGAACGTCAGCCCCTCGGGCATCCGGGCCCAGGCCGACAGAACAGCGAGCTCGGCATAGGTGCTTGAGCCTTCGCCGAACACGTGGTCGCCGACCTCGACCCCTTCGACGCCCTCGCCGATCTCGTCCACCACCCCGGCGGCGTCCTGCCCGACTCCGGCGGGCAGTTCGATCGGACGGACCCTCTGGAACTGGCCTTCACGGATCCTCCAGTCGACGGGGTTCACGCCCGCCGCCCGTACGGCGATGCGTATCTGGCCGGGGCCCGCGTGGGGCTCCTCGGCGTCTACGAGGTGCAGAACGTCCGGACCGCCGAACTCGGCGAAGCTCACTCTCTTCATGCCGTCGAACGTAGCACTAACGGTTAGTGTTTAAAAACCGTTCCGCCTTTGTATTTGGTAGCGTCAGGGTATGACTGTGCCGCCCGGACGCCGGGAGCGTAAGAAGGCCGCGACCCGCCAGAAGATCGCTGACACCGCCCTGCGGCTCTTCCTGGAACGCGGGTACGACGCGGTGGGCATCCGTGACGTGGCCGCTGAGGCCGACGTGGCCGTCACCACGCTCTTCTCCCACTTCGCCTCGAAAGAGGCCCTGGTGTTCGAGCAGGACGACGACTTCGAGCAACGCCTTACGCAGGCGGCCACCGGCCGGGCGCCGCACGAACCGCTCATCCCCGCGCTGCGCCGCGAGATCCAGGCCCTGGTGCGACATTGCACGGCGGACAGCGCCGCCCCGATCTGGCGCCTGATCGACGAATCACCCGCCCTGCGGGAGTACGAGGAGTCGATGAGGCTGCGCCACGCAGAGTCGCTGGCAACGGCCATCGCCGCCGATCCCGGCCTGTCACAGACCACAACGGCCTGCCGGGCGATCGCGAGGTTCGTGATCGACGCCTATTCGCTGGCCCGTGAGGCGGCCGATCCGCAGGCCGCGGTGGACGAGATCTTCCGGATGATCGAGGCGGCCTGGGCGGTCACCTGCCCTACTGGACGCGCGTGAGGAACTGTTCCTCCAGGTAGGACAGGGGCCGGTCGGGCCGTGACGAGCCGCTGAACGCTCGACTTCGACTTCGGCTTCGATCTGCTTGAGCAACTGGTCCACGTCGCCCCGGACGAAGAGCTCCGGCTTGCCTGCCGGGACGGTCCCGACCTCCCGGGCACGGCGTTCGGCGCGCTTGACCGTGGATCAGCTCCAGCGGCAATCCGCTGCAATCCGCTGCGCTCCGCTCAGCCTTGGGAGGCCGCTCTCCACCGGCGCCTGCCGGACGCGCGAGCCGGACCCGCCCTTCGCACTGCTCGCCATGCGTGCCAGCGGGCAGGACCCGGCCTTCGGAGAGGGCGTGTGCGAGTCGAGCTCCGGTCTCACGGCACCACTCGTCCCCGGCGAGGAAGAGCCGATCCGTGTCGTCGGCGATCTTGTCGTAGCCCTCAAGACCGGCGACGTTCGGGAGAGTCGGCGAAACCATGTGGTTGTCGGCGAAACCGTGTGGTTCGCGGGGGCGGTGGTCTTTCCCAGCGCCGGCCGGGGACGGGTCGAGGCCGAGGTGGCGCGAACGGTCACCAGGGTCGCGGTTGACCGCGGCCGAAGCGTTCGACACGTCGTGAGACCGCGATAGAAACCGCGGGCCGGAGAAGCGGCGTCCGGCACGAGCCGCGAGTTCCTGCACATCGCAGGTCGAGGCGACGAGCGCTGCGGTAACGGCGGATACGGCCCAACATGGCGGGGGAGAGCGGTCGTTGTGCCGGTTTCGGCGTGGTCGGCCGTAGGACTGGAGGAATACCGGTACGCGTTCGCCGCGTACCAGCGTCTGCGCCGCGAGACCGTCGCCCTCTCAACAGCGTCGGGCGCTGTTTCCCGCCGTCCGGAGAGCTGACCCGCCAGGTGCCGTGGATAGGCCGGGCTCCAGCGCCCCGGATCGCCTGGCTCCTGCGGGACGTCTCCGACGCGGGCTGGACGGCGGACGAGGCGATCGCATTCCTGGACTGCGCCACGGCCTTGGAACGGGTGCCCCGCCCGTCGGGGTCCCTTACCCGGGCGGGGTGGCGGGGGCGGTGGCCCTGTGGCCGGCTGCTGAGGGCCGGGTGCGTGCTGCACAGACGTACCGGGACTCCCGCAGCGCGGAGCAGGCCCGCCGCCAGGAGTGGGAGGGCAACTGGCAGGCCCCGCGCAGCGAGTCGGTCCGCCGCCTGGTCGCCGGAGCGTTCGCCGGACGCCCGCGGCAGACGGACGAGGACCAGGGCGAGGTGCTGCCCGCGCCGACCGACGCTGACGACTTCGGCGCGGATGACCTGGCAGACCTGCGGACGACGGCCTCGGGCGAGTTCATGAAGCGTGAGGCGACGCTCTTCACGACGACGCTCTTCACGACGACGCTCTTCACGACGACGGTCGACGTGGGAGGGCGACCCGCCGCCGAGTGGATCTGCGACGCTGCCCTGGTGCAGCGCGCCCTTCGCCATCAGCGAGTGGCAGTCGCAGCTCGCTGATGGCGAAGGGACACGGGTAGCAGGTCAGACGACCGAGACGATCAACCCCAGCCAGCAGCAGCCCGGCAGGGGCGAGGTGCAACTGTCCGGCGTAGACCTGGCCTGGGCCGCACTGCACCGGGCGCGCGAGGTCGCCTGGTGGTGGGCGTCAGGGCGTCGCGGTGAGCATCAGCGCATGCGGTGTCATCGCTGGGTGCGGGGCTCGGCCGGTGCGGTCCCGTCCGGCTCCTGGGCCTGCTCCATGCGGTCGGCGACCTGCTGGCGCAGGGCGGGGAGCAGGGCGTAGAGATCCTCACCCGGGCAGAGCGTCGCGTACACGTCCCGGTGTCCGGTGACGACATCGACCGTCTTGGGATTCTGCCCGGGGAAGTCCAGGACGGCCTTCCCCTTGGGGTCCAGCTGATACTGGGCGCCCTTCCAGGCGAGGATGTCGCGCAGGCCGTTGAGCATGTCCGGCTCCGGCTTGCCGCCGCCCGCCTCGGTGGGTTCGAAGTTGCCGAGGGTGGCCACGCCCAGAGTGCCGGTGTTGTACCCGGCGGCGTGGCCGCCCAGGATCGCCTTGGGACTGGCGGAGGGATTCGCGTCGATGCTGCCCCGGCGCCCCTCCCATATACCGCCGAAACGGTCGACGACGAAGTGGTACGGGAAGTCGCCGTACCCCTCGTTGACGATCTTGTCCGTGTAGATGGCGCGCATCAGGCTGGGCACGTCTTCAGGGCGGTAGGCATTGCCGTTGACGGTGTGGTGGACCACCATCGCCCGGACGGTGTCCATCCCCTTGAGCCCGGGGTCGGCCTTGGACTCGTCCGCGCCCCAGTCGGCCCGGGTGTGGACCGCGGGCGCGAGCCGGTCGGCGGCGGACGCTCCGGCAGTACCGACGGCGGCCGCGGGCTTCATGGCGAGGCGCTGCGTCCCCTTGCCGTCGCGTGCCTCCGGCTTCTTGTCCGGGTTGATCAGGGAGAGCCGCAGGTTCCTGGGGAGTTCGCCCTTCTCGGTGGTCAGGCGCAGCTGCGCCCCGTCGGCGGTGTCGGAGAAGAAGACGCCGGAACCGGCGCGCTTGGCCTCGCTGGAGTCCTGGTCGCCGCCGAGCGGGACGTCCTGCCATGCGGTCCACTCGCCGTTGCGGTGGAACCGGGCGGTGGCATGGGCGTCGCGGTCGAGGCGCACCCCCTTCTCCCAGGAGAGGCTGACGGCCCGGAACGTCTTCGTGGCGTTCCTCTCCACCCTGATCTCGCGCTCGGCCTTGCCGGATGTGGTGCCCGGCCGCGGTTCGCCCGCCGATCCGGTCAGCGGAACGTTCGTCATCTCCGTCGTGGGCGCGACGTCCGCGACCGGGAGGGCGATATCCGAGGCAGCGGGCTTCTCGGCCGTCAGGACTGCCGCGGCGAGAACGCCTCCGGCCAGCAGCGTGGCAACGGTCCGAGCTGTTCGTATTCGTGACATCTGCGTGCTTTCGATGGGGGCGGGCCGTAGCAGCCCTAAATGATCAAGTTCGCAGGCAGTACATCACAACAAGCAGCGCCAAAAGACCCTTTATGGATCCGAACGGTGAAAGTACACACCATCTCGGAGCGCAGGGACCGGCGAGCCGACCGGCAACGCCGGAGCAGCGCAGGCGATCGAGGCCGCCGACGCGCTGCACACGCACCACGACCTCGACGACGAGTTACGGGGACGAGTTACGGGAGCGACTGGCTGCCGAGCTCAAACGCCGAGGAACTCCGGCAGCGACGGCCGGCACGACATCACCACCACCGGCGTTTTCATCGGCACCCCTGCCTGCTTGGCCCCCGAGTGCTTCTGCGGCGCCTTCGACACTCCCGCAACGAAGCCAACCCCCATGACGGCCAAGGCCCGGCCGCGGAACTCCGGGGTGAGCAGGGCCCGGTGCGTGATGTGCTCGCGGCCGTCCGTGAACACGATGCTGGGGCCCAGGAGCGGGTGATCTGCCAGGTGTAGTCGGCATTGGTGAACCGCTGGTCGGTCCAGGCGGTGCGGACGTCGGCGTGGCGGCTCAGCAGCCAGGTGTCGGTCGGCTCGTCATAGGCGGTGGGGAGGGTGGTGCGCAGCCGTTCGTACAGGGGGTAGGGGGCGATCTCGAACTGCCGGGACCTCAGCGTCGGCGCCGCCTCGCCGGTGTGCACTGCTCCATGGCCGTCCTGCACGGGGATGCCGGCCTGGACGTGGTAGCGAGAGGTGGTGCGGTGCCGGTTCACGCAGGCCGACACCACGTGTTCCCACCGGTCCGCCGCCCGCGGCGCGTCAACGCGGTCGGCTTCCCGAAGACCGTCGTGCCCGAGATGGCGCTGCTTGACAGTGGTGAAGCCGCTCACCGCCGTCACGAGCATTTCGTGCGCGGCGTCCACCGCCGCCCGCAGGGTCAGATCCCGTTCCTGCGCCAGGACCGTCACCGGGTTGAACCAGTGAGCGTCGCAACCTGCCGCTGACGGCCGACGTGGGTTCTTGTCGGCGGGCCAGCCCTTCGTCGTCTTGCACTGCTGGCCCTCGGCGGCACCGCACTTCGCGCACGGCTGCGGCAGGACCTCGACGGCCACCGCGGCGTTCCGCTCCCGGCGTCGCCGGGCGGCGGCTGCCTTGTTTTCCCAGTCGAGGCCGATGCCGGCCTTCGTCTCCGGGTAGGCCGTGGTCTCCCGTCCGCCGGCGCCCGTGAGTTTGGCGTCCTGCGCGAGCCGGATCAGTTGCCGGACGGTCGGGATGATTGCCGGGCCGCCGTCGTCCTGGCGGTCCGTCTGGTGCGCGGCCACTTTCCACGGGTTGTCGCCCCTGAGACAGGTCTCCTTGGAGTGACCGACCAACTGATCCCTCTCTGGGCTAGGGTCCTGACCAGCCGCGTTCTGGATCTTTGCGGCGGGACCGGGAGGGGGGACGGTGCGGGTGACGGCCTTCGATGAGTGTGAGCGGCGGACGTGGTCTGGTCGTGCGGAGGCGTTCGCGGGGAGTTTCGCGAAACTGTGTGCGTATCCGGCTTCGCAGTTGCTCGATGCCGCGGTGGTGGGAGAGGGCGCGCGGGTCCTCGACGTCGGGACCGGGACGGGAACGGTGGCCGCGGCGGCCTGCGAGCGCGGCGCAATGGTGACGGCGGTAGATGCCGAGCCCAGCATGGTGGAGCTGGCGGGCCGCGCTGCGCCGGCCGCCGAGGTTCTCACTGCCGTCTTGCCGGAGCTCCCCTTCGAGGACGGCACGTTCGATGCGGTGGTCGGCAACTTCGTGCTCAATCATGTGGGTCGCCCGAGGGTCGCTCTCAAGGAGCTTCGCCGGGTTCTCCGCCCAGGCGGGCGGATCGCCCTGACGATCTGGGCGGTCCCCGCGCCCGCCGGCCAGGCTCTGCTGGGCCGGGCCGTCGAGGCGGCGGGGGTCACGCGGCCCTCGCATCTGCCTCCGCTCGCCGCGGAGGACGATTTCCCGCGCGATCAGGACGGCCTGGCCGGGCTGATGATGTCGGCCGGGCTGCGCGAGGCGGCGTGCGAGACGCTGTACTGGGATCACCGGGCCAGTCCCGAGGAGTGGTGGAGCGGGCCGGTGGCCGGGGTGGCCTTCATCGGGCAGTTGCTGCTGAGCCAGCCCGAACAGACCCACGCGGACATCAAGGGGCACTTCGACAGGCTCTCGCAGGAGTTCCTCGGCGAGGACGGCCAGTTGGTCCTTCCCCATGCCGCCTTGCTGGCCAGCGCCTGTCGTTGAGCCGGATGGTTGCGTAGGTGACAACGGCGTAACTCACAAGCAAGGCCATGGAGGGCTTGACGTTTTTTTGGGGGCCGATTGTGCAGGCCGTTGGCTTGGGCTGCGGTCCTGTGGTTTGGGCGAGGCGTGACGGTAGATCGAGGTTGGGGTTGGGGTGGGGGCTGTTTCGGACTGTGGGCGTTGCGGTGTGTGGGTGCTGCGGTGGTGGTGCTGTGGTGGGGTGTTTTGTGTGGTTGTTGGGTTGTGTTTGTTCCTGGATTGGCAACAAAAATTGTTGTTGTGGGGTGGTGGTTGCAGTCTGGTGGTGGAGGTGGTCGTCGTGAGCGGTGCATCGGGCAACGCAGTGAGTGATGTGTATGACGTGGTGGTGGTGGGTGGGGGTGCTGCTGGGTTGAATGCGGCGTTGGTGTTGGCGCGGGCGCGTCGGCGGGTGGTGGTGGTGGATGCGGGTGAGCCGCGTAATGCTCCGGCTGCGCATATGCAGGGGTTTTTGTCGCGTGATGGGATGTCTCCGGCGGCGTTGCTGGAGGTGGGTCGGAGGGAGGTGGCTGGTTATGGTGTGGAGTTGATTGAGGGTCGGGTGGATCATGTTGATCCGGGGTTTTTTGTGCATTTGGATGGTGGTCCGGTGCTGAAGGCTCGTCGGGTGTTGGTGGCTACGGGGTTGCGGGATGAGTTGCCGGAGATTCCTGGTGTGCGGGAGCGGTGGGGCAGGGATTTGCTGCATTGCCCGTATTGCCATGGGTATGAGGTGGCTGATCAGCCGGTGGGGGTGCTGGGTACGCATCCGGGTGCGGTGGAGCAGGCTTTGTTGTTGCGGCAGTGGTCGGGTGATGTGGTGTATTTCCCGCATACGCAGGAGTTGTCTGATGGGCAGCGTGAGCGGTTGTTGGCTCGTGATGTCTATATAGCCGACGGCACGGTCAAGTGGCTGGTGGTGGAGGATGACCGGCTGCGGGGGGTGGAGCTGGCGGAGGGGTCGGTGGTGCCTCGTCGTGCGGTGTTTGTTTTCCCGCGCATGGTGCCTCGTGATGCGTTGTTGAGTGATCTGGGTTGTGAGAAGGATGAGCGGGGCTGGGTGACGACGGACGCTGTCGGGCGGACCAGCATGTTCGGGGTGTGGGCGGTCGGTAATGTCGCTGATCCGCGTGCGTTGGTGGTCACCGCGGCCGGCAAGGGGGCGGCGGCTGCGTTCGCTCTCAATCATGATCTGGTGGACGAGGACGTCGAGCGTGCCGTCGAGGACTATCGCGCGGCGGCCGGCGCGGACCCGTCCCCTGTGCGTTAGGCCAGCCTGTCAGTTTGCCGCGCGGTCGTTGGGTCTGTATCGCCGTCCTGTTGGCCGGCCGCGCGGTCGGCTGTCTGTATCGCCGTTGTGCTGGTCGGCCGGGCGGCCCTGCACGTGTCGCGTGTCGCCGTCCTGCTGGCCTGTCCCTACCGTCGCTTCGTTGCCTTGTCCGGCACCGCTGGGCCGGGCCGCTGGGCCGGACTGCTCCGCCGGACCGGGCGGGCCGACCTGCTGCGGCGGACTGTTCCGCCGGATCGGGCGGGCTGGTCTGGCTGGCGGGGGCGGTCTGACTGGCTGGTCTGGCTGGTGCGGGCTGGTCTGACCGGGGGGGTGTGTGGGTGGGGTGTTGTTTTGGTGGGTGGTCAGGCTGGGCGGGCTGTCGGTTGTTGCTCTGCCGGACTGTTGGCTTGTTTGCCTGGGTGCCTGGTCGTCTTGTGGGGAGGCGGTGCACTGCTTGGTGAAGGAGGCAGGTGCACTGCCTGAGGCGGGTCTGGCCGCCTGTTTGCTGCCCGTTCGGATGTATGCCCGGACTCGTCAATGGAAGACATCTGATGCCCGTTGCCCTCGCAGTTCGCGTTACCGCGCAGGCCGTTGCCGCTTGTGGCGACGGTGTCTGTGCCGGCTGCGGGGTGTGTTCCTGCGGCGGTCTGAGGCCGGTTTTGTGTGGGCGGTGCTTTGTTGGCCTGTTCTTGCCGGCCGTGGTGGCCGGGCTGTTTTGGGTGGTTGGGCTGCTTTGGGTGGTTGGGTTGGTTGGGGTGGCTGTGGTGGTCGCAGGGGTGGTGGTGCGTGTGGTGGAGGGGGCGGCGGGTGGCTGGTCCGGGGCGGGTGGGTTCGGGGCCGGTGGGTTTGGGGTGGGTGGGGGCGTTGTTGTGGGGCTGGTGGTGGGCGTTGCTGTTGCTGGGTGTGTGCTGCCGGTTGGGTCTGGCTGTGGTGTCGCCGGTGCCTGGGGCCCCGTTTCGGTGATGGTGCTGATTCTGGTGGGGCCGGTGTTGTTGTCGGTCGGCGTCTTGCTCCGGGGGTGCGCAGGGGTAGTCCGGTTTGTTGTGCGTGTGCCTTATATCGGGTCGGTTCGGCGGGTGGCGTCATGGTCGTCGTGAGGGGGTCTGTCTCCGGTGCCGGTGCCGGGGCTGGGGCCGGGGTTGGGGTTGTCTCCGGGTCTGGGGTCGTCTCCGGGGTTGGGTCTGGCTTTGTGCCGGGGGGCGTCTGCGGGGTGGGAGATGTCTTTGCGTCCGGGGTTTGTGGGGTTGGGGTTGTCTCCTCGCCTGGGGTTGGTTTCGGTGCCGGGGTTGTCTTTGCGTCCGGGGGTGGCTTGGTGGCTGGGGTTGGGGGTGTTGTGGTGGCTGGTGCGGTGGTGTTGTGGCGGCGGTGTGTTGTGGTGTGGCTGTCGGGGGTGTGTGGTTTTCGTTGTTGTGGGTGTGGTGTTTGCGGGGGTGGTGGGTGTGGTGGCTGTGCTGGTTTGTTGTGTGGTGCCTGGGGTGGTGCGGAGCGGTACTGGGTGGGGCTTTTCGTTTCTTGCTCTCTCGCCTCTCCGATTCCCGGTGGCCGGCTCGTCGGTCCTCCTGACTCCGGTGTCCGGCTCGTCGGTCCTTCAGGTTCCGGTGTTCGGCTAGCTGGCCTTCCGGGCTCTGGTGTGTTGCTTGTCGGTCCTTCAGGTTCCGGTGTTCGGCTAGCCGGTCCTCCGGGTTCCGGTGTTCGGCTCGTCGATACTCCGGGTTCCGGTGTTCGGCTTTCCGGTCTCCGGGGCTTTGGCGGTCGGCTTGCTGGTCCTTCAGGTTCTGGTGTTGGGTTCGTCGGCTCTGTGGGCTTGGGCAGTGGGCTTGTCGGTTCCCGGGGTCCTGGTGTCCGGTCCGTCGGCTTTCCCGGTTCCGGTGTCCGGCTCTCAGGTCTGCGAGGTCCCGGCGTCCGGTTTATCGGCTCTCCGTGCCCTGGTAGCCGGCTTGTTGATCCTCCCGGTTCCGGTGTTCACCCCTTCGGTCTGCGAAGTCCCGGTCTGCGAGGTGCGGGTCCTCGAAGTGCCAGTCTTCGAGGTGCGGGTCTGCGGAGTGCCGGCCCTCGAGGTGTGGGTCTTCGAGGTGCTGGTCTGCGGAGTGCTGGTTTTCGGAGTGTTGGTCTGCGGTTTTTGGGTCGTCGGCGTTTGGGTGGCTGGTTTTTGGGTGTCCGGTTGTTGGGTGTTTGGTGTTGTGTTTCTTGTTTTTCCTGGCGGTTGTGGTTGTTGCGGCGGGTGTGGTTTTGGCTGTTGTGGTGTGTTGGTGGGGAGGTGGCGTGTTTGTTGTCGGGGAGTGGGCCGGTGTGGGTTCGTGGTCCTTGACCGGTGGGTGTGGACGCCGTTGCCGCTTGCCGGGCTGTGTGCCTGGTCCGTTGCGAACTCATTCTGGACTGTCATGAACAAGGAGATACCCGTCATGCCCGCAGCTCCCGTTGACAGCATCACCGAGCAGACGTTTCCTGCCCGGGTGCTGGAGTCGAAGATTCCTGTCCTGATCCAGTTCTGGGCCCCGTGGTGTGCGCCGTGCCGCATGGTCACGCCGATCGTTGAACAGATTGCCGCTGAGCACGCTGATGTGCTGGATGTGGTCAAGGTCAACGTGGACGAGGAGCCTGCCCTGGCTATTCAGCACGGGGTGTCTTCGATCCCCGCTTTCGTTGTCATCGCCGACGGTCTTCAGAAGAAGTCGTGGGTGGGTGCCGCTCCCAAGCCTGTCCTGGAGCGCACTCTCGCGCCCTACCTTCGCTGACCGCTCTTGAGGGCCCGTAACACCTGCACCATCTGTTTGGCCCGCCCGCCCCCTCTCCTGCCCGGAACAGGAAAAGCCATGAACGTACACCACACCGAGGACATCGACTGGGATGCCCTGGGTGCCCAACTGGAACGTGAAGCCGAACTGCACACGCCCTTCTTGGAGAAGGCGGCGGGCTGGCTGCGGGATCTGCTGGGCGCCGGTGACGGCGCCCACACCCGTATCCACCGTGTCCTGGATGTAGGCAGCGGGCCGGGGGTGGCCACCTGTCTGCTCGCTCGTTTCTTCCCGCATGCCGAGACCGTCGCCGTCGACCAGACTGCCGGGTTGCTGGAGCGGGCGCGGATGCGTGCGGCCAGGCAGCATCTGAGCGGCCGGGTGATCACCCAACGGGCGGATCTGCCTGAGGAGTTCGGCACGCTCAGTCCGGCGGACCTGATCTGGACCAGCCATGTCGTCCATCACCTCGGTGACCAGCAGGCGGCGCTGGACGCGCTGGCCGCGTCGTTGCGGAGCGGTGGCATGCTCGCTGTCGTCGAACGCGGGCTGGCGCCCCGCTTCCTGCCACGTGATATCGGGATGGGCCGTCCTGGCCTCCAGGCCCGTCTGGATGCCGCGATGGAGGATCGCTTCACCGCCATAAGGGATCAGCTGCCCGGTTCGGAACCGACGGTTGAGGACTGGCCCGCGATGCTCGCGCGGGCCGGGCTCATCCCCACCGGGACGCGGACTTTCCTCACCGACCTGCCCGCCCCGCTGGGGCTGCCGGCCCGTGAGCACCTGCACGCCCATCTGACCCGGCTGCACACCCTGATCGGTGACCGTCTCGACGACGAGGACCGCACCACGCTGGAGCGTCTGGTGGACGGGGATGCCTGTACGGGAATCCTCTGGCGTCCCGACGCTTTCTATCTGGCCGCCACCACCGTTCACACCGCCCGCGCCTGCCCCGCGGCCTGACCGCATCACCTCGTAGCCCGCACTGCCCGCCCCTGACACCGAACCCGGCCCCGGCCCGGTGCCGCCGCTCGCGCGCCGGCCAAGGGGCGGCCGCCCGTCATCTCGCCCCGCCCCGCCCCGTCTCGTCTCGTCTCGTCTCGCGTCCACTGGTGTTGTCTTGTGGCATCTCTGAGGTGTGATGTGGCCGGGGAGGGGTGTGGTGGGGGAGGGCGGGGAGGGGGGTGGCGGGTCGGGGGCCGGCCGCCCGTTCTGCCTGGCGTCGGGCGGCTTCCGCTTCGTTGTCCAGCATCCCTGGGGTGGGCGGGAGTTACGGCGCTCCACGGCTGCCGCGGACGTCATAGCCGCTGTGGCCCCGTCGGCCACGTCGGCTGCTGTGACGGTGACGGTTGTGGCCGTCCCGTTCGTACCACGTACCGGTGGCGGCCGTTCGGTCCGTATCGCGTACCGGTTGTGGCTGTTCCGCCCGTACCGCGTACTGGCTGTGGCTGTGGCTGTTCCGTTCGTACGCGTTTCGGCTGCGGCTATCTCGTCCTTTCGCAGCCGGTGTCCGGCACACCTGCCGGCGTCCGTGTCGGGCGCTGGCTGCGTACTGCATTCCGGGCTTCGGTGCCGGGTGCTGGCTTGTGTGCCGGTTGGCTCGGTTCGCGTCGTAGAGCAGCGTTTCGACAGCAGTTCGGGGGCAGTGCCCGCGCCGGATGTACACGGCTTCGTCGGGCAGCAACTCGGTGGTGACTGGTGGGACGCCGTCTACCGCTCGTTCGGGGTCTGGGGTAAAAGCGCTGGCTATGGGCGGAGGTGGCCGCCGCCGCGCCGTTGCCGGGCGCCGGCGGGTGCCTCCCGTTCTCGTGGACATCGAGTCTTCCGGTCGGCGGGCGCCTCCCGGAGGTCTGAGCATCTTCTGCTGCCGCTCGTGAACAAAGTCAGCTGGTCGTAGGGAAGACGGTCTCTGTGCCGGCCGCTGGTCATTTTGCCGGTGCCGGTCTCTGTGCTGGTCGCCGGTGGCCGGTGGTCGTCCTGGTTGCTGGTTGCTGGTTGCTGGTTGCTGGTTGCTGGTCGGGGTGCGGGTGCCTGGCGTGTGTGTGGTGGCCAGGTGTGTTCGTGGTGGCCACTGTGTGGGCTGGTGCGCAGGTTTGGGGGGGGACGGTGTGGGTGGTTGGTGCGCAGGTTTTGTGCTGGGCGGGTGGGTGTGGCTGGTTCGTTGGTGGTTGTGTTCTGTTCGTTGTGGGCGGGTGGGGTGTGGGGCTGTGTGCTTGTTGTCGTATCCGTAGGCATTCGTTGTTGTGCTTGCTGGGTATCTGGTGTTGTGCTTGGTGTGGTGTTTGGTGTGGGGGTGTTTTCTTGTGGTGTGGAGGGTGGGGTTTGGGTGGTCAGAATGTTCTTTCGGATATGGGGTGGAAGCGGCGGTGTGAGGCGTACTGGCGGGTGAGGTCTTCGGTGAACGCGTCGAGCAGTTGTTTTTGTGCGGTGCGCAGGAAGAAGTGGTCGCCGGGGAACATCCGTACTTTGAAGAACCGGCGGGTGTACTCGCGCCAGCCGGCCAGTTCCGGGCCTTTCACGCCGGGGTCGTTCAGTCCTCCCATCGCGGTGATGGGGCAGTGCAGGACGTTGTCGAGGCCCTGTTCGTAGGTTTCGGCGAGGGTGAAGTCGGCGCGCATCATCGGCAGGAGCAGTTTGGTGAGGCGGGGGTCGGCGAAGGCTTCTTCGGGTGTGTTGTAGTGCTCGCGGATCCGGGCGAGGAACTCGTCGTCGGGCAGGTGGCTGACGGGTGTTTCGCGGCGCGGGTGGTGGGGTGCTCCGTGTCCGGACACGTAGAGCCGTTCGGCCACGAGGTCGTGGTCCCATTCCAGTCTGGCGGCGATTTCGAAGGCCAGTAGGGCGCCGAGGCTGTGGCCGAAGATCGCGAAGGGCCGGTCGCACATCCGTGCCACGGCGGGTACCAGGTCGTGCAGCAGCGGTTCGAGCCGGCTGTGGGGCCTTTCCCGTATGCGGCTGCCGCGGCCGGGCAGTTCGACGGGGGTCACGATGACCGACCGCCCCAGGTGGCGGCTCCAGGGGAGGTAGATGCTTGCCGAGGCGCCTGCGTAGGGCAGACAGAACAGTCGTACCGAGGTCTCGGTCATCAGCTGTTCACCTGCCCGCAGCCGCCCGCTGCTGAGCCGTGGCTGAGGTGTGTGGTGGTGTGCCTGTGCCAGAACATGCTGGTCGTCCCCTCGTCGGGTGGGTGGTCCTTGGTCCGCTGTGTCCGCTGTGGCCCGCGACGGGGTACTCCCGTACGGCTGGTGACGGCGTGCCCCCGCTGCGGCTGGTGGCGGCGTTCGGGGGAGAGGCCGCGGGGAGGCCGGGGTGGGGCCGTGGGTGGGGCCGTGGGTGGTGCCGTTGTTGGGTGAGCGGGGTGAACGGGGTTAGTTCTGTGGGGAGTTGTGGCGGTGGGGGGTGTGGGGGAGTTGTGGGTGGTGTTGTTCTGCTGGGGCTGGGGCTGGGGCTGGGGCTGGGGTGGTGGTGTGGTTGGTTTTCTGTGGGGTGAAGGGCTGGTGGTGGCGGGTGGGGTGTAGAGCGTGTGTGGGGGGTCATGTCAGGTGGTTTCGTGGGGTGTTGTGGCGGGGGTGAGCGCCGGGGTGGTGGGGGTGGGGTGCGGCTCTCGTGGGGTGGGGGTGGGGTCGAGGGGGTGTTCGGGCCAGATGATCAGGTGCGGGGTGTGCGGGGTGTGCGGGTCGGGGGCTGCCGGTTGGTGGGGGCCGATCTGCCTGGTTTCCAGGAGTTGTTCCAGGTAGGCGGTGATTTGTTGCTCGGTTGGTGTGCGCGGTGCTTTCCCGGGTGCTTCGTCGGGGGGTGTGGGCCGTCGGCCGGCTGGGGGGAGGCCGGGCGGTGTGGTGTGCTGCGGTGTGGTGCTGCGGGGTGGGGGTGGTGGGGGCACTGGGTTCGGGGTGGCCGGTGGTGTGTGTGCGGGAGGCCGGTTGGTGGTCCGGGGGTGGTGGGGGTCGGTGGGGGCTTCGCCGGCGCGGGACGTCGGATACGCGGCGGGCTGCGGGACGCTGCCGTCCTTGGTGCTGCCGTCGTTGCCCGTGTTGCCGCCTCTACGGCCGCGGTCGTCATCGCTGGCGTTGCCGCGTTTAGGGCCGCTGTCGTTGTCGGTGGCGTTGCTGTCCCCACGGACGGTGTCGGCGTTAGTGGCTTTGCTGCCTCCGCGGCCGTCTCCATGGCCACGGCCGCTGCCGCTGTGGTGACTGTTGTCGTTGCCCTTGCTGTTGTTACTGCTCCCGCTGCCACCGCTGTTGCTGTTGTTGTTGCTGTCGGTGCTGCCGCCGTTGCTGCTGCCGCCGCTGCTGCGGCTGGTGCCGTCGCTGTTGTTGTGGGTGGTGTCGTGGAGGGCGTCGTGGGTGGTGGTGTGGGTGGTGTGTTCGGTGGTGTTGGTGGGGGAGTGTTCGTGTGGGGTGCGGGGGTGGGGGATTGGGGTGTTGTCGGGGTCGGTGTGCGGGGTGTCGGGATGGGGGTGTGGGTCGAGGCGGCCGAGGAGCTCCAGTGCGCCGTCGTCGCGTAGGCGTACCAGGTCGCCTGTGCGGCATATCGGCAGGTCCGGGGGGAAGGCGGGGGTCGGGGAGCAGCCGGTGGCCGGTTGTGGGTGTCTTGGGTGGTGGCCGGCGGCGATTGCTGGGCCGGCGAGGTGTAACTCGCCGGCGACGCCGGCCGGTACGGGCCGTTGCCTGCGGTCCAGGACGCGGACGGTCTGGTTCGCCAGTGGTTTTCCGATGGGCAGGGGGCCGGTGCGGGGGGTGTTTGCTGCGGTGATGCGGTGGTGGGTGGAGACGGCTGTGGCTTCGGCCAGCCCGTACAGGTGGTGCAGGGCGGGCCGGGCGTCGCCGTGGTGCTCGATCCAGTGGTGTACGGCTGCCGGGTCGAGGCGGCCGCCGCCGAGGAAGATGTGCCTGAGGTCGGGCAGGGGGGCCGTCCTGTCCTGGGGGAGGTCTTGCGCCAGTTGGGCGAAGGCCGCCGGGGTCAGGGACAGTACGGTGACGTGCCTGGCGGCGGTGAAGCGGCGCAGGGTGTGCGCGGTGCGTGCCGCCTGGGGCGGTACGACGGTCAGTGAGGCGCCGTTGGTCAGGGCGTTCCAGATTTCCCACACGCCGGCCCCGAATGCGGGGGAGGGGGTGAGGGCCCAGGTCTCCTGCGGGCCGAAGCCGAACTCGCGGCGGGCCGCGGCGACCATGCTCTGCACGTTGGCATGGGTGAGGACCACGGCCTTGGCGGGGCCGGTGGAGCCCGACGTGTACAGGACGCAGGCCGCATCCGCCGCATCCGCCGCATCCGCTGTAACCGTGGTGTCCGCTGCATCCGCTGTACGCGTGGTGTCCGTCGTGCCCCCGGCGCCTGCCGTACCCGCAGTGCCCGCCGAACCCTCCGTACCTGTGGTGCCCGTCGTAGCTGCCGAACTTGCTGTACCTGTGGCGTCCGCTGTACCCGCCGTATCCGCCGTTCCCGTGGAGCTTTCCGTCCCCGCGGTGCCTGCCGAACCCCCCACACCTGCTGCACCTGCGTCGCCTGCCGTATCGGCGGTCCCCGCGATGCCTGCGGCGTCCTCGGTATCCGCAGTGCCCTGGGTATCCGCCGTCCCCATGACGCCCGCGGCACCCTCCGGACCCGCAGTACTCCCTGCGCCCGCCGGACCCTTCCCACCCGGCGTACCCCTGGTGCCTGCTGTGCCCTCCTCCGTACCCGCGGCGTCTGTTGCACCGTCCGTATCCCCGGCGCCTGCCGCGTTTTCCGTACCCGCAGCGTCTGCCGCGCCCTGCGTATCCTGCGTACCTCCGGCACCCGTGGCGCCTTCCACACCCGCGGCACCCGCCGTCCTCATGGCCGTGGCCCTCTTTGCCCCCACCGGCACAGGCGCCACCGACCCCACCGCAATCCCCGGCGGGGCCGCCGCCACCGTCGCGGCCCCCGCCACCGGCTCCGCCCCCACCGTCGGCAGATCCCCTGGCCCCGCCCCCGGCAGCTCCCCCGCCCCCGGCAGGCCCTCCGCCCCCGGCAGGTCCCCTGGCCTCGGCAGGTCCTTCGCCTTCGGCAGGTCCTCCGCCCCCGGTGGGGATGCGGAAGGCGGTGTGTCAGGCGATGTCCATGGGTGTGGCAGGGGGGTGCCGGTCTCGTCGAGGAGGAGAGTGAGCGGGGTCCAGGCGGCGGGCAGGTGGGGGCGGGTTTGGGGTGTGGTCACCAGGGCGGTGGTCCGGGCGGTGGTCAGGAGGGTGGTGAGGTGGGCCGGGGGGTGGCCGGGGTCCAGGGGGACGTAGGCCGCGCCGGTTTTGAGGATGCCGATCAGCGCGGCGATCCGGTGGGCCGAGGGTTCCAGCAGGAGGGCGACGCGGCTGCCCGGTCCCACGCCCCGGGCGCGCAGTGCGGCCGCGGTGCGCATGGCCAGTTCGTCGAGGCGGGCGTAGGTCAGGCGGGTGTGCTCGTCGGTGACCGCGGTCGCCTGGGGGGTGCGGGCCACCCAGCGCGCGAAGCCGGCGGTGAGGGTCTGCGCCGCGCCGCGGACCACGGGGGGCGGCGCGGACACAGGAGGCGCGCTCAATGTCAGGTGGTCCAGGGGGAGTTCGGGGTGGCTGGTGAGGTGTGACCACACGTCGCGCAGCTGGCGGGCGATGCGGGTGGCCGCGGCGGGGGAGATTCTCGTGCGGTCGTGGACGATCCGTACCACCGGGGCCTCGCCGGGCATGATCAGCACGGTCAGGGGGTGGCGGGGGTGGGTGTCGCAGGCCGCCGCGGTCTGCGTCAGCCCGGCCTCCGCCAGGTCGGTCTGCGGCAGGTGGGCGCCGGGGAAGCAGACGCCGCTCTCCAGCAGCGGCCCGGTGCCCGCCGCCCGGTGCACCTGCGCCCACGGCACGCCGGGGTGTTCGGCGGCGGCCGCCACCCGGGCCTGGACCTCGCACAGCCAGGACACCGCCGTGCGCGCCCCCTCCACCCGCTCGCGTACCGGCAGGGTGAGGGTCATCGGCCCCAGGACCGCCCGCGCACCGGGCAGCTGCGCGGGGCGGTGCGCGAGCGTGGCGCCGCACAGGACATCCGCCCGCCCGTGGTAGCGGCTCAGCAGCACCAGCCAGGCACCCAGGACGAGCGTCTCGCGGGTGAGGCGGTGGGCGCGCAGCACCTGCGCCGCGCCGCGGCCGGGCCCCTCCAGCGGGCAGGTCACCACCTCGTGGGTGGCGCCGTGAGCGGGCAGCGCCGGGGCGCCGCCCCACAACAGCGGCGCGGGCGCGGTGAAACCGCCGAGCTCACCGGCCCAGAAGGCGGCGTCCTTGCGCGGGCAGTGCGCCGCCCACCAGGTGAGGTAGTCGCGGTAGGGGGGCGCCGGCGCCAGGCGCGGCGTGCGGCCCTGGAGCAGCGCCCGGTAGGACTCGGCGAACTCCCCCAGCGCCACCGCACACGACCGGCCGTCCGCGACCAGGTGCGAGAGCCGCCAGGCGAACGTCCACTGCCGCGCACCGCGCCGGATGAGCGTGGCACGCATCAACGGCGCCCGGCCCAGCGCAAATCCCTGTGGCCGCTCCCGGTCCAGCCGCTCTTGCAGCCGCGCGTCCTGCACCTTCTCACCGGTCGCCCGCCAGTCCAGGACCTCCAGCGGAAACCGGGCACCGCGGTGGACCACCTGACGCGCCCGGCCGTCCGCACCCCGGCCAAAGGCGGTGCGCAGCGCCGGATGCCGGTCGGCGACGTACTGCCACGCCTGCGCGAACACATGCGGGTTGAGGGCGCCGGTGAAGGAGACCAGCACCTGCTCGGCCCCCACACCGGCCCGCGGCCGCTGCCCGTGCGCCGCCAGCAGCGCCTGCTGGACGGGCGTGAGCGGATAAACGTCCTCGATGATCTCGGCCACGCGTGCTGCCGCCCCTTCCTGGCCGTTCCTGCCCTGGAGCGCCGACGACGCCCGCCGCACACGCCGACGACACCCTGCCGCCGGGGCCGCCCCTTCGCCCGGCGCCGTCCCCGTGCCGTGCCCGTGCCGTCCCCGTGCTGTGCCCGTGCCGTCCCCGTGCTGTGCCCGTGCCAACGGCGGGCCGCCCGGCACGGGCACAGCACGGCTGCCGTCTGCCGGCTGCCGCTGTGCGGCCGGGCGGCCGGTGAGCCCCGGCCGCCCGGCCGGCCCTCTCCCGGTCCGCGCATTCGTGACGGTGCTGCCCGCGTCATCCCGGCCCTTTGGCCGACGTTCGATCAGGCAACCACCGCAAGGTGCCGCCGACCGTACCTATGCGGGATTAGGAGGACTCAATACGGTGCCCCCGAAGAATCGACCGAAGCAACACTTCGGGCCCTGCGCCGAGCAGCGGATGCGGCGTGTTTCCGCCCGGCCGCTTGTCTATGTGAAGCCTTCAGCTGCGCAGGTTAGGCGTGCTAGCGTCTGCGCGGTACGTGTACACCGTTCACCCATGCCTAGGGGTCGAATTGGATCTCAAGCACGTGACTCTCGCGCAGGAGCCGTCCGACCCCCTAGTCGCGCACGGCACGCCGCCCGGCGCCGCACCGCTCGAAATGACCGAGGCCCCGCAGAAGTCCGGCGGCCGCGAAATCACCCGCCGGGTACCGCAGCAGCGCACGCCGCCGGTGGCGTGCCCCGCCGCGACGGCACCCATCCTGCACGCAGGCGCGCCCGGCCAGGGGCGCGGACCGGTGACAACGCCTTGTCACCCAGTATCGGAACAGGGGGATACGAGAACGGTGCCCAAGGAACTGTACGGCCGCAGCGAAGAATCGCGCATCATTACCGAATTACTCGACTCCGCAACAGCCGGAGCAGGCGCCCCGGCGCTGGTGGAAGGCATTATCGGAACAGGCAAAACCTCCCTTCTGCGCTGGGCGGAAGAAGCCGCCAGACAACGGGGAATGCAGGTCCTGACCGCCACCGCGACCTCCACCGAACAGCACTTCCCGATGGGCGTCGTCCACCAGCTCCTCGACTGCCTCGACACAGCCGGACACCATCCCGATTCAGCCTTCAGAGAATTACCCGGGCAGGCTGGCCGGGAACACCCCGACTACCTGCAACTCACCGAATTGTTCAAGACCCTGAGCCGGGCAGCACAAAAGACCCCGCTCCTGCTGACGGTCGACTGCATTCAATGCGCGGACCCGCAGTCCCTGCTGTGGCTGGGATTCCTCAGCCGGCGCCTGGACAGCCTCCCCGTGGTCCTGCTCGCCAGCAAACGCTGCGGCGAGATGGCCAGCGACCAGCACCTGCTGGTGGAGTTCATGGAAGGCATACGCCCCGACCGCCACCTGCGCATCGACGACCTGTGCCCGAGCGCGGCCCTGGACCTGGCCGCCGCACTCGCCAGCCAGGACCCCGGCGCCCTGGACCTCCTCATCGCCGGCAGCGGCGGCAACCCCTACCTGCTGACCGAACAGATCCGCACCGTCCCCGCACCGCACACCTCGGCAGCCGGCCCCACCGACCAGGCCGAGCACCCCCCGGCCGAACTCCCCATCCGGCTGCGCGCCGTCAAGGACCGCGTCCTGTGCTTCCTGGGCCGCCTGGACGGCCACGGCCCGCGCGCCGCCCGCGTCGCCCGCGCCGCCAGCGTCGTGGGCAGCGCCGTCAGCGCCGAACTCATCGCCGAACTCTGCTCCCTGCCCGCCGAGGAAGCCTCCGAATCCCTCGACCGGCTCAGCGAATCCGGCATCCTGCGCGGCACCGACCTCACCTTCCGCCACCCCGTCCTGGCCCGCCTGCTCTACCTGGACATCCCCCACGCCCAGCGCGCCGAACTGCACCGCCTGACCGCCCGCGCCCTCCACCACCGCGGCAGCTCCCCCCAGGACATCACCCCCCACCTCCTGCACGCCGCACAACTGGACGAACCCTGGATGCCGCGCCTCCTCCTGGACGCCGCCGACGCCCTCGTCCCCCACCAGGCACCCGCGGCCATGGAACTGCTCGACAAAGCCGCCACACACGGCGTCCCCGCCCACCTGGCCCCCCGCGCGGACAAACTCCGCGTCCAGGCCCTCATGGGCCTGGACCTGCCCGCCGCCGTACCCGCCCAGTCCGCACGCGTCGACCACGCCGCGCACCCCAGCGAACGCGCCACGGAATCCCTGCGCCTGGCCGACCTCCTCCTGCGCCTGGACGAACCCCGCCAGGCACGCCAAGTCCTCGAACACGCCTACGACCAGATCCGATGTAGCGATGCGGCCACCGCCGCACGGCTGCGCCGCCAGCTCACCCACGTCCGCCTGCACGAGGGCACCTGCACCCTCTCCACGCCCCGGCCCGACGACCCGGCCCCGGCCGGCTGCCCCGCACCCACCGGCGAGGAACGCCTCGAAACCGCCCTGCTGCTGCGCACCGCCCAAGGCGACTGCGCCACCGCGGTCACCCGCATCGCCCACACCCTCCTGGCCACCCCCCGCGCCCCCTACGGCTCGCCCTCCTGGTACCACGCCCTCCTCGGGCTGCTGTGGTCCGGCGGCTTCGACGACGCGCACCGGCACATCGACGCAGAGGTCCAGATCGCCCGCGCCCACGCGGTACCCACCCGCCTCGCGGACGCCCTGGCCACCCGCAGCCTGATCCAGCTCCACCGCGGCCTGCTCGACGACGCCCGCGACGACGCCCGCCAGGCCCTGGCCCTCCTCCAGCGCATCCACGCCGACCGGCACCACACCGGCGCCCTCGCCCGCAGCGTCCTGATCGAAGTGGCCCTGGAGAAAAACCAGATCGCCGGCCTCGCCGACCTCCTCGCCACCGCCCTGCCCTTCCCCGCCACCGCACCGACCTGGTGGCAGCTGCACCTCATGCACAGCGCGGCACGCGCCCTGGGACGCCTCGGCGAAACCCAGCGGGCCCTCGGCCTGATGGCCCACTGCGAGAAGGAACTGCGCCGCCGCAAGGTGACCAACCCGGCGATCCTCCCCTGGCGTTCGACCACCGCCATGCTGCACGCCGGCGTCGGCAACCTCCCCGACGCCCGCCGCCTCGCCCGCGAGGAAGCCGAACTCGCCCAGCGCTGGGCCGCCCCCTTCGCCCGGGGCCGCGCCCTGCTGGCACTGGCCTCGGTCACCTCCCACAGCGACGCCCTGCGACTCTCCACCAAAGCCGCCGAACTCCTCGACGCCCACCAAGAACCCCTGCTCTACGCCCACTGCCTGCACGTCGCCGGCCAGGCCCACCAGCAGGGCGGCAACACGATCCGCGCCCGCGAACTGCTGCACCGCGCCACCGAAGTGGGCGTCTCCCTGGGAGCCGACGGACTCGTCGAAGTCGTCCAGCGCGCACTGCGCAGCGCCGGCGGCCGCCCCGACCCCCGCAAGGACTCCACCGAAGCACTGCTGACCCCCACCGAGCGCCAGGTCGCCGAACTCGCCTCCCGCGGCATGAGCAACCGCAGCATCGCCCGCCTGCTCCAAGTCAGCCTGCGCAACGTCGAATCACACCTGACCCACTCCTACCGCAAACTGCGGATCAGCGGCCGCCACGGACTCACCAAATACTTCCCGGCCCAGGACAGCACCCCCGCCCCCGTCATCCTGCACGGACGCCAGGCCGTCTCCTACCTGCGCCAGCCCCAGAGCGCCTGACCACCCGCACACCCCGCACACCCGCACACCCCGCGGCCCGTACGCCCACACAACCCCCGTACGCCCGCGCGCCCGCACGAGAAGGAGCACCGTGCACCTACCGGAAAGGAGACACCCGCCACCCGCACCACCCGGCCGTCAAAAACACCGGCCGTCAATACCGCAGGCCGTCAATACCCACCGGCCGTCAATTCACCGCACCTCGAAGGAAATTACGCCGGTGACGAGAACTGCTGCCACCGCCCGCCACCACGCCGCACCTCGCGCGTCACGGCAGCCGAATACCGCGACGGCGACCAAGCCCGCCACCGGCAGAACCGAAGGAAACAGGCAGAAGGGGGAAGGTACGAAGGAGGAAGGTGCGAAGGAGACGGGCGCTAAGGAGAGCCGCGAAAGCGTAGGAGTCGCCGGCCGCACTACGCAGGCCGGCGCATCACCGAAGGCCGAAGGCGGGTAACCACCCCGGATTTCCGCACCGGGGAGTACGCACCACCGCCGGGCTGTCCGGCCCGGAATACGCCCTCCGCCACCGGCGCGCCGCGCCGCCCGCCGGAAGGAAGCGCGCTCCGTACGCGCAGCCCAGAGAGAGCGGCTCCACCGACGCGTCCCCGTAAAGGCGCGCGATGTTCCCTCCCGCGGGATGCGGAGCCGGCGTCCGCGACATCACGAAAAGACGCGAACACGGCAATAGCGATACGGGGTCACAGTAATACGGGAAAACAGCAATACGGGAACGCGGGAACGTAGGAACGCGGGGACGCGGGAATGAGGGGACGCAGGGACGCGGGAAAGCGGTGACACGGCGGCACAGGTAGACGGCAACACGGGGGAAGGGCGGCGGCTTTGCCGCCCTCCGCAGAAGCCCGTTCGCGCCGCCCGCCGGACACCGCCCGGACCCGGACCCGGACCCGGACCCGGACCCAGACCCGGACCAAGAGCCAGACCCGGGCGAAGACCCGGACCAGGACCTGGATCCTGCCCAGCCCCAGCCCAGCACAGAAACCCAGCACAGAGCCCGGGACAGAGCCCGGGGCCGGGAAGAGACCGGAACCGGAATCAGGACCGGAATCAGGACCGGAATCAGGACCGGCGACCGGTGCGTTGTGCGCCGGCCGCCCTCGTCATGCCGTGGAGGTACGCGTGTCGTTGCTCGCCATCAGCGATCTGCATGTCCGGCACAGTGAGAACCGTGAGGTCGTCGAGGGGCTGCGGCCCGTTTCCGACGACGACTGGCTGCTGATCGCCGGAGATGTCGGTGAACTGTCGTCCGACATCGAATGGGCGCTGAGGGTGCTGCGCGACCGGTTCGCCACCGTCGTGTGGACCCCCGGCAACCACGATCTGTGGACGCTGCCCGAGGACCCCGTCCAAGACCGCGGAGCGCTGCGCTACGCCTATCTGGTCAGCCTCTGCCGGAAGCTGGGCGTGATCACGCCCGAGGACCCGTACCCGATCTGGCACGGCCCCGACGGGCCGGTCGCCGTCGCGCCGCTGTTCGTGCTCTACGACTACACCTTCCGCCCGGAGGGGACCTTCACCGAGGAAGGGGCCCTGGCCGCGGCCCGCCGCGAAGGGGTGGTGTGCACCGACGAGTTCCTGCTGCACCCCGACCCCTACGCCAGCCGCGCCGACTGGTGCCGGGCGCGCCTGAAGTGCACCGAAGCACGGCTGGACGCTCTCCCCGCCGACCTGCCCACCGTCCTGGTCAGCCACTATCCCCTGGTGCGCGAACCCACCAGGGTCCTGCGCCATCCCGAGTTCGCCCTGTGGTGCGGCACCGACGCCACCGCCGACTGGCACCGCCGCTTCCGGGCACAGGCCGTGGTCTACGGGCATCTGCACATCCCCCGCGCCACCTGGCACGACGGGGTGCCGTTTCGGGAGGTGTCCCTGGGCTACCCCCGGGAATGGCGCCCCCGGCCGGGACAGCCAGGCGCCCTGACCGTGGTCTGGCCGGACGACCGCGGCCCGGCGGCGCACACGCCCCGCCCCGTCTCCTCCCGCACCGCATAGGCGCACCGGGCCACCCGCCACGACGCCGCCCACCCCCGCGGCACACCAGCCGCCCACCCCCGCGGCACACCAGCCGCCCACCCCCGCGGCACACCAGCCGCCCACCCCCGCGGCACACCAGCCGCCCGCGGCCACGGCGCGCGGCCGCCGGCCGCCGGCGGCCGGTGTGGCCGCGGCGGGCCATCGCCCGCGTCGCCCGCGGTGCCCGCGTCGCCCGCGGTGCCCACGGTGCCCACGGTGCCCACGGTGCCCACGGCGCCCGGGGGCAGGGCCGTGGGCGCCGCGGACCGGCCGGTCAGCCCGGTCAGGTGCGCTGCGCGGAGAGCAGTTCCCCCACCGTCTGGGCGACCTGCTGCGGGGAGGGCAGCGCCGGGTGGTTGTTGTAGGTGCGCGAGAGAATGTCGTAACTGTCGTGCCAGACGGGTTCGGCGACATGCTGCCCGTCCGCACGGATCTGGGCGATATTCCGCTGGACCGCGGGCTTGTTCCACATGTGAGCGCCCATGACCGGGAAGTAAACGACCGGGAAATCGGCGGAAAGTATCACCGTCGAAAGGCGGTTGGGTGCGGCGCCCGTAGCCGCGATGGCGAGCGTGTTCGCGGTGGCGGGCAGCACCACGAGAATGTCGTGATCCGCCGCAAGACGGGAAGGTTTGTCGGTCGCCCAGTCGGCCGGGGATTCTCCGCTCACCACGCGTTCGGCGGAAAGGCCCACGGTGTGCGGCGGAAGGAAGGTGGTCGCGGTGTGCGTCATTAACACCGTATACGTGCCGCCGAGTTGTTCACGCATCGCCGTGAGATACGAGGGAAGCGACGCCACGGCAACCGAACCGGTGGCACCGACAAGTATGCGCTTGTCGGACACGGGCGGGGGAGTCTTCTCTACCATAAGTCAATCATGCACACAGACTTCACCCGGTTCAATACCGGTAGCGTTCCCCCAGCCACGCACAACTGTTAGTACATCACCGGGAGTTCACGGTGTGTGCTGGTCATCGCCCTGATGGGGAAAATGCCGGGACGGCCGCCCCGCCCTCCTTTTTCTTCCCGGCATCCCAGCATGTGACGGGCCGTCAGCCACCCCGGGCTTGTTCTCCGGCCCGCTGTCCGCACGGCGTGGTGACACCGCCTGCCCGCACCGCGGGAATCCTTCGGTCAGCCCTACGGTGGCACCGTATTGAGGCGGTGGACATGCCCTCATATCTTCCCTTCGGAGGAAGCGAGGAAGCCGGCCCGCCGGCCGGGCCGCGGGCAGCCCGGGCCCCGCGTGAGCGGTGAACGCCGGCGGGGGAGCCGCGCGGTGGCGCCGGCGCCTGGTCCCCGTCTCCACGCGCCGAGCCCGCCGACCTACCAGGAAACGGAGTGGAGTGCTGTGGCGACAGCAGCCGAGCACCGCCCGCCCGCCGGGCGCGATCACCGACCCCGGGAAGGCCGCGCACCCGCCGCCCCCACGCCACCCACCCGCCGGGCGGCCGCCGCGGCCCCCGCCCTGTGGCCGGCCCACCACACCGGCACCCGCACCCGTACGGGCACCCGCAGGGGTGTCCGTACGGACCCTGCGCCGCACCCCTGATGCCCCGGGCCGCCGCCCGCCCGCGGCGCCCGGCACGGCGGGCGGGCGCCGCCTCGCGCGCCGGCCCCGCCGCGCCACCGCCCGCCCACCGGGCCACCGCCCGCCCACAGCGCTGCCCACAGCCCACCCTGCCGGGTGCGGCGTCCACGACGTCCGCGGCGATGACCGCAACGGCACGCCACGCCACGCCACGCACTGAAGAGAGGCACGGAAGCTTGATGGAAGATCTTCTTACCGAGTTGCGGAATCGTCGTGTCAATCTTCGTCTCGACGGGGAGCGCCTCGATGTCCAGGCGCCCGACGGCGCCCTCACACCGGAGCTGACCGCCGCCGTCACCGAGCATCACGATCAGCTGGTCGCTCTCCTCAAGGGCAGTCCGCACCCGCGCGGTCTGCCGCCGCTGACCCCGCAGCCCGAGCTGCGTCACGAGCCGTTCGCGCTCACCGATATCCAGCGCGCCTATCTGATCGGCCGTCACAAGGGCCTGGAACTGGGTGGCGTCTCCAGCCACTACTACCTGGAGTTCGACAGTCCGGACCTGGACATCGACCGGCTGACCGCAGCCCTCCAAAAGGTCGTCGACCGGCACGACATGCTCCGCGCGGTGATCGACTCCGACGGCAGCCAGCGCGTCCTTCAGGACGTCCCGCCCTGCCGCATCGCGACCACCAACCTGCGCGGCAAGAGCGCCGGCGAGCAGGCGGCGGCCCTGGAGGAGATCCGCGGGCACCTCGCCGACCAGGTGCTGGCGACCGACCGCTGGCCCCTGTTCGACATCCGCGCCACCTTGCTGGACGAGGACCGCGTCCGTCTGCACCTGAGCCTGGACCTGCTCTTCGTCGACGTCCCCAGCCTCTTCCTCCTGCTCCACCAGTGGCGCCGCCACTACGACGACCCCGCCTGGTCGCCCGCCCCCCTGGAGCTGTCCTTCCGCGACTACGTGCTGGCCGAGCAGGCGCTGGAGAGCGAGCCGGTGGCCACGAAGGCCGCCGACTACTGGCTCGCCCGTATCGAGGACCTCCCGCCCGCCCCCGACCTCCCGCTCGCCACCGCTCCCGAACGGCTGGGCCGCCCGGACTTCACCCGCCGTCGCAGGGTCCTTGCCCCCGCGCGCTGGGCCGCGCTGCGCGCCGCGGCGGGCCGGCGGGGCCTGCGGCCCTCGGCGCTGCTGCTCGCCGCCTACTGCGAGGTGCTGCGCACCTGGTCCAAGCGGCAGGACTTCACCGTGACGCTCACCCTCCTCAACCGGCTGCCGCTGCACGAGCAGACCGGCCAGATCATGGGCGACTTCCTCGCCCCCAGCCTCTTCGCGGCCACCGGCCGCGCTGACGAAACGTTCGCTCAGCGCGCCGCCGGCGTCCAGCACCAGCTCCTGAGCGACCTGGCCCACTCGGCGTTCAGCGGCATCCGCGTACTGCGCGAACTCACCCGCCGCCAGGGCGACGGCCGCGCGGTGGCGATGCCCGTGGTCTTCTCCAGCACCCTGGAAGCCGACGCCAAGGACGCCAACGGCGACGCCCTGGGCGCCTTCGGCGACCTGGTCCACAGCGCCAGCCAGACCCCCCAGGTGTGGCTGGAGAACCAGCTCTTCGAGGAAAACGGCAAGCTCATCGTCAACTGGAACGCGGTGGCGGGACTCTTCCCCGACGGCACCCTGGACGCGATGTTCGACGCCTACCAGGTGCTGCTGGACCAGCTGGCCGACGACGACACCGTCTGGGACCGCAGCCGCCAGATCGTGCCCCTGCCGGCCGGCCAGGCCCACGAACGCCGGCGCGCCAACGCCACAGCCACCGACCTCCCCCCGGCCCGGCTGCACGAACTCGTCGCCGCCTCCGCCGCCCGCCGGCCCGACGCGGTGGCCGTCATCGCCGACGGCACCGAGACCACCTACCGCCAGATCAGCGAGGAGGCCCACCGCCTGGCCCGCCGCCTGCGCGCGGCCTGCGGCGCCGAGCCCAACACCCTCATCGCGGTCTGCCTGCGGCCCGGCGCCGAACAGATCACCGCCCTGCTGAGCGTCCTGCACGCGGGCGCCGCCTACGTCTCCATCGACCCGGACCTGCCCGAAGCACGCCGCCACACCCTGCTGGAGCGCTGCCGGGCCCAGGCCGTGGTCACCGACCGGGAACTGCACGAAGCCCTCACCTGGCCCCCCGGCATCGCCGTCGTCACCGCCGAGCAGGACGCCACCCGCCGGTGCAGCCCCGACCCGCTGGAGAGCCGCCAGGACTACGACGACCTCGCCTACGTCATCTTCACCTCGGGCTCCACCGGCGAGCCCAAGGGCGTGATGATCTCCCACCGCAGCGCCGCCAACACCGTCCAGGACATCAACCGCCGCTTCGGCGTCGACGACAAGGACCGCGTACTGGCCCTGGCACCGGCCAACTTCGACCTGTCCGTCTACGACATCTTCGGCGTCCTGGGCGCCGGCGGCACCGTCGTGGTCCCCTCCGCCAAACAGTCCAACGACGTCGCCCACTGGAGCGACCTCGTCGACCGGCACCACATCACCATCTGGAACAGTGTCCCCGCACCCATGCGGATGTGGATCGAATCCCTCGACGAGACCACCTCCCCGCACCCCGCGGGCCCCCGCCTGGCACTGCTGAGCGGCGACTGGATCCCCACCGACCTGCCCGGCCAGATCCGCGCCCACTTCCCCGACATGAAGGTCACCAGCCTCGGCGGCGCCACCGAAGGCTCCATCTGGTCGGTGTGCTACCCCATCGACGACGTCCCCGAGCACTGGTCGAGCATCCCCTACGGCAAGGCCCTGGCCAACCAGACCCTCCACGTCTACAACTCCTGGCTGGAGCCGTGCCCCATCGGCGTCACCGGCGAAATCCACATCGGCGGCACCGGCGTCGCCCAGGGCTACTGGGGCGACGACACCCGCACCGCGGAACGCTTCATCACCCACCCCGACACCCACGAACGCCTCTACAAGACCGGCGACCTGGGACGCTACCTGCCCGGCGGCGACATCGAGATCCTGGGCCGCGAGGACTTCCAGGTCAAGATCAACGGCTACCGGGTCGAACTCGGCGAGATCGAGGCCGCCCTCATCCGCCAGCCCGGCATCCGCCAGGCCATGGTGACCGCACCCGTCCACCCCCGCACCGGCCAGCGCCAGCTCGCCGCCTACTGCGTCACCGACCAGCCCCCCACCCCCGCCACCGACCCCGCCGCCCTGCGCGAAGCCCTCACCGGCCTGCTCCCCAGCTACATGGTGCCCAGCCACTACGTCCCCCTGACGCAGCTGCCCCTGACACCCAACGGGAAGATCGACCACAAGGCCCTGCCCACCCCCTGGAACGACAGCGCCGAAACCGACCACCGCGTCGCGCCCCGCAACGACATCGAGGAGAAACTCCTCGCCCTGTGGTCCGAGCGCCTGGGCCACACCGACTTCGGCATCGAGGACGGCTTCTTCGACGTCGGCGGCGACTCCCTGCACGCCGTCGGCATCATCGGCCACCTGCGCACCGAATTCGGCATCAGCCCCGAAGCCGAACAAGAAGTCCTCGAAGGGCTCTTCACCAACGCGACCATCGCGACCTTCGCCGAGATCATCGAATCGATCAAGGAGGCGCAGGCATGAGCGGGACCGCCACCGTCTGGGACCACGTCGTCGTCGGAGCCGGATCCGCCGGATCCCTCACCGCCGCCCGCCTCGCCGCCACCGGAGCACACGTCCTGCTCCTGGAAGCCGGCAGCGACCAGCCCACCGAACCCGGCGCCAACCCGCTGCGCGACGCGAGCAAACTCATCCTCGAGGGCTACAACTGGGACTACCGCGCCAACCTGCGCACCAGCACCCGCCTGGCCGACCTCCTGCGCACCGGCGCCCCCGACCACAGCCCCGAAACCGAGGCCCGCCGCACCCGCGCCCTGTGGTCGCGCTTCCCCTACCAGCTCGGCAAGGTCGTCGGCGGCTCCTCCGCCGTCAACGGCGCCCTCGCCATGCGCGGCCTGCCCCGCGACTTCGACGCCTGGGTGGCACACGGCAACCCCGACTGGTCCTTCGAACAGGTCCTGCCCTTCTACAAGGCCATCGAGAACGACCCCGACTTCCCCGGCAGCCACCACGGCGACAGCGGCCCGCTGCCCATCCGCCGCCCCCTGCCCGAGCACCTGCACGAACTGGACGCCGCGTTCTGGGCCGAATGCACCCGCCTGGGCGTCGAAGACCTGCCCGACCTCAACAGCGGACAGGAAAACGGCGTCGGCACGGTCCCCTCCAACGCCGTCCACGGCGAACGCGTGGACGCCGCCACCGTCTACCTCACCGCCCCCCGCACCCTGCCCAACCTGGAGATCCGCACCCACACCCGCGTCACCCGCGTCCTGTTCGAAGGCCACCGCGCCGTCGGCGTCGAACTGCTCCACGACGGCCGCCCCACCACCGTCGCCGCCCGCAACGTCACCCTCAGCGCCGGCGCCATCGGCACCCCCGCCATCCTCCTGCGCTCCGGCATCGGCAGCGCCGCCCTGTCCACCACCTTGGGCATCACCCCCGTCGCCGACCTCCCCGGCGTCGGCGAAAACCTCGCCGACCACCCCTCCGTCGTCATCTGGTCCCAGCCCAAACCCGGCGTCTGCACACCCGGCCTGCCCTGGCGCCAGGTCGCCGCCCGCATGTCCAGCGGCTTCGACGACGACACCGACATCCAGATGGGCCTGCTCAACAACGTCGACAGCCAGACCATCCCCGGCTTCATCGACCGCCTGGGCTGGCCCATGGTCGTCGGCATCTCCGTCATGCTGCTGCGCCCCGCCTCCCACGGCCGCGTCTTCCTCGAAGACGCCGGCCCCCACAGCCGCCCCGTCATCGAACTCGGCCTCGGCACCGCCACCGACGACATCGAACGCCTCGCCCACGGCGTCCGCAAAGCATGGCGCGTCCTGCGCTCCGACGGCCTGGGAAGCCGCCTGGACCAGACCCAGTTCTGGACCGACGCCATGGTCGCCAACGACAAAATCCTGCGCAGCGGCGTCCGCAACATCATGAACCCCGGCTGGCACGCCGTCGGCTCCGCCCGCATGGGCCCGGCCACCGACCCCATGGCCGTCGTCGACCAGAACTGCCACGTCCACCACACCGAAAACCTCCGCGTCGTCGACGCCTCCGTCTTCCCCACCATCCCCAGCGCACCCACCAACCTGACCACCCTCATGCTGGCCGAACGCATCGCCAGCAGCACCAAGGAGTAACCGTGCCGACCACCCCCAGCCCGCCGGTACGGCTCTACTGCTTCCCCCACGCCGGCGCCACCTCCTCCGTCTACCGGCCCTGGAAAACCCTCGCCCCGCCCCACCTCCAGATCAAAGGCATCGACCCGCCCGGCCGCGGCACCCGCACCCGCGAACCCCACATCGCCGACTACCGCACCCTGGTGGACTCCCTCGCCGACCACCTGGCAGCCGACCTGCGCCAGGCCCGCAAGAACACCCCCCACCTGCGCTACGCCACCTTCGGCCACAGCTTCGGCGCCACCCTGAGCCTGGCCGTCGGCGCCACCTTGGCCCGCACCGCCCGGCAGGCCCCCGAACGCGCCATCCTCTCCGCGGCCCTGCCACCACCACTCCAGCCCCCCGATACCACCGCCGCCCTCACCGACGAGGAACTCCTCACCAAAATCGCCGCCGACGGCGGCACACCCCCCGAACTGCTCACCGACGGCGCCATGAGCCGCTACCTCGTCCGCCTCATGCGCGAGGACTACGCCGTGCGCCGCCAGTTCCCCCAGGACACCGCCCTGCACGCCGACTTCCCCCTCACCCTGATCGCCGCCCGCCAGGACGCCTACGTCGCACCCGACCAGATGTGGCAGTGGTCCCACCACAGCAGCGCCCCCAGCCGCCACGTCGAGATCCCGGGCGGACACTTCGCCGCACTCCAGGAACCCAAAGAGATCCTCACGATCGTGGGCGACGACCTGACCCGATGACCACCGCCCCGGCCGGCCGCACGGCGCCGGCCGGGGCTCTCGCAGGAAAGGCAACGCCCACATGGGGAACACGCCCTACGAGGCAACGCACGAAGACTTCCGCACACTGTGCCGCGAGTTCCTGGCCCGCGAAGCAGTCCCCTACCACGACCAGTGGGAGAAGGACGGCATCGTCAGCCGCGAACTGTGGCGCAAAGCCGGCAAGGCCGGCCTGCTGGGCACCGGCGTCCCCGTCGAATACGGCGGCGGCGGCGAAAACGACTTCCGCTACCACGCCGTCCTCGCCGAAGAACTCATCCACGCCCGGGTCACCGCACCCGGATTCATCGCCCACAACGACGTCCTCGCCTCCTACCTCACCACCCGCACCACACCCGAACAACGCGAACGCTGGCTGCCCGCACTGTGCGCCGGCGAACACATCGCCGCGATCGCCATGAGCGAACCCGACGCCGGCTCCAACGTCGCCGACATCCGCACCACCGCCGTACGGGACGGCGACAGCTACCTCCTCAACGGACAGAAGACCTTCATCACCAACGGCGAGAACTCCGACCTCGTCCTCGTCGCCGCCAAGACCCAGCCACAGCGCGGCGCCCAGGGCATCAGCCTGCTGGTCGTCGAACGGGGAACCCCCGGCTTCAGCCGCGGCAAACGACTGGAGAAACTCGGCTGGCAGGCCAGCGACACCTGCGAACTCTTCTTCGACGACTGCCGGGTACCCGCCGCCAACCTCATCGGCAAAGAGAACGCCGGCATGGCCTACCTGATGTCCGGCATGCCACGAGAACGCCTCAGCATCGCCACGGTCGCCGTCGCCGCCGCCGAACGCATGCTCGCCGACACCCTCGAATACGCCCGCACCCGCCAGGCGTTCGGCCAGTCCATCGGCAGCTTCCAGCACAACCGCTTCCAGCTCGCCACCATGGACACCGAAATCACCATCGCACGCGTCTTCCTCAACCACTGCATCACCGAACTCAACGCCCGGCGCCTGAGCGTGGCCGACGCCGCCAAAGCCAAATGGTGGACCACCGAACTCCAGGTCGAAGTCGCCAACCGCTGCCTCCAGCTCCACGGCGGCTACGGCTACCTCAAGGAAAGCCCCATCTCCCGCGAATGGGCCAACAGCCGCGTCCAGACCATCTACGGCGGCACCACCGAAATCATGAAAGAACTCATCGGCCGCACCCTGGGCCTGTAAAACCCCGGCCCTCCCGCCCACCGCCCGCACCGCACCACAGACGCCCCGTGGCCGGCAGCCGCCCCGCCGGCCACCTCGCCGGCTCCGGTGGTCACAACGCACGCAACGTGCTGAGCAACGCATCCAGGGCCAGCGCATAGGCATGGGCGGGGGGAGTGGCGTAGCCGACGACGAGACGCGCAGCATGCGGGGCCGGGGGACGGCCCCGCAGATAAGCGCCCAGCGGATGGACACGCACCGAGGCCGCGTCCAGCGCGGCGACGGTATCGGCCTCCGAGGGAGCGGAGGCCGGCAACTCCACGATGGCGTGCAGACCGGCCGCGACACCCGTCACACGCGCCCACGGCAGACCCTCCGCCACCCGCGCGGCCAACACGTCACGCCGGTGCCGATAGGCACGGCGCACCGTGCGCAGATGCCGGTCGTAGGCGCCCGAACCGAGCATCGAGGCAAAAGCCAGCTGATCCAGCGGACCCGTCGTACGGTCCGCCAGCCGCTTGGCCTCCGTCAGCGGCTCCAGCAACGCCGGCGGGCAGGCGATCCAGCCCAGCCGCACCCCCGGCCCCAAAGACTTGCTCAACGACCCGACATACACCACCCGCCCCGGATGACGGCCCTGAAGAGCCCCCACCGGACGCTTGTCATAGCGGAACTCACCGTCGTAATCGTCCTCGACGATCCACCCCCCACGCTCCTGCGCCCACGCCAGCAGCCGCGCCCGCCGCGCCGGACTCATACTCACCCCCAGCGGGAACTGGTGCGCCGGCGTACACACCGCCGCCCCCGCCCCCGAACCCTCCAGCGCCGCCACACTCATCCCCTCCGCATCGACCTCCACATCCACGATCCCCAGCCGCCCACCGACCACCGTGAGGTGATCGGCGAGCGCCGGATTCTCCATACCCGCCTCCCGCACACCCACCTGCGCGAACACCTCCGCGAGCAGCCCCAGAGCCTGCGTATAGCCCGAACACACCACCAGGTGACCCGGATCGACCCGCACCCCCCGCACCCGGCCCAGATAGCCCGACAGCGCCGCCCGCAACTCGATACGGCCCCGCGGATCCCCGTAACCCAACGCCGCGGCCGGCGCCTCCCGCAGCACACGACGCAGCGCCACGAGCCACGCCTGGCGCGGAAAGACCGAGACATCGGGCCGGCCCGGACCCAGATCATGCCGCGGCACAGGCACCGCACCGCCCGGCACATGCGCCGCGCGCAACTCGGGCGAGGGCTGCGCGGCCACATGCGTACCGGCCCGCCCCGCCGTCGTCAGCCAGCCCTCCGCCACGAGCTGGGCATACGCCTGGCTGACCGTGCCCCGCGAGAGCCCGAGCTCCACCGCCAGACTCCGCGTGGCCGGCAGCCGCGTACCCGCCGCCAGCCGGCCCTCCACGATGGCCGCACGCAACGCCTCCTCCACCGCCCGGCCCCGGCGCCCGCGCGCAGCCATCTCGATGAAGAGGTCGAGCCCCGTCACTCTCGTCGCCGACATCGCCGTCCCTTTGGCCCAGTCTCGTACGCGGTATATGGCCCAGGTAATCGCACCAGGAAGCTTTTAGCCTGCACACATGACCACCCAGCGATCAAGACGCGGCGGCGCGGCGACGCGCTCCGGGGCACGCACCGCCGCGCCGGGGGGCGGGATACCGCGGTCACTGGTGCTGCTGCTGGCGGCCGCCTGCGGGCTGATCGTCGCCAACAACTACTACGCCCAGCCACTGCTGCCCGACCTGCAAGAGACCTTCGGCGTCCCGTCCGCCGTCATCGGCCTGTGCGTGACGCTCAACCAACTCGGCTACGCCGCCGGACTGGTACTCGTGGTACCGCTGGGCGACCTTCTCTCCCGGCGCCGCCTGATCGTGCCGATGCTCGCCGCCGACGCGGTGATCCTGGCCGCAGCCGCCGCGGCACCGGGCGCCTGGGCCCTGATCGCGGCCCTCACCCTCGCCGGCGTCACCGGCTCGGTCATCAACATCCTGATCCCCATGACCGCCACCCTCGCCGACGACACCCAGCGCGGCCGGGTCGTGGGCACCTTGATGACCGGCCTGCTGCTGGGCGTCCTGCTGGCCCGCACCGTCGCCGGCGCCCTGGACGAACTCGCCGGCTGGCGCCTGGTCTACGCCACCGCCGCCGTACTCATCGCGGCCCTCACACTCACCCTGTACCGGAAACTGCCCGACCTGCCCGTACCGCCCGGCTCCAGCTACCCGCGGCTGCTCGCCTCGGTGGCCTCCCTCGTACGCACCGAGCCGTTCCTGCGCCGGCGCATGGCGATCGGCGCGGCGGGCTTCGCCGCCTTCCAACTGCTGTGGACCGCCCTGCCGTTCATGCTCGTCGAGGAGCCCTACGGCTACTCCCCGGCGGTCATCGGACTGTTCGGGCTGCTGGGAGCGGCCGGGGCACTGTGCGCCCAGCCCGCCGGCCGCCTCCAGGACCGGGGCCTGGCGCACACCGCGACCGGCCTGCTGCTCACCGCGATCGTGGCATCGTGGGCACTGCTGGCCGGCCACGAGATCCTGGCGCTGGTCATCGCCGGGATCCTCCTGCTCGACGTGGGCGTGCAGGGCGTACACGTCCTGAACCAGGCCCGCATCTACGGCTACCGCCCGCAGATCCGCTCACGGGTCACCACCGCCTACATGTCCGCCTACTTCCTGGGCGGTTCGGCCGGCGGCACGCTGGCGGTGACGCTCTACCCGCGGCTGGGCTGGCCGGGCGTCTGCGCCGTCGGCGGGGCGCTCGGCCTGACAGCCATCGCCCTGTGGGCGACCGAACGCGTACGCACCGCCCCACCGGCGGAACCGGCCCCACCGGCGGAACCGGCCCCACCGTCCGAACCGGCCCCACCGGCCCCACCGGCCCCACCGGCCCCACCGGCCGGACCGTCCGAACCGGCCCCACCGGCCGGACCGTCCGAACCGGCCGGACCGGCGGGCCGGGACACCCAGGAGGGGCCCGCCCCGCACCACGGATGACGCCCACCCCCGCCCACGCGGGAGTGGAGGAACTCCTGGCACTCCCACCGGAATTACCGGCACCCACACCCCACACGGATCACCTGGAACCGGACGCACCACACCGGACGCACCACACCGATCACGCCACACCGATCACGCCACACCGAACACCGATCACTGAACGCGGAACACTGATGACCACCGATCTCGGGAGTATCGATCTCATGCGAATCTTCGTCGCCGGCGGCAGCGGAGCCATCGGCCGCCGGCTCGTGCCGATGCTGGTAGCGGCCGGACACGAGGTGTGGGGCGCGTCCCGCACCACCGAGGGCGTGGCACGGCTGCGCGCCCAGGGGGCGCGGGGCCTGCTGCTCGATGTGTTCGACCGTGCCGCGGTGGCCGGCGCGATGGCCGAGGCCGGCCCGGACGTGATCATGCATCAGCTCACCTCACTGTCCGGGGGAAGCCCCGTGGACAACGCGCGGATCCGCAACGAAGGCACCCGCACCCTCGTGGACGCGGCCCGGCGGGCCGGAGTGCGCCGGATCATCGCCCAGTCCATCTCCTGGGCCTACGAGAGCGGCACCACACCCGCCGACGAGAGCACCCCCCTCGACACCGGCGCGCCCGAGCCCCGGGCCACCACGATCGGCGGCATCACCGCGCTGGAGGAGGCCGTCGCCGAACTCGACGAACACGTCGTCCTGCGCTACGGCACCTTCTACGGACCGGGCACCTGGTACGCGCCCGGCGGCATGATGGCGGACAAGGTCGCCCAGGGCGGGGTGCCCGCCCACGACGGGGTGTCCTCGTTCGTGCACGTCCAGGACGCCGCGCACGCCGCGCAGCTGGCGCTGCGGTGGCCCAGCGGCGCGGTCAACGTCGTCGACGACGACCCGGCCCCGGCACGCGAGTGGGTGCCGGCCCTGGCCAAGGCGCTGGGCGCACCGGCCCCGCAGCCCGCACCGGGCGGGGCGGGCTGGGAGCGCGGTGCCCGTAACACGCGGGCGCGGGAGCTGGGCTGGGAGCCGGTACACACCTCCTGGCGGACCGGCTTCCTCCAGCAGGACTGACCGGACCCGCCGACGCGGGTGGCCGGCGCCGCAGACCGCGGGCGCGCCGGCCACGATCCGCCGGCAGGCGCCCTCCGGACAGCGGCCGCGGCGGCCCGCCCGGACCCGGGCCGGCCGCCGCGGCCGCCGACCCGGCCCGAGGTCAGAGCGGGATGCTGTGCGGGGAGCGGAAGAAGCCGTGCGGGTCGTACCGGCGCTTGGCCGCGGAGAGCCGGGGGAGATTCTGCCCGTAGTAGGCGTCCTGCCAGTCGGGCAGGTCGGGGTCGGGGTAGTTGACGTAGGTACGGCCGTTGGAGAAGGGGTCCATGGCGGCGAAGCCGTCGCCGACCCAGCCGAGCGCGGCGGACAGCTCCTCCGGCTCAGGCCGGGGGCTGCCCAGGCCGACGGTGTAGACGGCGAAGAGTTCGGCGTCGCGGTGCACGTAGGCGGTGTCCTGCGCGCCGGGCGCGTTCGCGTTCTTGCCCAGGGACAGCAGTCCCAGCCAGCGGTACTGCCCGGCCCGCCGCCCGGCGTCGAACGCGCCGAGCATGGCGGCCAGGCCCGCGGCGGGGACGGCCTGGCTGAACATGCGGCTGCGGTGGCGCACCCAGGTGGTGCGCGGCAGCAGCGCCTCGGGGTTGCTGCCGGTGAGGTGGCACTGGGCGGTGGAGGAGTCCGTGCAGCCGAACAGCCGCATCATGGCGTCCCGGTAGGGGCGTTCCTGGATGACACGGGTGGTGGGCGGGGTGCCGATCGCGGCGGTCAGCTCGGCCACCAGCGCCTCCACCTCGTGCTGCTCGCCGAAGTGGGCGCCGCCGACGATGACGGTCGGCTCGGCGCCGGGCCTGGCGTCGTTGAGGAGGATCCCGGCCCGCGGCGCCAGGTCGGCGGGGGCGGCGGCCGCCCACTCCTGCCAGTGCGTCAGGACCCGGTCGGCCAGCGCCCAGGGCCAGGTCAGGTCGAGGGTGACCACCCGCCGCTCGCGGGTCGGGGCGATCTCGAAGTCGGTGACCACGCCGAAATTGCCGCCGCCGCCCCCGCGCAGCGCCCACAGCAGATCACGGTGGTGCTCGCGGGAGGCGGTGCCAGCGCACGACGGCCTGCGGGCGGACCGTGTCGAACTGGGCACTGGCCAGCTGCTTGGCCCGCTCGTAGCCGGCGTCGCCCGGCAGCACCACCGCACCCCGGACCGCGGCCCGCAGCTGCTCCCAGGGGATGCCACCGGACCGCACCCGCCCCGCGGCCCGAGCCGCCGCGGTGGGCCCGGCGGCGCCCGCGGCTGCGGTGGCCAGCAGGCCCGGCGCGGCCAGACCGGTGGCCGCCGCCGCGGTCAGCAGCGCTCTTCTCCTGATCATCGGTTTCCCCTCGTGTCCACGGCGCGCGCGGTGTGCGCCTGACGCAGCACCCCGCGCTGCACCTTGCCCGTGCTGCTGCACGGGAGTTCGGCGACGAATTCCACGATCCGCGGGTACTTGTACGGCGCGATCTCCGCCTTCACCCGGTCCTGGATCTCCCGCGCCAGCCGGCCGGCGGCCGCCGGCGAGGCGGGCGCGTGCCCTTCGGCGGGGACGACCACCGCCTTGACCACACTGCCGCGCTCGGCATCGGGCACGCCCACCACCGCGCAGCCGGCGACCGACGGGTGACGCAGCACGGCCTGTTCGACCTCGGGCGCGGCGACGTTGTAGCCCGCGGTCACGATCATGTCGTCGCTGCGGGCCTGGTACCAGAAGTAGCCGTCACTGTCGCGGAGGTAGATGTCGCCGGTGATGTTCCAGCCGCCCTGGACGTAGTCGCGCTGACGGTCGTCGGCCAGATAGCGGCAGCCGGTCGGCCCCCGGACGGCCAGCCGCCCCGCCACCCCGTCGGGCACCGGCCGCCCGCCCTCGTCGACGACACGGGCCGAGAACCCCGGCACCGGCTTGCCCGTCGCACCGGGCCGGATCTCCTCGTCGGCCGCCGCGATGAACACATGCAGCAGCTCCGTCGCGCCGATACCGTCGATGACCCGCTGCCCGGTGGCGGCCTCGAAGGCCCGCCAGGTGTCCGCGGGCAGCGTCTCGCCCGCCGAGACGCAGCGCCGCAGCGAGGACAGGTCATACCCCTCGATCTCGCGCAGCACGGCCCGGTAGGCGGTGGGAGCGGTGAACAACACCGTCGCCCGGTGCCGGCCGACCGCGGCGAACAGCTCGCGCGGCGTGGCCTTCTCCAGCAGCAGCGCCGCCGCCCCGGCCCGCAGCGGGAAGACCAGCAGCCCGCCCAGACCGAAGGTGAAGGCGAGCGGCGGACTGCCGGTGAACAGATCCTCCGGCACCGGGCGCAGCACCCGCGCGGCGAACGTGTCCGCGATGGCCAGCACATCCCGGTGGAAGTGCATCGTCGCCTTGGGCTCACCACTGGTGCCCGAGGTGAACGCGATCAGCGCGACATCATCGGCCGCGGTCGCCACCGCCCCGAAACCACCGGACTTGGCGTCCGCCCGCCGCGCCAGCTCCGACCCCGCACCGCCGTAGCCGACCACCCGCAGCCCGGCCACCTCGGCCCGCAGCAGCTCCTCGGTGTAGCGCTCCTCGCACAGCGCCAGCTCGACGCGGGCCTTGCCGGCCACCACCCGCAGCTCACCGGCGCGCAGCAGCGGCATCGTGGTCACCACCACCGCGCCGGCCTTCAGGGCCGCCAGCCAGCAGGCCGCCAGCCACGGCGCGTTGGGACCGCGCAGCAGCACCCGGTTGCCCGGTACCAGCCCGAAATCCTCCACCAGCACCCGCGCGATGCGGTCCACGCGCTCCCGCAGCTGGGCGTACGTCCACATCCGCCCGGCCGCGTCGTACAGCGCCGGCCGCGCCCCGCCGAACCGGCCGATGGTGGCGTCCAGCAGCTCCTCGGCGCAGTTCAGCCGTGCGGGGTAGCGCAGTTCGGGCAGGCCGAAGACGAACTCCGGCCACTGGGCCACCGGCGGCAGACGGTCCCGGGCGAAGGTGTCCCGGTGCGCGGACGGGGACAGCGGCGCCCCGCCCGCGGGGGTGGCGGCACTCAGCGGCTCCATGGCTCCTCCACGGCTAGGCGCTCACACGGACACAGGCCGTCCGGGCGCCGCACACCCGGCGGCCCCGCCCGCCCGCGAGGGCGATCCCGTACGCGGCGTGGGCGGGGCCCCACCGCACCGCGGTGGCGGTGAACCGGACCCGGGGGAGGGGCCGGGGGAGCGGCGGCCGGCGAAACGGCCGGGGGAGTGGCGGGGGCAACGGCCGGGGGAGCGGCGGGGGCAGTGGCGGGGCCGGCCGGTGCCGCGCCCGGCCGCTCAGCCATGCTGCCCGCCGTCCTCGGCCAGCAGCCGCACCAACTCCGCCCGCCGCACCTTCCACGTGGCGGTGCGCGGCACCCGGTCGAAGGGCAGCTGCCGTACCGCCTCCATGGCCGGCAGCCCCGCCACCGCCCGCGCCCACCGCGCCGGATCCAGCGGCGCGTCATCCCGGGTGCAGGCCACCGGCACCGGCCGGCCGCCGCCCGACGCCACGATGACGATCTCCCGCAGCTCCGGCAGCCGGGCCATCAGCGTGTCCTCGACCCGCAGACTGCTGTCGACGGTCTCGACCTGATCGACCCCGCGGTCCAGCAGGTGCAGCCGCCCCAGCCCGTCCCTGAACCCCAGATCGCCCATGGCCCACCAGCCGTCGTGCAACTGCCGGCGAAAACGCTCGTCCTCCCCGAGATACGTCAGCGCCCTCGTACGGCTCTTGACCTCGATATGACCGACCCTGCCCGAGCGCACCGGCCGGCCCCCGTCGTCGACGATGCGCATCCGCACGATGCCCGGCAGCGGCCAGCCCACACTGCGCCCGCCCCCCTCGGCCGCACCGCGCGCCGTGACCCAGCCGCCCGCCACCGGCCCGGTCTCCGACTGCCCGTAGAGCTGAAAGAACTTGGGGGACCTGCGCTCGGAGGCACCCAGCAGCGTCCGCACGGTGCGCGGGTGCAGCGCGTCGAACGTCGCGTTGTAGTAGCGCACATGGGCCAGCGGGCCCCCCGCCGCCCCGGCCAGCACCTCCCAGTCGACGAAGGTGTTCGGCTGCGTCTCGACGACACCCGGCCGGTGCCGGGCGAACAGCGGCCCGATGACGCCCGGATCCGCGTCCACGGCCACCAGCAGCGGATTCCCGTACGCCAGACCGAGGCTGAGCGCACTGTAGAAGCGGGCATGCACGAAACTCACGCACAGCGCCACCGACTCCCGCCGCCAGGTCCGCGCCGCGACGACCTGCTGAAGACGCAGCCGCTGCCACAGCGCACCCGGCGTCTGCACCACCAGCTTCGGCACCCCGGTGGTGCCCGAGGTGTGGCTGATGAACGCCGGCTCGTCCGGGCGCGCCCGGTACGTGCCCGCCAGCGACGCCACCGCATACGCGCCCAGCACCTGGGCCCCCGCACGCGCAGGCCCCGCGGTCAGCAGCACCCGGCGGGCCGCCGAGGTATCGAGACCACGGGCCTCCAGATGCGGCGCGTCGATGAGCAGCCAGGGCCGCTCCAGCCGCTCCAGCAGCCGCGCCGCGGTCCGCCCGTCCAGCGTCGGCGAGAGCAGCGCGGGGACGGCCCCCACCCGCTGCACCGCGGCGGCCAGCACCGCGATATCGAAGTTGTTCGTCTTGTAGAGCGCCACCCGGTCGCCGTGGCGCACCCCCGCCGACACCAGCCTGCCCGCGAGATCGCGGACCAGACGGGCCAGCGCGCCGACCGTCCAGTGCGTCCCGCCCCCGGGCGCCACCTGGAGCGGCACATCCAGCACGACGGGCGCCGAGGCATGTGTCCGGGCCGCCTTGTCGAACATCACACCGATGTAGAACCCCTTGCCGCCGGTCACGTCGCCAACACCCCTTCCGGTCAGCACCACTGGCCACCGAGTTTTTTCCGCCCACGGGGGCGGCCGGGGATTTCTGGCAGCTTGCTGACACGCTCCGGCCCCCGGCTGACAGGTGGTTGCCAGCAGCCCGCCACCGCGGGAAGCGGCCTGGCTACGTTCGTCACCACACGGCCGAGGACCGCACCCCGCAACGCCCCGGCCCCGGCCCCGGACCGCACCGCGCCCGGCGACCGCGCCCCACGGCCGGCGGCCGGTGGCCACGCGCCAGGCGGCACGGAACTCGGCCCCGCGGCACAGCAGCGACAGAACGGAGAGCACCGGTGGACAAGGACGAGCACCCGCTCGCGCCGCCCGGCGCGGGCGAGCTGCTGGCCGAGGTGGAGGCGGCACACACCGCACTGCGCACCGCACACCGCACCCCACCGCCACCGCCGCCCACCGCCACCGGCGCCGCGGGGACACCCCACGAGCACGGCACCGCACCCGACGAAGCCCGCCTGCTGGCCCACTTCGAGAAGGTCATCGCCGACGACCAGAAAATCGAACCCCGCGACTGGATGCCCGACGCCTACCGCCGCACCCTCGTCCGGCAGATCGCCCAGCACGCCCACTCCGAGATCGTCGGCATGCAGCCGGAAGCCAACTGGCTCACCCGCGCCCCCTCCCTGGCCCGCAAAACCATCCTCCTGGCCAAGGTCCAGGACGAGGCCGGCCACGGCCTGTACCTCTACGCGGCAGCCGAAACCCTCGGCGTCCACCGCGCCGACCTCCTCGACGCCCTGCACGAAGGCCGCCAGCGCTACCTCTCCTTCATCAACTACCCGACCCTGACCTGGGCCGACACCGGAGCCCTGGCCTGGCTCACCGACGGCGCCGCCATCGTCAACCAGGTCCCGCTGTGCCGCTCCTCCTACGGCCCCTACGCCCGCGCGATGGTCCGCGTCTGCAAGGAGGAGTCCTTCCACCACCGCCAGGGCTTCGACTCCCTGTGGGCCCTGACCCACGGCACCACCGCACAGCGGCAGATGGCCCAGGAAGCCGTCGACCGCTGGTGGTACCCGGCCCTGGCCATGTTCGGCCCCCCGCACCACGCCTCCGTCCACTCCGAGCAGTCGATGGCCTGGCGCATCAAACGCTTCACCAACGACGAACTGCGCCAGCGCTTCGTCGACATCTGCGTCCCGCAGGCCGAACTCCTGGGCCTCACCCCGCCCGACCCCCACCTGCGCTGGAACGACGACCGCGGCCACTACGACTTCACCCCGCCCGACTTCGACGAACTCACCCGCGTCATCAAGGGCGACGGCCCCTGCAACCGCCAGCGCATCGCCCACCGCCGCCGCGCCCACGACGAAGGCGCCTGGGTCCGCGAGGCCGCCGCCGCCCACGCCGCCAAACCCCGCACCCCCCACACCGGCCCGCACCCCACGGCGGCCACCACCGCCCCGGCCACCGCACACGAGAGCGCGGCATGACCAGCCCGCCCGCACCCGACGAGCGCCGCGACTGGCCCCTGTGGGAGGTCTTCGTCCGCGCCCGCCGCGGCCTGGCCCACACCCACGCCGGCAGCCTGCACGCCCCCGACGCCCCCCTCGCCCTCCGCCACGCCCGCGACCTCTACACCCGGCGCGGCGAAGGCGTCTCCCTGTGGGTGGTGCCCGCCGCCGCCATCACCGCCACCAGCCCCGACGAGAAAGACCCGTTCTTCGACCCCGCGGCCGACAAGCCCTACCGCCACCCCGCCTTCTTCGCCCTGCCCGAAGGAGCCGAACACCTGTGACGGCACCCCGCACCATCCCCGCCACCGCACCCGCCTACCCCCTGCGCCTGGGCGACGACGCCCTGATCGCCGCCCAGCGCCTGCTCCAGTGGTGCGCCCGCGCCCCCCAGCTCGAAGAGGACGTGGCCCTCGCCAACATCTGCCTCGACCTGCTCGGCCAGGCCCGCGTCCTGCTCACCCACGCCGGCGAACTGGAGGGCCGGGGCCGCGACGAGGACGCCCTGGCCTTCCTGCGCACCGAGCAGGAGTTCACCCACGTCCAGCTCGTCGAACTGGACAACGGCGACTTCGCCGTCTCCATGGCCAAACTCCTCTTCTTCGCCACCTACCAGGAGTTGCTGTACGGGCAACTGGCCGCCTCCACCGACCCGGTCCTGGCCGCCCTCGCCGCCAAAGCCGTCAAGGAGAGCACCTACCACACCGGCCACGCCGCCGCCTGGACCATCCGCCTCGGCGACGGCACCCAGGAGTCCCACCACCGCATGCAGCACGCCGTCGACACCATCTGGCCCTACAGCCACGCCCTGTTCACCCCCGACGCCCTCGACCGGGCCGCCGCGGCGAACGGCACCGGCATCGACCCCGCCACCCTGCGCGCCCCCTGGCACGAGCGCATCACCCGCACCCTCAAAGAGGCCACGCTCACCGTCCCCGACGACGGCTGGGCCCCCGGCGGCGGCCGCCAGGGCATCCACACCGAGGCATTCGGCTACCTGCTGACCGAAATGCAGGCCCTGCACCGCGCCCACCCCGGAGCCCGCTGGTGACCGCCCCCACCGGAGGGGACACGGCCCGGCTGCGGGCGGCCCTGGCCACCGTCCACGACCCGGAGATCCGCGTGCTGACCATCGAGGAACTGGGCATCCCGCGCCAGGTGGACATCGCCCCCGACGGCCGGGCCCACATCACCCTCACCCCCACCTACCTGGGCTGCCCCGCCATGGACGCCATCCGCGCCGACCTCCGCGCGGCGGCACGGGCGGCCGGCTACCCCGGCGCACGGATCGACACCGTCCGGTCACCACCGTGGACCACCCGCTGGCTCAGCGACGCCGCCCGCGACGAACTCCGCGCGGCGGGCATCGCACCCCCCGCCCCCCAGCCGCCCCCGCCCCGCCCGCCGGCGCCCGCCTCCTCCCCCTGGCCTCCACCGCACCCCACTGCCCCCTGTGCGGCGCCGCCGACACCACCGAACTGACCCGCTTCGGCTCCACCGCCTGCAAAGCGCTGTGGCGCTGCCGGGCATGCGGCGAACCCTTCGACCACGTCAAGGAGCACTGTTGACCGCCCCCACCGTCCCCACCGCCACCACCGGGGCGCCCGCCCGCCAGGACTTCCACGCGCTGGCGGTCACCGCCGCCGCCCCGGCCGCCGACGACCACAGCGCCGTCGCCGTCACCTTCCACGTCCCCGCCCCACTGCGCGAGACCTTCGCCTTCGCCCCCGGCCAGTACGTGACACTGCGCACCCAGCGCGCGGGCGCCGAGGTCCGCCGCGCCTACTCCCTGTGCTCCACCCCCCGCCAGCTGCACGCCGACGGCACCTTGCGGATCGGCGTACGCACCGTCGACGGCGGGTGCCTGTCCCCCTACCTGGCCCGCGAACTCGCCCCGGGCGACACCCTGGACGTCCTCGCCCCCCAAGGGCACTTCACCACCCCGCTGGACCCCGGCCACCCCCGCCGCCACTACGCGGCACTGGCGGCGGGCTCCGGCATCACCCCCGTACTGTCCCTGGCCGCCACCGCCCTGGCCACCGAACCCACCAGCACCTTCACCGTGGTGTACGGCAACCGGACCGCGGCCTCGGCCATGTTCACCGAGGAACTCGCCGACCTCAAGGACCGCTACGGCCGGCGCCTGCACCTGCTGCGGCTCTTCTCCCGCGAGACCCACCGCATCGGCCTGCCCCACCAGCGCCTCGACGCCCCCACCCTGCGCACCCTCCTGGCCGGACCGCTGCCCGCCGCCGTCGTCGACACCTGGTTCCTGTGCGGCCCCCAGACCATGGTCAGCGGCGCCCGCGACGTCCTGGCCGAGCAGGGCGTGGCCGCCGCCACCATCCACGCGGAGCTCTTCCACACCCAGCCCGACACCCCGCCCGCACCCGCCGACGGCACCCGGGCCCCGCACGCGGGCGCCGAGCTGACCCTGCGCCACGGCGGACGCACCAGCACCGTCCACGTCCAGCCGGGCCAGACCCTCCTCGACGCGGGCCTCGCCCACCGCCCCGAGCTGCCGTTCTCCTGCCTGAACGGGGTGTGCGCGACCTGCCGGGCACGCGTGCTCGACGGCCGGGCCGAAATGGCCAGCAACTGGACCCTGACCGAGGAAGAGATCGCCGACAACTACATCCTCACCTGCCAGGCATCCCCCCTCACCCCGACCGTGGACCTCGACTACGACGTGGTGTGACCCACTCCGCCGGGCCCGCACGAGCCGGGCGCGCCCTCACCGCGCCGCCGCCACCTGCCACTGCCCGGCCCGCAGCCCGGCCTGGAAACGCGACCGGGCCCGCAACAGCCGCATCACCACCGCGACATGCCGCCGGTAGGTACGCACCGAACAGCCCAGCTCCCGGGCGGCCGCCTCGTCCGTCCAGCCGGCGCCGAGCAGTTCGAGGACCCGGGCGAGCGTGCCGCCGTCCTCCCCGGCCGCCCGCAGCGCCGCGGCGTCCAGCTCCGCCAGATGCCCGGCATCGGGGGACTGGACCCACACCGCGTCGAACAACGCCTCCAAAGCCCTGACCACCAGCGGATCGGCCACCACCGTCGGCGTCCCCCGCGCCCCCGGCTCGCAGAGCATCGCCACCGCCCCGTCGATCACCACCATCTCCGGCAGACCCACGGACGCCGCCCGCGCGACCGCGCCCGCCGCCGTATAGCGGCTCAGCAGCCGCCGCTCGTCCTCGTCCAGCAGCAAGGAACGCGGCACGACCAGCCGCAGCGGACCCCGCCCCCGTAACAGGGCCGCATACAGCGCCTCGACCTCCGGCGGCCGGACGCCGCTCAGGTCCGGCGACAGACTGATCCGGCTCGCCACCGCCCGCCGCTGAACCTTCTGGACGAGCTGACGCACGGCCGCCTCACCCTCCCCGGCAGCCACCGCCCGCCCCGCCGCCGGCGCGCCCCACTCGGGCGCCGGAGCGTCCCGGCCGCCCAGCGACCGGGCGATCTCCCGCACCCGCCCCGCGTGGTAGAGCAGGGCCCGGACGGCATCCTGCCCCTCGGCGGACGGCGGTATCCGGGGGTGCGTCACAGGGGTGTTGGTCATCGTCATAACGGCTCTCCTCGGGCAGAAGTGGCGCACTGCTGACGTGTGCCAGGTGAAGCGTTGAGAAGACGGACCGGGCGGCGCCGCAACGCCACCCGACGCCGGCGCCGGGCACCCGCACCAGGCGCACCCGGCCGCCCCGGCGGCGCAACACGATCAGCGGGCCCGGCACACCCCGGCCCGCGCCCCCGGGCGCTCCCACCGCCCGGCGCACCCCGCAACCCGCCCCGGCCCCGGCCCAGGTTCCCGCCCAGGTTCCGGTCCTGGTGCGCGTCCCGGCTCCCACACCGGTCCCCGGCCGGGTGTCACCGCCGGCCCGCCCGCACCCCGCACCCCCGCCGGGCGCACCCGGCGCCCGCGCCCGGCGCCCGTCCGCCGCACACCCGCGCGCCCGCCACCGGTATCTCTGCCGGTATCTCTGTCACCGACCCACACCATCTCGCCGAATCCCTCCCCCGTACCGCTGCCGCCGTCCACCGGCGCAACGAAAATCCGTACCGCACCTTCGGTGCCCTGCCACCCGGCCGCGGGCAACACCCGCAGCCGCACGCCGTACCGGCACCGGCCGCGTCCGCGCGCCGGTGCCCGCCGCCTGCCTCCGCCGGATCGCCGCGGGCTCATCCGGCACCTGCACTCTGCCCGCTGCCGCGCTGTGACGGCAGTGACTCCTGAGCCAATTCCCGTACGGGCCCGACACCGACCGCCAGCCGCCCCCGGACCTCCCCACGCCGCCCCGCACACCGTGCGCAAGAGCGCCGTACGCATCGGCCGCCGAAGTGTCCGGACGGTGTTCCTAGGCATGATGTGCCCCTCGTGAGCCGATGGCCAGTGACGGACACCGCCCGCATCGGACACGGTTCTTCCCACACCGGCCGCAGCCACCCACCGGCCCCGCACACCGCCCCCCGCAAGCCGGACCCCGCACACCGCCCCCCGCACACCGCCCCCCGCACACCGCCCCGCGAAAGCCCCGCGCCCGGTCAGCCGGCGCGCCACCCCACCGCCGAAACCGCGTTCTTCCAGGGCCCCTTCAGCTCCGTCGCACCGCCCGATCCCAGGTCGACCACGGCGATCTTCCCGTCGCGCGTCGCGTACGCGATGGTGTGCGCACCGGGCGCCGCGAGCGCGGTGACATGGCCGCCGGCCGGGCGGGCGAGCGGTGCGCCCGCGCCGATGGCCAGGGGCAGGGTGCGCTGCTGCACCGTCTTGCCGCTCTTGCCGTCGAGGGTCGTCACCAGGTAGTCGTACCTGCCCTCGTCCGCCGACTCGGGCGCCGCGGTGGTCAGCCGGCAGGTGTCCGGCGCGAAGTACCACACGGACCCTTCGGCGGCGATACCGGTGGCGGTGAGGGCCTCGGCGGCCGTCTGCGGGCTGTCGGCGTAGGCGCGGTAGCCGAGCGACGAGGCGGCCATCAGCAGCGGTGTGCCGGGGCGCCGGGCGGAGTTCGCCACCGGCGACGGCGTGGCCGCGGGGGACTGTTCGGGGTGGTAGTCGAGCAGGACGCGGTCGCCGCAGGTGTCGGACGCGGTCCAGCGGGCCAGCAGATTCGTCAGCTGCGGCTTTTTCGTGTCGACGCGCGCCAGGGTGGTGGTGTTGGCCTCGGCGGCTGATCCGATCGACTCCGCCCGGTCCTGCCCGAGCCGGTCGAAGGCGAGCCGGGTGGTGCCGGCCCAGTGCGCGCACGTCATCTCGGACGTCGCCCGCGCGTCGTGGTACGTGGGCGGGGAGGCGAGGTTGCCCAGGTCCCGGCGTCCCTCGCGCCACGCGGAGACGGGACGGTCCGACACCTGGCTCCCGTTGCCCGCGGTGTCGAACACGAACACCCCGCGCTGCACCGTGAAGGCCACCCGCTTCCCGTCGGGGGACCACACCGAGCACGGGGAGCCCTGCGGCATACCGGGATCGGCGGCGGCCTCGGGGGCGGCACCGGCAATGCGGCCCGGGAGCGCGGCGCCCGTGCGCAGGTCCTTGACGTACAGGGAGTTGGCCGACACATAGGCCAGATGAGTGCCGTCGGGGGAGAGGGAGACCGAAGCGAGCGGCAGGATCTGCGCGCGCTCGCTGAGCAGGGGCCTGGCCGCGCCCCGCGTCACCTGCCAGACCGTCGAAGAGCCGTCCGCCGCCGTCCCGGCCACATAGACCGTGCCGGTCACCTCCGGGGCGGCGAGGTCGGGCGGCGTGGGACCGGCGGAGCAGGCGCTCACGGCGAGCAGGACCGCCGCGGCACAGGCGGCTCGTACGGTACGGGCACCAGGCATCACGGTGGTCGGCTCCGATCAGGTCTGCACACGATGCGCCTTACATCCAGCGGGACTATAACCGGGCACCCGCCACCCCGGACTCCCCGCGCACCGACCGCACTTGAGGCCCGCCGGCCCCCTCCCCGGCAACCACGGCGGCGTCTCGGAGGCGCCCGCCCCGGTGGCGAGGTCGTCCGGATCCCGGCGCCGACAGGCCCTCGCACGCGCCGCCGCCATACGCCGCCGCACAACAACGAACACGCCGATGTCACCTGCGGCCGCAGGCCACCGGGCACGGCGCGACCGTGCGGGCAGCCCGCCGGGGACGCCCGCGCCGCCCCCCGCGCACCGGGCGGACGGAGTCCTCGGTCCGCGTCACCAGGTCTTGGGCCCGGGTCACCGACGTCCCCTTTTCCCGGGATACGGCCGCCATCCAGCCATTCGGCCGGCCGTCCGCCGGGCCGGTGCGCCGGTGGCGGCCATGGCCTTCAGGGCCGTGACGGGATGCGGTGTCACCGACGGGCCGGGCCCGGGGCGCCACAACAGGGAGCGGGTCAACAGCCCGGCGAGGGCCGGTCACTGTGCCACCACCCCCTCATAAAGAAACGGAAAGCTACGGAAAGGAACAGAAAGGAATCGGTCAAAGGCGCTCTTGGCGGGTGACCATGGCCGTGATGGACTTGATCCGCGCAGCCGCAAGAACGCCGGTCGGTATGTCGGCGGCCGGCGCATGTCCGGCGACCTGAACCCCACCGAAGGGACGCACCCGCACATGACTGTCCCAGGCCAGACCCCACAGCCGCACACCGCCGCCGGCTCCGGCCCGGCCCCGTCCCCCGGGCCCGGCGGTTTCACCGCCGGCGTCGCCACCGCACAGGAATGGCCGCAGATCACGAGCTGGGCCAACCACGAGGGCTGGGACGTCGGCCACCACGACTTCGCCGTCTTCCACGCCACCGACCCCGGCGGTTTCTTCGTCGGCCGCCTCGACGGCCGCCCGGTAGCGGCGCTCTCGGTCGTCAACTACTCCGACGACTACGCCTTCATGGGCAACTACCTGGTGGACCCCGCCCACCGGGGCAAGGGCTACGGCCTCGCGACCTGGGAGGTGGCCATCCCGCACGCCGGCTCCCGCGTCATCGGCCTGGACGGCATGCCCGTCCAGGAGGCCAACTACAAGAAGTTCGGCTTCGTCTCCCAGTACCGCACCATCCGCTACACCGGCCGCCTCACCGGCCGCCCCGCCACCGCGCCCCCGGGAGCCGAACCCCTCACCCCCCGCCACCTCGACGCCGTCGCCGCGTACGACCGCACCTACTTCCCCACCCCCCGCCGCGCCTTCCTGGAGCGCTGGCTGACCGCTCCCGGCCACACCGCCTACGCCCGCTTCCAGGGCGAGCGCCTGACCGGCTACGGCGTCATCCGGCCCTCTCCCGGCGGCCACCGCATCGGCCCGCTCTACGCCGACACCCCCCAGGACGCCGAGGCCCTCTTCGACGCCCTCACCGCCCCGCTGGGCCCCGGCGCCCCGCTCTCCCTCGACGCCCCCGAACCCCAGCAGGCGGCGGCCTCCCTGGCCGTCTCCCGCGGCCTGGCCCACCAGTTCCACACCGTGCGCATGTACCGCGGCCCGGCCCCCGCCGCCGGCCCGGAGCGGGCGTTCGCCCTCACGGAACTGGCCATGGGCTAGCCGGCGTTCACCCGCGCCGCCGCCTGCCGGATGCGCGCGACCGCGGTGTCCGGTGCGGCGGGCCGCAGAACGGCGCACCGCAGGACGGCGGGCCGCACCTGTGCGGGGATGCGCCGTGGCGGCCCGGCGTCGCGGCCCGTGACCGGGGAGCGCCGCACCGGGCGCCGCGGTCCGGCGCCACGCCGACCGCATGCCCGGGGGAGCGGCGGGTGGCCCCGCACCCGTCCGGGCACGGGGCCACACCGGCCCGGTCGGAGGCCGGCTTTGTACGCGAGAACGGGTTCTGGCTCGCTTTCCGTGTGTCCGTGGACTTCGAACGCAGTCCGTGGAATTCCTTGCCATCCAAAGCGGCCGCGGCAGGTCACGGCGTCGGCGAGCGAGGTCGGCCTCGCCGCTGGCTGGGTGTGACCTTTCCCGCGACATGACACCTGCGGCGCCGCCTGAACTGGACTGACGTATCGTGCGTTTCGCCCGGCCCGGCACCGGATCTGCGCCGGAGATCGCGCCTGCGTCAGCTCTCCGGACCTCCGGTCGTGGACGCCAAGAAGACCCGCAACTCGGGCCAGGATGACCCCCTGGCCGTCCACCTGCCCGCCGGCGCAGGACAGACCGCCCAGATTCGGTCACTGCTGCCCCGCGTCACCGGGCTGAGGAAGGCGGCGGCCTCGGCGCCACACACCACGGATCGACAGGCTGTCGTCGATGTGCGCTGTCGGGTCGCCGTCGACCAACAGCAGGTCGGCGCGGGCACCGGGGGTGATGCGGCCCCGGTCGGCCAGGTCGAACACCCGCGCCGGGACCGAGGTCGCCGCGCGCAGGGCCTCTGCTGGGGTGAACCCGGCCTGGACGAGCAGGTGCATTTCGTGGTGGACGCTCGCGCCGTGCGCCACGCCGCCGTGGGAGGGGACGGGCATGGAGGAGTCGGTGCCGACCAGGATGTCGACGCCGGCATCCCGCAGCGCAGCGGCCGTGGCCTGCACATGCTTCAGGTCGCCTTCCGGGTATTTGGCGAAGCTCCCGCGCAGCGTGTCCAGCCACTGCGGGCTCAGCTGGGAGCTGACGCGCGGATCGTCGGCGAGCGCGGCGCCGTTGTTGCCCATAAGGGAGGAGCTGACCGCCAGGCACGGGGTGACGAAGAGGCCGGCGTCCGCGATGGCGGCGACGATCTGCGGGGTGTGGGGCTGGTCGATGAACAGGTGTGCCAGGCCGTCCGCACCGACGGCGATGGCCTGTTCGGTGGCGGCCAGCGTCAGAGCGTGGGCGATGACCTTCTTGCCCAGGCGGTGGGCCTCGGCCACGCCGGCCTGGAGCGTCTCGGTGCTGATCACGGGCAGGTTCGGGTGTCCCATCACCGTGCCCTCTTCGATCATGACTTTGATGTAGTCGGCGCCCTCGGCCACGCGCGCGTTCACATACGCCACAGCCTCCTCGGGGGTGGACACTGAGGGCATCGCCCAGCCCTCGCCGCCGGGCTTGTGGTCGTCGCTGAGCTCCGCGACGAACTGGCTGGGGTGTCCGCCTGGGGCCATGAGCGCCAGGAGGGCGGAGCGCACGTCGGCGATCTCGTCGTTCTCGGCGATCTCCTTGCGCTGCTCTGGAGTCCAGTAGCCCTGCATTTCCAGCTCGGTAGTCACCCCGAAAGGCAGAGCTGCGCGGAGGGCTTCCAGGGAGGTGTGCACGTGACTGTCGATCAGTCCGGGGAGCAGGGTCGCACCGTGGGCATCGAGCACGGTGGATCCGGCCGATGGCTCCTGGCCGACAGCGTGAATGTATGCGCCGTCGAGGGTGACGGTTCGGGCGTCCAGGATGCGTTCACCGTCGAAGATTCGGGCGTTGGTGATCGTGGTGTTCATGGTGGTGCTCCTTGCACGTCTGGCGGTGTTGCGGAGTGACGGACCGGGGTGGCGCGTAGGGCCGGGGGTGCTGAGGTCTGAGCGTTACGAGGCGGCGCCGGCCGCCTTCTTCACTGACTGCTGTCCGCCGCTGGGCTTGCCGCGCAGGGGGACTTCCTTGATGAAGACGGCCGCGACGAATGCGGCTGCCGCGCACAGGGCGCCGACGAGGAAGATCTGCTGCATCCCGTGGGCCACTGCTTGCAGGTAGGCGTCCTTGGCGGCCTGCGACATCCCCGTTGCCGCCGGGACGTCCGGCCGGGCGCCCTCGATGGGAGCGCCCCCGCCGTGACCGGCGATCGCGCGGGTGAACAGGGACCCGAAGACCGCCACGCCGAGCGAGCCGCCGAGGGTGCGAAAGAGGCTGGTGGCGGCCGAGGCGGCGCCCATGTCCCGCAGTTCGACGCTGTTCTGGGCGATGGTGTTGGCCATCTGGATGGTGAATCCGGTGCCGATACCGACGAGCACCATGTAGGCACTGGTGGTGGCGCGGGCGGTGCCGGTGTCCATGGTGGCCAGCAGACCCATACCGATCGCGAGCGAAGCGGCGCCGACCACCGGGAAGATCTTGTACCTGCCGGTCCTCGCCATCACCTTGCCCGCCACCATGGAGGCGGCGACAGTGCCCGCCATCATCGGCAGCAGCAACAGGCCGGAGTTCGATGCCGAGGCACCCTGGACCGTCTGCTGGAACATCGGCAGGTAGAGCGTGCCGCCGAACATGGCCACACCGGCGACCGTCAGCAGCACCGCGGCGATCGGGAAGTTGCGCTGCCCAGTGAAGATCCGCGGCGGCAGCAGCGGCTCATCCGTCCGCCGCTGGGAGGCGATGAAGGCCGCCAGCAGGACGAGCGCGGCCGCGGCGAGGGTCAGGATTTGCCAGGAGCCCCAGGCGTACGTGCTGCCGGCCCAGGTCGCGGCCATCACGACGACGCTGATCAGCGAGGTCATGAGGGTGATGCCGAGCCAGTCGATGACGACCTTGCCCTTGGGTGCTGCGGGCACCTTCAGCAGCAGTGCGCACCAGACGATGCAGATCAGGCCGATGGGGATGTTGACGTAGAACGCCCACCGCCAGCCCAGGTGGCCGGTGATGAAGCCGCCGACGAGCGGGCCGCCGATACTGCCCACGGCCTGCGTGATCGCGACCATGCCCTGGTACTTGCCGCGCTCACGCGGCGGCAGCAGCGCACCGATCAGAGCGAATGCCCCGGCCATCAGGCCGCCGGCGCCGATGCCCTGCAGCGCGCGGAAGCCGATCAGCTCGCCCATCGAGGACGCCTGGCCGGAGAGGACTGAGCCGATCATGAAGACCGCTATCGAGCCCAGGAACAGGTGCTTGCGGTTGAACAGGTCGCCCAGCTTTCCCCAGACCGGAGTGGAGCAGGCAGTGGTGAGGGTATAGGCGGTCACCACCCAGGAGATGTGGTCGAGGCCGCCGATGTCGGCGACGACTGTGGGCATGGCGGTGCCGACGATCAGACCGTCGAGCTGCGAGAGCAGCATCGCCAGCAGGACGCCGGCCAGAATCCAGCGGATGTTCTTCGGCGCGACCGGGGTGTCGGCGGCCGGGGGTGCGGTGGATGCGGACATGGCGGATCACTCCTTTCGGCGGTGGGTACCCATCCACCGTAACGAACACGTTCGTTACGAACAAGTTCGCCACGAATGTGTTCGCGCTACGATGGGCAGATGCCCCACAGCCCTCAGCCCCGCAGCCGCCGCGAGCGCCCAGCCAAGCCACCCCTCACCCGGGAAGGGATCATCGCCACGGCGGTGCGCCTGATGGAGGCCGAAGGTCTGCACCGGGTCACCATGCGCCGCCTGGCCCAGGAGCTCGACACCGGACCCGCGTCCCTGTACGTGTATGTGGCCAACACCACCGAGCTGCACGCCGCGATCCTTGAAGAGCTCCTGGGCGAGGTCGACCTGAGCCCGGACACGGCCGACGGTGACTGGCGGGATCGGATCGAGGCCGTCCTCACCTCGTACAACGAGGTGCTCTTCGCCCACCCGAGCCTGGCCTCCTCGGCGCTGGTCGCCCGCCCCTCCGGCCGCAACTACCTCAACCTGGTGGAGGCGCTGCTCGCGCTGCTGACCGAGGGCGGCGTGCCCGGCGACCAGGCCGCCTGGGGCGTCGACATCCTGCTGCAAGCCGCTACCGCCTCCGCCGCGGAGCACTCGGCACGCAAGGAGTCCGCCGGCGCCGAGGACGACTGGAACGCGCTCACCGACGCCCTGGGCCATGTCTCCGCGGACCGGCAGCCGCATGTCGCCGCCCTCGCCGAGGAGCTGGTCTCCGGTCCGCCCGTAGCACGCCGCACATGGACCTTCCACGCCTTGATCAACGGCATCCTGCACACCCCACGCTCACGGTGACCAAGCACACAACCCGAGCTCGGCAAGCGCGGTCGCGTAGCCGCTATCCCAGCAGCCGACATCCAGCAGCCCCGCCCCGCCGGGCGAGCCGGACAGCGAGCGGGGCTCTGGCTCAGATTCCGTGATGCGGGCACGCTGAGTGACGGTTCGTGGCCGTACCGCCGGCGTGCTCCAGCACATCGAGCGCTGCTCCCGGCAGCGGCCCGTCCGGAGAGGCGATCTCCCGCTCCCACCTCTCCTGCGCGTCCTTGCCGCCCTGGAGGAACTGCTCGCGTCGCGCTGCTGTTCGTGGTCCGTCATCGGCCCTCTTTCCGCAGATCGGCCCTGCACCTTCCGTTGTACCGACCGAGCCGCACAGATGGGCGGCGTGGGGATTTCTGCGCCACGGGGTTGTCCACAGATCCCAGCTCGGAGCCCACATTTCAGCGAACTCTGTCCACAGGCGGACCCGCATGGACAGGGGTGTCCGCTTCTGGGGTGAGGTGCCCGGACGCACACCGAAAGGGCACGGCCATGGCACAGACGAAGTTCGACAAGCAGGTGGAAGAGACCGCCGAATCCCTCGCGTTCGGGATCGACAGGATGTTGGCCGGCCGGAACCTGGACGGCGTGAAGCGGACCGACGCGACGTTCTGGCGCTCGGGCAACCGCGTCCTGCCGAAGGCGGAGGGCCGCGTACGGCGCCGCTCCTACAAGGCCGGGTGGCGCCGTCTGTCCTTCCGTCTCGCCCTCGGGACAGGCATGGTGGAGACCGGCTACCTGTCCACCCGGGACCTGGACGCCACCGTGCAGACCGTCCAGGAGCTGTGGGAGAACCGGGAGACGGCCCTGGCCGCGCTGGAGACCGGCGGGACCGGCGCGGCCTCCGCCCTGACCGTCGGCAGCGCGGCGTACATGGTGCTGACCCGTGAGCGCCGGGAGCCGATGCGTCGCGAAGAGTGCCGGGCGAGTGCGGCCGCCAACGCCCCGGCGGAAGCTGACAGCGACGTAGCGGGCGCCCGCGATGAACTCAAGAGCGCCGAACACCGGCAGGCCGGCCAAGGCGAGGGCTCCTGCCCTACGAAGACGCCTCACCGGCCCGCTTGACGCAAGTCTGATTCTTCGTCGGCAGTTTGCCGGTAGCCAGGTAGCTGTTGACCTCGTCGTCCACGCAGGCGTTGCCGTAGCGCCCGAAGAGGGCGTGTCGGTTGGCGCCTTTGAGGGTGAGCAGCTTGGAGCCGGGCAGTTGCTCGTGCAGGGTCACGCTGCTCTTGTAGGTGGTGCGCGGGTCGCCGGTGGCGGCCACGATCAGTACCGGGGCGTCGCGGCGGACCCGGGTGGGTTCCTCGCGGGGGCGGTCCCAGAAGGCGCAGGGGCCGATGTTGTTGGTCATCGGACCGAACACCGGGTGCGCGGCCCGGCTACGTTCGATGTCGCGCCAGTAGACCTCGGGGTCGCGCGGGGCGGCCACGTCCCCGCAGAGGACCGCGGCCTGGACCCCCGACGGTTCGGCCGCACCGTGCAGTAGGTACCGGAGCGTCGCGGCGAACTCCGGCGAGAGCGGCGCCGGCGCCGTGCCCCGTGCGGCCCTGCTCAGCACGGCCAGCTGCTCGGCGAGGAACGCCCGGGTCGGGTCGGTGTCGTCTCCGATGCCGGAGTAGAGGAGGACCGGCACCTGGGTGTCGTCGATCCGGAAGGCGTCCGAGCCGGTGCCGACGGTCAACGGGCCGCGGGCGGACGCCCTGAGGACGCGGTCGACGGTGGTGAGCACTTGGGCGCGGGTGCGGCCGAGGCCGTACGCGGCGTCGCGGTCCGCCGCCCACGCGGCCCAGGCGGACAGCGCCTTCTCGCTCGCGCGCTCGGTGCCCTTCGTCAGGCGGGGACCGTAGTCGGCGGGGGCGACCGCGCCGTCGAGCACGACGCGGTCGTAGCGGCCGGGGAACATCTGGGTGTAGACCGTGCCCAAGTAGGTGCCGTACGAGTAGCCGAGATAGGAAATCTTCCGCTCGCCGAGCGCGCCGCGGACGACATCCATGTCACGGGCCGTGTTGCGGGTGCTGATGTACGGCAGCACTGAGGCGTCGGCGGCGCGGCACTTGTCGGCAAGGCTCTTCTGCAGGACGACCTGGCGGTCGAAGCCCGCCCGACCGGCGCCGGCCGAGAACCAGGACGTGCCGACGGGCCAGCCGCAGTCCAGTGGGGTGCTGCGGCCGACGAAGCGTGGGTCGAAGCCGACGATGTCGTAGCGCGCACCGACGTCCTTCATCGCCTTGCGGACGTCCGGCGGTGACTGGACCGAGGGTCCGCCCGGCCCGCCGTTGTTCAGCAGGATCGAGCCGATGCGGTGGCGGGCGTCGGTGGCCTTGAGCCGGGATATCGCGACGGTGATCGTGCGCCCCGCGGGGCGGGCGTAGTCCAGCGGCACGGTGACGTCCGCGCACTGCACACCGGCTTTGTCCAGATCGCGGCCCGTCGTGTCGACGGGGCCCGTGACGCAGCTGCCCCAGCCGAGGTGTTGCCGGTAGTACTGGTCGAGCCCGGCTGCGGTGCCGTTCTTGGCGGGGGCCTCTGAAGCTGAGGCCAGGGCGGGGGAAGTGGTGAAGCAGGCGGCGAGAGCGAGGCTCGCGGCGGAGGCGCGCCGCGCGGTGGGGCTGAGGATGGTCACAGGTCTCCTTGGGCTGGTGGATACGGTCGTGGTGCGGAAGGCGGTGTCCGGGGATGAAGTGCTCACCGGCCACCTGAGTTGCTCAGTCAGTACGCCGTGACCCGGTCGGGTTCCGGGGCAGGTGCGTTCGCGCGGTGCCGCGGTTGGCCACCCTTGGCGGGCTGTGGGCGGACCGGCCACCAGACGCTCCGTCCGAGGAGCGCTGTGAGGGCGGGGACCAGCACCAGCGAAAGGACGAGCGCGGAGAGCAGGATGCCGAGCGTCATCGCGAAGGCGATCTGTTCGTTGCCCGGGGTCGTGGCGAGCGAGGCGAAGGAGCCGGCAAGGACCAGCCCGGCCGTCGCGATGGCCGGTGTCGTGTGCTGTACCGCGCGGGCCACGGCGGCGCGGGCCGGGCCCGGCCGCTGCATTTCCTCCCGGATCCGGTCGCTGATGAGGATGTTGTAGTCGGTGCCCAGTGCTACGACGAACAGGAACAGCACCAGCGGGAGGGAGAAGTTGACGCCCGGCTTACCGAGGACGTGCTGGAACAGCAGGGTGGCGGCGCCGAGGGTGGCGGCGAAGCCGAGTCCGACGGAGAGCATCAGAATCACCGGTGCGAGCAGGCTGCGCAGGAGCAGCAGGAGGATGAGCGCGATGAGCGCGGCCGCGACCGGGAACACGATCTTCAGGTCGTGGTCGACGGCGGTGGAGATGTCGGCGGAGATCGCCGCCGTTCCGCCCACATGTGCCGTCGTTCCGGCGGGTGTGTGCTGGGCGACCGCTGCCCGCACGGGTCCGGAGGCCAGGTCGCGGGCCTGCTGGCTCTGCGGGTCTGCGGTCGGGTAGAGGTCGATCCGGGCGGCGCGGTGGTCCTTGTTCAGGACGGTCCGTGCGACCTGGCCCACGCCTTTGACCTGGGTGAGGGCACGGTAGAGGCCGTCGAGCCGGCCTGCGGTGAGGGTGCCGCCGTCAGCGGCGGTGACGAAGACGCTCGTCGGGTCCGAAACTCCGGCCGGCAGCGCACGGGAGATCTCGGTCGCGGTAGCCGCCGCAGGGGTTTCGGCAGCGGCGTCGCCCTGACCGTAGTCCATGCGGATCCCCATCAGCCCGGCGGCCAGCGCGGCAAGCAGGGCGACGGAGGCGACCACCATCGTCAGCGGTCGTCGTGCGACCAGAGCCCCGAAGCGGGCGGCACGGCCCTCGCTCGGCTCGTGGCCAAGGGCCTTGGAGGGCCAGAACATCTTGCGCCCGGCGGACGCGAGGAGCGCCGGCAGCAGGGTGAGGCTGCCGAGCAGCATCACCAGGACCGCGACGGCGATCGCGGGACCCAGCGAGCGGAACTGCCCGAAGGTCGCCACGCCCAGCGTGGCGAACGCGGCCACGATGGTCAGCGCCGCCGAGGTGATCGCGGTGCCCACCCGGCCCGAGACCTGCCCGGCCGCTTCGCGGGCGGACTGCTCCGGCCGGGCGCGCAGTTGCTCGCGGAAGCGGAACAGCAGGAACAACAGGTAGTCGATGCCGATACCGAGCAGGACCACGCTGATCAGATCAGGGGTGCCCGCGTCGAGCTTGCGCCCGGTGAGTATCGCGGCACCCGCGATGGCTCCCCCTGCCACGCCGATGATCATGGCGACCGCGACCAGCGGCAGCAGGGCCGCCAGCACGCTGCGGAACACCAGCACGTTGATCAGCAGGATGAGCCCCATGAGGAGGGCGCCCCCGACCTTCGCGGCGGTCTCGTGGGAATCGGTGGTGTCGACAGTGTCAGCGAGACTCCCGGTAAAGCCGGTGCGCATCCCCGCCTCGGAGAACTGCGTCCGGGCGGCGTCCCGGAAGGCCCGGTAGACGCCCTGGACCCCCTTGTCCGTACGGTTCCCGATCAGCTCGACGGAGAGCAGCTCGAAACTCCGGTCGGGCGCCACCATCGCCGGGGCGATCCCGGGCGTCTGGGAACGGTCCGGGACCAGAAACTTCGGCCTGTCGTCCTCCCTGGGCATCATCACCCGGCGCTGCGCCAGCTTCGCCGCCTCGGCCTCAACCCGCTTCTGGTCGGCGGCGCCGAGAGCCTTGCCGTCGGACCGGGCGACCAGCATCGTCACCGTGGTGGCGTTGGGGTTCACCCCGAACTGCTCCTCGGCGATCTCCAGCGCGGCGGCCGAGTCGTAGCTCCTGGGCAGGAAATCCCCGGTCTGGTTCTGGGTGACGCGGCCGATCAGTGTCGGGGCCAGGGCGCTCAGCACGGCACCCAGCACCGCCCAGAGGGCAATGACCTTCCACGGGTGTCTGGTGGAGTAGCCGGTCAGGGCGCGGATCACGATGTCCTCCGGCGGACGGACTTGCATGCGGACGTCTGCCGGGGGCTCCCGGCCGGTCTCCAGACCATCACCGGGAGGGGCCGGCAAGCGTCATGGCAGCGGATGATCCGGACCCGGGACCTGGGGTCTGCCCCGGCCAGGGACCAGGACCCTGGTCCTGGTCCCGGTCCTGGTCGCGGGCCGCGTGCTGCCGCCGCCGGTGCTGCCACCGCGGCTGCTGTGAAACTCTGTACTGGAGGCCCGGAGGCCGGACACAGGGAGAACAGACATGCGCAGGCGCCGACACATCGGGCCCGACGATGCCCGGAAGCCGCTGGGCGTCGAGAGCGCCGGCGCCGGGCTGCCGTGGACCCGCAACGACGCACTCGTGACCGGCGGGGCCTGCGCGATGAACCTGCTCAGCTACGTGTTCTTCGACGACCCCGATGGCCGGTACGCCGTGAACGTGGCCGGGTTCCTCCTCGTTGCGCTGGCAGCCCTGCCGCTGCTGGCCCGGCGCAGCTACCCGGTGGTGGTGCTCGCTGCCGTACTGGCACTCGATACGACGGCCACCCTGACCGCGCCGCTGCCCGGACACTTCGGTGCCGTCCTGCTGGTCGCCCTGTACTCGGTCGCCAGGGCCTGCACCGGCCGGGTGACGGCGGTCGCGGCCGCCGCGGCGGTGTCGCTGACGCTGCTGAGCCAGAGCCACGGCCGGATTCCGACCTGGCAGGACGCCATTGCCTCGCCCCTCTCTACCCTGATAGTCGTCGGCACCGCCATGGCGGTCAACCGCTGGCAGCGGGAGGTGGCGGCGAACCGCAGACTCCTCGCCGACCGTGCGCTGGCCGACGAACGCCGCCGCATCGCACGGGAGTTGCACGACATCGTGGCCCACCACATCACCACCATGCAGCTGATGGCAGGTGGAGCTCGGGCCAACCTCGCCGAACCGGAGGTGGTCCGGGACGCCCTGGTCACCCTGGAATCCTCCGGGCGGCTCGCCCTGCGCGAGATGCGCCAGCTCCTGGACGTGCTGCGGGCCGGTGACGAAGTGGAGGCCGCGCCGTCGCAGCCCCAGCCGGGCGTCGACGACCTCGACCGTCTGGTGGCCGAGTCCCGTCTTGCCGGACTGCCGACCGAGTTCAGCGTCCACGGGCCGCAGCGCCCGCTGCCGCCGACCGTCGGCCTCACGGTGTTCAGGATCGCCCAGGAGGCCCTGACCAACGCCCGTAAGTACGCGGGGCCTGCCTGCGCGTCCGTACGGCTGGCGTATGGTCAGGATCGGGTCACCGTCGAAGTGCGGGACGACGGTGGGAGCACACCGCCGCAGGAGGGGGCGTCGTCGGTGGGCTCGGGCGGTTACGGCCTGATCGGCATGCGCGAGCGCGTCGCCCTGCACGGCGGCACCCTCACCGTCGGCCCGCAGGCCGATGGGGGGTTCGCAGTAGTGGCCGACCTGCCGCTGACCACGGACGAGGCGGCCGTCCAGCACGAGGGGGCACACCGATGACCGGGACCCGGCCGAACACACCGAGGATCAGGGTGCTGATCGTGGACGATCAGCCGCTGGTCCGGCGCGGCCTGTCGCTGATCCTCTCCCCCGACCCGTCCTTCGAGGTGGTGGGAGAGGCCGAGAACGGCGCCCAGGCCGTCACTCTCGCCCGTCGGCTGCGCCCCGACGTCGTGGTGATGGACATCCGGATGCCCGTCCTCGACGGGGTCGGCGCGACCGGGGAACTCGCCGCCACCGTGCCCGGCTGCCGGGTCCTGGCCCTCAGCACCTTCGACATGGACGAGTACGTCGTGGGTGCCCTGCGCGCCGGAGCCTGCGGGTTCCTGCCCAAGGACAGCTCGCCGGAGGACCTGAGCGCGGCGATCCGCACCGTCCACGCAGGGGAGGCCGTCGTCGCGCCGCGCCTGCTCACCCAGCTGATCTCCACCTACGTACGGGCCCCTCACAGCGCGTCGCAGCCACTCCCCACCGACCTTGGCGAACTCACACCCCGGGAGGTCGAGGTGTGGCGTCTGATGGCCACCGGTCTCGACAACGCCGAGATCGCCCACGACCTGGACATCAGCGTCTCCACGGTCAAGAACTACATCACCAGCATCTTCGGCAAGCTCGACGTCCGTGACCGTGCCCAGGCGGTCATCGCGGCCTACGAATCGGGCCTGGTCACTGCCCGCGCGGCAGCCGGCAACCCGCCCGGCGACGGGAACACCGCATAGCCGGGCCGACCGGTGCGCGCACTGCTTGCACAGGGTGGTGCCGAGGAGGGCCAGGACAACGGCGGGGCCTCCCGAAACTCCTGCACGGCCGACTTCTCCCGCTGGCGAGGGCGGGTAACTCCCCAAGTTCCCATAGCCGGGCCTGCCCCCGGGGTGCGGAGGTGTCCCGAGCGTGGACTGCTCCGGACGCTGGTTCAGCGGCACCGGCAGGCCGGGTCAGGCCACCTGATGTCGCGTCAGCCCGCGACCGCGGGCACGATCAGGCCGGTTGCGTACGCGATCACCACCGCGTGGTCCGGTTCTGTGCGTCGAGCTTGGTCAGCACGTTCCCGACGTACGTCTTCACCGTCTCCAGGCTCACCCTGCACGACTCTGCGATCTCCGGGTTGGACAGGCCGGCCGGTGGCCATCAGTCGCAGCACCTCCTCCTCCCGGCCCGTCAGCGCCGCCTGCGGGCCCGTCGCACTCAGCCCTTTGACGTCACGTCAACTCCTTGGGCGGCAGTGCGGCGGCGGACCAGCGCCGTCGCCGCCGGCGCGGCCAGGAGGTAGGCGGCGCAGGCGGCACCGTAGGGGCTGGCCGAACTCGACGAGGAGACCGGCGGCGGCGACAGCATCAAGACGGCCGACGGAACCACCGTCATCCTCAACACCATCGGCATCCCCGAGATCGACGACGCCAACTTCGCCGCCATCCGCGCCGAACTCGTCCGCTACGCCGAACCGTTCCACGACGTGGACCCGGCCGACCTCGACTGGGTGGACAGGCGACCCCATCTCCCGCCCGCTGAAGGCGTTCCACATCCCCGGCGAGCACGCCGTGAACCCCGTCGCCCTCATGGAGCGGCTGGAATCCGCGTTCACCAAGGCCGGCGGCACGGTCATCACCGAACTCGCGACCGCGGTCGCCCACGACCGCGACCGGGTCACCGGCGTCACCCTGGCGAACGGCGAGGGCATCAGCGCCGGCCAGGTGGTGCTGGCCGCCGGCGCCCGCACCCAGGCACTGCTGGACACCCTGCCCGTCGGCCCGCGCATCCCCAAACTGGTCAGCGGCTACGGCGTCTCGGCCCTCGTCAAGACCGTGGACGGCACCTCGCCGCGCAGCGTCATCCGCACCCCCAACCGCTCCTTCGCCTGCGGACTGCACGTCCTGCCCAGAAGCCAGGGAGAGGTCTACCTCGGCGCCACCAACGTCATCTCCTCCGCACCGCGCGACATCGCCGAGATGCGGGACCTGGTCTTCCTGCTCCAGTGCGCCCACCGCCAGGTCCGGCGCAACCTCTGGGACAGCCACGTCGCCAAGGTCCAGGTCGGAAACCGGCCGGTCTCCGTGGACGGATTCCCCCTGCTGGGCGCCGGCGGCATGGACGGCCTGTGGATCATGACCGGAACCTACCGGGACGGCCTGCACCTGTCGCCGCTGCTGGCCCAGGAGATGACGGCCCGGATCCTGGGCGAGGCACCCCGGACCGCACTGGCCTCCTTCACCCCCGTACGGCCGCCCCTCCAGGCGTGGAGCCGCGAACGCATCGTGGAGGACGTCGTCCACCACACGATCGCGATCGGCTACGAACAGGACTGGAAACTCCCCGTCGAGTGGCACGGATGGATCGAGAACGACCTGCGCCCGGCCACCCTGAGCTGGGCCGAGGAGATCGACCCGGAGTTCACGCCCCCGCCGGAACTGCTCTTCCTCTCCCGGCACATCCCCGATCTGGCCAAGATCCTCCGGGAGTACTACGCGGCAAGCCGCGAAGAGGCCGGCGCACCGGCGCGATAGCACACCGCCCCCGGGGCGGGCCGTCCCGCCGACAGCCCGACCGCCCGACAGCCCGACCGCCTGCCAAGAGCGGCAACAGCCCGATGCCGACGGCCGCCTGAACGGGACAGGGAAGTAAAGAAGACAACCCGCGGACGGGGCCGCGTACTTCGCGCGCACGCAGCCGTCAGCCGCCGCCCTGCCGCCGCCCTCAGCCGAAGTGGACGGCGGCCAGTACCGGCCCGGCGACAGCCAGGGCGTACTGCGCCCACACCGCCCTGACCCGTGCCGCGTGGCCGAGCACGGTGCGGGGCAGCGCGAGCGCCACGACGCCCACGACGGCCGACAGCTTCATCGACCACAGGGACGCATCCACCAGCGGCCCGCTCGTGCCGTCGCCGCGGTACGCCTGGTGCAGGACGACGAGGAGCCACACCCCGTAGGCGAGCACGAGCGCGAGCAGGCCGAGGGCGGCGGACACCCGCACGGCCGCCGGGGAGGGCGCGAACGGGCCGACGGTGGCAGAGCCGGCTGCCGGGGCGGGCGTCGGGGCGGGCGGAGGGGCGGGTGTCGTCATGGCCGTCAGCCTGGCCGGGGCGGCGCGCCCCGGCATCGGGACAGCTACTCAGCAGCGAGGGGACGGGTACTCAGTACCCGGTCGCGCGCGCCCCGGGCCGCGCCCCGCGCCGACTGCCCGGTGCCGACCGCCCCGCGCCGACTGCCCGGTGCCGGGCGCTCAGCCGCCGAACATCTGGCGGCAGATGCGCAGCAGCTCCCCGCGGACCTGCCCGGACGCCATCCGGCACACCGCCCCGGCATCGGCCGACGCCCGCGGCCACGGCAGTACGGGCACACCGTGACGGTCCCGCCGCACCGTGTGCGCCGGCGCCGGCGACCGGACCGCCGCCCGAGCGCCGGACGGCCACACCCGCCGGGGCGGCCGCTCCCGCCGCCGCGGCGGCACAGCGCGCACCGGCCGCACTCCCCGCGCAGTGCCCGCCTTCGGCGACCGCACCGGCTTTTCCGGCAGACCGCGCACCGTCACCAGCTGTTCCCGGGGCTGTTCCTGACGCGGCGTCACCGCGGGGGAGGGCCACACCGGCGCGACCGTACGTCCGTCAGGGGCCAGGACGGGCGCGCGCACCGGTCCGCCGGCCGGTACGGACACACAGCCGGCGGTGGCGATCAGCAGGGTCACCGCGACGGCAGGAAGAAGAAGAGGAGGGCGCACCCCCCTACCGTGCCGCACCCACGGCGGCACTCCCCGCGACGCGCTGGCGCGCCACGCGGACGAAGGACGGCGGCGAAACCGTTGGCGGCGTCCGGCCCCGGACCACGCGGCCGCCGCCGGACTGCACGGCAGTTGATCCAGGTCCCGCCCGGTCCCGACGGGGAGGGCTGTCGGGCGCCTCGGAACCGGGCGCCCGACGATGCCGCGCGCGCCGTACGAGCCGCACCGCGACGAGCGCACCCCGGCGCACCGCGACGAGCACGTCCCGGCGGCCCGTACGGACGCGTGCCGCGCCGCGCCCGGCGGAAACGCGGCGCGGCGCGACACGGTCGCCGGCACGGACGGCCCGCGCCGTCCGCATTACCAGGGCTGCCCGGCCCGCTGCCGTGTTCGCGTGCTCGCCTCGCCCGCCCTCCTCGCGGCCGCCGCCGAGTGACCACCCGCCCGAGCGCAGGGGCTCCGGCGGGCGACAGCCGTCGGCGGCGCCGGTGCGCACCCGCCGACGCCGCCCGGACCTCGCCCCACGCGCCCGCGTCCCGCCCGCTCCTACGCCCTGACCGGCAACTCCCCACCATGACCGGGGAGTTCACCGATCCCCGGCAGCCGCGTCAGCTCTCTTCCGCTTCCGCTTCCACGGGGCTGCGACGCCGCCGGGCCTCTCCTCGGCGGTGGGCGCCGGGCAGCCGGCGGCGGCGGGCCGGGGCGGCCGGGGGAGTGCGGCCGGTGCCGGGCACCCGCTGTACGTGGTGGCGTACCGCGAAACGCAGTCCGCATCCGCGGCACCACCAGGCGCCGGCCTCGGCGGCGCCCGCCGGTCCGGCCGGGTGCCGGCGTTCCACCGCCGGTGCGCCGCAGTCCGGGCAGGCCGTGGGCCCGTACGAGCAGTGCCGCTCCGCCAACGGCTCCGGTTCCGCGTGCGGTTGCGGCACCGGAAGGTGGTCCGAGCGGGCTGCCTGCGCGCCGGCGGCCGTGGTGCGGCCCGCGGCCGCCGCGACCAGGGCCCCGGCCGAGAGCAGGATCAGGTTCTTGACGACGAACTCGCCCGTCGCGGTCAGTTGCAGCGGATTGGCGTTCTGGAAGGCGAGGTGCGGGGCGGTGACCAGAAGGGAGAAGGTGCCGGCCATATGGGCGGCGAAGACCGGCAGCAGCTGTGGCAGGTACCGGTTGAGGGCGAACAGCACGCCGATGGAGATCTCGACACCGCCCAGCGCGGGGATGAACCACGCCGGGGCCGGGAACGGCAGCGCGGCCCTGACCAGGGTGCCGACCGGGCTGGAGCCGACGAGCTTGAGCACCCCGAACCACACATACACCGTCGCCAGGGCAAGGCGGAGCGCTGTCAGCATGCGCGGGAACGAGGGACGCCACGCCCGGCCGGGCCACATGTCCCAGAGCGCCGGGCGGGCGGGGTACGGAGACGTCCCGTCGGCCCGCGTCGTGCCGGCGGGACTTCCCGGACGTCGGGAGAGGCTCATGGTCAGTTGCCCTTCTGTCGGAGCACGCCGACAGGGCACGGGTGGCCGGCCCGGCGGAAGTGCCGGGCAGCACGGCGCCGGCTCCTCGGCGCTGTGCCGTGGGCCGGACGCGGAGCCACTGATGCGGCGCCGGCGGAGTTGATCGCTGTCACGCGGCGCCGGCGGGCGGCTGCGGCCGGTGGCTCGACTGCGAGCGACGGTCACCGTGCGGGCCCTCGAAGACGAACAGACCGGGCCCGCCGGCATTCACGCTGGGTGGTGAAGACGGACACCTTCCGGGAACACCCATATGCCGCTATCGACGTACATTGAGGCCGTAAAACGACCTCCTGTTCATATTGCAGCACCTGGTGCGGATGTCAACTCGACTGCGTGGGTTCGGGGTTCCCGCCTGGCCCCGGCCCCCGTCGCGGTCACCGTGGGTGAACGGGCGATGGGGGAGCGGAGGCGGGAGGCGGCCGCCTTGACGCATCAAGCTAATGGCATTAGCTTCATGGCTACAGACATTAACTCTTCGGGGACGGGACGGCATGACGCACTTCTTGACGGCCAACGGCGGACAGCTCGCCTACGACGTGACGGGCGAGGGCCCGCTGATCGTGCTCGCCCACGGCATGGGCGACAACCGGGCCGCCTACGACGAGGTGGCCGCCCGCCTCGTGGCGGCCGGGTTCCGGGTCGCCGCCATGGACCAGCGCGGACACGGCGAGTCCAGCACCGGCTGGCCCTCCTACACCCGCACCGACGCCGCGGACGATCTGCTCGCTCTCATCCGGCACTTGGGCGGCCCCGCCGTCCTCGTCGGCCACTCCTTCGCCGGCGGCGCCGCCACCATCGCCGCGGCCCGGGAACCCGAACTGGTCAGCGCCCTCGTCGAGATCAGCCCGTTCACCCGCGCACAGCAGACCGGCCTGGGCGCCCTGGTCTCCCACCCCCGCTACCGCAAGGGCATGACGCTCCTGATGGGCGCCGGACTGCTGCGCAGCGTCGGACTGTGGAAGCGCTACCTCGACCACGCCCACCCGGGCCCCCGGCCCGCCGGCTTCGCCGACCGTATCGCCGCCCTCGACGCCGACCTGCGCCGGCCGGGCCGGATGGCCGTCGTCGCCAAGATGGGCATGTCCGCACCCACCGACGCGGGCGCCAGGCTCGCCGACATCCGGTGCCCCGCCCTGGTCATCGAAGGCACCCTCGACCCCGACTGGCCCGACCCCCGGGCCGAGGGCGAGGCCATCGTGGCGCAGATGCCCGCGGGACTCGGCCGGCTCCAGATGATCGAGGGTGCGGGCCACTACGCACACGCCCAGTTCCCCGCCGAAGTCACCACGGCCATCCTGGCCTTCCTCAAGGCCGGCGTACGTGGCTAGGGCAGCGCTCTCCACGGACGCCGTGGTCGACATCGCACTGCAACTCCTCGACGAGAAAGGCCCCGCCGCCCTGACCCTGTCGGCGGTGGCCGGCCGGGCGGGCGTGGCCACCCCCTCCCTCTACAAGCACGTACGCAACCTCGCCGAACTACGCGACCTCATGTCGGCGCGGATCATGAACGACATCGCGGACCAGGTCGGCCAGGCCGTGCTCGGCCGCTCCGCCGACGAGGCGATCCGCGCCCTCATGACGGCCTGGCGCCACTACGCCCGCCACCACCCGCACCGCTACGCCGCACTCCTGCACCGCCCCGAACCACGGACGGCCGAGGCCGGCAAGCGGCTGCTCGACATCCTCTTCGCCACCCTGCGGGCCTACGGCCTGACGGACTCCGCGGCGATCCACGCGGTCCGCTGCCTGCGCGCGGTCCTCCACGGCTTCGCGGCCCTCGAAGCCCAAGGCGCCTTCCAGCTCCCCGAGGAACTCGACGAGAGCTACGACCTGCTGACGCATATGGTCATCACCGGGCTGCACACACCCGCCGGCCCCCTGCCGGCCGCCGCACCGCCACCGGCCTGAGGCGGACCACGGCGGGGAGCGGCCCTCGCACCGCGGCCGGCACGGACGCCCCCGGCCGCTCCGGGGCGCCGCACCGCGGTGACGGCGACTCACCCGCCGCACACCGGCGCCGCGGTCAGCCGGCGCACCACGTACGCGACGGGCACGGCCACCAGCGTCAGCACCGCCAGCACGGCCATAGCGGTCAGCGCGGGGTTGACCCAGGCCGGGACGATCTCCACGCCGCTGCACACCGTGCTGAGCGGAAAGTGGCCCGACGACTGGGGATGGGCCCTGACGCCCATCCGGGCCAGACAGGTCTTGTCCCCGTACAACCCGGGCGAGTAGAGCGCCTCCGCATAACCGAAGACCAGGACGGCGGCGCTCAGCGCCGCCACCGACACCAGCCCCAGCGGCCGGGGACTCGCCAGCCGCGGCGCGCACCCCTCCCGGATCCTGCGTACGGCGTGCGCGACCAGCCCGGACACGGCCGCGATCAGCACCAGCGCGCCCGGCGGGCCGAAGAAGACGAGAAGCATGAGGCATCGTCGCACGCCCCGCCGCGGCCGCCGCCGTCCGCGACCGACGTCGGCGCACCCGGCCCCGGGGCGGTCCGCGGCGGTGCGTTACGGTCGGGCCGTGACCAGGACAGAGTGGGACGTACTTCTTCTCGGCGGAGCCTCCGGCATAGGAAAGAGCCGGGCGGCCGCACAACTGGCCCGGGAATCAGGGGCGTTCATCGTCGAGTTCGACGACGTGGTCAGCGCCGTCCAGAGCATCACCAGCGCCGGACAACACCCCGGCCTGCACCACTTCGACGCCGTCCCCGACCCCACCCGCCTCGACCCCGAGCGGGTGGTGGAATTGCAGATCGCCACCGCCGACGCCCTGGAACCCGCCCTGCTCGGCGTCGTCCGCAACCGCCTGACCGTCGACACGGCGGCGGTGATCGAGGGCGACTACCTCACCCCGGCCGCCGCCGTACGGGCGAGGAAGGAGGGCGCCGCCGCGGGCCGGACCGTGCGGGCGGTCTTCCTCCACGAGGACGACGCCGCCCAGATCACCGCCAACTACGCCGACCGCGAACCGGAGAACGGTACGCAGAGCCGACGGGCGGACGTCAGCGCCCGGTACTCCCGGTGGCTCGCCCAGCAGGCCGCGCTCCACGCCCTGCCCGTCGTCGACTGCCGCCCGTGGCACACCCTCACCCACCGGCTACGGCAGGCCGCCCACTGACCCGGCCGCCCACCGGACCGGCACGGCCCGACAGCCCGGGGCGCCGGCCGGACCGGCGCCCACCAGGCCGGGCGGCCCGGCACCGAACGCTCCCGCGGCGGGCCGGCCGACGGCACCACCAGGCCGCCCGGCGCCGACGGCACCCGGCCGCCCGGCGCCGCCGCACGCCGCACCCCCGGCCTCACCCGGACCGGCCGACGCCCCGCAGCCGCCCCCGCACCTCCCTCCCCGCCCCGCACCCGACAGCACCGGCGACAGCCCAGTGATCTTCGAATCGCGCTGGCGGGAACGGGACGTACGGGGAGAGGCGGCCTCCTTGCGCAGGCGGCGGCGGGGCGCGGATCAGCCGACCGGGGCGTCCTCCCGCTGCGGCCGTTGCACCTGGGGCGGCTCCTCGGGGCACCAGGTCCGGGTGCTGGAGCGGGCCCCGAGCAGCAGCCCGAACGCGGCGCCCACGGTCAGGCCCGCGACCAGCCACGGGGTGCCGGGCGCCCCCTTGGCGGACAGCGCCACGCCGATCTGCGGTGCGGCGATGAACCCGATGTTGGCGCCGGCCGAGTAGAGGCTGATGTTGCGGCCGGCCACCGACCGGTCGGACAGATGGCTGACATAGCTGAGCAGCGCGGGAAAGACGATCATCTCGCCCCCGGTCCACAGCAGGGTGACCAGCGCCAGCAGGAAACCGTTGGCGGTCAGGCCCATGAGCGTGAAACCGGCGGCGGCCAGACCGAACCCGATCAGCAGCGACCGCGCGTGCGACATCCCCGACATCGCCTTGTTCAACGGCACTTCGAAGAGCACGATCGCCACCGCGTTGACGACGAACACCGCACTGGCCCAGTACGCGGGCAGCCCCAGCCCCTCGATGACATAGACGCTCAGCAGGATCGGCGGCAGCGCGTACGCCACGTGCACCGGCAGGGCCAGGCAGAAGATCGTCCAGAACCGCATCTCGCCGTGCGCGGTGGACGAGACCAGCCGCCCCCGCTCACCGGCCTGGCCCCGCTCGGGCGCGCCCGACGGCTTGCGCGCCCACAGGACGGCCGCCGCGACCAGCACGCACACCGCGTTGACGTAGAACAGCGCCAGCGGGGCCACGGCGAACAGCAGACCGCCGACGGCCGGCCCCACGCCCATGCCCAGGTTGATCGCCAGCCGGTTGCAGGAGAAGGCGATCTTCCGTTCGTCCGCCGGCGAACTGGCGACGACCTGCGAGTACGCAGCGGGCGTGTAGATCTCGTACGCCATGCCCCACAGCAGGGCCGCGGCCACCAGCGGCACCACTCCCGACAGCAGCGGGACGACGGTGAGGACGGCCGCGTAGACGACCGACCCCGCCACCATCACCAGGGTCGGTCGGATCCGGCCGAGGAACACGCTGGCCGAGAGGTCGGCGAGCAGTGCCCCCACGCCGAACGCGCCGACCACCACGCCCACTTCGGCCGCGCTGTACCGGTGCTGCCCCAGCAGATACGCGGCGAGGAACGGGAAGGCCATCGTGCCCGCCCGGAACACCAGCGTCGCAACGAACAGGGTCCGCAGATCGCGGTTGAGCCCGCGGACGGTGCGCAGGGTGCTCAGGAACATGTCCGGCGGCTTCCCGTCGGCACGCTGTGCGGGTGCCCGCCGGACCCCGGGCGCGGGCACGGCCGCGCCGTTCGGAGGACCGGCCGGCGCCCGGCCTGGCGGGCAGTCACGACCCGGCCTCCTCGGGCACCGCCCCGGAGCCCGGCCGGGTCACGGTGAAGAGCTGCTCGGTGCGGGTCCCGGCCAGTTCGTCCACCGCGGCCCGGAAGGCGTGCGGGTCGGGCCGCTCGCCCGGCTGCCCGCTGCGGAAGCACTCCAGCACCCCGTCCCGGGCCAGATAGGACGTCAGGGGCCGGGACCAGTCGCCGGCCTCGGCCGTCGTGTAGAGGCCCACTTCCTGGTCGCTGAGGTCCTTGACCGGGTGGACCTCGGCGACGGTGCCCTCGGGCGCCTTGAGGAAGGCGGTCGCGCCGATGCCCCGCGCCTCGGTGGGGAACTTCGGCAGCCGGTCCAGGGTGCCCCGGTAGGAGGCGATGTGGACGTCGTAGGGGCTGAAACCGTAGACCCGGTCGATCAGGTCCATGATCCCGTCGCCGCCGGGGCGGGGGGCGACCTCCACCACGCTCAGCTCGTCCCCGTTGACCAGGACCTCGACATGGGCCAGGCCGTGGTCGATGAGGAGTGCGGCACACGCGTCCAGCGCCACCTGGCGCAGCGTCTGGTTGCCGGAGTCGGCGCTGGGTACCAGCTGGCCCTTTTCGGTGAAGTACGGGGCGCCGGCCTTGGACTTGTCCGTCACGGCCACCACGGCGCGCTCGCCCTTGTGGTTGGCGACCTCCACGGAGACCTCATGGGTGGCGGCGAAGAACTCCTCGGCCTGGTAGCGGCCGTCGGCGAAATCGTAGGTGGGGGCGATCTCCAGCAGCGATTCGCGGCAGTAGTCGAAGGCCGCGGGCAGTTCACCGGGGCCGTTCACCTTGACGGTGCCGACGTTTCCCGCGAAGTCCCGCGGCTTGAGCACCAGCGGGTAGGTCAGCTCGGCGGCGGCGTCCCGCAGTTCGGGCAGTGTGCTGAACAGCCGGTGCCGGGCGCAGGGCACCCCGGCTTCCTCGAACGCGACCTTCATCGTGTGCTTGTCCCGGGACCGGGCCAGGCACTCGTCCGACAGCGTGGGCAGGCCGTAGTGGCGGGCGACGGCGACCGAGACGTGCACCGTCATCTCGATGACGGGGACCACCGCGTCCGGCGTCAGCCCGCTCTCCCGCTCGAACGCCTCGACCGCGGCGAGGGCTTCGGCGGCGTCGTAGTAGTCGGCCCTGAGCACATGGTCGAAGAACCGGTTGGCGCTGTCCGACGCCGGCGCCTGGCTCATCCCGATCACCGGTCCCGGATAGGTGCGCAGCGCCGAGACGATGGCCCGCTCGCGTAACAGGATGTCGGCGCCGAGCAGGAGCAGATAGCGGTTGCCGTTGGCACGGGCGCGGGCAAGGTTGAACATGGACGTTCCTTCGGTCAGCTGGTGCGGCCACTGCTGCCGTCGACGACACACGAGGGGTGGGCTGCATATGCCGACAGCTACGGCGTGCGGCAGGGCCGGGGGCAACTCGTTGAGACGGGCGCACAGGTGACGCCGCCGGGGGCGGACACCCGCCCGCGCGCCGGAACCGGCCACGGCGGGCAACGCCACTGCGGACGGATCCGTGCAGACAGGACGACGGCGGGGCCTCACCGTGCGGGGTGTGCGCCGGCAGGTGAATCGCTGGTCACACAATTCGATGCAAAAGATCGCCGCTTCGGCGATATCTCCCCGTTGGGTAATTGTCTACAGCTACTCTGGAATTCCCCCCGTTTCGCCGCTGTGTGCGTTCTTCGTACTTTAACAGAGCAGCCCCCCGTAGGGGGGATGTATCGAACAACTGAATGCCCAATTCCCGGACATGCCGGGAACGGGGCATTCGGTACGGCGTCGGTACCTCACCTACGGCCGGACAAGGGCTCAGTAACGGTAGTGATCCGGCTTGAACGGCCCCTTCACATCGACACCGATGTAATCGGCCTGCACCTTGGTGAGGGTGGTGAGCGTGGCGTCGAGCGCGGGCAGATGCAGCCGGGCGACCTTCTCGTCGAGGTGCTTGGGCAGCGTGTAGACCTCGGCCGCGTACTCCCCGGTCTTGGTGTGCAGCTCGATCTGGGCGATCGTCTGGTTGGAGAACGAGCACGACATCACGAAGCTCGGGTGCCCGGTGGCGTTGCCCAGGTTGAGCAGCCGGCCCTCGCTCAGCACGATGAGCGACTTCCCCTCGGGGAACGTCCAGGTGTGCACCTGTGGCTTGATTTCGACCTTCTTGATGCCGGGAATCTTGGCGAGACCGGCCATGTCGATCTCGTTGTCGAAGTGCCCGACGTTGCCGACGATCGCGTTGTGCTTCATCTTGGCCATCTGGTCGGCCATGATGATGTCCCGGTTGCCGGTCGTGGTGATGAAGATGTCGCCCGTCGAGAGCACCTCGTCGAGCGCCATCACGCGCAGTCCGTCCATCGCGGCCTGCAACGCGCAGATCGGGTCGACCTCGGTGACGACCACCCGGGCGCCCTGGCCGCGCAGCGACTCGACGGCTCCCTTGCCGACATCGCCGTACCCGCAGATCACCGCGAGCTTGCCGGCGATCATCACGTCCGTGGCCCGGTTGATGCCGTCGACCAGCGAGTGCCGGATGCCGTATTTGTTGTCGAACTTGCTCTTGGTCACGGAGTCGTTGACGTTGATCCCGGTGAAGAGCAGCTCGCCGTCCCGGGCCAGCTGGTAGAGCCGGTTGACGCCGTTGGTGGTCTCCTCGGTGACGCCGACGATCGCCTTGGCCATCTCGGTGTACTTCGAGGGGTTGTCGGCCAGCGAACGGCGCAGCGTGTCCAGGAGGATCCGGTACTCCTCCGCGTCGTCCTCGCCGGGGGAGGGCACCGCTCCCGCGGCCTCGTGCTGGACGCCCAGGTGCACCAGCAGCGTCGCGTCACCGCCGTCGTCGACGATGGAGTGCGGCCCCGATCCGTCCGGCCAGGTGAGCGTCTGCTCCAGGCACCACCAGTACTCCTCCAGGTTCTCGCCCTTCCAGGCGAACACCGCGCTGCCCTGCGGATTGTCCTGGGTGCCGTCGCGGCCCACGACCACCGCGGCGGCGGCCTGGTCCTGGGTGGAGAAGATGTTGCAGCTGGCCCAGCGGACGTCCGCGCCGAGCGCCGCCAGCGTCTCGATGAGCACCGCCGTCTGCACGGTCATGTGCAGCGAGCCCGCGATCCGCTTGCCGGCCAGCGGCTGCTGCGGACCGAACTCCTTGCGCAGCGCCATCAGTCCGGGCATCTCGTGCTCGGCGAGCGTCATCTCCTTACGGCCGAGCGTGGCGAGCGCGAGATCGGCGACCTTGAAGCCGTCTACCGACCCTGCGCTGTCAGCGGTCAGGCTAACCGTCATGTCATCTCCTCAAGCATGGTTGAAGCGGGCAGCGGGCGAGGGGTGCTCCCGGTCCGCATAGGGCGGCCGGGCGGGCTGCTGCGCGCCGGTGGACGGGCGGATGTACGGATGCCGGCGGCCGCGACAGGGCGACACCCCGATGCTGCCTGTGCCGTGCATCCGCTCCCCGCCGACATCCCGGTTGACCTGCGGTCAGGTCCCTCCACCCGGCAGCACGTTACATCCCGGCAAGCGCCAGCGGCACGTGATACCAGCCGACTTGGCCAGATGCGGAGCCCCGCGCGAGGCGTGCCGGCGGATGCGGTGACCGGTGGGTGAACAGCGTGTGATCACAGATATCCGAACTCGGCCAGCAGCTGGTTCAGCGTCGCGCCGTCGTTGATCTTGTCGCGGATGACGCTCTCCTTCGCGAGGAGCTGCCGCGTCGCCGCCAGCACCTCGTCCGCGAGCGCGGGCGGCACCACACCGACGCCGTTCTCCTCGGCCACGATGATGTCGCCCGGCTCGATGACCGCGCCGTCGATCACGACGGGCACATTGACCTGCACGGGCCGGCCGTCGGCCGGGGCGGCCGCGGGGCAGCGGCGGGGCATGGTGGTCCGGTACCAGATCGGGAAGTCGAGATCGCGCAGTTCGTCGACGTCGCGGACGGCGCCGTCGACCACGGCGCCGGCGATACCCGCCATCTGCGACAGCGTCGCCATCAGCCCGCCCCACATCGCCATCCGGGTGTTGCCGTGGCAGGCCAGCACGATGACGTCACCGGGCTGTGCCGTCGGCAGCACCGGCAGGATGTCGACCAGGTCGTCCTCGGGCAGGTCGATGGTCAGCGCGGGACCGATGATCCGGTGCTCCCGCTTGACCGACCGCAGACCGCCGATCGCGCCGACGCGCTCCTGGGCGTCGGCGACCAGACAGCTCGGGCTGTACTCCGCCAGCAGCACCTCGTGGAACGCCTCGATCACGCCCCTGGGCGGCCGGACGAGCTCGTTGTAGACGGTTTGCACCTCGTGCACCTCTCGATTCATCCTGCTGTGCCTACCGTGCGCCGCGCAGACCGGCCGCTTGCGCGAGCACCCCCGCGAGCTTGCGCACCCCTTCGGATATCTTCTCGTCGGGAACGCGGCTGAACGCCAGGCGCAGCTCGTTGCCGCCCCGGGCGTCCGGATAGAACGCCCGCCCCGGTACGTAGGTGACCTTCTCGGCCAGCGCACGGGACTGGAGCGCCACGGTGTCTACCTGGCCGGGCGCGGTGACCCAGCTGAAGAAGCCGCCGCCGGGACGGGTGAAGTGCATTCCCTCGGGCAGATGGGCGCTCAGCGCGGCCGTCATGAGGTCGCGCCGCGCGCGGTAGAACGTCCGCGAGAAGGCGATGCCCTGGTCGAACCGCCCCGAGCGCCCGTAATCCTCCAACAGCAACTGCCCCAGCGCGCCGGTGCACTGGTCGGTGTTCTGCTTGGCCCGCACGAGCTGCGCGACGAGCGGGGCCGGCGCGGCGATCCAGCCCATCCGGATACCGGGGGTGAACGTCTTGGCGAAGGTGCCCACCTGGGCCACCACATCCGGCGCCAGCGCCCACAGGCTCGGCCGCAGTTCGCCGTCGAACCCCAGCTCGCGGTAGGCGACGTCCTCGACGATGAGCATCCCGTGCCGGCGGGCGAGCGCGACCAGTGCCCGGCGCCGCTCGACGGACAGGCTCAGACCGGTCGGGTTCTGGTGGTCGGGAATGACGTACACCAGCTTGGGCGCCGCTCCGGGGCGCTCGCGCAACAGCCGCTCCAGCGCGGGCACGTCCAGGCCCTCGGCGTCGACCGGTACGGCATCGACCTGCGCCTGTGCCCGCTGGAACCCGACGAGGGCGCCGAAGAAGGTGGGGCCCTCCACCACGACGCGGTCACCGGTGTCCAGCAGACACCGGGTGATGAGCCCCAGGCCCTCCATCCCGCCGCTGGTGATCATGAGTTCGCCGTCCCCGGGCCGGACGCCCTCCTGGGCGCCGAGCCGGCCCGCGAACCAGTCCCGCAGTCCGGGCAGCCCGGCGGTGGGGCCGTACTGGAGCGCGGCGGGGTCGCCGATCACCCGCGGGAAACTCTCCGCCAGCGCCGCCCGGGGAAAGGTGTCCGGGTGCGGGAACCCGCCGGAGAGGGCGATCGCATCGGTGCTGCCGGCCTGGTCGAGGATCGCGGTGATCTCGTCACCGGTGTCACCGGCGACATGCCGGGCGAACAACTGCTCCCACGACCTGGAACCGAGGTCAACGGGCATAGGTAGGCCGTCCCATCTGTCCACCGTTCAAGGCGTCCTCCGCACGGCTCGGAGCGGAAGGCCCGTCCTGGCAAGAAATGTCTAATATGTACATTTTTTTACCGTAGCGCACCAAGGGAGACCCCGGAGCGTTCCAGAGCCCGTCGACCGCCCCGATGTACACGGTGTGGTCGCCCGCCAGATGGGACTGCCGCACCGTGCAGGTCAGCTGCACCAGCGAACCCGCCACGAGCGGAAGCCGGTCACGCCAGACGAAACGGACCAGATCGGGCCGCTGCGCACCCCCCGCGAAATGCTCCGAGAGCGACTTCTGGTCCGCGCTGAGAACGGAGATCCCGTAGCGGCCGCTCTCGGCTATCCGCCGGTGCGTGGTCGCCGCGTTGGAGACCGAGATGAGCACCAGCGCAGGGTCCAGCGACACCGAGGTGAACGCGTTCGCGGTCATGCCGTGCGCATCGAGATCGTCCTGCTCGCCCGTCGCGGTGGTCACCACGGTGACCCCGCTGGCGAACTGCCCCAGCGCCTCGCGCAGGTGCGTGGGGTCCACGTCGTCGCGGGTACCGGTGTCGGCACCGCCGCTGCTTGCCATCACTGGAATTCCTCCATGCCGTGGCCGGCACCGGGGCGCGCCCGGCGACCGGTACCGGCCCTAGATCAGCGGCCCCGGACGAACGACAGCTCATCGGGGTTGAACATGTCCGGCCGCGTCCATCCGTCGAGGTCGTACTCGTCCATGCACTGGTCCACGAAGCCCTTGAGCGCGTCCGCCTCACCGGAGCTCTGGTACGCCCACAGGGTCTGGAACCGGACGGACTCGTGATCACCGCCGTAGTTGCGCTCGTAGAGCTCGTGCCGTCCGCCGAACTCGGTGCCGACGGCGTCCCACAGCAGCTTCAGCAGCTTGACCCGGTCGATCGCCTGGATCCCGTGAGAACCCCGCAGATACTTGTCCAGATAGGGACGCACATCCGGGTTCTTCCAGTCGTTGGCGTGCGAGTTGAGGTAGATCAGCCCGCTGCCGAGCGTCTGCTGCAAGATCTCCTTGATCCGCGGGTAGCCGATGCCCATGAACGTGCGGTACGCCATCCCGTAGCGGACGTTCGGCTGCACGGCGTCGCCCACCCAGGCGACCGGCGACTTGGCCATCGCGTCGGACAGGCCCCAGAACAGGTCGCGCCAGTTCAGGATCTCGCCGATCTGCGCCTGCACACCACGGAACGTCGACGTGCCGGTCATCTCCACGGCCTTCATGGCACACCCGGCGATGAAATCGAGTTTCACCGCGAGGCGGGTGCAGCCGTGGAAGGTGAAGCGGTCCAGGAAACCCGAGCCGTTCGCGAAGGAGTTGGCCGCCTCCGCGTCGTACATGAAGACGTTCTCCCACGGGATGAGCACCCGGTCCAGCACCATGATCGCGTCGTTCTCGTCCAGCCTGCTCGACAGCGGATAGTCGAACGGGGTCCCCATGACGGCCGCCGCCATCTCGTAGGACGCGCGGCAGAACAGCTTCAGCCCCGGGGTGTCCATCGGCACGGTGAACACCACACCGAACCGCTTGTCCCGCAGCGGCAGCCCGTAGTGCGCGATGAAGTTGGCGTTGGTCAGCGCGGACCCGGTGGCGACCACCTTCGCACCCGAGACGATGAGACCGGCATCGGTCTCCTCCTCGACGTGCACACACACATCCGCGGTCTGATCGGCCGGCTGGTCCCGGTCGATCGGCGGGTGGACGATCGCGTGGTTGAAGTACAGCACCCGCTCCTGGGCCCGCTTGTGCCACAGCAGCGCGTTGTCCTTGAACTCCCCGTAGAAGTCCGCGTTGGCACCCAGGGTCCCCAGGAACGACGCCTTGTAGTCCGGGCTCCGGCCCATCCAGCCGTAGACCAGCCGCTGCCACCCCACGATGGCATCGCGCGCGGTGATCAGATCCTCGGCGGAGCGCGCCGTCTTGAAGAAAGGATGGGTGAACCCGCCGTTGCCGGTATCGGTCGGCACCCGCAGCACCCCCTCGGCCTCCGGCGCGTGCAACGCGTCGTACAGCCGGGCGATGGACCGGGCGCTGTTGCGGAAACCGGGGTGCGTGGTGACGTCCTCGACGCGCTCGCCGTAGAGATAGATCTCCCGGCCGTCACGCAGCGAGTCCAGATACTCCTCGCCGGTCATCGGACGGACGTCGTTGCGGGTGCTGGGCTGCTCCGGCAACGAGGTCGTTGCGCTCATGGATCTCCTTCGGGAGGTGGACGGGCCCCGGGGCCGCCGGCCGCCGGATCGCTCCGCCCTCGGTGTCACGAGTGGTCAGGCGTCCTGCAAGGCGTCGTCCTCGAACCGGCACGACGCGGCTTCCACGGCGTCGTCGCGAATCGCGCCGGCGATGTCGTGGGCGCGGTCCACGATGGAGGGAAGACCGAAGGTGAAGAACAGGCTGCCCGACGCCAGGTCGCCGAGCGCGTACAGCCTGCGGTCGCTCATGCCGTTCACCATGAGCCGGCTGGTCGCGCGCTCCACCCGTACGCCGCCGCGCGGATGCCGTTCGGCGAGGTGGGCCCCGACCATGGCGGCGACCAGCGGCTCGGCCTTGGGCGACTGGACGCGGGGCGAGGCGTTCACGGCGTTGACCAGGACGTCGGCCCGGTAGGCGGGCCCGTCGCCGTCGGTCAGGGCGGTGAATCCGCCGCCGGCCGCCGGCTCGATGTGCCGCAGACCCGAGACGATCTCCAACTGCCCGCTGTCGATGAGGCCGAGCAGCGCGGCGGCCGAGGCCGGGGGCATCGGGCAGCACAGACTCATCACCGCGCGGTGGTGCGCGCGCAGCAGCTGGTCCTTCTCGTGCTCGGGCAGCCGCGGCCACACATCGGGGCCGGTGGCCGGCACCGCGTGCTGGAGGATGCGCAACGCCTGGCTGGGGGAGTCCACTTCGGCCAGATGCCTGCGCAGCCGCCGCACCGGATCCCCGTCGCTGAACGCCGCGATCTCCGCGGAGACCGAGCCGAGGTCCTCACCCGCCGCCGCGAACTCCGCGCGCATCGTGGCGACCACCTCGTCGAGCGTCACCGTCTCACCGCGCGCCGCCGCGTCCCGGAACCGCTGGGGGGTGAAGTGCCGCAGCGTGTACGGCAGGGGACGCTGGCGCACCAGCGGCAGGACACCGGTGCGCGAGAGCAGCAGCATGCGGCCGCGGTGTCCGCGGGCGGCCAGGGAGAGCACCGCGTCCACTCCGGTCAGCCCGCTGCCGACCACCCCGACCCGCTGCTGGGGGCCGATCCCCGCCAGCGAGTGCATCAGCGGGTAGGGATCCGCGATGAACCCCGCGGAGCCCGTCAGGGAGTAGGGGTCGCCGGGTAACCCGCGACCCACGCATAAGACGGTGTGGTCGACCCTGACCCGCCTGCCGTGCTCGGTCCCCAGCACCACTCCGCCGCCCTCCGGGGTCATCCGCGCCACCCGCTCGCGGATCACCTCGGTGCGCCAGCCGCGCTTCTCCAGCCGGCGCAGCGCCTGCTGCGCCGAATGCTCCAGATAGCTGCCGAAGACGGCGCGCGGCACGAAGCGGGTCCCGATGAACGGATCCGCGAAGTCCTGGCCGGCGCCGGCCACCGCATCGCGCTCCGCCAGCCACCGCTGGAAGAGGGTGCTGTCGCCGAACCGGACGGACATGCCCTCCGGCGCGATGTTCACCCGCACCGTCTCCAGGTCCGGCTGGTAGGGCCGGCCGCGCCACAGATGGCGGGACGGTTCGAAGACGGTGATGCTGCCCGGCGGGGTATCGGTCCCGGCCAGCGCGTCGAGCAGACAGACGGCGGACGCCCCGCCCCCCACCACGCCTATATCGACAGTACGGCTCATATCGCTTGAGCCCATGATTGGCAGGTCCCCCTAGTTATGAGCCACAGGCCCGATCGCAAAGGGAGCAGCGTGATCCGACACCCGAAAGCGGGTGGAAAGTGGTCCGGGGATCAGACGGAAGACGATCGTCCACCGCCCCGGCCGGATGAGTCCGGCCGGACGACTGCGTATGAGGTGAGCATCACGCGCACGAAATGCACGCGCAACATTCGAGCAAGACTCAGCACCCCCGCTGGGAAAGTGACTTGAGACTACCTTTGCGCAAGGGGCCGGTCAATACAATGAAGCCGGATATGGCCGCCCCCGATCCCGCCTGTGCGGGACCATTCGGCCGGTGTGAATGACGATGGACAGTTAGAGGTCGTTTGTGAACTCCACATGACCCGCCGACGCTACCGGCTGTTCACGGGTCACTACATCGAACGCTTCGACGGTACCCCCTGTCCGCCGCCCGATCAATCGATTCCCCGGTTGAATGGTGCGCAACCACCGTTATACGAAGCGTAGTTGGGCGATTACCCATGTGGATCTTGACTCGTCGGGCCCCGTATGGGGAGGATTGGCGAGGCCATGCACGTGACGAGCTCCGAATAGACCTACCGGCCACGGCACACAGCAACGGGCTGAAGCCGGCCGGACCGAAGAATCGACCGAAGAGTCGGCCGAAGGAATAGACGGACAGCGGTGCTGTGTTACACCGCAAATTCATCCGTCGGCGTATCCGAGAACAGACGAGTCGCTGATCATTGATACGGGCACCGCGCGGCAGCGAGCGGGCACCGAAAATGGGGGGTGCGATGTCATGAACGAGAGTCCGGGCGCATTACCAATACGATGTCGTCATGATGTCGAGCATCTGGGGAACCCCCGCACCGTCGCCGGGTTCCCGCCCCGGGGGGAATCTCCCCGATGACGCAGGGTGCCGAGACGGCCGGAAAAGATCGCCAGGTCCGCCATTTCATCGGCGGCCGGGCCGCCGACTCCACGGGCGACGAGACCTTCGAGACCAGGAACCCGCACGACAACTCGGTGATCGGCACGGTCACCCGGGGCACCGCCGCCGACGCCGAACGGGCGATCACCTCGGCGCGCACGGCGTTCGACGAGGGCCCGTGGCCGAAGATGACACCGCGGGAGAGGCGCACCGTCCTCCACGCCGTGGCCGACGCCGTGGACGCCCACCGCGAGGAACTGGCACAGCTGGAGACCGCCGACAGCGGCAAACTCCTCCACCAGGCGCAGCACGGCGAGATGCCACGGGTGGCCCAGAACCTCCGGTTCTTCGCCGACTACGCGGCCATGGCCGCCAACGAGGCGTACCCGGACGGCGCGACCCTCAGCTACACCCTCTACCCGCCCGCGGGCGTCGTCTCCGCGATCAGCCCGTGGAACGCCCCGCTGATGCTGGCCACCTGGAAGGTCGCCCCGGCGCTGGCGTTCGGCAACACGGTGGTGCTCAAGCCCGCACCGCAGACGCCGCTCACCGCCACCCGGTTCGGCGAACTGGCCACCGCCGCCGGCCTGCCCGACGGGGTCCTCAACATCGTCCACGGCTTCGGCGGTGACGAAGTGGCCGGACCGCTGACCGGCGATCCGCGCGTGGACCGCATCACCTTCACCGGCTCCAGCGCCACCGGGTCCCGGATCATGGCGGCCGCCGCCGCCCACCTGACCCCGGTCTCCGCCGAGATGGGCGGCAAATCGGCCAACATCGTCTTCGACGACGCCGATCTGGACGTCGCGGTACCCGAATCGATCCGAGCGATCTTCGCCGGCTCCGGCCAGATGTGCTTCGCCGGATCGAGACTCTTCGTCCAGCGCGGCATCCTCCCCGAATTCCTGGAACGCTTCACCGCGGAAGCCCAGCGCCTCACCGTCGGCGACCCGAAGAACCGGGAAACCGCCATGGGGCCGCTCATCGAACAGCGGCACCTGGACAAGGTGCACGGCTATGTCGAACTCGCCCGCAGCGAGGGCGGAACGGTGCTCACCGGCGGCTCCCGCGTCACCACCGGCGGCCTGGGAAGCGGTTTCTACTACCCGCCCACGGTCATCACCGGGCTGACCAACGCATCCCGCACCGCCCAGGAAGAGATCTTCGGCCCGGTGGAAACGGTCATTCCCTTCGACACCGAGCGGGAAGCCCTGCACCTGGCGAATTCCAGCCCGTACGGACTGGGCGGAATCCTGTTCACCACCAATCTCGACCGGGCCCACCGGATGGCAGCCGCCTGGCAGGCGGGCACGGTATGGGTGAACTGTTTCTTCGAGCGCGATCTGCGCCTGCCGTTCGGCGGCCAGGGCATCAGCGGAATCGGCCGGGAAGGCGGACAGCACTCCCGCGAGTTCTTCACCGAACCCCGCGCCGTGATGCTCCGCCTTCGCTGACCACAGTGCCGAGACCGGTGCCGACGACCGTATTCGTGGAAGAGACCGCATGAACCCAGAAGTCCTGCGAGAAACGGCCACCAACCTGATCGGCGCCTACCGGACCGGAAAAGCGATCCGGTCGATCAGGCAGCACGACACGGAACCGGCACTGCCGGACGCATACGAAATCCAGCGGGAGCAACTGCACCGGTGGAGCGCGGACGGCGAACGCATCCGGGGATTCAAGGTGGGCCTGGCCTCCGTCCCCGCACAGAAATCCATGGACGCGACCCAGCCGGTTCTCGGCCGGCTGACCGGCCGTATGGTCCACCCCGAACACCAGCCGCTCGACGCGAAGCAATTCATCCGGCCCCGCATCGAACCGGCACTGGCATTCGTCCTCCGGGAACCGCTGCGCGGACCGGGCGTCAATGTGGCGGACGCGATCCGCGCGGTGGACTTCGTGCTGCCCGCGCTGGAGATCAGCGATTCACGCATTCAGGACGGGCCGGCGAACGCCGCCGAAATGGCCGCGGACAACGCCTCTTGCGGCGGCGTGGTCCTGGGCGGCCGGCCGGTGCACCTGCCGGCGGCCGAACTGCGCCTGTGCGGCTGCGTGCTGTACCGCAACGGGGAGGTCGCCGCGACCGGCGCCGGCGGTATGGCACTGGGATCGCCCGTCAACGCACTGGTCTGGGCGGCGAACGCCGCGCACGCCCACGGCACACCGGGATCCGCCCTCGAACCCGGACACCTGGTGGTCGTCCCCTCCCTCACCACGGCCGTCACCGCAGAGCCCGGCGACACCGTGACCACCACCATCGCGGGAGTGGGCAGCGTGACGGCCGTGCTGTCGCGTTGACCCGCCGCCCGGCCCCCGCCCCGTCCCTTCCGCCCTGCCCAAGGAGGCGGCACCACCCATGACCGAGGCACTGGAAATCCGCTCCGGCGACGTCCGGCGTGCCGCCGAGGTCCTCCTGGAGGCCGAACGCTCGGTGACCGCCCGCGGGCCCATCACCGCACAGTGGCCCGACCTCGACCTGCAAAGCGCCTACACCGTGCAGTACGAGGCCCTGCAACAGCGCCTGCACCGCGGCGAAACGCTGATCGGCGTGAAACTCGGCCTCACCTCACGCGCCAAGCAGATCCGGATGGGCATCGACTCGCCCTCACTGGCCTGGCTGACCGACGCCATGGTGCTGCCCGCCGGCGTCCCCCTGCCCCGGGAACGGCTCATCCACCCCCGGGCCGAGCCGGAGATCGTCTTCGTCATGGGGGAGCGGCTGGCCGGCCCCGGCGTCACCGCCGCCACCGCGCTCGCCGCCGTCGAGCGCGTCTACGGCGGCGTCGAAATCATCGACAGCCGCTACCGCGACTTCAAGTTCACCCTCGCCGACGCGGTGGCCGACAACAGCTCCTCCGGACTCTTCGTCCTCGGCCCCGTCGGCCGCTCCCCGGACGGTATGGACCTGCTGCACGAGGCGTGCCTGCTGGAAGTCGACGGGCAGATCACGGACTCCGCCACCGGCGCCGCCGTACAGGGCCACCCCGCCGAGGCACTCGCCCTCGCCGCCAACTCCCTGGGCGCCCGCGGACTGGCCATCGAAGCCGGCGCGGTCGTCCTGACCGGCGGCATGACCGACGCCGTACACGTCCGGCCCGGCGCACGCGTCGCGGCGCACTTCTCCACCCTCGGCACCGTCACCATCGCGGGAGGCACAGCATGCCGTTCATCGACGTGACCCTGGGCACCGGCCGTACCCCCGAACAGGTCCGCGCCCTGATCCACGAACTCACCCAGGCCGCACACCGCACCGTGGGCGCCCCCCTGTCCAGCATCCGGGTCGTCATCCGCGAGGTCGAGCCCGCGCACTGGGCGGCGGGCGACGTGACCACCGAGGAACGCAACGCCCGGCCGGCACCGGAACACTAGACACGCCGTCGAAGCGGCACCCGCCCGCGACGCCCCGCACCGCCCGCGACGCCCCGCACCGCCCGCGACGCCCCGCACCGCGGGCCCGCCGCCGGGCGGCCGACTCGCCTGCGACGACACACCCCGGGGCCTGTCCTGCCGGCGCCGGCCACCGGGCCGGTCCACCCACCGCTCGCATCGCGCGAGGAAGGCACAGACACATGACCGAGGAACGCTACCGCCACGAGATCGCCCACCTGGCCCGCGTGGAGCTGCACACGCCGAACCCGGACGGCACGCTCTGGTTCTTCAAGGACCTGCTGGGCATGTACGAGACCAAGCGCGAAGGCCAGTCGGTCTACCTGCGCGGCTACGAGGACCCGTACCAGTGGAGCCTGAAGGTCACCGAAGGCCCCGAGGCCCGCATGGACCACGCCGCACTGCGCACCTCGTCACCGGAGGCCCTGGAGCGCCGCATCGCGTCCCTGCGCGAGGGGAACCTGGACGGCGCGTGGAGCGACGGCGAGTTCGGCTACGGCAAGACCTACGAGTTCGACACCCCCGACGGCCACAAGATGGCCCTGCTGTGGGAGGTCGAGAAGTACCAGGCCCCGCCGGAGCTGCAGAGCAAGATCCTCAGCCGGGCCTCGAAGAAGCCGTTGCAGGGCCTGCCGGTCAAGCGGATCGACCATCTCAACCTGCTGGCCCGCGAGGTGACACCGGTCAAGGAGTCCTTCGAACGGCACCTGGGCATGAAGACCCACGAACGGGTCGTCGACGGCGACATCGAGACCGGCGCCTGGATGAGCAGCTCCCTCCTCAGCCACGACGTCGCGGTCATGCGGGACGCCCGCGGCGCCCGCGGCCGCCTGCACCACGTCGCCTTCTACTACGGCGTCCAGCAGCACACCATCGACGCGGCCGAGATGTTCCGCGACTACGGCATCCCCATCGAGGCGGGCCCGGACCGCCACGGCATCACCCAGAGCTCCTTCCTGTACGTCTTCGAACCGGGAGGCAACCGCATCGAGCTCTTCGGCGACCCGGGATTCCTCGTGCTCGAACCCGACTTCGAGACCCGCACCTGGACCATGGACCAGATAGACACCGGAACCGCCATCGGCGGCACGAACCTGCCCGCGGAGACCTACTTCACCTACGGCACGCCGTCCATCGAGCCGATCCCGGACATCATCCCCCGGTAACGGCCACCACCGCACCGCACCACCCGTACGCGGGGCCGCCCACCGGCCCCGCGACCCGGCCGTACCCGACGCCGCCGCAGAGCGCCGCCGCGCAGCGGCGCGGGCCGGCGCCGACGCGACGCCGGGGACCTGCCCGCGGGCGGCGCGCCGGAACACGCACCGCCGCCCCGCACGCCCACCGCGCAACGCCCCGCACACCCCCACGTCCAGCACGCCGTCCCGCACGACCGGGACGGCCGAGCGCCGCCGGCCAGGAGGGCACCGCCCGTGACCACACCCGTCGTTGAGCCCCGCTTCGCCCCCCTGGAGGCAAAGCGTGCCCGCCGGGCGTTCTACGGCCCGGCGTTCGTCGCCGCGGTGGCCTACGTGGACCCCGGGAACTTCGCGACGAACTTCCAGGCGGGCGCCAAATTCGGCTACCTGCTGGTGTGGGTGCTCGTGGCCGCGAACCTGGTCGCGGTGTTCGTCCAGTACCTCTCCGCCAAGATCGGCCTGGCCGCGGGGGAGGACCTGCCGACCCTGTGCCGCCGTACCTTCCCCCGCGCCGTGACCCGGGTGCTCTGGGTCCAGGCCGAACTGGTCGCCATGGCCACCGACCTGGCCGAGTTCGTCGGCGCCGCCGTCGGCCTCAACCTCCTGTTCGGCGTACCGCTCTTCCCCGCCGGACTGGCCACCGCCGCCGTCAGCTTCGCCGTCCTCGCCCTCCAGCGCCGCGGCTACCGCCCCTTCGAACTCGTCACGACCTTCCTGCTGACCCTGGTCGCCTTCGGCTTCCTCTACCAACTGTGCGCCGTCGGCGGGCAGTCGGCCACCGGTCTCGCGGCAGGCATGGTGCCCCGCCTCGCCGGAACCGAATCCCTCACCCTGTCCGTCGGCATCATCGGCGCCACGGTCATGCCCCATGTGATCTACCTGCACTCCGCACTCACCGCCCAGCGCACCACCCCCAAGGGCCCCGCCGCCAAGAGGGCCGCGCTGCGCGGCCTGCGCACCGACTGCGCCACCGGACTCGGCCTGGCCGGCCTGATCAACCTCGCCATGCTCTGCGTCGCCGTCGCCCTCTTCCACCGGTCCGGGAGCGACTACGACGGAACCCTCCAGGCCGCCCACGACGGCCTCGGCCACACCGTCGGCGGCCTGGCCGCCCTGGCCTTCGCCGTCGCGCTGCTCGCCGCCGGCCTGTCGTCCTCCGGCGTGGGCACCTACGCCGGGCAGATCGTCATGCAGGGCTTCATCCGCCGCCGCATCCCCCTGCTGCTCCGCCGCGGCCTGACCATGGCGCCCGCCCTCATCGTGCTGGGCACCGGCGTCTCCCCGGACTCCGCCCTGATCCTCTCCCAGGTCGTACTGTCCTTCGGGATCCCCTTCGCCCTCGTCCCGCTCGTGATGCTCACCCGCCGCCGCGACGTGATGGGAAACCTCGCCAACAAGCCCCTCACCACCGGGTTCGGCGTGGTCGTGGCCATCTTGATCTCCGGCCTCAACCTCTATCTGCTCGGCCAGATCTTCACCGGCTGATCCGGCTGATCCGGCTGACCGGGCTGATCCGGCTCATCCGGCTGACGTCCCGTTCCCCGGGGAGCACGCCCGGTACGCCGCGCCGCACGGCCGTCACCCACGCCTTCCGACGGCCGGAACGCGAAAGGCCCCCGCACTCACCGAGTACGGGGACCTTCTTCGTGGAGCGCCCGGCAGGCCTTGCACCTGCATCTCCCGCCGGCAGGCGGACATCTTTCCTTGGACCACAGACGCGTGACTCCCGCGCCGCGCGCCGGAGTTACGTAAATGATCATACAGGGTCCGACGGGCCCCGGCGCCCGCCCCGGGCCGCGGGCCCGTCAGGGGGAGCGGACCAGGTCGTCGAGGGCGCTCACCACACCGCGGTCGGCATCCCGCAGCCAGTGCGCCGGAGTAGGCCCGCCGCAGTAGCCCACCACGGGCATCCGCGCCGCGAGTGCGGCCCGCACGCCCGCCGGACTGTCCTCGACCACCAGACATTCCCCAGGACCACGGCCGGAGCGCTCGGCGGCGTACCGGAAGAGGTCGGGCGCGGGCTTACCGCGCGGCACGTCCTCCGCGCTGAACACCCGGCCCGCGAACCGCCCCCACAGCCCCACCGCGGTCAGCGAGTGCCTGATGCGCGCATGGCCGCCGCCGGACGCCACGCAGTACGCGAGCCCGCGGTCCTCCAGAGCACCCAGCAGCCGGTGCACCCCGGGCATGGTGCGCGGCGCGGCCGCGAAAGCGGCCCGCACCCGCCTGCGGTACTCCGCCAGCCACTCCTCGCCCACCTCCACCGCGGCGTGCGCGCGCACCTCGGACAGCAGAAAGGACTCCGAGGTGCCCAGGAAGCGCTCACGCACCTCCCCGGCGGTCAGGCGCCAGCCCACCTCCGCCGCCATGGCGGCGACCACCGCGGGTCCGGTCCGCTCCGTGTCGACGAGCACCCCGTCGCAGTCGAGGACGACCAGCGCCACGCCCGCCAGCACATCCCGCCCGCACCCCGAACGCGCCTGCCGGTCACCGGAGTTCACCGCCGGGCCGCCGCGGCGAGGGAGTCCTCGGCCGCCCGCAGCACGGCCGCCTCCGTCATGCCCGTCTCCCGCAGCGCGTCACCGGCGGGGGCGGAGACGCCGAACGTATCGACGGTGACGGCCCGGCCCGACTCGCCGAGCAGATCGTGCCAGCCGAAGGAGGCGGCGGCCTCGATCACGACCCGGGCCCGCACCGAAGGCGGCAGCACCGTCTCCCGGTAGTGGACGTCCTGCCGCCCGAACCACTCCTTGCAGGGGACGGAGACCACCCGCGCCGTCACCCCCCGCCCGGCCAGCGTCCGCTGCGCGGCCAGCGCCAGCGCGACCTCACTGCCACTGGCCAGCAGGAGCACGTCCGGCCGCCCGTCGCATTCCCCCACGACGTAGGCACCGCGCGCCACCCCGGCCCGCACCGTGTCCGCCGCCACGGGCAGCACCGGCAGCCCCTGCCGGGCCAGGGCGAACCCGACCGGGCCCGTGGCATCCAGCGCGGCCAGCCACGCCGCCGCCGTCTCCTTGGCGTCCGCGGGCCGCACCACGGCCAGGCCCGGCATCGCCCGCAGCGCGGCCAGCTGCTCGACCGGCTGGTGCGTGGGCCCGTCCGCGCCGAGCGCCACCGAGTCGTGCGACCACACATGCACCACGGGCAGGCCCATCAGAGCGGCCAGACGCAGCGCGGGCCGCTGATAGTCGCTGAAGACCAGGAACGTGCCGCCGAACGGACGGTCGTAGCCGACCAGCGCGATGCCGTTCATCGCCGCGGCCATGGCGTGCTCCCGCACCCCCCAGTGGATGTTGCGCCCCAACGGCCCGCCCGGCGCCGCGGGCAGGAAGGAACCACCGCCCTTGATCGTCGTACGGTTGCTGTCCCCGAGGTCGGCCGAACCGCCCCACAACTGGGGCAGCCGGGCGGCCAGCGCCTGGATGACCTGTCCGGAGGCATCGCGCGGGGCGATCGACTCGCCCGCCTCGAACACCGGCAGCGCATCGGCCACCTCCGCGGCGCCGACCCGGGCGACGGCCTCGGCGCGCTCCTTGGCGGCGGCGGGCAGCTCCCGCTCCCAGGCGGCCAGCGCCGCGTCCCACTCCCGGTGCAGCGCCGCCCCCCGCTCCCGTGCGGCCCGGGTGTGGGCGAGAACCTCCTGCGCGACGGCGAACGTCTCGTCCGGGTCGAGGCCGAGCGCCTGCTTGGTGAGCCGGACCTCCGCCGCGCCCAGCGGTGCGCCGTGCGCGGCCGGGGTGTTGACGGCGTGCGGGGCGGGCCACGCCAGCTGGGAGGTGAGGACGATCAGGCTCGGCCGGTCCCTCTCCCGGCGGGCGGCATCCAGCGCGGCGTCCAGGGCGACCGTGTCGATGTCGCCGTCCGCGCCCAGGCCCACGGCCCGTACCGACCAGCCCTGCGCCGCGAACCGCGCACCGGTCTCCTCACGGGTGGACAGCTCGCAGCTCCCCTCGATCTGGATGCCGTTGTCGTCCCAGACGACCACGAGGTTGCCGAGCTCATGGCGGCCGGCCAGGGCCCCCGCCTCACAGGAGAGACCCTCCTGGAGGTCGCCGTCCGAGCACAGCACCCACACCGTCCGCGGCGGCAGCGGCAGTTCACCGCCGCCCGCCCGCTGCCGGCCCTCGTCGCGCCGGAGCGCCATGGCCATGCCGACGGCGGTGGCCACCCCCCTGGCCCAGCGGCCCCGTCGTCATCTCCACGCCCGCGGTGTGCCGGTACTCGGGATGCCCGGGGGTGCGGGAACCGAGGCGGCGGAAGTTCCGCAGGTCCTCAAGGGTCAGGCCGTAGCCGGTCAGGAAGAGCTGGGTGTACAGCAGGATGCTCGCGTGGCCGCAGGACAGCACGAACCGGTCACGCCCCTCCCAGGACGGATCGGCCGGATCGTGGCGCAGATGGTGCTGGAACAGCCGGTGTGCCACCGGAGCCAGCGCGAGCGCCGTGCCCGGATGACCGGAACCCGCGGCCTCGACGGCATCCAGGGCCAGGGCCCGTGCGGTGGCGACGGCCCGCCGGTCGGCCTCACCCAGGGCGCCGGCCGGGACAGAGCGGTGCGATGCGGTGGACAAGTCAGACTCCTTGGGAAGTAGAGGTAAGGACGTCATGACGACTCTTGGCAACGTAACCCCACCGGACCCCGCATACGGCACCCGGCGGTCCCGGGATCTGCCCCCGCCCGTGATTGACGCCTTTGGTCCCCCGCCCAAGAGGCTGAAGGTCCCGAGTACGAGGGGGCATCCGACTCATCCAGGGCCGCGTTCCGGTGGGTGAAGCTGTAGGCGGAGCACCCGAGGACGTGGTGCCCGGACCATGACAGGAGCCTGTGATGACCCCCGTTCAGCGACGGCCAGAGGTAACGTCCGCCGGAAATTCATCATGACGTCCTGATGTAGAGCGCGTCAGACACGAACCGGGGAGAGCGCGATGGCCGGACACAAGTACGCACAGGTACGCGACCACCTGCTGCGCCGCGTCAGCGATCTGCCGGTGGGCACCCAACTGCCCCCGGAGACCAAACTCTGCGAGGAGTACGAAGTCAGCCGCATCACGGTCCGCCGCGCCGTCGACGAACTCGTGGGAGACGGCCATCTCATCCGCGAACACGGACGCGGCACCTTCGTCAGCCGCCCGCGCTACGCGATGCGCCACCGCGAACGCTTCGTCAACGAGGTCACCGGCTTCTACACCCAACTGACGCGCCAGGGCCACACGGTGACCTCCGAAGTCCTCGTACAGGAACGCGTCCGCGCCGGAGCGCGCATCGCCGCCCGGCTCCACACCAGCCCCGCCGCCGACGTCGTCCACCTCCAGCGGCTGCGCCGCGTCAACGGCGAAGTCCACCACCTCGCCGACTCCTACGTCGCCGTGGAGCGCTTCCCCGACCTGCTCACCGCGGACTTCACCGACCACTCCCTCTACGCCTACCTGCGCGCCCACCACGACATCCTGCTCGCCCGCAACGAGATCGTCGTCAGCCTCCACCAGAGCGACGACCGCGAAGCCGGCCTGCTGGGCGTGGCCGCGGGCACCACCCTGCTCCTGGCGGTCTCGACCGTCTACGACCCGCACCGCAAACCGCTCGTCCACGGCACCTCCACCTTCCCGCCGAGCACGGGCGAACTCTCCTTCGACATCACGACCGAGGAGGACTGACCCGAAGAGGACCGGCCCCAACAGGGCCGGGCGCCCACCCGCCCCGCACCCCGCAAAGGAGGGACCATGCGACTGAGCACGCTTCTCACGCCCGACCGCATCGCCTTCAGCGACGAAACCCTGGACTGGCCCGCCGCGGTACGGCGCGTCGCACAGCCCCTGCTCGACGCCGGCGACATCACCGCCGGCTACGTCGAGGCGATGACCGAATCCATCGCCGCCGGCGGCACCTACATCGACCTCGGCTTCGGCATCGCGCTGGCCCACGCCCGGCCGGAGAGCGGAGCCCTCCGGCCGGCCCTGGCCATGCTCCGGCTGACGGAGCCCGCCCCGCTGCTGGGACAGCCCGAACACTCCGTCGACCTCTACTTCTGTCTCGCCGCGCCGGACGCCCACGTCCACACCGAGGCCATGGGATCGCTGGCCCGCCTCCTGTCCGACCCGGACACCCGCCACGCGCTGCGCGCCGCCGCGTCCGCGGCGGACGTCACCGCACTCATCACCCGATTCGAGGAGAACCGATGAAGATCATGGCCATGTGCAGCACCGGACTCGGCAGCAGCTTCATGCTCCGCATGAACATCGAGGACGTCGTCAAGGAACTCGGCCTCCGTGACGTCCAGGTCGAGCACTCCGACCTCAGCTCCGCCAGCCCCACCAGCGCCGACGCCTTCTTCGTCGCCAAAGACCTGGCGGACGCCGCGCAGGGCCTCGGCGACGTCACCGTGATGGACAGCCTCATCGACAAGGACGAACTGCGCGCCAAGGTCAAGGCGCTGGCCGAGCGCCACGCCCTGGTGTAACTCCCTTCCGCGGCCCGGCCGCACACCTCTACCCGGAGCCGTCCCCGCTCCGCAGCGCCGAGGAGGCGTGATCAGTGAACGGATTTCTCAAGTCGCTGCTCGATGTGTTCAAGGAACCATCGGTCGTCATCGGGCTGATCGCGCTGCTCGGTCTGCTGCTTCAGCGCAAGTCCCTCTCCGACACGGTGAAGGGCACCGTCAAGGCGTTCGTCGGTTTCCTCGTCCTCGCCGCCGGGGCCGGCGTGGTGTCCGGCGCGCTCACGCCCTTCGGGGACATGTTCCAGCACGCCTTCGGGGTGCAGGGCGTGGTGCCGAACAACGAGGCCATCGTCGGCGAGGTCCTGACCGAGTTCGGTTCGCAGGCGGCACTGATCTTCTTCTTCGGCATGGTCGTGAACGTGCTCCTCGCCCGGTTCACCCGGCTGAAGTTCATCTACCTCTCCGGCCATGTCGCCCTCTACCTGGCCGCGATGATCGCCGTCATCCTGATGGCCAACGGCTTCGCCACCTGGGAAGCCGTGCTCTGGGGATCGCTCGCGCAAGGACTGATCACCACTCTCTCCCCGGCGCTGGTCCAGCCGTGGGTGCGCCAGGTCACCGGACGTGATGAGGTGGCACTCGGCCACACCGGCGGATTCGGCATCTGGTTCGGCGGCCTGGTCGGCAAGGTCCTCGGCGACGCCCGCAAGTCCAAGTCCACCGAGGACCTCAAGATCCCCCAGGGGCTCGGCTTCCTGCGCGACACCACCGTCGTCATCGCCACCTCGATGGGCGTCATCTACCTCCTCGTCACCCTGATCGCGGGCGCCGGCTACGTCGAGAGCCACCTCAGCGGGGGCCAGTGGTACCTGATCTGGGCCGTCATGCAGGCGGGCAAGTTCGCCGCCGGTGTGTTCGTGATCCTCGCCGGTGTCCGGGCCGTACTCGCCGAGATCATCCCCGCGTTCAAGGGCATATCCGAGAAGCTGGTCCCCGCCGCGAAGCCCGCCCTCGACGTGCCGATCCTGTTCACCTTCGCACCGAACGCCGTCCTCATCGGCTTCCTCGCCAGCTTCGTCGGCGGCCTGCTCGGCATGGGCCTGCTGGTCGGCCTCGGCACCACCATCATCATCCCGGGCGTGGTCGCGCACTTCATGACCGGCGCCGCGGCCGGTGTGCTGGGCAACGCCACGGGCGGCCGGCGCGGCGCGGTGCTCGGCGCCTTCGCCAACGGACTGCTGATCACCTTCCTCCCGCTCCTGGTGCTGCCCTTCATGGGCAACGTGGGAATGAAGAACTCCACCTTCTCCGACGCCGACTTCGGTGTGGCGGGCTTCCTCGTCGGCGGAGCCGCCCAATGGGGCAAGTTCGCGGTGATCGGCCTCGTCCTGGTGTCGCTGGCCGCGGTCGTCGCCGGATCCGCCATCGTCGGCAGGCGCCGGCCCGCACCCGCGGCCACCGCGTCCGGCACGGGCGACGAGGGCGAAGCCGGCGCCGCCCAGGACCGGGAGAACACCCTCACGAAGTGACGTGCCCAAGCCCGGGGTTCCACGGAATCCCGGCAGAGGGGCCGGGCCGGCACGGCCGCCCGGCCCCTCCGCACGTCTCCTGAGGGCCTGGCGCCGACCGCACGTCTTTGAGGACCAGGTCCCGACCGGCCCCAGGCGCCCGGCCCGGCAATCCGCCGCGCGGGAACGGGGCGCGCGCGGGCAGGGCCGAGTCCCCGCGTTCCGGGACGCCGGGCCGGCGGAGAGCTGCGGAGGGACGGGGGAGGGGACGGCGGTACGGCGTCGGGCGACAAGATGGCAGCGACAAGATGGCAGCCACAAGCCACCCTCCCCGCACGCGAAAGTCCACCATGACCCCCCTGTTCCGCCGCAGCGGAATCCGGCATGCGCTCCTCGCCCTCGTCCTGGCCCTCCTGGTCACCAGCTGCTCGACGAACGCCCCCGCCGGAGACCACCGCGACGCGGCCCCCGCGCACACCGGTGCGGGCCCGATCCGCCGGCCGGCCGCCCACGCGCCCTTCGACTACCAGCTGGGCGGCTCCTACCCCCCGCCGGACGGCGTCCGGGCCGTCTCCCGTGACCGCTCGGCCCACCCCGCCCCCGGCCTCTACAACATCTGCTACCTCAACGCCTTCCAGGCCCAGCCCGGCGACGCCATCGACTGGTGGCGCGCACACCACCCCGGCCTGCTGCTGCGCAACGCACGCGGCGGCCTCGTCATCGACGAGGACTGGGACGAACCGCTGCTCGACATCTCCACCCCCGGCACCCGCAAAGCCCTCCTCGACATCGTCGGACCCTGGATCGACGGCTGCGCGAAAGCCGGCTTCGACGCCGTCGAACCCGACAACCTCGACTCCTACGAACGGTCGGACGGCCGCCTCACGGCGGACGACGCGGCGGCCTTCGCCGCACTGCTGGCCCGCCGCGCCCACGACCGGGGGCTGGCCATCGCCCAGAAGAACACCGCCGGCCTCCTCGACCGGCGCCGGCACATCGGGTTCGACTTCGCCGTCGTCGAGGAGTGCGCCCGCTACGAGGAATGCCCCGCCTTCGCCGACGCCTACCACGGCAAGGTCTTCGACATCGAGTACACGGCGAAGGACTTCGACGGCGCGTGCCGCCGGTGGGGCAAGCTCCTCTCCCTGACCCTGCGCGACCGCGACGTACGCCCCGCCGCCGAGCCCGGACACGTCTACCGGCGCTGCTGACGAGAAGGCCGCGCACCGCCGCGCACCGCCGCGCACCGCCGGGCGCCGCCGGGCGCCGCGGACAGGCGGTGGCGCACACCCGCCGTCGCGGCGGCCGCCGGCCCCGCGTCGTGCAACGTCCCAGGTCAGGGCCGTTGCGGGGGGCTTCGGCGAGCGCCGCCGGGCCTTGGGGGACGGTCCCTCGGCGCGGGAGGTAGTATGAACGTATTGAGACGTGAATGTCTCATTCAAGTCAGCTACGTTTCGAATTCAGAGTGGGTGTCTCATGTTTTCGCGCAGTGCCCGGCCACGCACCGGACAGGCGCAGCAGCGGGATCCGCGCCGCTGGATCGTTCTCGTCATCCTTTCCGGCAGCCTCCTGCTGCTCGCGATGGACACCACGATCCTCAACGTGGCGTTCCCGTCCCTGGTCTCCGACCTGCGGCCCGGATCCGTCGAACAGCTGTGGATCATCGACATCTACGCACTGGTCCTCTCCGGACTGCTGGTGACGGCCGGGGCGCTCGGCGACCGTCTGGGGCGCAAGCGCCTGCTCCTCATCGGCTTCGTGATCTTCGCGTTCGCCTCGCTGGCGGCGGTCTTCGCCACCCAGGCATGGCACGTCATCGCGGCCCGCGCGCTGCTCGGCGTCGGCGGGGCGACGATCATGCCCTCGACGCTGTCGATCCTGCGGCACACGTTCACCGACGCACGGGAACGGGCCTTCGCCTACGCCGTCTGGACGGCCGTGTTCGGCGGCGGCCTGGCGCTGGGCCCCGTGGTCGGCGGCCTGCTCGTGCAGAACTTCGGCTGGCAGTCGGCGTTCCTGCTGAACCTGCCGGTGGCCGCGCTGGCCATCGCGCTCGGCTCGCGGTTCCTGCCCGAGTCCCGCTCGCCGCACGGCGGGCGCTGGGACTGGTGGGGCGTGGGGCAGTCGATCGTCGGCATGCTCGCCCTCGCGGGCGGTATCAAGCAGCTCGGCAAGAGCGGCTTCGCCGACCCGCTGCCGTGGGCGCTGCTGCTCCTGTCCGCCGTCGCCCTGACCGTGTTCGTACGCCGTCAGCTCCGGCTGGAGACCCCGCTGCTCCAGGTGCGCCTGTTCACGAACCGGTCCTTCAGCATCGCCGCCGTCGCCATCTTCCTGGGCATGGTCGGCCTGGGCGCGGTGCTGTTCCTGGTCACGCAGTGGTTCCAGTACGCCGAGGGCTACAGCCCCCTGGAAGCGGGCATCCGGGTCCTGCCGGCGCCGCTGGGCCTGATGATCACGGCGGTGCTCGCACCCTCGCTGATGCAGCGCTTCCCGATCCGGCACGTCCTCGGCCTGGGCCTCGTCGCGATGGCGGCGGGCCTGGCCCTGCCGTGGACCGTCGAGCGCTTCGGCGAGGTCGGCTACCCGGCCCTGGCCGTCTCGCTCGCCGTCCTCGGCCTGGGCGTCGGACTCGCCATGACGGTGGCGTCGGTGACGCTGCTGGCGGCCACTCCGGCCCACGAGACCGGCGGCGCCGCGGCCATCGAGGAGACCTGCTACGAGCTGGGCGCCGCACTCGGTGTCGCGATGCTGGGCAGCCTCGCCGCCGGGCTCTACCGGGCGAACCTGCCCGCCCTGGACCTGAGCGGACCGGAGCTGAGCGCGGTACGCGACTCCATCGGCGAGGCCGCACACGTGGCACAGACCCTGGGCGGGCCGTTCGGGCAGTCCCTCATGGACACCGTCTCCCGTGCCTACACCGGGGCCGTCACCCCGACGTTCGTCGTCGCCGCCACCCTGGTCCTGGCCGCCGCCGCGGTGGTGTGGCGCTGGATCCCGAGAAACCTGCGCCCCACGGAGAACACCCACTGACGGACGGCCGGACAGAACCGCCGGCCGGACGCCCCCGCCTCCCTGACACGGAGACGGGGGCGTCCGTGCGTCGGAACCCGCGCCTTCCCCACCTGCCCCGCCCCACCTTGCCCCTTCCGAGCGCGGCGATGACCGCCGTACGGTTCCTGCGGTTGGCCGGGGCCGGATGAGCGGGGCGTTGCCCTCCTCCACCGTCTCCTCTACCGTTTCCTCCGCCGTGGCAGCACCGGATTCCGCACGACGACACGACGGAGGCCCCGTGGACGTCCCACAGGCAGCAAAGCACCGCTCACCCATCGGGGACGACGGCCACCAGCCGAACCGGCCCGTCCCGCCGCCCCCACCGCCTCCACCTGCCCCGGACAAGAAGTAGCCGGGCGGTGAACGCTTCCCCCGCGGCTGCGGCCGCCCGCACCGAGCAACTGCTCGCCCAGATCAGCCAGTTCCTCGACCAGCGCCTGCCGCCCGCCTTCGAACGAGCGCTGCGCACGGTGCCACGCCACCTGTTTCTGCCCGACCGCATCTGGCGCCGCGACGGCGAGGGCGGCTACCACCTGCGCGACCGCGCCACGGACCCCGAGGGCTGGCTGGAGGCGGCGTACCGCGACACCCCTTTGGTCACGCAGTTCACCGACGGCCTGCCCACGTCCTCGGCGTCCATGCCGTCCATGATGCTGCGCACCCTCCTGCTCGCCGGCCTCGACAACCCGGCAGCCCCGCGCCGGGTTCTGGAACTGGGCACCGGCACAGGCTTCAACGCCGCCCTGCTCTGCGCGCTCCTCGGCGACAGTGCGGTCACCACCATCGAGCTGGACGCCGCGCTCGCCACCCAGGGGCAGCGGAACCTGCGGACCGCCGGACACGCCCCGGTGGTGGTCCGCGGCGATGCCGCGGCCCGCCTGCCCGACGAGGCTCCGTACGACCTGATGGTGGCGACCTTCTCGGTCGACCGGCTGCCCCCGGCCTGGACAGCGCAGACCACACCGGGCGGACGCATCATCACACCGTGGACCTCCGCCTGGTGCCGCTACGGCACCCTGGAACTGACGGCCCACCAGGACGGCGGCGCACGGGGCCGCTTCCACGCGTTCGCGGCCTTCATGCCCATGCGCCACCCCGCCACCACCTCACCCGCCACGGGCCCGGCCGCAGTTGACGGCCCCGTACACCAGGACACGACGGCCCTGTCACCGTGGGCGGTCGCCGGCGGGGACCTGGATGCCGAGTTCTCCATCGGCCTCGCCGTTCCAGGAGTCTCCTTCGCCTGGGACAGCAGCGGCGAGCACGCTCCGGTGCGTCTGGAAGCGGCCGACGACGCCGGCCCCGCCTGGGCCACCGTCGACTACGACGGGCGCCACAGCGACCGGTTCACCGTCACCCAGGCCGGCCCCCGGCGGCTGTGGGACGAGATCACCGCCGCGTACACCCGCTGGGACACCCTCGGCCGCCCGCGCATCGAGCAGCACGGGCTGACCGTGCACCCCACCGGCCGGCACACGACATGGGTGGCAGTGGCCGGACGACAGCAGACGGTCCGCGAAGACCACGCACATCGGTGGCCGACGCCCTCGACGAGTGCGGCACCCGTGGCCGCGGAGTAGCACAGGCCCGGCGTCCGGTCGCCCTCCGGCAGAAATCCCATGGCCGGCGGCCGCCGGGAGTGCCCTGCTGCCCGGCGGGCAAGTGGTGGCGGCCGCCGTCGGACGCCGCGCCGGGCAGGACGACGGACAGCGTGCTGCCGGCGTCGGCGGTTCAGCTGCCGACCGGCTTGCCCACGGCCCTCAATCCCCTTCCTCCCGCTCGCATGGCCGCCGCACGGCCCGGTCCGCCCCGGCCGTGGCGCCCGCTGCCCGCAGGGCATCGATGACGCGCTCAAATTTCTGCCGGGACCCCGGATACCGTTCCGCGTGTTCGCGCGCGAGGGCCAGTGCCTGGGCCGTGGGGGTGGCCCCGCGGACGAGCAACTGGTGCACCATCCGCACCTGTCCGAACCCGGCCGCCCAATCGAGAGGTGTCCTGTCCTTCATCATCACGTCGATATCGGCCCCGCGGTCCAGCAGCAGGTCCACGGTGTCCGGGCGCCCCTCGGCTCCGGCCGTGGCCGCCAGCACCAACGGCGCGTTGCCGAACCTGTTCCGGGCCTCGGGGTGGACACCCGCATCGAGAAGGACCCCCACGACGGCTGTGTGCCCGTGAAGTGCCGCCAGGCACAACGGCGTCGACTCCCCGTACTCACCCGCCCGCTGCTCCAGGTCGGCGCCGGCACCGACGAGCAGGCGGACCACCTCGCCGTGTCCCTGGTGCACCGCCAGGTCCAGCGCCGAACGCCTACGGCTGTTCAGCCCGTCCACCGCCACGCCCCCTCCCAGCAGCCGGGCCACCACGGTTGCATCGCCGTCGTATGCCGCCTGCGCAAGGCGGGCCACAGCGTCCACCGTGTTCATCATGTTCACCACTCTCCCGCATGGGATATTCCGGGGTGCCCGGGAGCAGGGCGCGCCCCGTGCTGTCCTGCCCCCGCTGCCCTTCCGAGGAAGTGACCGCACGACGAACCCGGCCCCGGAGCCGGACCGGAGTCACGCGCTCGGACCGGATCGCCAGTGCCTGTGCCTGTGCCAAACCCCTGATCCGACCCCTGAATCAATCGGCTTCTGATGCTCCGTCACCATCCTCACCCGCACCGGTGATGACGAAAGAAGCGTTCCCGACCTGTCCGATCCTGCCCGTCCTGCCGCTTTCCGCCCATCAGAGCACAGGCGACCGGCCGGGGTGGTACCGCCCCTGTCGGGATTCCGCATCACAGCGGGGGAGTCTCGAATTCGGTCACGTCCGGCAGGGGCGGAGTCTCATGGGCGGCCGGAGAGCACCAGGGCGATCACGCCGAAGCAGGACAGGAGGACCGCAGAAACGGACATGGCCCACCCGAATCTGCGGACCGTCCGCACCGGGAACGGCGGTCGTCCCGGGGGCGCGTGCAGGCGCGGGCCCTGCGGAATGTGGATTACGCCCGACGCCTGATCCAGCGCCCCGCCGTGCGGCGTCCACCACCCCTCGGGACTGCCCTCGTACGGAGTGCCCGCGAAAGGATCGGTGGGAGGCTTGGGCGGCTCTGCGGCGGACCCCTGTACCGTCACAGCTGCCGCCCCAGGGGACCGAGACGACGCCGGCTCTCGCAGTCCGCACGGATGCGCTCGCGCAGCTCGGCAAGGGTCGGGCTGTCCTGGTCATCCGCACGATTCGGCGGTTCCTTGAATCGGCAGTTCGGGTCGGGGCAGCCACATGGGTCGAAGTCGGCGGGCGGATCCACGCGGTCGTGGCTCATGCCGTTCCCCTCCGGTCGGGGTCGCACTTGTGGGGGTGCTCCCCGGTGATCTCGTTGTAGCAACGAATACCACGGGCATCGCCTCGTGCCCACGCAGCGGCCCGGCCCCGCACCGCCGCGGAGCAGATGCGGCAGCCGTCCATGGGGGCAGGGCCAATGCCTGAGACGCGCACTGCCGGGGTCCTGCGATCACTCATCGGCCGGCCGTCTCCGCAGTCCGGAGTCAACTGTCGGCAGGACGTGGTGTTTTGGCGTGGCGTATCCGGTGCACGGGCCCACTCCGGAACCAGTCGCCAGAACCCGCCAGCTTCTATGAAGTGCATCCAACCGGTCGGTCTGGGCCCCGCCCCGCCTGCGGGGATGGTCCGTGGGCAACCTCGGCGGGAGATCCGTCCTCGACGTACTCGCCCGCACATGCGCCGCCCCGCCCGCGGACGGCACCCGCGGTGTCACGCTCGCCCACGGGCCTGGCTTCACCACCACGGCCCTCACCGGCACCTGGACCGCCTGAGCGGCGACGCGTGTACGACTACGGCATGATGCGGACCGCGAATACGCAGTACCTGTGGATCGGCGAAGACACCGGACCGCGCTCGTCGACGGCAGTTGTGGTCCGGTAGGACCACCGGATCTGCTTACCCCGGTGTCAGGCTGTCATCCTGGCGGTCGCCACCAGTTCGCGCACAGCCGTGACCCGTGGATGACGTGACCTCAGCTCCGCGACGATCTCCCGGATCGAGGACCGGTCGCGCACCTCTCCCGGCGAGACGCGCGCAGCGGACAGCAGTTCCACGGCCGTCCGCTCCGGCTTGCCCCACTGCCACCAGGCTCGGGCCAGGTCGGTGTGCATGCGCCCCTTGCGCTCGGCCGTCCTGAACTGGCCTGCGCGTAGGCCGCGACCGGCGTCGAGCGCGGCTCCGGCGTCGCCGAGGGCCCAGTGCACGCCGACGGCGTAGAGATCGACGGCGGCCGGGGTGATGGGGAACAGGCGCTCCTCCGGCGCTTCCTGCGGCAGCTTGCGCGCGGCCCGGGTGGCCTCCCGGATCATCGCGAGAGCCTGGCCCCGGTCGCCGGCCCGCGCCGCGGTGTACGACGTCGTGCACAGCATCTGCGCGTATGCCGACCTCTGGGCGTCCGTCGTCAGACCGGTGCTCTCCACCCGGGAGACCGCTTCGAGGATGTGCCGTTGGGCGGCGACTGCCTTGTCCTGGTGCCGCAGGACGATGGCCAGGTCCCGGGCTGCTGCCGCGGCGACGAGCGGGGAGCCGGACCACTCCGCGTACAGCGTCGCGCGGTCCGCCGCCAGCCGCGACTGCTCGTAGCGCCCGATCTTCGTGTGCACCTGGGCGGCCAGGCTGTAGGTGGCCGAGAGCCGGGCGAGCGCGATGTCCGCACAGTCGCGGGCGGCGTGGTGGCCATCGGCCAGGAGGCCGGGCAGAGCGCTCAGCAGCGCGGCGTTGCGGCCGGCGCCGAAGTGGCCGCGGGCCGCGGCGAGCCGGGCATCGAACGGAACGGGGGAACCGGTGGGGTCCGGCACGCTCGCGAGCGCCTCGTCCACTCCTGCCAGGAGCGAGGCCGGGACCGCAAGGCCGGCGGCGGCGAGTAGTGTGCGGCGGCGCATCTGGTCCTCCTCGGCACGGCGTGGCCCAACCTTAGATCGGCGTCCGTGGTCCCTCGCATCAGGAGGTAACGCGGAGTGTCAGTTCGCGAAGCCGGCGGCCGGTGGTAGTGATGTCGTATCGACGCGCGTTATTGAGAGCCGCCTTGGTCAGGGCTTTGCGGCGGTGGAAGTCCCGGCCCATCTCGTCCAGGGCCACGGCCAGCGAGCGTGGGTCGCCAGGGGGGTAGGCAACGCCGGCGCCCCCGAGGATTTTCCTCACACCGGGAAGATCGGAGTAGGCGACCGGGAGTCCGTGGGCTTGGGCCTCAATGAGGACGAGCCCGAAAGCCTCCATGCCTCTGGTTGTGAAGACGAAGGCGTCGAAGTTCGGCAGGCGGCGCCACAGTTCGGCGCGGGGCAGGAACGGATCAAAACGAACCCGGTCCCGCAGCCCGAGTTCGAGAGCCCGCTGTTCCAGATGCTCCCGCAGGGGTCCTTTGCCGATCACGGTCAAGTGGTGCGGCTGATCGGTCAAAGCGAGGGCTTCGACGGCGGTGATCGTGGATTTGTTGTCGTCCAGACGCCCGGCGTGCACCAGAGACAGGGGTCCGGTTCCAGGAGGCGGCTGATCGCGCACCCGGGCATCGCGCAAACGGATACCCCACGGGATGACGGTGAGCCGATCGGCGAATCGGCGTCCGGTGAGACGGTCGATGCGGTCGGCGAGGGCGGCGGTCGGGGCGACGATCGCGGCGCTTGCGGCAGCAACTTCATTCATGGCCTCGCGTTCCGATGCGCTGCGCTCGGCCACCATCACGTCGGGGCCGTGGGCGATGGCGATGGTCGGGATGTTGCCGGCGGTTCGGGTGAAGGCCAGGCTGAGAGTGAACCCGAGGTACTGGGCGTGAATGGCATGCGGCTGGATCTTCTCGATGAGCGCACCGACCTCACGCGTCAGCTCATCAACGTACGGGTCGAAGTCGGGGCCCTGAGGGCGTTTCGTCGTGGAGAGGGTGATCAGCTGATCAAACGCTGCCTCCCAAGCTTGATCGACCGGTGCTCTGCCCAGGAAGGTCGTGTGGATATCAGGCATCGCTCCGTAGAGATCGTTGACAAGGATCAGGCTCCCGGACGAAGGCTCGGAGGCGCGGTTGATGCCCGTCAGGATGTTCAGGAGTTTGGAGGTCATGCGGAGATCCCGTCAATGGATGCCCGTTGGGCGGGAATCGGAGACCGGGCTCTCAGGGCCACCTCGACTCGTGAGTCAGCGGTAGCAATCCGCCTCTCGCGCTGACGAGGTGGCGCCCACCACGACGCCAGGTGTGGCGTGAAGACGGCCGAGACCTCCTCGACCGGATGTAAGGAGCCCTTACTGTCCTGTTCTGCCGTCCATACTCTGACTGCCGACCTGGGGTAGACGGGATTTATCCCTATCTCTCCCTTGGGGAGGGTTCCGTTGAAGGGCGTGGGTATTCCCTCGCTGTTCCAGTAATCCCATGCCTCAAGAGCCTTGGCTTTCTCGAAGCAGTGGTAGAGCTGCTGGTAGCGCGGCATACACCGGATCTCGCGGAAGACCATCTGGCCGATCAGTCCGGGCGCGACGTTCCGGAGCGTGCTGAGATCAGCGCCCAGGAAGGTGACCGACGCCGCATCCTGGGACGGGTGCAGCGCGGTCCGGGCGAACAGGTGGGACAGTCGTCGCCGGACGTACTCGGCGACTCCCGGGCCGAGAGCTGGTTCCATGCCTTCGATGAGCTGGACGAGCCGGTGATACCGCGGATGGAAACGGGCCAGGTCGAACAACTGGTCCATGCCGTCCACAGCGGCGAAGGCGAGTCGTTTGTAGAGCCAGTTGTTCAGCTCTCCCGCCTGGGCATAGGTCTTGGTCTCCGGAGTAACGGAGTGGAGCATCAGGTATTCGGACAGCACCTCGAAGTACAGGTAGCCGAGGAACGGCACGTGGGCCACGGCGTCGGACAACTGGTCGATGAACTCGGGTGCCGGAGTGGCACGGCCGGCGGCGTTGCGCAGGGCGACGTCCAGGAACACGGCCGCGGCACGCAGCCCGGTCAGCACGGCGTGGTCGAGCTGGTCGTTCTCGGCCGGGGTGAGGAAGCTCTGGTAGCGCTCGTAGGTACGCAGATGGATGGCACCGAGATGCAGGTAGTCGACGCCCTTGGGCCGGATCGGGGCGTCCGGGATGACCTCGAAGACCATGGGCCTGGTGGAAGGCTTCGTCCGCATCAGGTAGGCGCCGAGGTTGTGTGGGCGCAGTCCCTCACGCTGATTGACGAGAGGCGAGCAGTACAGGGCCCCGACCAGGCATCCGGTGGAGACGTGCAACTGCCGGCTGATGCGGATGGCGTCGATGTCCTTGGTGGTGTGCAGCAGGTACATCGGCTTTCCGCTGACGAGCGCTTCGGTCATGGCGTTGTTCTGTATCAGCCAGCCGTTGGGGGTTGAGCATTCCAGGTAGTGGCGCCAGTCACTCTCGCTTTCGGCCAGCGAGGCAGGAAGGCGACGCTGCACGGGCATGGTGTAGTCCGTGTGAGCGTGTTCCCATTCGTCGCGCAAGAAAACTCCCGGGAATGGAGGACTGGCAGCGGGGCCGGGGACCATTTCGAGCTAAAGAGTCTCGATGTTCACTCCGGAAAGGCGGTTCCGGCAGTCGAGAACATAGGTTGCGCATTTCTCGATCATCGGGAGGTCGAATCGTGGGTGATCCATGAGAAGAACCACTGCATCAGCAGCGGCTACTTCGTCCGGGGTCGCATCGACCCGGGGCACGTTCAGCTTGGTGTCGTCGCCGTCCGGGATGTTGGGTTCGGCGCCGCGGACCTCGGCGCCGAGGTCGATGAGAAGTTCGGCGACACGTGCCGAAGGGGAATTGCGAAGGTCGGTGGCGTTGTACTTGTAGGTCAGGCCGAGCAGCAGAATCCGAGATCCCCTGACGGGCATGCCGCGCTTGTCGAGTGCTTCCACGAGACGCCGGACGACGTAGTCGGGCATGTGCCGGTTCACGTCGTCGGCGAGTTCCGCGAATCGGAAAGGGACGCCAAGCTCCTGCTGGACCTTCCACGAGAGGAACATCGGGTCAACGGGCAGGCAGTGCCCGCCGACACCCGGTCCGGGGGTGAACCGCGTGAATCCGAAGGGCTTGGTCGCGGCGGCGTCGATCGCCTCCCAGATGTTCACGCCGAGGGAAGCGGCCAGCATCGCCAGCTCGTTGACCATGGAGATGTTGACGAACCGGAAGGTGTTCTCGATCAGCTTGGCCAGCTCGGCGACCTTGGTCCCGGACACCGGAACCGTGGTCTGAAAGATGCCATCGTAGAAACCCTTGATCACATCGAGTGATTTGGCGTCGATTCCGGACACCAACTTCGGCGTCCCGTCGAACGACCACTTCTTGTTCCCCGGGGCGATGCGTTCGGGACTGAATCCGGCCAGGAAGTCCACCCCGCTTTTGAGGCCCGATACCTCTTCCAGGATCGGCAGCAGCAGCTCCTCGGTGGTGCCGGGATAGGACGTGGACTCCAGGACCACCGTCGCACCGGGGCGAAGGTGCTCGCCCAGCGTCCGGGCGCAGGACTCGATGTAAGTCAGGTCGGGCACGCCGTCCCGCAGCGGGGTCGGCACGGTGATCACCGCGACGTCGAAGCCGGCCAGCGCGGCAGCGTCGGCGGTCGCGGAGTAGACCCCGGAGCCCAGCACTGCGCGCAGCCGCGAGGAGTCCACGTCCGCCACGTAGGACTGGCCGGCGGCGAGCTGCTGAACGCGGTGCGGGTCCACGTCGTAGCCGACGACACGGTGACCCACCTCTGCGGCGCGTACGGCCAGCGGAAGCCCTACGTAGCCCTGACCAGCGACAACTATCTGCATGGCAGCTCCTACTCGATCGCGGTGCTTGAATGGACCGTCGTTCCTGGTCTGGCAAGGAGAAGCGCTGTGCCCCTGGTGTCTGTCGTGATGCCCGTGTACAACTCGGCAGCCACCCTCGGCGCAGCCGTCCGATCGGTGCTCACGCAGACCCACAGCGACCTGGAGCTGCTGGTCACCGACGATCAGTCCTCCGATGGCTCCATGGACCTGCTCCGCGAGTTCGCCGAGCAGGACGCGCGCGTCCTGCCGGAGTCGGCACCCGAACGGGGCGGTGCGGGCCGGGCCCGCAACCTCGCGATCGAGCGGGCCCGCGGGGACTACATCGCCTTTCTCGACAGCGACGACATGTGGCTTCCGGAGAAGACCGAGAAGCAGCTCGCCTTCGCCGCGGAGGGCACTGCGCCATTGACGTTCACCTCGTACTTCAAGATGGACGCCGACTACAACGGCGAGAGCACCGACTGGGTCCCGAACGGGCGGGTGATCCGTGCGCGGGACCACGTGGACTACCGCGCGATGCTGGTCCAGGACCACATCGGTGCTCTCACCGCCATGTACGACCGCGATGTCCTGGGCACGAGGCTGATGCCGGAGATGCGCAAGCGCCAGGACTACGCCCTCTGGCTGTCGATCATGCGGGACGGCGCTGACGCCCGGGGCCTGCCCGAGCCGCTTGCGGTGTACAGGGCCCACCAGGCGGGATCGCTGTCCTCCAACAAGCTGTCGCTCGTGCAGTACAACTGGGCCCTGTACCGCGAGCACGAGCATCTGTCGGTCCCGCGGGCGACGCGGGCGCTGGCCGGCGCTGTGTGGCAGTCGCTGCGCAACTCGCGCATCTGACTCCGTGCACAGGCCCGGGGAGTCCGGTGCACGACCGTTTCCGGGGGTGCCCGACCGGGCCCCGCCCCGTGGCCGTGCCGCGTGCTCGGGAGCTGGACCCGGGGACGGGACTCGGTGGGTCATGGTGCCGTCGGCCGACTACTCGGCCGAGCCGTCGCCGGTCCCCGCGCGCAGGAACAACTGGAGGAGCAGCCGCCGGTCGGAGACCGGGACGTTCTCCTGACCGCTGTGGAGCGCCTCCCGACCGTGCAGGAAGCGGCGCTGGTTCACGATGAGGTAGTCCCCGGGCTGGAGCATGAAGGAGACCTGCCCCCGGACCAGCTCCTCGGCGAGCTCCCTGGCGGCGTCGGCGTGCGCCTGACCAAGCTCGGACCTCGCCAGCATCTTGGCCGTGAACCGGACGAACCCCTCGCCCGGCTCGCCGTCCAGGATCGGGAACGGCTTGTACTCCTCGCCCACGCCGAACAGGTCGAAGAAGGTCCCGTAGTGGTAGGCCGACTCGGCCAGCAGGGCGCGGCAGTTCTCCGACAGCCGCGCCACCGCCGCGTGGGCGTCGGAGAGGATGCTGGGGCCGCCGCCGAGCGGGTCGGGTCGAACGCACAGGAGCGTGGTGTAGTCCGGGGGCAGGCCGGCGTTCACCAGGTCCATGTGGAAGGCGTTGTACCCGATGCCGCTGGACTTGCCGGGGTCCTTGTCGACCTTGACCCCGATGTCCTTCCACAGGGGCCACCGCGGGAAGGGCGAGAAGGGGACCGCCACCCCGGCCGCGAAGCCCGTCGCCAGCCGCAGGAACCGGTCGTCACTCCCCAGCGCCTTCGCGAGGTTCCCCAGGCGCAGCACGGCGTATCCGCCGCCCTTCCCGGTCAGCGCGTGGCGCAGCGTCGCAGTGGTCTCCTCGAACCGCGGGGTGGCCGCCAGCTCGATCCGGTACCGCTCCATGGTGGCCTTCGCCACGAACGAACCGTCCAGCTCCCACGTCGGGAGAGGAAGGCCGATCAGAGCGGCTTCGAGTTCGCTCGGGATGTCGATGAACACGTGGAACTTCCTTTCCATCTGCGATTCGGTACGGGAGATCTGCGATTCGGTGCGGGAGTCGGGCGCCTTGGGCCTGCGCGGGCCGGGGCGCGCGACACCTCACGGTGGCCTTGGCTAAGACGGAGGAGCCCGTCTGAGGTCACCTCCCGGCGCGGCGGGGTTGGGCGCGCCGGGAGGTGACCGGTCAGGGGCGGTGGGAAGGCGGTTCAGATGCGGGCGGGTGTCGATGCCAGCGTCAGGGTGACGACGCCGAGCGCGATGAGGACGACCAGGGCGATCACGGCCAGGCGTTCGCTCACGGGTGGCCCTTCCACAGTGGGCGGGCCCGGTCGAGGGTCTGCTCGGTGGTCTCGGGCACCACGCCGTTCTCGGGGGTGGTGGTGTGGTGTTGGCGGGGCGGCAGGCCCGGCGGGGGCAACCCACACCCGCCCCCGCCCCCGCACCCGCCCCCGCACCCGCCCCCGCACCCGCCCCCGCACCCGCCCCCGCACCCGCCCCCGCACCCGCTCCGGCTCTCCGGGGTGCGGCGCGGCCTCGGGCGGCGGTGAGAGCGCGCCCGGTTCGCGCCGAGGCGTCGGCAGCTTCGCGTGATTCATACCGGCACGTCCATCTGATGCAGGAGGTGGACGGTGCAGACGACGAGGTGGTGAAGGTGCGCGGCCGGCCTCGTCCAGGTCTGGTCGTCCAGGCAGTGACGGGCGCTGCTGATCGCCGTCGCGAAGAGGGACCACTCCTGACTGCCACGGTTGAGGCGGTCGGCGCGCTGCTCGGAGACAGGAAGCACGTCACCGCGCAGCGTCTCCTCGACCATGTGGATCAGCGTCTGCGCCTCGTCGTCCCACACCTGACCGCTCTTGCCGCGCACCCGGGCGAGGTGCACGGTACGGGCGGCCACGGAGAGGTCGACGCTCACGTCGGCGCTCACCGCACACCCTCCTGCGGGTCATCCGCGGTCGAGGTGCCGGCCTTGCTGTCGTCGGTGAGGTACTCGGTGCTCGCTCCTACCGATACGGCCCACGCGGCGAACTCCCCCTGCTCGCCGGGCGTCGCGGCGATGTGCGCGACGGACGGAGCCACGACCCCGTCGGCGCCGTCCTTGCGCAGGATCTCGGAGACCGTGAACCACCCCGGGCGCTGCCGACGGTGGCGGCCGACGGGGCCGACGTCGTGGATGGACCGGACGACGGTCCACAGCCGCGCCGTGGCGTACTCGCGCAACTCACCCATGACCGGCGGCGCCTGGTCGGCTTCGGCGACATTCGCGTAGAGGACGACCCGCTTGCGGCGTACCGTCTCCGGGGAGCGGTCCACCGCGGGCTCGCCAACGACGGGCGTTGGCGGCGCTACCACCGTGGCAGTCACGATCACATCGTTCCGGGTGACGTGCATGGAGGGCATGGCACATCTCCTGCTTCTATGGAATGGGCCTCGCGTTCGTGGGACGCAACAATCGCTGTCATAGAGGGTTCGCTCAACCGACGCTTCAGTTAGAACCGACGTTTGTGGCCTTCCAGTTGATGACCGCGTGCAAGAAACCGACGGAAAGCGTCGGTTGATGCGGTCGCCTGCTGTCCCATCCACCGGTGTGCGGCCATCATCGGCCTCAGGAGGTACTCGACGTGGCTGAAGAATTAGATGTACACAGCCCTTCTTGTGCTCGACGTATCCGCGAGCGAGGCATAGGTCAGGGATGCCCTGTGGTGCAGATCGCTGCGGATATTCACTCGTGCTGTGCCGTCAGCCGGTTGCGGGCCCATCGGCTCGCGCGGGGCCTGACGCTGAAGCGGGCTGGCGAGGATCTACGAAAACTTGGAGCACGCCACGACCCAGACCGCCTTCGTGCCGAAGCGAACCAGCTCAGGTTGTGGGAAAAGGGCACCCGGGTGCCACGCACTGCGATGGTCGCGCTTCTGTGCGAGTACTACATGTGCGCACCCAGCGACCTGGGCCTGGCAGAAGCCGGTGTGCCCCGCAGCGCGGCTTCAGTAGCCCGGCCGGACCATGCCCCGCCACTTCTTGACGACATCGCAGGAGTCGGCCACTCCTCCGACCAAGTCGATTCCGTGCGTCGCTGCGTGGACCGGACCCTGGCAGCCGGAAGCGTCAGTCACGGGCAGTTGGACCTCATGGAGGAGCGCCTCTTGCTGACTCGGCAGAAATATGTCCACTCGGCGCCCGCACCCATGCTCAAACAGTTGCTGTTCGATATCCAAGAAGTGGAGGACTTGGCTCAAGAACGGCAGCCGGCGTCGGTCCAAGTGCGTCTGGCAGCGATGACTGCCGTGCTGGCCACCCTCATTGCCGATTCTTTGATGAAACTCGGAGACCTAAGGCGTTCGCGCTCGTGGTACAGCACTGCCAAACATGCCTCAGATGAGAGCGGCAACCTTGATCTGCGGGCACGTGTACGTGCGCAGGCCGCGATGCTGCCGTACTACTACGGCCCTTTGGAATCGGCCATCACCCTCACCCGGGAAGCCCGCATAATGACCCGAAGCAAGCCGTCGCCCACCGCGGCCTTCGCTGCTATGGCGGAAGCACGCGCTCTCGCCCAGCAAGGGAATTCAGCTGTCGCCGACGCACGCATCCGAGACGCCTGTGCGCTCTTCGAAAAGCTCCCCGCCGACTCGGCGAACGACGCGTTCGCCTTCCCGCAACGGCGCTTCCTGCTCTATCTCAGCGGCACGTTCACAGCCATGGGCCGAAGCTCCCAAGCACGCAAGATCCAGGACGAGGCACTCGCGCTCTACCCCAAACACACGGGTATTGATCCGGCCCTGCTCCAACTGGAAGCCGCACTCTGCCTTGCCCACGATCGCAGCGCGACCGAAGCGTGCCAGCTCGCCGCCACGACGTACCTGTGCGTGCCTGAAGCACACCGCACACCCATCCTGGGAGCCCGAGCACGACGCGTCATCGAGGAACTTCCCGGCGCGAACAAGGCCACGCCTGCCGCGAAAGAATTACGCGAGATCCTGGAGCTGCCCCCGAGCTCACCGTGAACTCGGCTGCACGTCCGTAGCCTTGACAACATGACTGCACCCGCACCTACGCACGGTGGGTTCGAAATCGCCGAACTGCACCACGTCCTCAACCGCGCATGTTCCGCCGTTGAGCTGGACGCAACCGGCGCACAGCTTCTGCGCGGCCACACCAATGCTGTCGTACGCCTCGCAACTGCCCCCGTAGTGATCAAGGTTGCCCGCCGGGGCTCGAAGTTCGAGAACGTGCAGCGCACGGTCGCCTTCGTCCGGTGGATCATGGACCGCGGATTCCCCACCGTCCCCCTCCACCCAGTCACAGAACAGCCAGTGGAGATCTCCGGCACGCCGTGACCTACTGGACCTACCTGCCACAACCAGAGCGCAACGTTTCCGCTGCTCAGATCGCCAAACCGCTCTTCGCTCTCCACTCGCTGCCCACCCCGCCACTCGCCCTCCCCGCCCTGGACAACCTGGCAGCCATCCGAGCCTCGATCCGGCGCATCACGGCCCTGCCGGAGGCGACGAAGCACTTCCTCTCGGAACGGGCAGACCTCCTGGAGCAAGCACTCAGCACCGTCGATTACGTGCTACCTCGCGCAGTACTCCAGGGCGACCCGCAGCATCGGAACGCCCTGTTCAACGGTGACGACACCGTGCTCTGCGACTGGGACACCGTTGCCGTGGGTCAGCCCGAGTGGGACCTGGTGACACTCGAAATCCATTGTCGGCGCTTCGGATACAGCCATGCCCATTACAAGCAGTTTGCCGACACCTACGGCTTTGACGTCACCAGATGGTCTGGCTTTCCGGTATTGCGGGACATACGCGAACTACGCATGATCACCACGAACGCCCGGAAGATCAACCATGCACCGTCGAGCGCAGCAGAGATCGACCGACGGATTGCAGGACTTCACTGCGAGGATTCATCCCTCGCGTGGAACATCTTGTGAATGCTCAGCCGGATGCCAGGACAGTGGCCGACAGCCATTCGCCGAATCCCCGGCGTACGCCAAGATGGTGCGCTGGCTCCGCCGACCAGCGGTAATGTCTTGAGGCATAACGAAACGCCCCGCCGCCTGCCGAAGCAGGAGGCGGGGCGCAGTCGTACTGGCCGGATAGCCATCAGGCCAGGGGACAACCCCGCGTGCGCGGGGACCACGTCAGCGAGTACGGCCTGTTCGGCGGGGGCGTCGGACCATCCCCGCGTGCGCGGGGACCACCGTGCCTTCTCCAGGTCAATCCGCTTGCCGCCGGGACCATCCCCGCGTGCGCGGGGACCACGTAGTTCCACTGGCCGCCGATCTGCGCAGCGAGGGACCATCCCCGCGTGCGCGGGGACCACCCAGTGCAGTCGGCCAGGAAGTCGCGGATCTGGGGACCATCCCCGCGTGCGCGGGGACCACCCAGTGCAGTCGGCCAGGAAGTCGCGGATCTGGGGACCATCCCCGCGTGCGCGGGGACCACAAGGCGCGACCTGCGGTTTTACCGTGGGCCGACGCGATTTTTGAGCACTTTCACGGAATCCGGCCAACGGGACATAGGGGATACGTGCGTGCGCTCCTCCGCTCGCCCCGACCAGCAGAGTGGGTGCGGTCGAACCAACCGAATATCCATGCACTGACCCTATCCTCGTCCCTTCCAGAGCGACGTCCGTAGGAAGGCACCCGCCAACGACGCGTGCCATCGGCTGCCCAGGGGCGGCGGGGGTTCCAAACTCGGCTCTGCCAGCGGATCCATCCACCCGCCGTCGTCGACGAGAGTGCCAACGTCCCCAGCTGTCTCGTCCACCCGCGGTGTCACCGGCCGAGCCTCGGGAAGCTCTTGCATCTCCACCATCCCTATCAGGGTTCATCAGCCTTTACTTGGCGACCACGACCCACGCGGAGATCGCCGCCGCGAGAAGTCCCATCAGTACCGGCACGACCATCTGGTAGAGGCGGGCCTGCCGCTCGCGCTCGTGCCGGTCCCGATCCGCCAGCTGGTGCGCCTCGAACTCCCGCTCCAGGACACCGCGGGCATCCCGCTCCTTCTGCACCTCCTGACTCAGATCGCTGATCCGCTGATCGGTGTATGCAGACTGTCGGTATACGCAGACTGGAGGGAATAGACCTCGGTCGACACCATCTTGTCCAGCCGGGTGTTGATGCCCTGCCCCATCGCCTGAACCTCTTGGCGCAGCGTGACGACGGTGCGCCCGATCTCACCCACCGACAGCTCATCAGGCACAACCGCCTTCACTCGCAACGCTGTTCAGTTCGGCCCGAGGTCAGACGCCCTTGGCGGGGGATGCACTATGGCGCATGTCGGCGAGCCGGGCCACGAGGTCCTTGACGAGGGCCAGGGCCGCGCCAACACCGTCCGCCAGCGCGGCGTACACATGCTGCCGTCCAGGGATGTGGCGACCGCGATGCCGCCGATGAATGCCTGAAGGAAGGTGCTGAGGATCCGCTCGGCGAGGTCCCGGACGAACGTGCCCGGGGCCTTCAGGACGGTGTCGGCAGAAGGCAGAAGGCAGAAGGCAGACGGCAGGGAAAGGGGATCGCTCATGGGGTGTGCCCATCTCAAGAGGTGGCAGTGAAGCCATGCGCTGTGCCCAGACGCCCAGACGCCCAGACGCCCAGACGGGTCAGTGACGTCATGCCGGGGATGCTGTCGGCGTCGCGACCGCTGTAGCCGTACCGGCGCTGGAGCGCCGCGAAGGCGGCCACGGTCTTCGTGCCGAACGAGCCGTCGTCGGCCCCGCGCCTGCGGGGATGGTCCGTGACCAGTCGTCGTGTAGGCCACCACGCCAAAGTCGCCCCCGCCCCCGCGGGGACGGTCCGATGCTCGGCATGTCCGGGTCTCGGGCCCCGGAGTCGGCCCCGCGTCTACGGACGCTCCAGAGTCACCGTTCTGGAGTGATGGGCCATGGCGGCAGCGGGCGCGGCGGTTTTCGGTGTCCGGCGTGTGGGCAAGGGGCGGGCCGGGGCCGTGCGTTGTTGCCTGGTGGCGCAGCACGGCCCTGCCGGCCGATGAACCATGCGAGGGCGGGGAGCGCGGAGAGGACGGCGGTGAGGACAGTTCCGGGGAGGGTGCGGGGGATGCTTCGTACGGTCAAATGCAGGCCCCGGTAGCGGAGTTCGAGTTCGGGGGTGCTGGGTTCGTTTCCTTCGTTCTGCATGGGTTCATCGCAGCGTGGGGGAAGGGCGGCGGCAACGGGGCTCGGCGTGAACTTCGTGAATCCTGAGGGCTCTCTGTGAGAATCCGTGAATCAGGAGCTTTTCTGTCCGCTGTGCCTGCATCTCGATGTATGGGGACGCGCCCCTTGTTTCCGGGGTGGGGTGCCCCCTGCCCTCTTCCCGTTTTGTTTTCGGGCCGGGGGCCAACAGCCGCGCCGTTCGGCGCTGGGGCGCAGGTGCCGGGGTGCAGCCTTGTGCGGGATGCGGCTGCCGGGGGAGAGGTACGGGGAATCACTCTGTGGCGACGTGTGCGGGCTCTGCCCGTTCCCATAGCTCGTCAATGTGCTCGGCGAAACGGTCGAACATGCCCCCGGATTCGTGACGGTGGAGATGCAGGAGGGGGGAATCATGGCCGACCAGGCGCGCGAGATGAGGCGTGACGAGTGCGTTGTCATCGAAGCGGAAGACGGACAGACTTACGTGGTTCGCTGCATCCAACGGAGCGGAAAACCTTGTCTCCAGCCCTTGGAGCGGTCCGAGTCGGTCCAGGTTCTCAAGGGTGATCTTGATCCGAGTGGAGACCGAAAGTGCCACGTTCTCAACCGTTTCACGCTGGTGTGTGATCTCGCCGCTCGGGTCCCCCAGCAGAAACCGTACTCGGCATCCGCTCTCAACTTTTCGACGGAGAGTGTCGGCAAAATGTGGCACCTGGGACCAGAAGAAGTAGTTCGTGTATCCCGCGAGAAAAATGTCCGTGCCGGCTGATTCAATCAACTCGGCCCACACCGGAGACGGGCAAGCGGATCGGCAGGGGTAGCTGCGCACCAACTCGCGATCATTCCCGGTTTTTATGCGTCCCTGCACGGCTTTTGGCCACAACATCTCTTCGTCCACTCCCAGCGCACTCGCGGTCGTCGCGCGGTTCCCTGCGTGCGGTGTCAGGTCGGCGTCCTCAAGCCATCGTTGCACCTGCTTCATGGATACCCCCACCCGGTGTGCGAGCTGGCGGGGTGAGAGGCGCGCGTTCTTCATTGCAGACCGTAAGGCGGTGTTCAAGTCAACCCCCTGAGCTTGCCCTTTTGGACTTCTCCGACGCTACCGGCCGACGTCCCAACTGTCCGTTCCACGGCAGAGATACGTCCACCAGAGTGCGTCACGATCAGTTGCACGAAACGAGCGAGCGGCGGCAGGGGCGGCGGGCGACCGTCTGATCGGTTCAGCCCTCCCGTTCCGAAAGAAATCAGCCCTCCCGTTCCGAAAGAAAGGGGCATCGTCGGCCGTCGTAGCTCTGAGGGGGCACCCGCCGCCCGGCCCGGACCTGTGCAGCGTCTGCCGCGTGAAAGGGCGTCGGCAGTGACCGAGCGATCCCACCGCTTGACGGAGGTAACCCCATGCTGACGGAAGAGCCGCAGAGCAGAGACGACTGGCGGCAGGTCGCCAAGGAAGCCCAGGAGGCACGCGACGGCCTCGCCGCCGCACTCCGGGACGCCGGCATCACCCTGCCGTCCCTCAGCCCCGACATCGCGACCTGCGCCGGTGGGACGGTCGCGCTCGTGGACCTCGGCCGGTGCGACGTCGCGACAGCGCGCCGCCTGGCGAGCGCCTTGCGGGAGGTGTCCCGGCATGGCGCCCCCTAGAAATCCGGGATCCGACGGGGACAGTGCACGCGCCCCGGCGCGCGGTTCCATGACCGCGCCCCGACGGGCGACTTCCTACGCCTCCGTTTTCGGCAGAGCGGAGGACGTTCCCGTCCAGTCCATCGTCTACGACCAGGACTTCGGCGTACCCGCCGTCGCGGTCGCCGTGCGGGGTTCGGACGTTCTTCTTGAACGTCCCTCCGGGTGGCGGTGGCGCCGGAAGTACACGCGTCTCAGGCTGGCGACCGTCCGAGAGAAGCGGCAGTTCGTCGCGGTACGGAAGCTCCACAAGCAGGCAGGCGTGTACGGGAAGCCGCGCTGGCCCTTGGTCACTTCACGGCCGGTCGGTCGATCGGAATCCTGGCCGTGAGGTCCCCTTCCCCCGGGGGGGGGAGGGGGACGGGGAAAGGGAGGCCGTCCGGCTGGTGGTCCGAAAACCGTTCCGCCGGACGGCGGTCGCGGCGGCGATGACGGTCGCGCCGAAAAGAGAAGTGCACTTGTGGCTGACGGCCGGGCGCGTCAGATCGCCACCGGCGGCCGGCGGGCCAGCCAGACCGTCCGCTCGGTGCGGACGGTGAGGTCGTCGCGCCGCAGCACACTCTCCGGCCCGTCGTTGTCGATGAGCAGGTCGAGTACGGACAGGTCGTCGGTGCCCATCAGGCCGTCGAGACCGGCGCGCATGCGGCGCAGGACTGCCTGGGCGTAACGGCCGGCGGACTCGGGGAGCGGGGGTTCCAGCGCGATGGTGACGGGCCGTTCGGTCTCGACGGTGAAACCGGCGCGGGACAGGTGCGGCCCCCAGTCGGCGCCCAGCTGCGGAAGCGTCTCGGCGTGCCGGTGAGCCAGCGTGGCGCGGCAGCGTGCTTCCAGTCCCGGGCGCCCGAGACCGAGTTCGTCGGGCAGGAAACGCGGGAGGCCGTCCAGCTCGGTCACGGCCAGGAGTCCGCCGGGGCGCAGCGCGGTGAACACCCCGCGCAGTGCGCGATCGGGATCGGCCAGGTGGTGCAGGGACGCCGACGCCCACACCAGGTCCACGTCGTCGAGGGCCGGCCACGCCGCGTCCAGATCCGCTTCGACGGTGCGCACCCGGTCCGCCACGCCGAGCTCGCGGGCCCGGCCCCGCAGGTGGTGCAGCAACTGCGGGGAGGCGTCCACGGCGATCGCCTCGGCGTCCTCGAAGCGCCGGAGCAGGGTGAAGGTGCCGGCGCCGGTGCCACAGCCCAGGTCGAGGATCCGCCGCACGGGCACGCCCCCGGTCAGGTCCGCCAGCCAGGTGGCCACCTCGGACAGGTGCGCGTGCAGGACGTCCGCATCGAGGTCGAGCAGTGCGGCCATGTCCGGTCCGCCGGGGCCGGATGCGCTGTGGTGATGCCGGTGTGATCGATGTGCCATGCCTCGACCCTACGAGGCGCTTGCGCCCATCGCATAGCATCTTGCGTATGACGCAAGAAGACGGGGATCTCGACGCACTGGTACGCAAACGGATCAGGGGACTGCGGATGGCCATGGGCTGGTCACTCGACGAGCTGGCCACCCGCTGCCACCTCAGCCCGTCCACCCTGAGCCGCATCGAGACGGGCCACCGGCGGATCGGCCTGGACCAGCTGACCTCGATCGCCCGAGCCCTGGGCACCACACTGGACCAGCTGGTGGAGTCCGCCTCCGACGACGACGTGGTCATCCGGCCCCGGCACGATGCGGCGCGGGGGCTCACCATGTGGCGGCTCGGCCGCGAGCCCGGCGCCACCGTGGCCAAGATGCGCGTCACCGAGCCGGCGCCGACCGGTGGCGCGGGGCTGCGGGCCCATCCCGGCAAGGAATGGTTCACCGTCTTGTCCGGAACCCTCGTACTGCTGCTCGGCGACCGGAGAATTCTCGTCGAGGCCGGCCAGGCCGCGGAGTTCTCCACCATGATCCCGCACGCCATCGGCGCCCACGGCGGCCCGGCGGAGATCCTGGGCATCTTCGACCACGACGGACAGCGCACCCATCTCCGGTCGGCCCACTGAACCGCCCGGTCCGGCCCACCGAGCCGCCTGCCGCCAGCTGCCCGTTGCTCGCCGCCTGCCGCCTGCCGCCTGCCGCCTGCCGCCTGCCGCCTGCCGCTCGTCGCCCGTCGAGCTCCTCGCTCCGTGCTCCGGCCGGAGCGGCGGCGGGCAGGACCGGTCAGCAGGCCGCGCCGGGACGTGGCGGCCCGATCGCCCGGTCGGGGAACCCCGCCCCGCATCCCCCCGTCATGATCAACAGCAAGGACACGCGGCCACCGGGCCGCGCGCTGTGCCCTGAGGGGATCACATGTTCACGTTCAACCGGCGTACCGCAGCTTCCGTACTCACCGCCTGCGTGCTCGCCACGGCCGGCCTCGCGGCCACCACGACACCGGCCGCCGCCATCCACCGCGGACAGAACACCACCGTGGTGGACCACCCGTACGCCATGCTCATCGAGACACCGGAGGGCAAGCAGTACTGCGGCGGCACGCTCGTGGCTCCCACCAAGGTGCTCACCGCCGCGCACTGCATCAAGGACGCCGCCGCGCCCCTCGACCTGCTGGTCATAGGCGGGCGCACCGACGTGGGCAGCACCAAGGGGACGGTCCGGCACGTCGCCTCGGTCAAGGTCCATCCGAAGTTCGTCCAGCGCACGTTCACCTACGACGCGGCGGTCATCACCCTCTCCGCGCCGATGCCGTACGCCCCGCTGCCGGTGGCGGGCCCGAAGGACTCGGCCCTCTACACCTTCGGGAAGACCGCGAAGACCGTGGGCTGGGGCACGACCGCCCCGAACACCCCCGGAACGCGGCTGAAGTCGGCCGTGCTCACCCTGGCGCCGCTCAAGAGCTGTGAGCCCTTCACCGACCCCAGCGAGTCCGACGCGCAGAAGGTGTGCGGAGTCTCCGCCCCCGGTGCCCACGACAGCACCTGCCCCGGCGACTCCGGCGGTCCCCTGGTCGCCGGCGGAAAGGTGATCGGAGTCGTCTCCGCCGGCAACAAGTACTGCGACGACCAGTACCCGGTCTCCGTCTACACCCGGGCCAGCGTGGTCGCCGCGGGGCTGGGCCTCCCCGTCACGTAGCAGAGGCGGCCGGTCCCCGGTGACACGCCGGGCCGGCCACGGCCGGTACGCCGAGGGCTACCGCCCCTTGAAGCGGACATCCGGATGCTGGTACCGCCGACGAAGCGGACATCCGGGTGCTGGTGCTGCCGGCGCCGGTGGACCTGATGATCACGGCGGCGCTCGCGCCTCGCCGACGCAGCGCTCACTGACGGGCAGCCGGACGGGAACCGGCAGCCGGACGCCCCCGTCTCCACACCACGGAGACGGGGGCGTCCGCGTCCCGGATCTCCTGCGCCGTCCCTTCTGACGCACGCGACGCCCTACGGACCTGACCACCACCCCCGTGACCGCCGGCCCGTGACGGTGACGCAGCCGGGAGCTGCCGGCGGCCCGCTGCCGCTGCCGCGGCGGCCGGCCCGGCGAAGGCCCGGCATTGCCTCCCCATGGCCAGGGCATTCATACCGGCCCGAAACGCCGTACATATGGCTCGGCTTGCGGGCACGTCGCACCCGAGGTTTTTCGTTGCGTACTCACGCGCCGTGCGGCGACGCGGGCCTTGACGGACCGTATCGCCTGCCTCCGGGTATGTGAAAGATGTTTTACGGTCGAAGAGGAGTACCATCCGCAATGAATTAACTCGTTGCCGAGCGGGCGTGGCAGGAGGCCAGGCCGCTACGGGCTCCAGGAGGCCACGATGGCTAATACCACGCGGGTCATGACGCTGGGTATCAAGAAATTCTGGTGCCGGACCGGCCTCTCTCATGGCATTCGGATCCCGCGACTGCGGTGGCGCACCCCGTCTTTAACCGGCCTTTAGCAGACTTCCCGTACCGGTGAGTTCCGCGCGAAGCCTGCCGGTGGCCGGCACCGGCCCCACGGTGAGAGCCGGCAGCGGGTTCGTCCGCAGTGCCGACCGGTGAAGCCGGGCGATCCCGGGTGACACCGGAAAATTCACGGGAGCATCCAGGCAGGAATTCCCCACGCCATTGTCCTGCACATAACACGGAAGTTCGGCACAGCCGAGGTCCTGTTCCAGCGGAAAGAAAAGGCCGTTCCGCAGCGGTGCGTGGTGCTCCGTCCACGAAGAGCGGCGACCGGCCGCGCCGGTCAACCAGGTGAAAGGTCCGAGAACGATGTACTACAGCAGTGGCAACTACGAAGCGTTTGCGCGGCCGCGTAAACCCGAGGGCGTCGACGACAAGACCGCCTGGTTCGTCGGGTCGGGCCTGGCCGCACTGGCCGGCGCCGCTTTCCTGATCCGCGACGGACAGCTGCCGGGTAACAAGATCACGATCCTGGAGCGGCTGGAGATTCCGGGCGGCGCCCTGGACGGCATCGACGACCCCGAGAAGGGCTTCATCATCCGCGGCGGCCGGGAGATGGAGGACCACTTCGAATGCCTGTGGGACCTCTACCGGTCGATTCCCTCACTGGAGGTCGAGGGCGCGAGCGTGCTGGACGAGTTCTACTGGCTGGACAAGGACGACCCGAACTTCTCGCTCCAGCGCGCCACCGTCAAACGCGGCCAGGACGCACACACCGGCGGCCTGTTCGCCCTGAGCGAGAAGGCCCAGAAGGAAATCGTCAAAGTCTTCCTCGCCTCGCGGGAGGAGATGGAGGGCAAGCGCATCAACGAGGTGTTCGGAAAGGAATTCTTCGCGAGCAACTTCTGGATGTACTGGCGCACCATGTTCGCCTTCGAGGAGTGGCACTCCGCCCTGGAGATGAAGCTGTACCTGCACCGCTTCATCCACCACATCGGCGGCCTGCCCGACTTCTCCGCCCTCAAGTTCACCAAGTACAACCAGTACGAGTCCCTCGTGCTGCCGCTGCGCACGTGGCTGCTCGACCACGGCGTGGTGTTCCAGTTCTCGACCGAGGTCACCGACGTCGACTTCGACATCAGCACCGGCCGCAAGCAGGCCACCCGCATCCACTGGGAACGGGACGGCGTCAAAGGCGGCGTCGACCTCGGGCCGGACGACCTGCTGTTCGTCACCATCGGCTCGCTCACCGAGAACTCGCACAGCGGCAGCCACCGCACCCCCGCCGTGCTGGACGAGGGCCTGCCCCGGCCTGGGACCTGTGGCGGAGCATCGCGGCGAAGGACCCGTCGTTCGGTCACCCCGACGTGTTCGGCTCGCACATCCCCGAAACCAAATGGGAGTCGGCCACCGTCACGACACTCGACAAGCGCATTCCGGGATACATCCAGAAGATCTGCAAACGTGACCCGTTCAGCGGCAAGGTCGTCACCGGCGGCATCGTCACCGTCAAGGACTCCAGCTGGCTGATGAGCTGGACGGTCAACCGGCAGCCGCACTTCAAGCAGCAGCCCAAGGACCAGATCGTCGCCTGGGTCTACGCCCTGTTCGTCGAAAAGCCCGGCGACTACGTAAAGAAGCCCATGCAGGAATGCACCGGTGAGGAGATCACCCAGGAATGGCTCTACCACCTGGGCGTGCCGGTCAAGGAGATCCCGGAAATCGCCGCGACCGGCGCGAAGACGGTGCCGGTGATGATGCCCTACGTCACCTCGTTCTTCATGCCACGGAAGGCCGGTGACCGTCCCGACGTCGTACCCGCCGGATCGGTGAACTTCGCGTTCATCGGCCAGTTCGCCGAATCGGGCCGCGACTGCATCTTCACCACCGAATACTCGGTACGTACGCCCATGGAAGCGGTCTACACCCTGCTCGGCATCGAACGCGGCGTCCCGGAGGTGTTCAACTCCACCTACGACGTCCGCAAACTGCTGGCCGCGACCAGCCGCCTCCGCGACGGAGAAGAAATCCATCTGCCCGGACCGCCGCTGCTGCGCAAGCTGCTGCTGAAGAAGATCGACGACACCCAGATCGACGAGCTCTTCAGGGAGTACCAACTCCTCCAGTAACACCTCCGTGACCCGGTCCCGGTCCCGGCGCCGTGGCCGGCGGGCCGGTGCGACGCCCCGGGCGGACGGACCATCGCTGAGTGCTGCCGGCCGGGCGCCGGGCTGCCCGGCTCCGCGCACGGGGCCGGGCCCGCTCTGCCGCCCGTCGTGACGACGGGCGGCGCCGCTCGCCGCCGTGCGCGGTTCGCCGCCATCCGGCAGGCACTGGCATGATCGGGGGATGTCTGATCGCATCATCGCCGCCTGCGACGGCGCGTCCAAGGGGAACCCGGGCCGAGCCGGCTGGGCCTGGGTCGCCGCCGACGCCGAGGGACGTCCGCAGCGCTGGGAGGCGGGCCCGCTGGGTACGGCGACCAACAACGTCGCCGAGCTGACCGCCCTGGCCGAACTGCTGGCGGCCACCGACCCGGCGGCCCGCCTCGAAGTCCGGATGGACAGCCAGTACGCGATGAACGCGGTGACCAAGTGGATCGCCGGATGGAAACGCAACGGCTGGCTGACCGCGGCCAGAAAACCCGTCGCCAACCGCGAACTCGTGGTCCGTATCGACGCCCTGCTGGCGGGCCGCGAGGTGGAGTTCCGCTATGTGCCGGCGCACCGCGTGGACGGCGACCCGCTCAACGCGATCGCCGACCGGGCGGCCGGCGACGCCGCCGTGACCCAGCAGCCGGCAGGCACCTCCCACGGCACGCCGGCGATCCCCGAGCCGCGTCCCGAGTCGCAGGAGCGGTCCGCCGCCGGGAAGCGGAAGCCGGACAAGAAGCCGGTCCGCACGCGGCCGGGCGGCGCCACCATCAAGGCCAAGTTCCCCGGCCGGTGCGGTGGCTGCGGCAGCCCCTACGAGGCGGGAGTCCAGGTGGCCAAAGGCACGCAAGGGTGGGGCCACCCGGAGTGCCGCGAGCACTGACCCAGCACCCTCCCCGCCGGCCCCACCGCGGGCCGGCACCCGCCGCCGCCCGGCCAACGGAAGACCGCCGGCCCGCACGCCGCGCACCGGACCACCCGGCCACTACGGACGGACCTCAACCCCGCCACCTCCGCCTCCGGGAGTGCCAGGCGTCCAAAACCGTCCTCGACCGGGACAGCAACGCGGCGGTCAGCACCGCCGAGGCCGCCGCACCGGCGGTGCCGGCCTGTGGAGCGCAGGCAGGACCGGTACGCGTACCGGCACAGCGCGGTGCGGCAGGAACCCACCGGGACGGCCGGACGACCGTGGCAGAATCCCCGCTCCTTCAGAGCGGGGAGCGCAAGTCACACGAGCCACCAGGCGGCGGAGTCCGTGGGCTGCTTGCCGGCCGACGGCTCCGGGTCGGAGGACAGCAGCAGGACCGCCGCCTCGGGGACCGGGACGGGAGCCGGACCGCAGTTGACCGTGCACAGGAGACGCCCCCGGCGGAAGGACAGGACACCGTCCGCGGCGTCCGGCGCGCCGGTCCAGGTGAGGCCGGAGTCCCGCAGACCGGGGAGCGCCGAACGCAGCGCGAGGGCGGCCCGGTACAGGTGCAGCGTGGAGTCACCCCGGTGCTCCTGCCCGGCGGCCCCGTAGGCGGCGAACCAGTCCGGCTGGGGCAGCCAGGGGGCGGCGGCGGTGGTGAAGCCGTACGAAGGCTCGGCGCCGTGCCACGGGAGCGGGACGCGGCAGCCGTCACGGCCCCGCCGGGCGCCGCCCGAGCGGTGGAACATGGGGTCCTGGAGCGCACCGGCCGGCAGGTCGACCACCTCGGGCAGACCCAGCTCCTCACCCTGGTACAGATAGACGGAGCCGGGCAGCGCCAGCATCATCAGCAGGGCCGCGCGGGCACGGCGCTCGCCGAGGGCGGTGTCGCCGGGGCGGCCGCCGGGCTCACCCCCCGCGTAACGGGTCACCGCGCGCGGCATGTCGTGGTTGTTGAGGACCCAGCTCACCCCGGAGCCGGAGGCCGCGATCGCCGCCAGACCGCGGCCGATGACATCGCGGAAGGCCGCCGCGTCCCAGTCGGTGCGCAGGAACTCGAAGAAGAAGCTCTGATGGAGCTCGTCGGGACGCTGGTAGCGGGCGAGCTGACGCGGATCGAGGACACCGATCTCGCCGACCAGGACGCGGGCGCGCCCGTCCCGCCTCTCGTACGCATCGGTCAGGGCACGCCAGCGGCGCCACACGTCGTGGACCTCGGGGCGGTTCCAGGCGGCGGAGTTGACCGGGTCGCCGGTGGTCTCGTCGAGGGCCGCGTGCGGGTCGTCGGGCAGACCGTGCTGCTTGTGCAGACCGTGGGCGACGTCGATACGGAAGCCGTCGACACCCAGGTCCAGCCAGAACCGCAGGACCGAGTCGAAGTAGTCGCCGACGCGCGGGTCGGCCCAGTTGAAGTCGGCCTGCTCGGGCGCGAAGGAGTGCAGATACCACTGGCCGGGGGTGCCGTCGGCGGCCGTGGTGCGCGCCCAGGAGGAACCGCCGAAGATGGAGCGCCAGTTGTTGGGCGGCTCCGCGCCGTCGGGGCCGCGGCCGTCGGCGAAGTGGAAGAGGGCACGCTCACGGCTGCCCGGGGCGGCGGCGAGGGCCGCCGCGAACCAGGGGTGCTCGGTGGAGCAGTGGTTGGGGACGATGTCGACGACGATGCGCAGCCCCAGACCGTGGGCGCGGTCGATGACGCGGCGCATCAGGTCCAGATCGCCGAAGCGGGGGTCCACACCGTGGTAGTCGGCGACGTCGTAGCCGTGGTCGTGCTGGGGCGAAGGGTAGAACGGGCTCAGCCAGACGGCGTCCACACCGAGGCGGCGCAGATAGGGGAGGCGTTCGAGGACGCCGCCCAGATCACCGGTGCCGCTCCCGGTGGAGTCGCTGAAGCTGCGGACGTAGATCTGGTAGACCACCGCCGTACGCCACCAGGCAGCCCGGTCAACAGACACAGGCACAGGGGCAGGGGCGGTGGCAGCGACGGCGGCGTCGTCGGCCGCGGTGCGGGTCATACGGTGCGGGGACCTTCCGGGAAAGGGCGTTGCGGGACATCGGTACAAGGCGGGGTGACGGGACCGGAAGCCCCGCCACCCCGGCCGGGGCGCTCACTCCTTGAGCGCCCCCGCGTTGCCGCCCCGTACGAAGTGGCGCTGGAAGACGAAGAAGACGACGGCGACCGGGATGGTGGCCAGCAGCGCCGCGGTCAGCTTGAGCGGGTACTGCGTGCCCGCGCCCAGACCGCCGGCGACGAACTGCGCGAGACCGGTGGTCAAGGTGGCGTGGTCGGAGGACTGCGTGGTGACCACGAAATGAGTGAACTCGTTCCACGACCCCTGGAAGGACAGGATCGTCAGGGTGATCAGCGCCGGCTTCGCCATGGGCAGGACCACCGACCAGTAGGTCCGCAGCACCCCGGCGCCGTCGACCCGGGTCGCCTCCTCGATCTCCCGCGGCACCGACTCGAAGAACTGCTTCATGATGAAGATCCCGACCGCGTCCACCAGCAGCGGCACGATCATCGCCGTATAGGTGTCGTAGATACCGAGGTACTGGACCACCAGGAACTTGGGGATCATCAGCACCACGCCCGGCACGGACATCACCGAGATCAGCAGCACGGACAGCAGCCCCCGCCCCCGAAAACGCAGACGGGCCAGGGCATAGCCGGCCAGCGAGTCGAAGAAGACACGCCCCGCCGTGACCACCACGGCGACCAGGACGGAGTTGCCCAGCCATGTCGGGAACGGCACCCCCTCCTCGCCCCCGCCGAACAACTGGCGGTAGGTGGCCGACGAGAACGGGCTCGGCACCAGACCGAGCGGCGAGGCGGCGGCCTGCGCGTCGGTCTTGAACGTCGTCACCACCTGGAGGACGAACGGCATCAGATAGACCAGCGCCACCAGCGCCATCACCAGCGTCCCGGCCAGCCGCAGCCTCGCGTACCGCCCCCGCCGCACCGGGCGGACGGCGGCGCCCGCGTGCACCGGGTTCTTCACCGCGGGAGAAGTCATCGCGCCGACCTCCCCGGGCGCAGCCGCCGCCGGCCGTCACGCTCCCGCAGCACCAGGCGCTGGACGCCCGTCATCAGCAGGATGATCGCCAGCAGCACGAAGGAGATCGCCGCCCCCGTCCCGTACTGCGCGTCCTTGAAACTCAGGCTGTAGGAGAGGAACGCCGGGGTCAGGGTCGTGTTCGCGGGCTGCCCCTGGCTCATCACATACACCTGGTCGAAGACCTGCCAGGTGCCGATCAGCCCGAGCGTGAGCACCAGGAAGAGAACGGGCCGCAGCGCCGGGAGGATGACATGACGCAGCGTCTGCCAGCGGCCCGCACCATCGATCCGGGCCGACTCCAGCTGCGCCTCCGGAATGTCCTGGAGCGCGGCCAGGAACATCAGCATGAAGGTCCCGGACGTCGTCCACACCACCAGGAAGATGATCGTGCACATCGCGACGGAGGGACCCGAGAGCCACTCCCACCAGGAGAGCCCGAGCACACCGTGACCGGCCAGCGCGGCGGGCGGCGAACCCGGATCGACCAGGCCGACCCAGCCCAGCACCACCCACACCAGCCCCCGCGCGTCCGTGAACCAGCTCGGCCCCTGGATACCCACCCACTTCAGCAGGCTGTTGACCGCACCGCTGCTCTGGAAGAGAAAGAGGAAAACGGTCGAGACGGCGATGGAGCTGGTGACCGAAGGGAAGTAGAACGCCGTACGGAAGACGCCCTTGCCCCGCAGCCGGCGCCGGTTGACGGCCAGCGCCAGCCCCAGGGCCAGCGCGGTCTGGAGGGGGACGACCAGCAGCACGTAGTAGAGGTTGTTGCGCAGCGACGTCATGAACAGCGTCCGGGTCAGACCGCCGTCGGCGAACAGGTGCCGGTAGTTGTCCAGCCCGACGAAGTCCGCCGCGCCCGAGAACGGATTCGACTGGCCGTCCCAGTTCAGCAGGCTCACCCACAGCGCCATGCCGACCGGCAGCGCCAGGAACAGACCGAGCACCAGCACCATCGGGCTGACGAAGACCCAGCCCCACAGCCCCTGCTTGCCCGCGCGGCGCGCCCCCCGGCCCCGCCCCGCCCGGCCCGGACCGCGCCGCCCGGCGGCATCGCGGCCGGACCCGGACCCCGGCTCGGTCCCGGACCCGGATACGCTCCCGGGCCCGGACGTGGTCGTGGTGCTCATCGCCCGCTACCGCCCAGGACGCTCGCACCGTTCTTCTGGAGATCGGCCAGCAGCTTCGCCGGGTCGCTGCTCGCGAGCTGCGCCAGGGAGGTGTTGAACTGGGCCATCACCTGCCGCATACCGGGCGCGTTCACCGGCAGCTGGGCGGCCGTGGTGCCGTCCGCCCAGGCCGCCGAGTCCGGGTTCTGCTGCTTGTACGTGTCCAGCAGCGTCTTCTTCGACGGCATCACGCCGACCGTCTTGGCGAACTTCAGCTGGTTGCCGTCACTGGTCAGCTCGTTGACCAGGTCCACGGCGGCGGCCTGGTGCGTGCTCTTGGCGGCGATCCCCCAGCAGTTGGTGAAGGCCATCGTGCCCTTGCCGCCGGGGCCCGCGGGCAGCGGGACGACCTTGTACGCGGTGTCGGGGAAGTCCTTGCGCATCGCACCGGCCAGCCAGTTGCCCTCGATGGTCAGCGCGGCCCTGCCCTTGCCGAACGCCTCACCGCCCCACCCGGAATCCAGGTCCTTCGGGAACTTGAGCACGCCCTCCGTAAGGAGCTTCTTGACGTACGTCAGCGCCGCGACGTTGCCCTTGTCGTCTGCGGTCATCTTCTTCTGGTCGGGGCTGGTCAGCCAGGAGCCGGACTGCTTGAAGAAGGCGCCGAGCTGGTTGTAGTCGGCGTTGACGGACAGACCGGTGACCCCGTCCCTGGTGAGCTTCCTGGCCACCGCTTCGAGGTCGTCCCAGGTCTTGGGGTAGTCGGCGTCGGTGAGCCCGGCCTTCTTCCACAGCGCGGTGTTGACGGCCAGCCCCAGCGTCGACTGGTCCTTGGGCGCGCAGTACAGCTTGTCGTCGTAGGTGAAGGCCCGGGTCAGCGCGGGACTGTAGGCGTCGCGGTCCTTGAGCTTGCCGCCGTACGCGTACAGCGAGCCGCCCTTGGCGTACGTCGAGAACTGGTCGGCCGACGTGTAGAACACGTCCGGCGGGTTGCTGCCCGCGAAGGACTGGCCGAGCTGCTGGTCGATGTTCTGCGCGATGTCCACCGTGACGGAGTTGCCCGTCGCCTTCGCCCACGCGGCGGCCGCCGCCTTGACCGCGCTGGTCTCGGTGTTGCCGGAGGTGGCTATGAGCATCTTGAGCTGCTGCTTGCCCGAACTGTCCTGACCCGGGCCCGCGTTCTTGTCGAACCCCGACGAGCAGGCCGTGGCCAGCAGGCAGAGCGACAGTCCGCAGACGGCGAGGGGAAGTGTGGTGCGACGCATGATCGTTCCTTTGCGCTGGTGCGAGTGCGGTGTTGCGTGCGTGGGGGACCCCGGGCGTACCGGGCCCCAGCCGGTTCAGAGGCAGGGAAGTGCGGTCCAGAGGAGAGAAGGCGCGGTGCGGAAGAGAGAAGGTGCGAAAAGGACTGGTGCTGCTGGTGAGTTGGCAGGAGAGATCCCGTGAATGGGGGGAGGTGTCACGCGGTGCGTGCCGGGCGGGCGGCGGTCACCTCACCCCTGAGCGACGGCCCCCGGCGGCCGTGAGCTGTCCCGGGCCACCAGCCGGGGCGCCAGCAGCCGGTGCTGATAGGAGTGCCGGGGCTCGGTGATCCGGGCCAGAAGCATCCGCACGCACTCCTTGGCGGCCTGCTCCAGGGGCTGTTCCACGGAGGTCAGGGCCGGATCGAGGAGCGCCGCGATGGGCGAGTCGTCGAACCCGGTGACCGCCACATCGGCGCCGGGCCGCAGCCCGCGCTCGCGCAGCACGTCGTAGCAGCCGAGCGCCAGGGTGTCGCTCAGGGCCACGACCGCGGTCACCTCGCGGTCCAGCAGCACCCGGGCGGCCTGCCGCGCCTCCTCGGTGGAGTTCGCGGTGGCGGCGCGCAGCCCGCGCACCGGCAGACCGTGACGTTCCATCGTGCGGCGCCAGCCCTCGGCCCGGTCCTCACCGGTGCCGCTCCCGCGGGGCCAGCCCAGCAGACCGATCCGCCGGTGTCCCGCCGCGGCCAGATGCTCCGTCGCCGCCTCGGTGCCCGCCGCACCGTCCACGTCCACCCAGTCCCCGTAGCTCTGCTCGCCCCAGGAACGGCCGAAGGCGGCGAACGGCACGGACTTGCCGTGCAGCCAGCGGTGGCGGGGGTCGGCCTCACGGGTGTGGGCCAGGACGAACGCGTCGACGGCCTGCTCGCGCAGCAGCTGGTCGTAGCGCTCGATCTCCTGCTCATGGCTGTCGACGGGGAACACCAGCAGCCGGTGCCCGGCCGCGTCGGCGGCATCCGCCAGCGCGTGCAGAAAGCGGTCGTGCACCGCGTTGGAACGGCCGGCCGCACTGTGCTCCAGGGCGTGGCCGATGGTCCGCGACTCCCGGCGCCGCAAGGAGCGGGCGGCGGCGTGCGGCCGGTAGCCGAGCTCCTCGATGGCGGCCGTCACCCGGGCCAGGGTCTCCGGGCGGAGCAGCTCCGGACTGTTGAGCGCGTTGGAGACCGTCTGTCTGCCGACCTGGGCACGACGGGCGACATCAGCCATCGTCGCGGGCCGCGATCCGGGGTGGGAAACCCCGCCGGGGGGGACGTCTTCGTCCATGTCAACGCCATCCGATGTGTCGGGTACGGTGTCGATCCAAGGGGATTGGATCGATCCAATCGCTTATTGGATCGATCCAACCGCTCAATCGTCGCCGACTGTACACGCCGTCCCCGGAAACAAAGAAGGCCGAAGGTCCCGCCCCAGATGACGCAGCAGACGCAGACTTCTCAGCAGACGCAGACCTCGCCGCAGTCGCAGAACGTGCGGCAGACGCCCGACCGCCCGCACGACTGCCCGCCGCCCGATCCCGCCCCGGAGCCCGCCGGCCAGCCCTTCGTCCACGACGCCGTCCTCGCGATGTGGGCGCCGTCCTTCGTGGCCTCGCGCCCCGACGGTGACCTCGGCGCGGCGGTCGACGGCTTCTACCACGGCGACCGGCGTTGTCTGCGCGCCCTGCGGGTCACCGTCGACGGCGTGCGCCTCGCCGCGACGAACGCCGCCACCGAGTCCGCGAACCGCGCCGCGTTCGATGCCGTCCTGCGCGGTGTGGCACAGCGGACCCCCGACCCGGCGGTGACGCTGCGCCGGGAACGCACGGTCTTCCCGGGCCGTTTCACCGAGACCGTACGCCTGACCAACTACGGTTCCCTGCCCGCCCGGTTGACGGTCCGCATCGAGGCGGAGAGCGACTTCGCCGCCATGGAAACCGTCAAGGCGGGCGCCGTGGTGCCGCCCGTCGCGCCGGCCGCCGACGCGGGCCGCCTGGTGTGGACCTCGGGCACCGAACGGATGTCACTGTCGGCCCACACCACCGCCACCGATGCGGATGCGCACACGGCCGTCTCGGTGTCGGGCACCCGGGGCACGTTCGCCTACGACGTCCCGCTCGCCCCCGGCGAGAGCTGGCACTGCGAGCTGACCGGCCGCGCCGACGCCGACTCCGCCACGCCCTTCCTGCCGGTGACCGAGGACGCCCGGCCCTGGCGCGACCTCCAACTCTCCTGTGCCGACGCCGACTTCAGCCGCCTGCTGACCCGCTCCGAGCAGGACCTCGCCCGCCTGCTGCTCGCCGACCCGCAGGCCCCCGGCGACCTCTTCGCCGGTGCGGGCGCCCCGTGGTACCTCACCCTCTTCGGCCGCGACTCCCTGTGGGCCGCCCGGATGCTGCTGCCGCTGGGCACCGGCCTCGCGGCGGGCACCCTGCGCGCCCTGGCCCGCCGCCAGGGCCGCGCCACAGTACCCGCCACCGAGGAGCAGCCCGGCAAGATCCTGCACGAAGTACGCGCCGAGACACGTGAGCTGGCGGACGGCAAGCGGCTTCCGGCGCAGTACTACGGCACCATCGACGCCACGCCCCTGTGGATCTCACTGCTGCACGACGCGTGGCGCTGGGGCATGCCGCGCGAGGAGGTCGCCGAACTGCTGCCGAACCTCGAAGCGGCCCTCAACTGGCTGGTGGAGTACGGAGATCCGGACGGCGACGGCCTCCTGGAGTACGTCGACTCCACCGGCACGGGCCTGGCCAACCAGGGCTGGAAGGACTCCGGCGACTCGGTCCGCTTCCGCGACGGCTCCCTGGCCACCGCCCCGATCGCACTGTGCGAGGTGCAGGCGTACGCGTACGAGGCGGCGACGGCCGGAGCCGCGCTGCTCGACGCCTTCGGACGCCCGGGGGCCGACCGCTACCGGACCTGGGCCGCACGGGTGCGCGAGGCGTTCCGGCGCGGCTTCTGGGTGTCCGACGAGCGCGGCCCGTACACGGCCATCGCACTCGACGCCGACAAACGCCCCGTCGACGCCGTCACCTCGGGCATGGGCCATCTGCTGGGCACCGGCCTGCTCGACGCCGAGGAGGAACGGCTGCTCGCCGACCGGCTGCTCGCCCCCGAGATGGCCGACGCCTACGGGCTGCGCACCTACGCGTCCGACAACGGCGGCTACAACCCGGTCGGTTACCACGTCGGCAGCGTGTGGCCGCACGACACGGCCATCGCCGTACACGGCCTGGCCCGCGCCGGATACCCCGAGCACGCCCGCCGGCTCGCCGAGAACCTGATCGCGGCCGGGCCCGCGTTCGGCTCCCGCCTCCCCGAACTGTTCGCGGGCACCGCCCGCTCCGCCTCCTCCCGCCCCGCGCCCTACCCCGCCTCGTGCCGCCCGCAGGCATGGGCCGCCGCCGCGTCGGTGACCTTGCTCCAGGCACTGCTCGGCATCGAGGCGGACGTGCCCGCCGGACGCCTGACGGTCCGTCCGGCGGCTGGCGGGCTGCTGCCGCTGACCGTGTCGGGGCTGAGCGTGGCCGGACAGCCGCTGTCCCTCTCGGTTGACGCGGACGGCGCGGTGAGCACGCAAACGCCGGCGCCGCTGGAGGTCGTCACACAGACCCCGGGCGCTTCCGCCACCAGGGTCCCTGCCGCCGAGGCCCCCGCCCCCGGCGCCGCCTGAGCGACGGCCCCTCAGCAGGCACGAGGCACGCCGTCATCCACACCCCGCCAATCGGCGTGCCTCGTGCCGTATATCCGCCCGGTCCGCGCCGGTTCCGTCCCGCGGCCGGTCCCGTCCCGTCCCCGTCCCGCGCCACGGGACCGGGGCGGGGCGACGTCCTTGCGGCCGCCGCACCCGGCCCGGTACCCCCCCGGCACCCATCGTGGCGGCGCCGGTGACCACGGCCGGGGCCGGGGCCGGGACGGTCATGCCTCCCACCGCTCGCCCAGAAACCAACTCACCCTCTACGCACGCCACTTGGTGCCACGGAGCCGGTACCGACAGCGGCCGTCCATGCGGCTTTGGCGCGATTCCCGCCCGGAGCAACGGCGTACGCGCGCCGCACACGGAGAACGGGGGAGCGGCCCGGCGGTGCGTCCCGCGCCGCGAATCGAAGCCGCTTCGCCGCTGCGGCCGGCACGGCGCCGGCCGCGCCCGCCGACGGCGCCACGCACCTCACCCGGCCCGGAGACAACCGCTCGTGACTGTCCCACCAGGGCTGTTACACAACTGAGGGAATGCCCGTACGAGCCGGGCACGCGATGGAGATCAGCCGCGAGAACGCCGGGCCCAGGATGCGGGGCCGGAGGGGACGGCGGGGTGCCGCCCCCCGCACGAGCCCGCCGGGCCGCGCCCGGCGGCGGACGAAAGTGAGCGCCCTCTTGCGTGAGTCAACAAGCCGACGGACCATCGCCGCCCTCGCGAGCGCCGGTGCGTTCGCCATCGTGTTCACCACCGCGCCCGCCGCCTCGGCGATAGTGGGCGGAGCGCCGGTCGCGGACGGCGAGCGGCCCTACGTCGTGCAGATCGAACAACAGGAGGACGACGGGAAATGGTCGCACTACTGCGGCGCGGCGCTCATCGACAGTCGGGTCGTCGCCACGGCGGCGCACTGCTCCAAGTTCATCCAGCAGGGCAAGGTCAAGGCCCGGCTCGTCATCGGGCGGGCCGACTCGACCACCTCCGGCGGGACGGTGGTGACCGATGACCACTTCTCCGTCTACAGCCACCCCGAGTTCTCGACCCTGACCAACACGGACCTGGGTCTCCTCGTGCTCGACAGTCCCGTCGACCAGCCGAGCGCGGCCCTGCCCCCGCTGCGGACGGCGTTGCAGCCGGGACGTCTGCTGCGCGCCGACGGCTGGGGGCGTACCGACATCAACGACGAGAAGAAGCCCGCACGGCTGCAAGAAGCGACGCTTCCGGTCAACGCGTTCGACACCGAAGGCGGCACCTGGGACAAGGAGTTCATCTGCGCGGGCACCGCGGACAAGTACGCCGCGCCCGGCGACAGCGGAGGGCCGCTGTTCGATCCGGAAGCCTCGGACAAGGCTGTGGTGTACGGCCTGGTGACCGGCTCGACGAACACCTGCACGGGGCTCTTCACGAACCTGGCCGACCCGGCCATCTGGAAGCCGTTCCGCGAACCGCTCGCCTCCCACGGCCTCTCACACGTCATCCCGGCCGACGCCCCGGCCCCATCCCCGACCCCGCCGCAGCGGCCCGGAACTGCGCGCCATGCGCTCGCGGGGGCTACCGGGTGACCTGTTTCCGACAGAGCCGGTGAACGAGTGGGGCCGGTAGAGACGACAACGGTCCGGGTTGCCATGCGGCACCCCTTGCGGGGCTTGCGCGGCTCTCCGGCACCCCTGGTAGTGCCTCGGCGGCCCCGAGCGCGCCAACTACCGTGCGCAGGGGCCGCCATGAGGCCACCGTCCCACGCCGCACAGAGCGCCCCCGCCGGGAGAGATCCCAGCGGGGGCGCCTTCCTGCGTGGGTCAGGTCAGTTTCGTGTGCCACTTGCCGCGGGCGAGGACGGTGCGGCCGTCGGGTTTGATGAACACCCGGGCGCCACGTACCGGTAGTTCACCGGTGGCGAGCCAGTAGGACCGGACCTGGTCGAGCAGGTCCCACAGGCGCCGCGGGCCGCCCTGGTGCACAGTGGGCCGGTGGTCGCCGGCCGCTGCGGCGCGGGCCCATGATCCGTCGGCGTGCGCCATGAGCGCGATGCGCTTCTCGCCGTCCTCGTGGTACCGGTGCACGATGCCGGGCGCCGTGACGCTCAGCATCGAATCGAGGTCCCACGCCTGCCCGACGTCGACGACGGGATACGGGCCCGTTGTCACGTCCTCGCCGTCCTGGGTGCGTGCGGTGTCGAGCAGGGTGTCGAGGCCGGGCGGGTAGTCCTCGCCGTGCCGGGCCACCATGAATCCCGCGCGGTCCCATTCCACGCGGCCGGTCGCGCCCCCGTCCTGGTCTTTCTCCGCGGTGACGAGCAGGGAGGTGCCGGCGATGGTGGTGACCAGCCGGCCTCCGGTGCACAGGGCGTCGAGCCAGCTCTGCGGGACGGTGCGGACCGAGACCATGGCGACGACGCGGTCGACGGATCCGGGCTCGACGGGAAGGGGCCCGGTCGCGTCGACGGTCTCGACACGGGGGCGCAGGCCGATGTCGTCGAGGCGGTCGCGCGCGGCCGCTACGAGGTAGGGGTCGACGTCCACGCTGGTCACCTGTTCCGGGTGGGCCAGGTAGCGGGCGGCGAGGGCGGTGCCGTACCCCGATCCGGTTCCGACGTAGAGCAGCGAGTCGCCCTCGTCGATGAGGGCGTGCCGGTGCATGTCGATGACGAGACGCGGCAGGGTGGCGGAGGATGTCGGCCGGCCGGCCTGGCGGTTGCCGGGGGTGGCGTGGTCGGCGTGCAGTGCTCCGACCCGGGTCACGAGGGACCTGTCGCGGTAGGTGGCCTCGAACCACTCGGCGTCATCCTCGGGCCGGTGTAAGGCCCATCCGTCGTCGGTGGCTTCCCACCATTGCGGGATGAACAGGTGTCGCGGTGTGTGGGCGACGGGCCCATGCCATCGGGATGTCCGGTGGGTGACGTGGGCGGCGAGGGCGGCGGCATGCGGCTGCCAGGTCACGCGAGGGCCTCCAAAGAGGGGACGGGGGCGGGCAACAGCTGTTCGTGGGCGGGGAGGCAGGCGGGAGTCGATGCCGGGTCGCAGTCGTTGGAGTCGTGCGGCGTGCACGCTGCTCGGGGCATGGGCATGGGCATGGGCACGGTAGCGGTGATCTCTGCCCATCGGCCGCTGTTGAGGATGTCTGCGAGGCGCCGCTCGCGGACGTTTCCGGCGACCAGGTCCCGCGACAGGATGCACCCGGAGACGTTCCCGTCGGGGTCGATGGATACGCGGTGCCGGAAGCAGTGTCCGCACAACTCGGCCGTGGTCGGGCCGGTTCCGTTGGGTTCTGCTGCGCGGCCGATCTTGCGGGCGCGGTCGACCTGTACCCGCGTGACGCCGAGCCGGAGCAGTTCGGCCTTGCCTTCCTCGATCCGCTGGCCTTCGATCACCTCGACCATGCCGACGCGCAGCGGGATGCCGCGTTCGAGGGCATTGACGATGTTGGCGCGGGTGCGGGCGTGGCTGCCCCTGCCGTTGGTGATCTGCTCGTGCTGTGCGGCGTCGTCGGAGTAGTACGACGTGGCGAGGGCGATACCGGGGCGGCCGAGGGCGGCCCAGACGGCGGGGCGCACATGGGCCAGGTTGCTGTAGACCTCGACGGACAGGCCCGCGTCGGCGGCCTGCGCGATGTAGTGCGGGAGGTAGGGCGACAGAGTCGGCTCGCCGCCGATCAACTGGACGGCAGGGATGCCGAGTTCAGCCACGTCCGCGATGACGTGCTGCCAGTCGTCGCGAGTCATGGCACCGGGGCCGGCCTTCGGGCCCGAGTCGGTGCAGCAGTGCGTACAGGCGAGCTGGCAAGTGCCGGTGATCTCCAGCTCAACGGACCGGATGCCGGCCACGGGGGTAACTGTGCTCATGTACCTCTCCTGTGTTCAGCGGGTGCGACCCTGCCCTGCGGTCGCCTGGGTGGTGCACCGCCCCGCGCCGAACGTCCCACGGGCGCGGGGCGGGGGTCAGGGGGCGGCGCGCCGGTGGCGTCCCGCCCCCGCCGGGGAAGGGGAATGACACCCGACGGGGGCGGGATTCTGTGAGGGGTGGCCCATAGGCAGGGGGTGGGCCGTGATCGAGTACCGCGCGTCGTAGTCGGTGACGGCGAGCAGGAAGGCGTCGCCGGCGGCGAGGGCGCGTAGTGATCGCTCGTACTCGGTGGTGTCGCGGGCCCATGCGCGCAGGTCGTCGCCGGGGTGCGGGGCGGCGGCCGCGACCAGGAGCAGGGGCGCGTCTTGTAGAGCGGCCGGGTTCGGGTCGAGTAGGTCGGCGAGGTGCTCGGCCTGGCTCCACAGCCAGCGCACGGCGAGGCGTGGTGTGCTGGCCCGGTAGGTGGCGAGGACGACCTCGCGGGTGCTGTCGAGGGCCGTGGCGGTCGTCTCGCATCGGTAGGCCAGAGCGGGCTGCGTTGTGGTGCGAGTGGTGGCCGGTGGGGCGAAGCTCAGCATGCGCGGCCACCCGCGTGGGGCCGGGGGCGGTGCTGCGGCGCATTCAGCCGGCCGCGTGCGGGGGCGATCGTGCGCGTGACTTTGATCCGCGCCCCGTCGCCGAGGACGTACGCGTTGCCGTCGGCGAACTGGAGCCGGCGGCGGCCCCCGGCGAGGATCGCGCGCACGTCGACGACGCGGTGCAGGTTGCCGCCGACATCGATTAAGTCGTTGATGCGGACCTCACCGCCGAGGAGGGTGAGCGCGCGGGTGATCGTGTTCGTCATGCGGGTTTCTCCGAGGTTTCCGCACCGCTGCCAGGTGAAGTCGGGCCGGTGGGACGGAGCCTCGACGGTTCGACCGGGAAGGGGGTGGGGTCTATGGGTGGTAGCTGTGCAGTGCGACCAGACGTGACGTCACTTGAGAGCATCGCCGCGCAGTATCGCGAGGTGCTTGTCGATCTCTGCGGCCAACGCCTCTTGCCTACTGGCGAGGTCGTCCACTTTCGGCTGCTCGCTGGGGGTGGGCTGCTTGGGCGGTTCCTGCTGCGTCGGCATACGTACGCCCCTCTGTAGCCGATCCGACGTATCGCCAAGGCCGCCCGCAAGAAGCTGAGTTGCCACGCGCGGCGACCGCTATTTCAGAGTGCCCACCGAGTCCTTGCTGTGCAAGACTTCACAGCGGTGTTCTGCTGCAATACCTTCGAACTGGTGCCTTGCATTGCGTGACGGGTGCCTGATTGCTTTCATCGTGAATGACAGGTGTCCGTCATACTGGGCTGTAGAAGGGGTGGAGAATGGCAGAAGGGCCTACGGGATCAACCGTGCCGCGTCGCCAACTCGGGCGAAACTTACGGGACCTGCGTAACCGTGCACGGCTGACGGTTCGCGCCGCGGCGCGCAAGTTGGAGTGGTCCGAGGCGAAGATGTGGCGCATCGAGACGGGGCAGACTCCGTTGCGCAGCCTCGATGTTCAAGCCATGTGCACGGTCTACGGCGCACCCCCAGACCTCACTGAGGCGCTGATGGGGCTTGCGAAGGAGACCAAGGCACGCGGCTGGTGGCATGCCTACGGCGATGTGATTCCCGAGGGCTTCGATGTGTACGTCGGACTGGAAGAGGCCGCGGCGAGCCTGTCCTCGTACGAGAGTGACATTGTCCCGGGGTTGCTTCAGACCGAGGGTTACGCACGTGCGGTCACACGCACCCACATTCGTGGCATCGGTGACGAGGACCTCGACGGACGCGTGCGACTTCGCATTGAGCGTCAGACGCTCCTCACTCGGGCTGCCGATCCGCCTACGCTGCGCGTTGCGCTGAGTGAGGCGGTACTGCGGCGCCCCATTGGCGGGCGCGATGTGATGGTGGAGCAGCTTGGGCACCTCGTCTACGTGTCCGAGTTGCCGAACGTCGTGATTCGCGTCGTCCCCTTCGCCGCTGGTATGCACTCTGGTGTCGTCACCGGGCCGTTCGTGATCCTGCGATTCCCGCTCAACGTTGACGGGAACGAAACGGAGCCGCCGACGGTCTACGCGGACGGGTATACGGGGGGTTTGTACCTGGACAAGCCGAAAGAAGTGGAGCACTACGACGCGGCTTTTCAGGGAATCTGGGACACATCGCTCGATGAGCAGGCGTCTCGACGTCTGATCGCTGAGGTGGCAGGGAGCCATGAACAAGGTTGATCTACAAAACGCACAGTGGTTCAAGTCGAGCTACAGCAACGGTAACGGTAACTGTGTCGAGGTGGCCTACCTCGGTGGCCCAGTCGCTGTCCGGGACAGCAAGCGGCAGGCGGGCCCGGTGCTGACCAGTACCACCGAAAGGTGGCAGGCATTCATCGCGAGTGTGGTCAACGGCGAGTTCGGCGAGCTGTAAGACTGCCTGGTACGACCGATATCAACGGTCAAGGCGCCTCCGTGCCGGGGTTGTTCCTGGCGCACCAGGGCGCTCTTGCCTACTGCTTACGCGCTGAGTACGCAGAATGCGCCCTCGCCGCTGGCGCACAGCCGGTGGCGAGGGCGTGGCGTTCGACGGGCGGTAGTGGCGAGGGCGGTGAAGAGAGCAGGCTGATGACGGCCACGGAGCGGCGATGCACGGTAGCCAGTGCCCTCGGTGCGCGTACCCGCCCGCTATTTGCGAACCGGCGAAAGTTGCTGAAATCCATGGTCTGCGGCGATAAAGTCGCAGGTCACGTAGTCTGCTCCCCGCGCACGCGGGGATGATCCCTCGACGTTCGTGGTCATGCCGGGCAGCGTCTTCTGCTCCCCGCGCACGTGGGGATGATCCCTCCCGCTTGACGTTCTCGGCATCAGGCGAATACTGCTCCCCGCTGCTTGCGGCCGGGCCGGCCGACGCGGAACTGCGGGGCGTCTCCTGCGGCGGTGTACGGGACCGCCGTCCCTGTCCCCTTGATCAGGGTGGCCACGTAATAGCTCCCGACGGGGAGACGGGCGGACGCGGAGAGGCTGAACACCGCCATCTGTCCACCGGCGTTGTGTGTCTCGCGACGCCGCCGGCCTTGCCGCCGGGGGAGACCCCCTTTACCGCATGACACCCCCGCCGCCGAGGCCGCGGCATCCGCGCTGAACCTCGTCCGTCCTCATTCCACAGAGGTGAAAAGGGGCTGGCCGGAGCGGGAGCGTGCGGTGCCGCGGCAGAGCCCCCGCCGGCGGGTGGTGATCTCGCTTATCACCCCGCCGCCCGGGGCCCTGCCGATTCCGTGCGCCGTCGGCCTTGCCGTTCCCCACGCGCCGGTCGCAAACCGGCGGAGAGCTGGGGGGAAACGAGAGTGGCTGCCCGTGCGACCGGTCCAGCTGCTGGCGCAAGGACACCGGCCTCGTCGGCCCGCAAGGTCCGAACGGCGCCTACCCCGGGAGCTCCGTGCGCTCCCACCACTCGTAGACCGGCAAGTGGCCCTCGGCGGTTTCCCGGTGGCGTGTCGTGGCCCGGAAATGCTCGTACCCACCACGGAACGGGATCTTCACGTCGAGCCCTGGTGTGGTGACGGAAACGATCCGGTCAGGAAGATCTTCGGGGCCGCCCTCAAGAACTGCTCTCGTCTCCTTCGTCATGGCGAAAGTGTCCCGGGCGGTGATCACGCTCTTCACATGACGCGCCGAAGAGCCCACCGGTTCGACGGGCCGGCGGGCGCGACCCGCATCTGATTCGTCCCTCGCGGTCACGTCAGCCCCACCTGACGAACGCGGTCGCCTCTTCCGGCCCGCAGGCAAACCACCGACGCCCCGTCACCACGCCTCCGGGCACGCCGCGCCCCCGGCATCCGATCGCCCGGATGTCCAGGCGAATGCGCGACGTTCGAACACCCTCGAAACAGTTGTGGTCCGACGAGTCGGAGGAGAAGTATCACGGGAGAGGCGGGCACCCGGCCGTCAGCCCAAGTCCAAGACCTAGTCCAAGACCTAGTCCAAGACCATGGCCAAGACCATGGCCGTGCCTGACCGGGTGACAAGCGTCGTGCACGGCACGGATAGGGGGATTTCGGATGTATGTGTCAGTTCGTCACGGGTTATCGCTCGTCATGGGGTGGGCCGTCCTTGTGGCGGTCCTTCTCGGCTCGGCGGGCTCCGCGCGCGCCGCCGTGGCGGGGGCCGCGGCGGCGGACGTACCGGCCGGTGTGACCGCGGGGGTCGCGGTCTTCGACCGGCAGACCGGTACGTTCACCGAGCAGCTCCATCCGGACATGCGGTTCCGCTCGGCCTCGGTCGTCAAGCTGCTGATCGCGCTGGACCACCTGTGGGACCGCAGCCCTGGCGGTCTGCCGGCGGACGACCGCACCCGGCTCGACTCGATGCTGCGCAGCAGCGACGACGACGCGGCCTCCTTCTACTGGTCGCAGAACGGTGGCAGCGCGCTCGTCGACCGGATGGTCTCGCGCCTGGGCCTGGCCGACACCGCGGGACCGCCCGCGGGCTATCCGGGGTACTGGGGCTACACCGCGCTGTCGGCGGCCGACACCGTGCGGATCTACCGCTACCTCCTGGACAGCGCCCCGGCGGCCGTCCGCGACCTGGTCATGGGTGACCTGCGGGCCTCCACCCGCTGCGGCAAGGACGGCTTCGATCAGCGCTTCGGCATCCCCGCGACGTTCCAGCGGCCCTGGGCCGTCAAACAGGGCTGGTCCGGCTTCGGCAGCTCCGGCGACTGCACCAACACCACCACCGCGCCGGCGCAGCACGCGAGCCCGACCGGCGTGGACCTCGCGCAGAAGGCGCTGCACACCACCGGCACGGTCGGGGCCGGCGACCGCGCGATCGTCGCCGTCTTCACCCTCCAGTCGCAGAGCACCACCTTCGGCGCCGCGTACACCAATCTGGGCCGGCTGGTGCGGTCCCTGAACGTACCCGGTGCCACCCGCCCGCCCGGAGCCTGGTTCAGCACCTGGGGATCCGGCGTGCACGTCCGCGCGGACACGACCACTCACTCGGCCGCGCTGACCGCGCTGCCCGCCGGAGTGGAAGTCCAGGTCTCCTGCCAGAAGCAGGGCGAGACGGTGACCGACGGCCCCTACACCAACGACTGGTGGGCCTATCTGCCCCTGTACGGCGGCTACGTCACCAACATCTACATGAAGAGCCCGGACAACAAACTCCCGGGCGTGCCGACCTGCTGAGCCGTCAGCCGCAGTGACGGGAGTGGTTCCGGACAAGCACCTCATCAGCGAGACCGACTCGCTGCCCCGCCTGCGGAACCTCCTGGACGTGAGCGCGCCCGGGGCCCGTTGGCGCCACCGGCGGCTGACTGCTCTGGTTCCCGGCCCGCCGACCTGAGCGGCGGTGCCTTCCGGACCGACGCGGCGTTGCCGGGCGGCGACAGTTCCCGGCAACGCCCGTCCGCCGCACCCGCCCCGTCCCGTGAAGATCACGGCCGCACCACGGCCGCACCACGGCCATATCCACGACCGCACCCATGACCGCATCGTGCCGCTGTCGTACGACGGCAGCGGGCACCGGAACGAAAGGAAACGGCATGCGCCTTTCCCGAAAGCTCGCACCGTTCGCGGCCACCGCCCTGGCCGCCGCCGCACTGGCACTGCTGCCGCCCGCAGCTGCGCATGCGACGGCCCGCCCCGCCGCCGCGGAGGGGAACAACGCCGCGCCGGCCTGCTCGGACGCCGGGTTCACCAGGACCAGCCCGTACGGCAGGACCTTCGAGGTGTACTGGTGCGACAACGTCGCTCCGACCCCGGTGCACGCCGATGAGGGCGACGGTTCGACCATCGTGGGAACGCTGAAGACGAGCCACAGCTGGTTCGCCTGCCGGGTCGACGACGGCCCCGACAACGGGAGTTCGGCCCATCCGCACAGGTGGCTGATGACCGAGGCGGACGATACGCACGCCTGGGGAATGGTCCCCGACAAGCACATCTACAGCGAAACCGATCCCGTACCGAGCTGCTGACAGCAAGGACCGGCCGGCGGCAAGGGCGCCACCGCGGACCCCGCCACCCGCGGCCGGCGGCCGCCGGCTGGGCGGCTGGGCGGCCGGGCCGCTCCGGTCGCGGGGAGCAGGTCAGGGGATGAGGACGAGTTTCCCGCGGGTACCGGCTTCGAAGAGCCGGTGGTGGGCGGTGGGTGCGGCACCGGACGCCCGGTAAATCGAGGGCGCAAAACGCATGATTCGCGTACGGTCGCGGCAGAGGTGATAACTCTTCCCGGGTGTGTCGCTGACCTGTGCCGGCACGACCTCGAACCCGAGCGTGATCACCACCTTTTGGCCGTATCGAGCGGAAGGCGCCGCCTTGTTCTCCCCCGTGTTCACCGACCTCTGGCTCTCTCCCTACGCTCAGGGAGAGGTCCTCCACAGTGATGACGCGTTCGTCCTCACCGTGAACCCCGACCTGAGCGAGGACACCCCCGTCATGGTGCTGGAGACGCTCGACGGGAAGGTCTCCGTCGCCCTGACGCCCGAGATGGCCGCCGCGGCCGGTCTCAAACCGGGCGAGAGCCTGAGCGAGGCGTCGTTCCGCCGGCATCTTGAGCAAGCCGGGATCGCGCTGCACGGGGCCGACTACCTCTTCGCCTACCTGGACGAGGACAAGAGCGCACTGCTGCGGGAGACGACGGCTGACGGCGTCCGGCAGCTGACCGCGCAGGACGAGGAGGTCTTCGCCGCCTTCGAAGCTTCGGCGTCGGAACAGGACCGGGACGACGCGTCCGTGGAACTGGACCACTGGCTGGTGTTCGGAGCCTTCGAGGACGGGCGCCTCGTCTGCGCCGCGAGCATGTATCCGTGGGACGACTCGACCGTCGCGGACCTCGGTGTGCTGACCCTGCCGTCCTCCCGGGGGAAGGGGCACGCCCGCCGCGTCGTACGTGCCATCTGCCGCCATGCCGCCGGGCAAGGCTATGAGTCCCAGTACCGCTGCCAGCTCGACAACGACGCGTCCACGGCGCTGGCCAAGTCGGCCGGACTGACCTTGTTCGGGAAGTGGGACGTCGTCTCCACCGAGTCCGAGTCCGAGTCCGAGGACTGAGCCGGGCGGCCGTCCCGCACCGCGAACCGCCGAAAGCCTCCGGAAGGCCCACCTCCGCAGCCGGTCAGCCGGTCAGTCGGCCGGCCGGGCCGACAGCGGCCACCTGCCCTCCGGGCACGGTGGCCGCAGCGGTATCACCCGAGTATCACCCGAGCGGGCCTTCCCCTCCGACGCCGGCGGGCGGGAGAGCCCGCGCGGCGGCGTGGCCCGACGCGCCGATCGCCCCCGCCTCCGGACGCGTGGACAACGATCCGCGCGCCATCGGCCTCAAGCGCCCAGCACACGCGAACCTGCCCGATACCCCGATACCCCGATACCCCGATACCCCGATACCCCGATACCCCGATACCCCGATATCCCGGGACCCGGGACCTGGGACCTGGGACCTGGCCGGAGTTTCACCGAGCCAGCGCCCGCGAACCGAGCCATGGGTGTTCGGGGGCAGGGGCAGGGGCAGGGGCAGGGGCAGGGGCGGGGACTTGGGCGGGCACGCCGCCGGGGGAGTGGGGCACCGGCTTCCCGCGGTCGGCGCACCACAGGGGTCCGGCGGTGGGTGCCTGCCCAGGCCGGCGGAGGCGGCCGTCGGCGAGGGCGGGCCCGCCCCACCCTCGTCGTCCGGCGATACTTTCCGGCTACCGGCTACCGGCTACCGGCTACCGGCTACCGGCTACCGGCTCCCGTACCGCGGCCCCCGCCGTCGGCAGCTCAAGTGACCGCCGGCTAGAAGGTCTTGATCAGGCTGACCGAGCGCCGGACCGTGCGGAAGCCGAGGCGTTCGTAGAGGCCGACGGCTCCGGTGAGGCTCTCGGAGTCGACGTCGAGGAGCGCCTTGTCGAAGCCCGCGTCCCGGTATGCGCGCAGGACCCGGGTGAAGAGGGCGCGGGCGAGCCCCCGTCCTCGCCACTCGGGGCGCACGCCCACGGTATCCACGTAGCCGAAGGAGTATCCGTGCGCCTCCCAGTCCTCCTTGGGGACCGAGCTGGTGACGAGCGCGACGACCTGGTCGACCCCGTCCGCGTCGGGAGCGACCGCGACGAGCGAGAGGTCGGGCCGGAAGTTCTCCAGTGTTTCGCCCTCCGCCCACTCCCTGGCGGTGCTGGGCTGGGACCCCCAGTGGTCGCGGAACGCGGCGTTGCACGCCAGCCGTGCCGGCTCCGTCCACCGCTGCCCATAGCTCTCCAGCCGCACCGCGGGGTCGAGGGGAATCTCGGGAATCGGGTCGGCGAGGTCGCGTTCGAGCTCCAGCCACCACCGCGCCGTCTCGTATCCGTGGGCGTGCAGCAGGTGGATGGTCGCGGTGGTGCTCTCCTCGGCGCCGGAGACCAGCCAGCCGGGGAGCGTCTCTTCGCAAGCCGCGAGGTGTTGCAGCCCGCGGGCTTCCTGCCAGGCGAGGAGCGCCGTACCGATGCCCTCGCCGCGCCGCCCCGGATGCACGCAGCCGTCGAGCGAGACCTGCACCAGAGTCTCCCGCACCTCGTCCAGGGTCGCGGCACCGTAGGCGACGGCGCGACCGGACGGGTCGAGCGCGAGCAGCATGTCGCGATCCGGTGTGAAGTTCGGTGCGTTGAATGCCAGCTCGACCTCTTGGCGGGTGGTGCTGCTCGTGGGGTGATCGACCGCATCCGTGGCACACATCAGTTCATGGAGGATCGGGATGTCGGCGTGACCGGCCGTGCGCCAGTGCAGATCGGCGCCGGCCGTGGGAAGCGGGAGCTCGCGCGGCGCGCTGATCCGTTCGCTGAGCGGGGCGAGCTGAGCCGGCTCGGCCGCGGCCGAGCCGAAAACGGCCTCCGACATAGAGGGTCTCCTTTGAATAACGATCGATGTTGCAACGACCATAGTCGATCCAATAGGTCGGAGGCCGGGGAATTTCCGCGGCGACAGTCCCGCATCCGGCATGCGGCATCCCGCCGACGCCAAGGGCGCCAAGGGCGGCGCCGGTCAGGCCCGCAGCGATACGGAGGAAGAGGTGGCCGCGCATCCCGAACACGCGGCGGGCCGGTTCCCCGAACAGGCCGGACGCCCACCCGCCGAGCCGGCCGGAGGTACAGAGTGAACACCTGAGGCCGGGGCGAGTTGACCTGTGGCTCCGGGGTCGCCGCGTGCGTACTGGCGCTCGGCGCGTACCTGGCCGGCTACCGCGAACTGGCCGTGTACGACGGCTCGTGGACCGAGTGGGGCCTGCCCTCGGACCTGCCGGTGGCGACCGGCGAGGGCGGGGACACTTCGTCATGCCCCACGCGCTGACCGCCCCGTGACGGACCTTCACCGGCGGCCGGAACAACGAAGGGGCGGCGGGGACCGAGAAGGGGCGGCGGGAGCTGAGAAAAGGCGGCGGGAACGGCGAAGGTCCCCGCACTCGCTGAGTGCGGGGACCTTCTTCGTGGAGCGCCCGGCAGGCCTTGCACCTGCATTTCCCGCCGGCAGGCGGACGTCTTTCCTTGGACCACAGACGCGTGACTCCCGTGCTGTGCACCGAAGTTACACATGATCATACAGGACCCGAAGGGCGCCGGTGCCCACCCGCGGCCCCGGACGGACGGCCCTAGCTTCAGCCCCGGGCCCGGCCCGGTGAGGCGAGGCGCCGGAGCCCCGAGCGCGGCCGCTGCCGGATGCCGGTCGCGCGCAGCCAAATTGCTGGACTTCCGCAGCCTGCCCCTGATAGATCTGCTGGCCAAGTCGGTCCGCGGGTCCGCCGGTCCGCAGGGACCGGTTCGGACGCTTTTCCCCTCTCCGCACCCTCTCCGCACCCGCTCCGGGACGCTCCCGGACACCGACCGGCTCCGACCGCGCGACCACGCCGGTGAACGCCACACCGCCGGGCCGCGGATCACCGCCGTCGACGCGGCGGCCCGGCGCGCACCGGCCCCTGCCCCGTCCCACCGCCGCTATGAGGTACACCCGTGCAGGTCCTGACCACGATGCGCAGACGGATACCGGCCCTGACCGTTCTCCTGCTGCTGCTTTTCACCGGTATCGCGACCATGCTGCCGTTGCATACCGCCGAACCCCGGCCGGCCTCCGCCGCCACCGGCGACTTCTCGGCGGCCCGCGCGGTCGCCCGGCTCGGCGGTATCGCGAAGGTCCCGCACCCGGTGGGTTCGGCCGCACAGGCGGACGTACGGAAGTACCTCGTCGGTGAGCTGCGCAAGCTGGGGCTGCGGCCCGAGATCCAGAACCGGGTCGTCCCCTCCCGCACCGACGACAGCCCGGCCGTCCTCGGGTCCGTCTCCAACATCCACGCCACGATCCCCGGCGGGAATTCCACCGGCCGGGTCCTGCTCGTCGCCCACTACGACTCCGTGCCCATCGCCCCGGGCGCCGCCGACGACGGCTCCGGCGTCGCCACGATCCTCGAACTCGCCCGCGTCCTCAAGGCCGGACCGCAGCACCGCAACGACATCGAACTCCTCTTCACCGACGGCGAGGAGCAAGGGCTGCTCGGCACGAAGGCTTTCGTCGAGGCGGAGGCCGGTACGCACCGGGCCGCCGACCCCGAGCGGACCGTCGTGGTGAACCTGGAGAGCCGGGGCCCCTCCGGACCCGCCGTGATGTTCCAGATGACGGGCACCGGCCTCACCCCCGCCGTACGGGCCTCCGGCGCGCTCACCACGTCGTTCTCCGCCGCGTTCTACGAGCACCTGCCCAACGACACCGACCTGACCGCCCTCGGCGAGGCCGGTATGCGAGGCATCAACTTCGCCTTCATGGACGGCTCCGGGCACTACCACACCGGCCACGACAGCATCGCCCGGCTCGACGCCGCGAGCGTGCAGGACATGGGAGAAGCAGCACTCGGCGCGGTCCGCCGGCTCGGCGGGGCGGACCTCGCCGAGAGCGGCTCGGATGCCACGTACTTCTCCCTGTTCGGCACGGTCGTGTCGTACCCGGCATGGCTGAACCTGCCGCTCGCCGTGGTGGCCGCCCTGGGCGTGCCCCTGCTGCTGTGGCTCGGCCGGCGCCGCGGACTGTCCCCCGGCGGGGCCGGGCGGGCCGCCGCGACCTTCCCGCTCACGCTGCTCGGCGCGGCGGTGACCGGCCTGGCCGGATGGTGGGTACTGAGCCTGGCCCGGCCGGACTTCGAGCTCAGCGCGGGCAGCGTCTACCACCTCGACCGGTACGCGTGGGGCGAGGCGTTGCTGCTCCTGGTGCTCCTCGTCGCCTGGTACCGCTGGACCCGCCGCACGGCGTCACCGCTGGACATCGTGGTGGGGGTGCTCGGCTGGTTCGCGCTGCTCGCGGTGGTCTGCGCGGTGCTGCTGCCCGGGGGCGCCTACCTCTTCACCTGGCCGGCGCTGACCGGACTGGCGGTCGTCGCCGTGACACTGCGGCTCACGCCCGCCGACTCCCCGTGGCGGGCGGTGGCCGGAGCGGTGACCGCCGTACCGGCCGTGCCACTCCTCCTGCCGGTCGTCCTCCTGCTGCTGCCCGCCCTGGGACTGACACTCACCGCCGCCCCGCTGCTCCTCGCCGCGCTGCTCACCGCCGTACTGCTGAGCCTCCTGGAGCCGCTTCCCACGCGCCGGGCACTCACCGCCGGGATGCTCGCGGTGGCGCTGGCAGGGGCGGGCACCCTGGGCGTGGGGACAGCCCTCGACGACTACAGCGCCGACGAACCCCGGCCGGTCAGCCTCGGATACGCCCTGGAGACGGACACGGGCAAGGCCACCTGGCTCGGCGCCGGCGACACCTCCCAGCCCGCTGTCGGCAAGCTGCTCACCGGCGAGCCGGCACCCTACGACGACCGCATCCCTGACCTGGGCGGCGAAGCGCTCGCCAACGGACCGGCCAAGGCCACCCCCCTGGACGCCCCGCGCACCGAGAACACCTCGACCACCGAGGCCGACGGCGTACGCACCATCCGGGTCCGCATCAAGGCCCCCGCCGGCGCCCACACCCTCGCCGTCCACGCCGGCACCCACGCCCACCGGATCCTCGACGCCACCGTCGAAGGCGCCAAGCTCACCGGCGGCCCCCGGGACCCGCAGGACAACTGGGGCTGGAGCTTCAGCTACGCCGCCCCGCCCGCCGACGGCCTCGACCTCGTCATCCGCGCCCGCGGCAAGGGCCCCCTGCCGCTCCGCGTGGTCTCCACCGCGGCCGGCCTGCCGGACGGCGTCGGCGCACCCACCCTGGCCGCGGACCAGAGCTGGGCGAGCTGGCCCTCGGTCGCCGGACAGACCTTCGTCGTCCGGACCTTCCGGCTCTGACCGCACCATACGAAAGCTCCGCCACAAGGGCGGGTGCACCCAGTGGACGTCCTGCGGGACGCTCTGGAGCAGCATGTGTGATGGCCTCTGCAAGTGACGGCCGCCCGCGGCCCGGCACGCACCGCCCTCCTCCCACGCAGCGCTGTGTGCCGCACCCCACGCCGGCCCGGGTGCGGCACCGGACGCATTCCGGGCCCGGGCCGGCGCCCGCGGATCCGGGTTCTCCGTGGCGGTCTCTCTCCGCGGGCGGAGTGACCGTTTCGGCCGGGCATTCGAGAATATGCGGGACGCCGTCGGTGCAGAGAAAGGCGGAATTTAGGCGGCCCTTTTCGCCGGGGCCGCGGGTATCCTCCTGCGGGAACCGCCGAATAGCAGACTGGGGGCGGAGTCCTGATGATTACCCATGTCCGGAGTGTGGCGCTCGGCGTGCCCGACATCGGTGCCGCGCGTGAATTCTTCGAGAAACACTGGCAATTGGACCTCGTCGGCGCCGACTCGGACCGGGTGTTCCTGGGAGCGGGGTGCCAGGACAGTCATGTGCTGCGCCTGCGGGCCACCGCCGAGCCCCGGGTGGACCTGCTGTGCCTGGCCGCGGCCACCGACGCCGATGTGGACGAGATCGCCGGACGGGTGGCGGCACACCCTCACGGCCGCCTCCTCAGCGAGCCCGCCACCTGCACCGATGTCGGTGGCGGCTACCGTTTCCGGTTCCTCGACTGCGAGGGGCGCACCGTCGAGGTGTCCTCCGGGGTGACGGCGCGGGCGTTCCGGGTCGTCGAACCGGGCGAGAGCAGACCGACCGGTATCAGCCACGTGGTGCTCAACACCGCGGACCTGCCGGCCGCATTGGCGTTCTACCGATCGGTTTTCGGCTTCAAGGTGAGTGACTGGGTGGAGGACATCATGGTGTTCCTCCGCGCCGGGACGGCGCATCACCTGCTCGCCTTCACCCGCGCACCGCACGTTTCGCTGAACCATGTCGCCTTCGAATTACGCGGAATCGATGAATTCATGCGGGCGACCGGCGACATGGTACGGAAGGGGTACGCGCCACTGTGGGGACCCGGCCGGCACGGGGTCGGCGCGAACACCTTCACCTACTTCCAGGAACCGGCATCCAGATTCGTCGCCGAATACACCACAGGAATGCTGCGGATCGATCCCGACCACGAGTGGACCCCCCGCATCTATCCGGGCAACGCGCAGACCAGTGACACCTGGGGGGTGGCGTCGCCGCGCGACGACGCGGTGTCGGCGAACCTGCGGGGCTGCCCGGACACGGGCCTGTGGCAGCCGCCGCCGGTGTGAGCGGAAGGGACCGGCCGATGGAGCGAGCAGTGGCGGGAGAGAGCGGTATGGCGGTCGGCGGTGACCGGCGGGCGGCACGGGAACCGGTCGCCGTGGTGACGGGCGGCGCCTCCGGGATCGGCCGCGCCGTCGTGGCCGACCTGGCGGCGCACGGCTACCGCATCGCGGTCCTCGACCGCGACATTCCCGAGGACCGCGACATCCCCGAGGACCGCGACGGCGACCGGGTGCGGTGGGTGGCCGGCGATGTCCGCGACCCCGACGCGCACGACGAGGTGGTGGACCTCGCACGCTCCCGCTTCGGAGGGCTGGACCTGTTCGTCGGCAACGCCGGGGTGCACGACGGCGGGATCGGGGTGCGCGACCTCGACGGCGCCGCGCTGGCCGAGGTGGCCCGGCACGTCCTCGACGTGGACGTCGTCGGCTATCTGCTCGGCGCACGGGCCGCCGCCGGGCCGCTCACCGACAGCGGGGGATCGATGGTCTTCACCCTGTCCGACGCGTCCTACCTCGTACGCGGCAACGGCGCGGGCATCGCGTACGCCGCGGCCAAGCACGCCGCGCTGGGGGTGGTGCGCCACCTGGCCGCCGACCTCGCGCCCGCGGTCCGGGTCAACGCCGTCGCCCCGGGCGGTGTCGTGACCGGGCTGCGCACCGTGGACGGCCACCACGTGTTCGCCGGCGCCGACGAGATCACCGCGGCGGTACGGGAGCTCAACCCCCTGGGCGTGGTGCTGCGCCCCGATCAGATCGCCCCGCTCTACCGGTTCCTGGCGTCCCCCGCGGCGGCCGGCATGACCGGCGAGGTGCTGCGGCCCGACGGCGGCCTGAGCGTGCGGTAGGGCCCGGCTCACCCGTCCACCACCACCTCCAGCACATACGGGCCCGAGGCGGTGAGCGCGGTACGCAGCGCGGGTACCAGCGCGGCCGGTTCGGCCACCCGGCCGCCCGCGCATCCCTGGGCGGTGGCGAGCGCGGCGAAGTCCAGCCCGTCGAGCGCCGTGCCCACCGGTTTCGCCATGCCGAACCGCTCGGCGAAGGCGTCCACCGTGGCGTAGCGGCGGTTGTTCACCACGATGACGGTGACCGGCAGGCGCAGCCGGGCGGCCGACCACAGGGCCTGGATGGCGTACATGGCGGAGCCGTCCCCCACGACGGCCACCACCCGCGTCCCCGGCCTGCCCAGCGCGATACCGACCGCCGCGGGAACTCCGTGGCCCAGCGCGCCGCTTGCGGTGGTGTAGAAGGACTCGGGCCCCAGGTTGGGCAGGTGCTCGCACATCACCGGCCGGGTGCCGGGCGCCTCCTCCACCAGGACGCACCCCGCGGGGCGTTCCCCGGCCAGGGCGTGCACCAGATGCGCCTGGGTGATCCCGTTCGCGGCGGGCGTGGGCGGCCCGGGGCGGCGGCGGGGCGGCGGCGGGGTGCGCGGACCGCGGGGCGGATGGGCGCCGAGCATCCGCAGCGCGGGCGCCAGGCTGGTGATGACGGCGGTTCCGCTCGGGCACCAGGACGCCTGCTCGGGATCGTCGGTGAGCAGGTAGAGGTCGGTCCCGGGCGGGAGGTGCGGGCCGCTGCCCGGGACGTGGTAGGTGAACACCGGCGCGCCCACCGACAGCACTAGATCGTGCCCCGTCAGCGTGCGCACGATGTCCTCGCGCACCGGCGGCAGGAACCCGGCGAACAGCGGGTGCAGTTCGGGGAAGGCGCAGCGGTGCGACATCGGCTCCGCCCAGACCGGCGCACGGTGCGCCTCGGCCAGCGCCACCAGATCGGGCACGGCGCCCTCGCGGTCGACCCCGGACCCCGCGATCAGCACGGGCGACCCGGCGCGCGCCAGCGCCTCGCCGGCGCGGGCGAGCAGGGCGGGGTCCGCGGCGACGGTGGTGCTCGCCCGCCGGAGCGCGACGGGTGCGGCCGGGCGGTCCCAGTCGTCGCTCGGGACGGAGACGAGCACGGGCCCGGCGGGCGGCGCGGTCGCCAGGTGCCGGGCGCGGGCGATGGCCGCCGGTACGTCCTCGGCGCGGGCCGGCTCGCGGCTGAGCTTGACGTACGGGCGGGGCAGCACGGTCGCGTCCTCCGACAGGAGGTAGGGGTGGCCCTCCAGCAGGGAACGCGCCTGCTGGCCCGCGACGACCACCAGCGGGGTGCGGTTGCGGCGCGCGGTGAACAGCGCGCCCATCGCGTGCCCCACCCCGGCCGCCGAGTGCAGGTTGACCAGCACGGGGCGGTGGGTGGCCTGCGCGTACCCGTCCGCCATCGCCACCACCACCGATTCCTGGAGGCCCAGCACATACCGGAAGTCGTCGGGGAAGTCGCGCAGCATGGCCAGCTCCAGCGAGCCGGGGTTGCCGAAGACGGTGGTCATGCCCTCCGCGCGCAGCAGGCCGAACACCGCCTCGCGCACCGTTTCCGCCTCGTTCGACCGGGTCATCGGATACCGCCTTCCGCCGTGATGCCCGCCGCCCGCAGCGCCGCGCGCACGCGCGACGGGGTGAGCGGGAGCGAGGTGAGGGTGTGTGCGATCTCGGGAACCGCGGCGGCGACCGCGCAGGCGACCGCCGCGGGCGGCAGGATGGCGCCGCCCTCGCCGAGTCCCTTGAAACCGCCGGGAATGACCGTGCTGGGGGTGCATTGGTGCTCGACGACGAGGTCCTCGGGGATGTCCTGGGCCGCGGGGATGGTGTACTCGCGGAACGACCGGGTCACGGGGATGCCCGCACCGTCCACCCTGGCCTCCTCGGTGAGCGCCTGTCCCAGCCCCTGGGCGATCCCCCCGACGATCTGCCCGTGCGCGATCAGTGGGTTGACCAGCACACCGCTGTCGTGCACGGCCCAGTAGCCCGCCACCTCGACGCGGCCGGTCCCGAGATCGACCGCGACCTCGGCGGCGTGCGCGCCGTGCGCGAAGGTGAGCTGCGGCGGGTCGAAGTCCACCGACTCCTCCAGCCGGACCCGGTCGGTGCGCTGCGCCCTTCCCCATCCCCGGTAGCCGCGGTGGGCGGTCTCGCGCCAGGTGATCCGCGCACCGCCGGCGCCGTGGAAGGCCGCCTCCGGGGACGACGGGCCCGCGGTGGCGGCGACGCGCAGGGCCACCTGCTCGGGTCCGGTGCCCAGGAACCCGGCGGCCAGCGCCCGCATCCGGCCGGCGAGCCGCCCCGCGGCGATGACCAGCGCGCCGCCCGCGAGCGTCAGCGCCCGGCTGGCCTGCGCGGACAGGTCGGAGTGCGGGGCGGTGTCGGTGTCCCCGAGTTCGACCCGCACCCAGTCCAGGGGCACGCCCAGTCCCTCCGCCGCGATCTGCGCCAGGCTGGTCTCGATGCCCTGGCCGACCGCGATCACCCCGGAGTACACGGTGACGGTCCCGTCGTGGTTGATCCGCAGCCGCACCCCCTCCCAGCCGCTCCACGCGATCCCGAACGCCTCCAGCAGCGCCGAGGGCGCGAACGCGCTGATCTCCACCGCGGCCACCACGGCGGTGGCCCGGCGCACCCACGGCGGGTCGTCCGGCGGGGGCGGGCGTTCGGCCAGCGCGGCGGCCCGGCGCAGTACGGTGCCGTAGTCACCGCTGTCATAGGTCAGCCCGGTGTGCGTGGTGTGCGGCAACTCCTGCGGCCGGATCAGATTGCGCAGCCGCAACTCCACGGGGGACAGTCCGAGTTCGCGGGCGGCCTCGTCGATGAGCCGTTCACGGATGAACGCCGCCTCCTGCATGCCGTACCCGCGGTAGGCGCCGGTGGGGACCCGGGTCGTGTACACCCCGCGGACGGTGGCCGCGGCGGCGTCCACGTGGTACGGGCCCTGGAGGGTCAGGGCGGTCACCTGGTGCGGCCCGCTGCCCGCCTGGGTCGCGTACGCGCCCAGATCCGCGAGGAGATGCGCGTCGAGGGCGAGGAACCGGCCCTCGCCGCTGACGGCGAGGCGGGCCGTGGCCTGCTGGGCCCGGCCCTGGTAGGCGCCGGTGAAGTTCTCCGCGCGGGACTCCACCCAGCGCACCGCGCCGCCCAGCGCGACCGCGGCCGCGCACACCATCGCCTCGTCCGGATAGAGCAGGACCTTGCTGCCGAACGAACCGCCCACATCGGGCGCGACGACCCGCACCCGGTCCGCCCGCAACCCCAGTACGGCGCAGAGGTCCTGGCGCATCGCGTGCGGGGACTGGCTGCTGGCGTGCACGGTCAGCAGCCCGGTGCCCGGGTCGTACGCGGCCAGCACACCCCGCCCCTCCAGCGGGGAGTGGTGCACCCGCGGCAGGGTGAACTCGCGTGCCACGACCACCGCCGCGCGCGAGCAGGCCGAGGTGATCTCCCCGGCGGGGGAGCCGAAGCGGATGCGGCCGGCCTCGTTGCCCGCCGCGCCCGGCACGACGGGCGGCGCGCCCTCGGCCAGCGCGTCGGCGACCGTGGGCACCGGCGGCAGCGGATGGAGGTCGAGCCGCACGGCTTCGGCCAGGTCCAGGGCCGCGGTGGGCGTGTGCGCGACGACGATGCCCAGCGGCTGCCCGGCGTAGCGGGCGGTGCGCACGGCGACGGGGATGCTCTCCTCCGGCTGGCCGGGCAACCGCCAGACGGTGGGGATCGCCGCCGTACGCCCGGCGAGGTCGTCGGGACCCAGCACCAGGGCACAGCGCGGATCGCGCCGGGCGGCGGTGGCGTCGAAGCCGGTAACGGTGGCGTGCGCGAGCGGACTGCGCACGAGCGCCGCGTGCAGCACGCCCGCCGCCCGCAGGTCGGCGAGGAAGCGGCCGTCCCCGCGCACCAGCCGCTCGTGGTGGCGGGGCGGCACGGGCCTGCCGATGTGACGGTGCCCCCCGGTCACCGGCCGGCCCCCGCGTCACCGGCACCGCGGCGCACCGCGGCGCGGATACCGCCGTAGCCGGTGCACCGGCACAAGTGCCCGGCCAGCACGCCCTCTTCGCCGCCGCCGTGGCCGGCGGCGTGCGCCATCCGCACCAGCAGACCGGGGGTGCAGAACCCGCACTGGAGCCCGTGTTCCTCGATGAGGGCGCGCTGCTCCCGCGTCAGGCCGCCGCCGCCCGCCAGGCCCTCGACCGTGGTGACCTCCCGGCCGTCGGCCTGCACCGCGAGCACGAGGCAGGAGCAGACCGGCTCACCGTCGAGCAGCACCACACAGGCGCCGCAGTCACCGCTGCCGCAGCCGACGTGCGTACCGGTCAACCGCAGCGCGGTACGCAGGTGTTCGGCCAGGGTGGTGTGGTGCTCGGCCTCCTCGGTCCGGACGGCCCCGTTGACCCGCACCGTCACCGTCCGCGCGCTCATCGTCCCTCCCGGCCGGCCCGCGCCGCCAGCGCCCGCACCAGCAGCACCCCGGCCACCTCGGCCCGGTACTCCCGGTCCTCGGGCCCCGGTCCCCGGGCCGCCTCCGCGACGACCGAGGCGACCAGCCCCGGATGCCCGCCGGCGACGGCCCGGCCCACCAGCGCCGCCTCCACGCCCGGCAGGCGGACGGGGACGGGGCCGCACCCGGCCACCACCACCCGCGCGGCCCGGACGAGACCGCCGCCGGCCCGCAGCCCCAGGCACACGCCGGCGACGGGGTAGCCGGTGCTGCCGCGCGTGCACAGCTCGCTGAACTCGTAGGTGAACGCGCCGGTGCGGGGGAAGACGACCTCGGTCACCACCTCGTCCGGCGCGCGGACGGTGGTCCCCGCACCGGTGGCGAACCGGGCCGCGGGGACCGACCGCACACCGCGCGCCGAGCGCAGCACCACGTCCGCGCCGAGCACGAGCGCGACCGCCGGCAGCTCGGCGGCCGGGGCCGCATGGCACAACGAACCGCCCAGCGTGGACCGCACCCGGATATGCGGGTGGGCCACCGCGGCCGCGGCGGACACCAGCACCGGCAGCGCGGCGGCCAGCCCCCGGTGCTGTTCCACCTCGCGCAGTCTGGTCATCGCGCCGACCCTGACCCGGTCGGCACCGATGTCGATCCCCGCGAGGCCGGCGACCCCGTTCAGGTCCACGACCACATCCGGACGCACCTGACGGCTGGTCAGCAGCGGCACCAGACTCTGACCGCCCGCCAGCAGCGCCACCGTCCGCCCGGGGGCGTCCAGCGCGCCCAGGGCGCCGTCGAGAGTGGTGGGCGCGGTGTAGTCGAACGCCACCGCGCTCATGGGCCCGCCCCCTGCACGGCGGCGCGCACCAGGGCGGTGGCCGCCGACGGGGTCAGGGCGCACAACGCGTCCAGGACCGTGGCGTCGAGCAGCGCACGGTGCCCCGTGCGCTCGGACACCAGCAGCAGCCGCAGGCCGTTGCCGGTCGGGTGCAGCAGGACGGCGACCGACGCCGACTCGCACGAGACCCTGCACAACAGGACGTCCTCCCGGTGCCCGGCTTCAGAAGATGACGGAGAGCTGTTCATGGGTGGCGACCTCCACATCGAGCAGGACACGCCGGCGCAGCAGCACCCAGCGCCCGTGGCGCTCGCGGAGCAGGTCGTGGCGCGCGGCGCTGACGAGCACGGTATGCCCGGCCCCCCGGTTACCGGTGACCAACACGTTGGCGTCGGCACGCACCACCCCGGCGGCGGGCGCGTCGAACACCCGCACCGAGCCGAGGAAGTGACGCGTCGTGGTGCCGGGCCGGTCCGACCACGCCTGGAGCAGACCGGCCCGGCCGAACTTCAGCTCCAGCACCCGCTTGGTGGCCTCGAACAGCACGGCGGTGCGGCTGTGCCGTTCCAGTGCGGGGTCCTCCCGCAGCAGCGGCACCGGGATCTCGTAGCGGAACGCGGGATCGAGCAGGTCCAGCCAGCGCCGGTGCTCGCCCTCGTCCAGCGCGGCGCCCTCCTCCGTGAGCACGGCGGTGATCTCCGGGTCGAGGCGGGCCAGCCGGGCACCGCGGTCGGGAAACGGGCCGTCGGCCAGGTCCTGCGGGGACGTGGCAGGCCGCGCCGGGGCGCGCGGATCCCTCCGGTCGATCACGGCAGCTCACCCACCAGTGCGGACCAACGCCGGTAGAACGCCCGCTGGTTGTGCTCGCTGAGGGTGGCGACCTCGGCCCGCCCGGGACCCGGGAAATCCCGCGCCGGGGTTCCCAGACCGGCGCCGAGGGTCAGGTCCACGGGCCCGCCCCGGCCCGGCGCCGAGCGGGCCAGGGCGTCATCGATCCGGGCGAAGTTCTCGAAGTCGTCCATCTCGAACAGGATGCCGCCCGCCGACTGGGTCCGGGCCTGGAAGCGGTAGGAGCGCCGCCGCCACTGCGGGTCCATCGCGGTGGGCACGAGCGTCCAGTACAGGCACTCGGTCTCCCGGGCGCTGACCGGCACATGGGAGCGGACCACCAGATAGCGGGTCAGCGGATCGCTCTCCTCGCCCACCGCGCGGTCGTGCGCGACGCTGAGGAAGGCGGTGTTGGGGAACACCACCCCGTGCGCGACCTCGCAGTGCGAGGTGAACCGCACCTGCTCCGGGGTCTGCGCCGCGGCCAGTTCGGCCCACCGCTCGGGCGGGTAGCCGGGGAACTGCGGCGCGGCGGGATCCCTGTCCTCCAGGGAGTGCCCGCTGTCGATGACGTAGCCCGCGCGCACGCTGTGCCCCGCCGGGGTGGCGATGTTGACCGCGGTGAGGTCGGTGCCCGCGCGCCCCCGGGTGCCGTCGGCCAGCGTGTCACCGTAGATCCCCTGATCGAGCGCGATCTGGTGGGTGGTCCGCATGTGGTAGCCGTCGCCCGCGAAGTTGTCCGTGGGGATCTTCCAGTTCCCCTTGGCGCGCACCCGCTGCGGCGGACCGCAGACCTCCCATTCCCCGCCCCCGCAGTCGAGGAGGGCGTCGAGGTACCAGGCGATCTCACCGAGGTACTCCGCCAGGTCGGGAGCGTGCGGGTCCCAGGTGGCGAACAGGAACCCCCGCCGGCTCGTCACGCGCGCGGCGGGCAGGTCGTGCCCGGCGTGGTCGAAGTCCGGCGGGTAGCCCGACCGGAGCGCGGGCACCCCCGCCAGCCTGCCGTCGTTGGCGAAGGTCCACCCGTGGTAACTGCACCGCAGATGCGCGGTGTTGCCCAGGCTCGCCCGGCACAGGCGGGTGCCCCGGTGGGTGCACGAATTGTGCAGCGCGCGCACCTCACCGTCCTCCCCGCGTATGACGACGACCTCGTCCCGGCCGAGCATCCGCACGACGTAATCGCCTGGTTCACGCACCTCGCCGGCAAACCCGAGAAATTGCCAGGACGGATGAAAAACACGATCGAACTCGATATCGAGAACACTGTTGTCGATAAATGCGCGACGGTCGATCGTGTGCACTGAACTATCGACTCCGAATGGCAAAGATCCCTCCTTGAGGGCAGTTTCACGGCAGAGCGAACCGCGCCATGCATTCTGGGGCCACCAGCACCGGAAGCCGCGGAGCGCGACAGCATGTGAGGACACAGCAGACACGCGGGCCCCGCCGGGCAACCACGTAGGGAAAAACCACTGCCGGACGAGGAAACCAGGTCCCGCCAGACCATGAAGTCCGCTCGTCGGTGGACCAGCCCCGGTGTACGCCGTGACAGTGGCACACACCGATGATCGAGGCTGGCAGCAATACCACGCTACGCACGGCGACTTCGGCGCGCAAGGCCCGCAGCACACGTCGCGGACGCTCCCGGCCGGCCGCCCGCCACGCACCCGCGCCCCTCGCCGCGGCCGGGCAGCCGGCCCGTTCCACCAGGTCAGCAGAGATCCTCGCCAAGACCCCACGCGTGCGGGGACGCGCACCGGCCGCATCCGGCCGATCGGCGTACACGAAACGGCAACAACCTGTAATTCAGCCAGAAAAACAAGCCCTTCGGTGGCAATATCCAGCCCCCGTTCACCACGGCCGGCACCCCGCCGCGAATTTCCGGCAGCGCGCCCGGCAGCGTCCCCGGCATCACTGCCAGGCACCTCCACACCCCGTTCACGACGTACGAGGCCGCGTCCGAAAGCCCGCCGAACCTGGCCGAAAAAAATGGCCGCATCGGTATCCACATTCCCGCCCGGAACCCAAAATGGAAAACTGATGCAGCCTTGAGATCTTGAGGTGCCGCCGAAAGCCACCTTACGATGACACCGAGAGAGCCACGGATTCTCACTCCGACAACATCGGCTGTCCCAGCACCTCCCAACGACTTCTCGGGAGCCCCTGCCATGTCACTTGAGCTCGTCTCCGTCGAAGACTTCTCCCACAATCAGTTCCAGTACATCGAGGACCCGTTCTCCTTCTACGCACTGATGCGCGAACGCAGCCCGGCCCACCTGTCCGGAAAGATCTACGGCGGCACCTGGCTGATGTTCCGCTACGCCGACTGCGCACGCCTGATGCGCGACGAGCGGCTGTCCAACGCGCGCTCGGCGGTCCCGCTGCGCTTCCTCCCCGCCGAGCAGCGCGAGGAGTTCGCGGACATGCTCGACATCTACGCCCGCTGGCTGGCGTTCCACGACGGCAGGGAACACACCCGCAACCGCCGCCAGGCCAACAAGGGCTACGTACCGTTTACCGACGAGTACCTCGAACCCCGCATCCAGGGCCTCGTCGACAAACTGCTCGACCAGGTCGACCCCACCGGCTTCGACCTCATGTCGGATTTCGCCTTCCCGCTCCCCGCGATGGTGATCGCCGACGTACTCGGTGTCCCGGTCGAAGCACACGCCGAACTCAACCGCTGGACCGACGACATCGCGCACCTCTTCGGCTCGACCTCCGTCTCGGTGGAGCACCTGCGCCGCACCAGGGAGAGCACCCGGCAACTCGCCGAATTCCTCGCCTCCGAGGACAACGCGCGCCGCTCGCGCGCCGAGGGCGGACTGCTGCACCGGCTGCGGGAGACCGAGGTACGCGGCCGCCGCTTCTCCGAGCGCGACGTGGTCGCGCAGTCGGCACTGCTGCTGTTCGCCGGCGTGGCCTCCATCCGGTACCTCATCGGCAACAGCGTGCGCGCCCTCACCGCCGTCCCCACCACCGAACGGGACCTGCTGCTGCACCCCGCCACGGCGGGCCCCGCCGTCGAAGAACTCCTGCGCCTGTGTACACCGGTCTCGTTCGTCGGACGCGTCGCGGGCGAGGACTTCGAGTACACCGCCTCCGACGGCACCGCCGTCCCGCTGCGCAAGGGACAGCCCCTGCTGCTGTACGTGGCCTCGGCCAACCGCGACCCCGCCGTCTTCGACCGCCCGGACGAACTGGTCCTGGACCGGCCCCTGCCCAACCGGCACCTCACCTTCGGCACCGGCCGGCACCTGTGCTTCGGCGACCCGCTCGTACGCCAGACCACCCGCATCGCGCTGAGCAGCCTGTACCGCAGATGGCCGGCGCTGCACGTGCCGCCGCAGGAAACCAACTGGAACAACAACCTCGGCTTCCACGGCATCACGTCGCTCCGGGTCACCGGCGACGCCTGACCACCCGGCCCAGACACAAGGGGAACACCACCGTGACAGCACCCACTGTTCGCAACGTCATCAACGGCGAGCGCGTCGAGTCCGCCCCCGGCACCGAGCACCTCGAAATCCTCGACCCGTGTACCGGCGAAGCCCATCTGAGCGTGCCCTGTACCGGGGCCGAGGACGTCGACCGCGCCATGAGCGCGGCAACCTCGGCCTTCGACGGGTGGTCCCGCACCACCCCCGGCGAACGCCAGGCCGCGCTGCTGGAGCTGACCGACGCCGTCGCCGGGCAGGCCGCCGCATTCGGCGAGGCCGAACTCCGCGACACCGGAAGCCGGGACGCCGCGGGCGAGATCGCCGGAGTCGTCGACGAACTGCGCTTCTTCGCCGGCGCCGCGCGGCTGCTCGACGGCGTGGCCGGCGGCGAGTACGCACCGGAACACACCTCCTACACCCGGCGCGAACCCGTGGGAGTCTGCGCACAGATCGCCCCGTGGAACTTCCCGCTGCTGATGGCGGTACTCAAGTCCGCCCCGGCCATCGCCGCCGGCAACACCGTCGTCCTCAAACCCGCGCAGACCACCCCCTCCTCGGCGCTCCTGCTGGCCGACCTCGCCGCACAGGTCCTGCCGCCCGGCGTGCTCAACGTGGTCTGCGGCGGCCCCGCCACCGGACGGCTCATGGTCGAACACCCGGCGCCCGCCGCGGTCTCACTGACCGGCTCGGTCGCCGCCGGGGTGGACGTGGCCACCCGCGCCGCCGCCACCCTCAAGCGCACCCACCTCGAACTGGGCGGCAAGACCCCGGTCCTCGTCTGCGCCGACGCCGACCTCGCCGACGCCGCGCGGACCATCGTCACCGGAGCACTCGCCAACGCCGGGCAGGACTGCACGGCCGCCAGCCGGGTCCTGGTGGCCGACACGGTGCACGACGCACTGCTGGCGGCACTCGTGACCGAGGCATCGGCACGACGCCCCGGCCCGCCCTCGGAACCCGGCACCGCCTACGGGCCGCTGAACAACCCCGAACACCTGGCACGCGTGCAGGCGAGCGTCGGCGCGCTCCCGCCGCACGCACAGGTGGTCACGGGCGGCCACCAAGTGGGCGAACGGGGGTTCTTCTACGCCCCCACCGTCATCGCCGGCGTGCGCGAGGACGACGCCATCACCCGCACGGAGATCTTCGGACCCGTGATCACCGTCGAGCGGTGCGCCGACGAGGCCGACGCCCTGCGCCGGGCCAACTCCTCACCGTACGGCCTCGCTTCAGCCGTGTGGACCACCGACCACCGCAGGGCGATGCGGCTTTCGAGGGACCTGGACTTCGGTACCGTATGGGTGAACACCCACCTGCAGTTCCCCTCGGAACTGCCGCACGGCGGCTTCCGCCAGTCCGGCGGCGGCAAAGACCTCTCACGATACGGTTTCGAGGCGTACACACGGATCAAGCACGTGACGCACCGCCTGTAGCGTGCCGCCGCACAGGAACACCAAGGACTACGAGAGCGGCCGGCGCGGCACCGGACCGGGTGCGGACTCCGGCCGGCCGCAGAGCTTCACGGGTTGGAGATCATGGAGCGTTCCCCCGGCGTTTTCGCGCCGCAGTGGCGGCTCACCAGCATCGGCATCGCCGTCGCCATCAGCCTTTTCGCGTTCGAGGGGATCGCGGTCGCGACCGCGATGCCCTCGGTGGTGCGCGATCTCGACGGGCTCGCCTTCTTCGGCTGGCCCTACAGCGCCTTCCTGGTGATGAACCTGGTGGGCCTCGGCGTGGCGGGCCAGTGGTGCGACCGCGTCGGGCAGCGCACACCGCTGCTCACCGGCATCGGCGTGTTCACCATCGGCCTGCTGACGGCGGGATCCGCCGGGCACATGGCGGTGTTCGTCCTGGGCCGGGGCGCGCAGGGCATCGGCGTCGGGCTGGCCTCGGTCGCGGTGTTCCAGCTCGTGGCCACCGCCTACCCCTCCCACCTGCGCCCCAAGGCGCTGGCCATCATCTCCGCGGCCTACGTCCTGCCGGCCCTGGTCGGGCCGGTCGTCTCGGGCACCATCACCGCGCACCTCGGATGGCGCTGGGTGTTCCTCGGCCTGGTGCCGCTGGTCCTGGCCGGCGGACTGACGCTGCTCCCCGTCCTGCGCACCTCGACCGCACCGGGCCGCACGAGCGCGGGCGGCTCCCGCAAGCCCCTGTTCGCACTGCTCGCCGGAATCGGCGTCGTCGTGCTCCAGTCGGGGGGCAACGCCGTGGTCGCCGGGCGGACGACGCTGGCCGTACTCCTGCTGGGGGCGGGGCTGCTGGCGCTGGTGGCCGGACTGCGCGAACTGCTGCCCCGGGGCTCGACGCGACTGCGCCGGGGCGTGCCCTCCGTGGTCGCGGTGCGCGGCCTGCTGGCGGGGTCGTTCTACGCCGTGGAGTCCGTCGTACCGCTGACCCTCGTCACGCTCCACGGTTTCGGGACCGCGGCCTCGGGCCTGCCCCTGCTGGCGGGCGCCCTCGGCTGGTGGGCGGGGGCGCAGGCGCAGGGCAGGATCACCACGGTGGCCAGGCCGTCGCTGCTGCGGTGGGGGCTCGCCGCCCTGGCGTGCTGCTTCGTGGGCATGGCGGCCCTGTGCCTGCCGGGGGCGCCGGGGTGGCCGGTGTACCTGCTGTGGATCGTGGGCGGACTGGGCATGGGCGTGTGCGTCCCCACCACCGGCGTCCTCGTCCTCGACCAGTCCGCCGAGGACGAGACGGGAACGAACTCGTCGGCGTTGCAGATCAGCGATGTGACCGCGGCCGGACTGGGCACGAGCGGCGCCGGGGTACTCGTGGGTGCCACCGCCGCCGGGAACCTGGCGTTCGGCGCCGGGATGGCGGTACTGGGCCTGCTGGCCATGGCCGTCTGCGCCGCCGCGGCGGTGGGCGCCTCACGCACGGCCCCGGTGGAGGAGTGCGCCGCCGTGAGCTGACCCGGCCCCGTGCACACGGCGCACTGCCTGCTCCGTCCCGCACGCGGGTCGCCAGGAGACCCGCAGGTCAACTCCGCGAGTCTCCTGGCGACTTCACCGCGGTCAGGGGACAGGTCCGCCGTCAGGAAATCACGGAGCGCCTCCATTGATGACCGTACGGAACGTCGAACGGAACGTCGAGGTGCGGGCCGGCGCGCGTCTGCCGCCGCCGGACGTCACCTGCCACCTCGCCCCCGGTGACCGGGCCGCCCTCGTCCGGCGCGACGGGGCAGCAACACCACACCCCAGCGCACGACGGCCGGCGAACTGCGCCCCGCCGGCGGGAGCACCAGCGCAACGGGACCGGCCGGACACCTCGCACCGGACCCGCGCGGAGCCGGCCAGGACCGGACCGTCACCGACCGGGTCCTGGCCGCCCGCGGCCTCGGCAGCGTCACCACCGGCCCTCCCCGGCCCTCCTGGACCGGCCCTACGCTCAACAAGGGAGCACCATGCCCGACCTGACAGGCCGCACCGCACTGGTCACCGGTTCCTCACGCGGGATCGGCCGCGGCATCGCCGAGCGGCTGGCGGCGGACGGCGCGCGCGTGGCCGTCCACTACGGACACGACGAGCAGGCCGCCACGCAGACCGTGGCGCACATCCGCGCACACGGCGGAGCGGCGTTCGCCGTCGGCGCCGACCTCTCGACGGTCGCCGGGGTGGACGCACTCATCGCCGAGGCGGGCTCCCGGTTCGCCGACGGCGGCAGGGACCGGCTCGACGTGCTGGTCAACAACGCGGGCTTCAGCACGACGTTCTTCGAGGCCACCACGCCAGAGATCTTCGACAGGCTCTTCGCGGTGAACGCCCGCGCCCCCTTCTTCCTGGTACAGCGCGCCCTGCCGCTGCTCGCCGACGGCGGCAGGGTGGTGTCGGTCTCCTCCGCGGCGGTCCGGGTCGCGGTGGCGGACGTCGCCTACACGATGGCCAAGGCCGCGGTGGAGGCGATGAACCGGACGCTGGCGCACCTGCTGGGCGAGCGCGGCATCACGGTGAACACGGTGGCCCCCGGCGCCGTGGACACCGATCTGACCGCCGCGCAGCGGCGGGAGCAGCCGGAGGCCAGGCAGGTCATGATCGACATGACCGCGCTCGGCCGGATCGGCACCCCCGCCGATGTCGCCGACGTCGTGGCGTTCCTCGCCTCGGAGGACGCGAGGTGGGTCACCGGGCAGCTCGTCGAGGTCAGCGGTGGCCTGTTCCTGGGGCTTCCCCCGGGGCTCGCGCACTGACCCCGCCCACCAGCGAACAAGCGGAGGGCCTGTGGTCCTAGTGGGACTCGCCGAGCCAGCTCGCGTCCGACGGCGCGTCACAGCCGACGAAGGTGTTCACGAACGCCGCGACGGCCTGCTCGTCGGCGGCGGTCCGGGCCAGATCGTCGAGAAAACCGGCCCCGAAAGGGCGCAACTCGGCCTGTTCGCAGGTGTAGGCGAAGGTCCCGAGCCGCTGCGCGTCGCGGGTCGCGGCGTAGCCCGCCAGTGCCTCGTCGAGCCCGGCGGAGCCCGAGAGGGCGGCGTCGAGGGCGTCGGCGAGCACAGCGGCGTCGGCGAAGGCGTCGGAAATCCCCTGCGCCGAGACGGGATCCTTGTGGTGGCCGGCGTCCCCGGCCAGGACCCACCCCGGGCCATGAGCCTGCCGGCGGGCGTTGCGGACGGCCGCGGCCTGCGGCTGCGAGACCAGGTCCGCGCCCGCCAGGGCCCGTTCGACCTCCGGCACCTGGCGCAGCGAGGACACGTAGAACTCCGCCAGTGCCGACCGCCCCGGGCCGGGGGCCTCCTCGGGCGGGAAGACCAGCGACACCACGGTGAGACCGTCGTTCGTCGGCCACAGGGAGATGCCGCGCCTGCCGCGGAACACCACCCGCACCCCCCGTTCCGCGACCCCCGACCAGTAGCCGTAGAGGCTGCGCGCGAGGACCCCCCGGTCCTCCACCACCGGGGACTTCACCAGGCGGGCGACCGTCGAATTGCGGCCGTCGGCCCCGACGACCACCCGCGCGCGCAGGCCGGCGGGCCCGTCCGGTCCGGTTCCGCGCACCCCCGTGACCCTGCCGTCGGCGACGAGCAGACCGGTGACCGCGAAGCGTTCCCGCAGCCGCGCCCCCTTGGCGCGGGCCTCGGCCACCAGCAGCGCGTCCAGCGCGGTCCGCCGGGGTGCGTAGGTCGCGGCCTCCGTCCCCGCGGCCATCGGTCCGCCCGCCAGCACATGGCCCTCGAAATCGAGCGAGGCGCTGACGATAGGCGGGCACCCCGTTTTCTCCAGCGCCGGGAGAAGACCCCATGCGCGGAGCTGCTGAACACCCGGCCATCTAATCCAATGAGTGGATACCGTGTCGCTTCCCGCAGCGTTTCGGTCAACCATTTCCACCGCATAGCCACGCTGAGCCAACAGCATTCCCAGTGAAGCACCGGCGCACCGTGCGCCCACGATTACCACGTCGTAAAGATCATTTCCCGTGCCCATTTCGCCGGGGTTCACAAAACACATCCACTTCTCTGCGACGACAGCCCACACCTCGGCATTTGAGCAGCTCACAGGCGGTCGAGAGGCGCGGAGCAAGCACATCGCAGGAGCCTAGATCCGGATTATCGGCCGGTTTCGTCATGCGGCTGAATCACGGCGGCTGAATCACGCCCATGAAACAAGCCATTGTTCGATCATAGTTACCCGCCTGCCTGCACATTACGCGCATCACATCGATTCTTGTCAAAGCCGTTGAACCCCTTCAACAGGCGTTGACACCCTTCGACGGACCGCCCTAGCATCAAATCATGATCAGTGATTCGATCCCCTTAATCGCTTCGCGATGTCATCAGGCGGGGGACCCCGTACATTTGCTCTGCTATTTCGCGCCCGAGGCCGATCAGGAGTTCACCTCCGCGGGACTCGAGCCGGGGCACATGGGGTACTTCGCCGGCCGCGTCGCCGCCCTGGGCCGCACCTCGTCCGCCGCGGTGGCAGCCCTGCTCTACAACTTCAACCCCGCCCTCATCGCCCGTTACCTGCCCGCGGCATGGGACCTGGCCGCACCGGAGCGCGTGACCGAGGCCCGGCTGACCGCCGTGGACCGCGCGCTGCGCCGCGTCCTCGGCGACGAGGTGGTCAAGAGCCCGGAGGTCGCCGAGGCGGCCCAGCTCGCCAGAGCCGCCGCCGAGGCATGCTCCCCCGAGGGCCGGCCCCTGTACGCCGCGCACGCCGAACTGCCGTGGCCCCAGGAACCGCACCTGGCGCTCTGGCACGCCCTCACACTGCTGCGCGAGCACCGGGGCGACGGCCACATCGCCGCGCTGGTCGGCCACGGCGTCGGCGCCATAGCGGCGCTGGTCACCGACGCCGCCACCGGGAAAAGCCTCTTCAGCGCCCGGCAGGTCCGCGAGCACCGCGACTGGTCCGCAGCGGACTGGGACGCCGAGGTGACCGCCCTCACCGCATCGGGCCTGCTGGACGCCGCCGGACGGCTGACCGAGGCGGGCACCCGGCTGCGCTCCCGCATCGAGGACGCGACCGACGCCGCCGCGGCCCCTCCCTACCGCTTTCTGGGCACCGAACGCGCGGAACGGCTCATCGCCCTGTGCGAGCCGCTGCGCGACGCCGTCGTCGCCTCCGGAGAACTGCCGCACAACGACACGGCGGACCAGCCCGCCCAGGGGTGAGCCGCGCACCCACCACCGCCCCCCCCGCACCGGTGGATCCCGCCGGCCCCGGTGCCGACCGGAAGGAGAAACCCCCGCCGCCCGCCAGGCGCCCCTCCACACCTCCCGCTCGCCGCCGACGAGCCCGGGGACCGCGCGGTGAGCGCCCGCCCGTACGGGCGCCCGCCCGCGTCCCCGTCCCGCCGCAGGCGCCGTGTCCGGACCGCCATCCGGACACGCGCCGACCCCACGCGGGACGAGCCGCCGGACCCCGTCCCGACCGCCGTGCACAAGCCGAAGACCGCAGCAGACTCCACTCCGCGACCGCACCGCGGAGCACCTCGTCGATCCCTCCTCCGCCGGGCGCGCGACCAGTGAACGCCCGCGCGCGGCCCGCCCGCACCGCCCCGCCGCGGCGCGGGCGAGCGGAGCCGCTCCGGCGGCCGGCGGACCAGGGCGCGCCGCCACCGCCGGCGCGCCCACCCGCGCTCCCGCACCTCGCCATACGACTACCCCAGTGGAAGTGACCCATGGACGTCACGGCACTCATCGATGCGGTCTCACGGATCAAAAGCCAGGCCGACGAGCTCACCCGTCAAGAGACCATCGGTCAGCTCTCCGGCGCGCTCGCGGAGTTCACCACCTCGACGCAGAACCAGCACTTCGCCGAGGAGTACCACCCGAGCGGGAACTACACGCGGCTGCTGCTGAACTCCCCCCAGGACGCCTACCAGGTCGTCCTCGTGTTCTGGGGACCAGGGCAGGGGAGCCCCATACATGACCACGACGACACGATCGGCGCGGTCAGCGCGCTCACCGGCGAGACGCGGGAGATCAAGTACGTCGTCACCCGGCACGAGGGGGAGTGCGTCCAGCTCACCGAGGCCGGCGAGTTCACCATCGCACCCGGCCGGATCACCCCGATCCTGCCCGAGGACGACAAACAACTGCACCTGATGGTCAACGAGAAGGCGCACTGGGCGGCCACCGTCCACGTCTACCTCACCGCGATCCACCGCTACCGGCAGTACGAGGCAGCGCCGGGCGGCGCCTTCCGCACGGCCGAAACCCGGCTGTGGTTCGACGAATGGGGCGTCGGACGCAGGATGCCCACGAGCGCCCGTTCCTGATCCCGCCGGCACGCCCCGGCCACCGGAGCACGCCACGCCCCCGTGCGCGCCCGGTCCCACAGAAAAGGGTAGCGATGCACCTGCTGAACGCCGTGGCCCGCCAAGTGCGCCGGGCACCGGACACCGTGGCGCTGACCGACCACCGGGGCACCCGGCTGACCTACGCCGAACTCGACTCCCGCGCCCGCGCGGCGGCGGGCGCCCTGACCGCCCTCGGCGTCGGACCCCGGGACCGCGTCGGGCTGGTACTGCCCCGCACCACGGACCTGTTCGTGCTCGAACTCGCCGTACTGCTCGCGGGCGCCTGCTTCACACCGCTGGACACCGCCCAGCCACCGGACCGGCTCCGCCTGCTGCTGACCCGCGCCTCGGTGGCGCTGCTGATCACCGACGACACAGAACTGGCCGAGGCCGCCGGCGTCCCCGCCCTCCGCCCCGAGGCACTGCCCGCCCGCGGCGGCCCGCCCCCGCGCGACCCGGGCGCCCGGCCGGACGACCCCGCCTACTGCCTGTTCACCTCCGGATCGACGGGCACCCCGGTGGGCACCCTCATCAGCCGCGCCGCGATGGACGTCTACGTGGCCGCCTACGCCCGGCTGGTCGGCGCCTCACCACGAGAGCGCGGAGCGCAGCTCGGCTCGCCCGGCTTCGACGTCACCATCGACGAGCTCTGGCCCTTCCTGAGCACCGGCGCATCCGTCCACATCGCCTCCGACACCGACCGCGCCGCACCCCGCGCACTCGCCGACTGGCTGCGCGCCCACCGGATTACCCAGACCTACATCCCCCCGCTGCTGCTGGAGTCGATATTCCACCTCGACGGCGCGGACCTGGGCGACGTACGGCTCATCCGCACCGGCGGCGAACGCCTCGCCGCCTACCCGCCGCCGGACTTCCCCAGCCGCGTCCTCAACGAGTACGGGCCCACCGAGACCGTCGCCGGCGCGGTCTTCTGCGACGTCTCCGCCTGGCCCGACCGCGGCATCCTGCCGCCGATCGGGAAACCGCTGCCGCACGTCAGGGCGAGCGTGCGCGACCCGGAGGGAGCGCCGGTCACCCCGGGCACCCCGGGCGAGCTCTACCTGGGCGGCCCGACCGTCGGCATCGGCTACCTCGGCGACGACGCACGCACCGCCCGCAAATTCGTCGAGGTGCACGGCGAACGCTGCTTCCGCACCGGCGACCTGGTCCGCGAACTGCCCTCCGGCGACCTGGAGTTCCTGCGCCGCATCGACGACCAGGTGCAACTCCTGGGAAAACGCGTCGAGCTGGGCGAGGTGGAGAGCGCCGCCGCCGCCCACCCCGCGGTCCGGCGAGCGGCGGTGACCGCCCCGACGGACGACGCGGGCCGCGCGGAGCGCCTGGTGTGCTTCGTGGAGTGGCACCCGCAGCACACCGACGCCCACGCCGCCGCCCTCCGCACCCACCTGAGCGCACTGCTGCCCGCCTACATGGTCCCCACCGAGATCCACACCGCCGACCGGCTCCCCACCACCCCCTCCGGCAAGATCGACCGCAGGGCGCTCCTGCGAACGCGGCACCGTCCACCGCACCCGGCACCGACCCCGCAGACACTGCTACAGGTGTGGGAACACGTACTGGGCGTCACCGGCCTGACCGTCCACTCCGACTTCTTCCTGCACGGCGGCGACTCGACGCGCGCGGTGACCGCGGTCACCGAGATCGGCCGGCGGCTGGGCCTGCGGGTCACCGCACGCGAGGTGTTCGTCCACCCCACCCCCGCCGAACTGGCCAAGCGGCTGACGGAGGAGACCCGGTGAGCACAAGCCCCGTCCTCGACATGGTCACCACCACCGCGACCGCCCACCCCGAAGCGACGGCCATCGCCCAGGGCGAACGGTCCCTGACCTACCGCGAACTGGCCGCGGCCGTACCCCGGTTCGCCGACGCGCTCGCCGCCGCCGGCGCACCCCCCGGCGCACACGTCCTGCTCGTACTGGACAACCGCCCCGAGTTCGCCGTCGCCTACTTCGCCACCGCCGAAGCGGGCTGCACGGTCGAGGCCATCGACCCGGACCAGCCACCACAGGCACTGCGGCGCACACTGGCCGACAGTCGCCCGGCAGTGGTCGTCACCACTGCGGGACACCCCGTGACCACGCTCACCGACCGCCCCGTCCTCACCGTGGACACCCCCCGCACCCCGCCCCCGGCAGGCACCCCACGCCGGCCGGCCCACGCGCACGGACCCTGGGTGACCGCACTCTCCTCCGGCAGCACCGGCGAACCCAAACGCATCATCCGCACCCAGGCCCACCAGGTCGCCGAGGCCGACAACATCACCACCACGGCAGGCATCACCGCCGCCGACGTCCTGCTCTGCCCGGTGCCGCTGCACCACGCACTCGGACAGTTCTGCTGCCTGCTGGCCGCGGTGCGCTCCGGCGCCACCCTGGTACTGCCCGACCTCAGCGCGGGCACCTCCTCCGTCGACGCCGTCCGCCACGCACTGGCCCGCCACCCCGTCACCCTGCTGATCGCCGTACCCCAGCTCTTCGACGCCCTGGCCGACCTGCCCCCCGGCACACCGGCCGAACTGGACACGGTCCGCCTGTGCCTGTCCGGAAGCAACTTCCTCGACCCGGCCGTGGCACGGCGCTTCACCACCCGCCACGGCCTCCCCGTACGCCAGACCTACGGCAGCACGGAAGCCGGCAGCGTCTGCTGGGACGTCGGCCCAAAGCCCTCACCCGGGACCGTCGGCACACCACTGACAGGCACCCACGTCCAGATCACCGACGAACACGGCACCCCCCTGCCACCGGGCGCGACCGGTGAGATCGTGGTGTCCGGCCCCGCCGTCGTCAACGACCCGGGAAGGGGCCACCACAGAACCGGCGACCTGGGCACCCTCGACACACAGGGCAGGCTCACCGTCGTCGGACGCTCCCGCGTACTGATCGACACCGGCGGACACAAAGTCAACCCCGTCGAAGTCGAACGGATACTGACCGACCACCCACTGGTCGCCGACGCCGGGGTCACCGGCATCCCCCTGCCCGGCCGAGGCGCACTCCTGGTCGCCGCGGTACGACTGCGCGACGGCGCCCAGGCGGAACCGGCCGACCTCCTCACCCACTGCGCACGCCGCCTGCCCTCCCACGCCGTACCCCAGCGGGTCCGCCTGGTGGCCGAAGTACCCCGCACCCCCCTGGGCAAAGTCCGCCGCGCCGAACTCGCCACCCAACTCGCCGACGAACACAGCGAGAAAGAAACCGGGATACGCAAGCGGCTCACCGCCCTCCCCCCGGACCAACGCCACACCGAAGTCAGCGCACACCTGCGCCGCAAGGTCGCCGAAGTGGTGGGCACGACACCCGCGGCGGTCGACCCCGACGCCCCGCCCCGCGCGGCCGGCGTGGACTCCCTGGCCGCACTGCGCCTGCGCATGACCCTCCACAGCGAACTGGGAGTCAGGCTCCCCCTGCCCACCGTCCTGGGCCCCCGCACACTGGCACAACTGGCCGGCGAACTCACCGCACGGCTCGACGGACCCCAGGACGACACCGACCCCCCTCCCCACGGACCGGCCGAGGGACAATTCCCCCTCGCACCCAACCAGATGTCCCTGTGGCACGCCGAACACCTCGACCTGAGCGGATCGGCCTACGTGGTCGCCTTCGCCGCAGTCCTGACCGACGGCTGCGACCCCGCCGCACTGCGACGGGCCTGGACGACCCTCGCCCACCGCCACCCGGCGCTGCGCACCACCTTCCCCGTGCACGACGGCACCCCCGTACAACAGGTGGCCGCCGAGGCACAGCTGGACTTCGCGACCGTACCCGTACCACCGGCCTGGGACCGCACCCACCGCCAGGACCTGGTCCGCTCCGCATTCGAACCCTTCGACCTGACCACCCGGCCACCGCTGCGCGTCCGCCTCTACACCGGACCCCCCGGCGGCCCGGTCCTGGTGGTCTCCCAGCACCACCTCATCACCGACTACTGGTCCATGATCATCATGCTGCGGGAACTGGCCCTGCTCTACGCCGCCGAGAGCACCGGCACCGAGGCGTACCTCCCCGCACCCGCACACGGCTACGCCGACTACGCGGCATGGTCCCTCGCACGGACCCGCACCCCCCTGGCCGCCGCCGAACTCGACCACTGGGTACGGCACCTGACACCCCCGCCCCCACCCGCGGACCTCCCCACCGACCTGCCCCGCCCGGCAGTGCGCCGACAGCGCGGCGCGACCCTGCGCACCGACCTGTCACCGACCCGGGCCGCCGCCGTCCGCGCCCACGCCCACGCCACCGGAACCACCCCGTTCGCCGTCCTGCTCACCGTCCTGCACGTACTGCTGCACACCTGGACCGCACGCGCGGACAGCGCCGTCGGGGTGAACACCGCCAACCGCGAACGCCCCGAATTCGCCGACGTACTCGGCTACTTCACCAACCCCGTCGTCCACCGCGTCCACCTCTCACCACACCAGACGTTCGCCGCCCTGCTCGGCACGGTCACCGAAACCCTGCTGACCGGGCTCGAACACAGCGGCGTCACCTTCGAGAACCTCCTGGGACCCGTGGGCGTCCCCCGCGACCGCGGCCGCGCCCCACTGGTGGAGGTCGGCTTCGGACAGAACACCGCACACGACCCCGCCCTGAGCACCGTGGGCGAGCTGCTCTCCGCCGACCACGACGGAGTACGCGTCCCCCTGGGGCCACTGACCCTCGAAACGGTCGCCCTGCACCGCACCGGGGCCGTCTACGACCTGGCCGGCGCGGTCTTCGAAGGCGACGACTCGATCTCGGTCATCTGGGAGTACGACGCGGACCTGTTCACCAGGGACACGGTGAACCGGTGGGCGACCCGCTTCGACGACCTGACGGACACCCTGCTCGCCGCACCCGACACCGAACTGCGGACCCTGTCCGCCCCGGCCCCACCCACGACCGGGCCCACCGGAACACGCCCGGACGAACCGGTCACCGACCGCGTACGCCAACAGGCCGCAGCACACCCCACAGCGCCGGCGATCGTCGACGGCACCGACACGGCGACCTACGGCGACCTCGACCGGGCCGCGGACCGAGCGGCGGCCGCACTCCTCGCACACCCCGGCCTCGACCCCGCGGCCGTCGTAGCCGTACGGGCCGAGCGGCCCACCGACCTGGCCGCCGCCTGCCTGGGCGTACTGCGCGCCGGCCTGCTCTGCGCCCCCCTCACCACAGCGGACGACGCCGTACCCGCCGAACTGTCCGAACTGCAAGCAGCCGCCCTGCTGGACATGACAGGGTCCGCGGACCCCCCGGACACCCCCGTCGTGCGCATCGACACCGCATCAGCACCCCCCGCAACGCGCCCCACCGACCCCCGGGCACCCGCCCTGGTGGTACGCACCAGCGGCACCACCGGGACCCGGCGCCCGATGGTGCTCACACACCGGACACTCGCACGCGCCGTACGCGACGACGAACCGGGCGAGGTGCTGATCGCCCACGGCACGGCCGACCGGCTCGCCCTCGACCTGCTCACCACCCTCGCCGCGGGCAACACCGCGGTGCCCCTGCCCCCCGCCACCCGGCTGGAACAACTGGCACTCGGGCGCCCGGCCGCCGCCGCCACACTCACCCCCACCGAACTGGCCGCCCTCCTCTCCCGCCTGGACGAGAACGGCACCACCCCCGCGGTACGGACCCTGGTGGTCGGCGGCGAGACCCTCGGCCCCGACCTCGTCCACCGATGGCACTCCCACGCACCCGGCAGCCGCCTCGTGCACACCTACGGCGGCATCGAATGGGGCCTGGCCGCAGCCGAGGCGGACGTACCCGCCGCCCCCACCGAACAGAGCGCACCACCGGCCACCGGCACCGTGCCCGTGGGCAGCCCCCCGGCCGGCTCACTGCTGTGCGTGGTGGACCCGTGGGGCCGCGCCTGCCCGACGGGCGTACCCGGGGAGATCTGCGTCGGCACCACGGAAGCAGCCACCCCGCTCGGCACCCCGCCGCAACACCCCGCACTCGCACACCCGCAGGCGGCCGACGCCCAGGTCCGCCGGACGGGAGACGCGGGCATGCTCCTTCCGGACGGGAGACTCGTCGTCCTCGGCCGCCTCGCGGAGATCCACTCCGAACACGGCTACCACCACGCCCCCGCACGCATCGAACACCTGCTGCGCGCCCACCCCGCCGTACGGGCAGCCGCGGCCCCCGGCGGCGGCGCGGGCGCACCCACCGCGCTGGTGGAGACGGACGGCACCGTCTCCGAGCACGAACTGATGGACAGGCTGCGCCGCGAGCTGCCCGCCCACCTGCTCCCCGCACACCTGCGGTGCGAGACCAGGCTGCCGAGGACACCGGACGGCAAGACCTCACGGATCCCCTCCACCCCGGCCACCACCCCCGCCGCCCCCGAGACGCCCGCACCCGCCCAGGACATGACCGAGACCGAGGCCGCACTGGCCGGCATCTGGCGCGAACTCCTCGGCGTCGCACACATCGGCCTGGACGACGACTACTACGCGCTGGGCGGCGACTCCGTACAGGCCGTACGCATCGCCACCAAGGCCGCCGAAAAAGGCTTGCAGGTCACCCGGCGGAACCTGTTCACCCACCCGACCATCCGGTCCCTGGCCCGCGTCACCACCTCCTCCGCCAGAACGGCCAAGGTGAGCGAGAGCTTCGCCCGGCGCAGGGCCATCCCGCTCACCCCCGTCCAACGCTGGTTCTTCGAGCAGCACTTGCCCGACCCCGGCCACTGGAACCAGTCGACCGCACTGCGGGTACCGCACACACTGCCCTCCGAGACACTGCTGGCCGCCGTCCACGCCGTGGCCGACCACCACGCCGTACTGCGCCACCGCTTCCGCAGGCGCGGAACCGACTGGGAACAGGTCAGCGACCCGACCGCACAGACCGTGGCCACCGAGGAGGTGACCGCCCACGGCGACGACGCCCTCGCCGCCGCGACCGGCCACGCCAGACGAGGCGTCGACCTCGCCGCGGGCCCACTGCTGCGCGCCACACTGATCCACGACGGGGCGGACCGGCGCCTGCTGATCCTGAGCGCACACCACCTCGTGATGGACGTGCTGTCGTGGGGCGTGCTGCTGGACGACCTGCGCACCGCCTGCGCCCACCGCGCCGCCGGAGACCCCGTCCGGCTGCCCCCGGTGCCCGTCGCCTACCACCAGTGGGCGCGGTCCCTGCGCGAGCACGCCGACGACCTCGCCCGGCGCACCCCCCTCCCCGCACCCGACGACACCCCCGCCGCCGCCCTTTCCGGCCCGCCGCCCACGACCTACGAGGGCAGTACCCGCGTCGACGAGCGCACGCTCGGCCCGGCGCACACCCACGCCCTCCTCACCGGACTGCGGGGGAGGGGCGCACACCCGGCCGACGCCGTACTGGCGGCCGCGGCCGGCGCGGCCGCCACCGCCCTCGGCCGCCCTGCGGTCCGCGTCGTGATGGAACTGCACGGCCGCGAGGAGGAGCTGGCCGACGGCGCGGACCTGTCGCGGACCGTGGGCTGGTTCACCGCGCCGGCCCCCGTACTGGTCGACGCCGCACCCGACACCGCACCGTACGAGATGCTCCAGGCCGCGCGGGCGGCCCGCTCGCGCGCCGGCCTCGCACCCGGCCTGCTGCGCTACGGCACCTCGGACACCACCGTCCGCGCCCGGCACGCACCAGCGGACCACCCCTGGGTGAGCGTCAACTACCTCGGCAGGCTCGGATCGGTGTTCACCGGCACGGCGGAGCGCAGCGACGACCACCTCACCGAAGTCCCGCTGCCGGACCGGGGCGACCGGGGCCCGGACAACCCCCGGCCGTTCCACTGGGAGTTCAGCGCCCACACGAAGGGGGACGAGCTGACACTGCGACTGGCGCACGCGGATGACCCAGGCCAGGCGGCACGCCTGCTGGATGCCGCCTGCCACTACCTCCGTGCCCTCGCCGCCGACCTGGACACAGCACAGCGTAAGGAGTCGCGGTGAGCGCGCACTGGCTGGTGGACCTCGTACCCGCCGAGCGGCCGAAACGGGTGGCGTACCTCTTCCCGCACGCGGGCGCGGGCGTCAGCGCGGTACTGGCACTGGGCCGGGCACTGGCACCCGATCCCCACCCGGTGGCGATCCGGCTGCCCGGAAGGGAGGCCCTGCTCGACGAGCCCCCGCTCGCCGATCTCCCGGCACTGGCCCGGCAGTTGGCCGACGCCGTCCGCACACACGCGGACGGGGCACAGATCATCCTCTACGGCCACTCCTCGGGGTCGGTACTGGCCTACGAGACGGCCCGCGCACTGGAGCCGCGGACCGCCGTCCTCCTCGCGGCCTCGGCACAACAGGCACCGGGCACCTCCGTCCGCACGGCCGCCGGGTGCTGGGACCGCCCCGACGACGAGTTCTTCGCCCAGGTCGTCGCGGACGGCTACCTGCCCGCCGACCTGCTCGACGCCCCCGACGTCCTGGAGATGGTGGCCCCGGCGCTGCGCGCGGACTACCGGGCAACCCACGAACACCTCACCGGAGCGGCACGCTGGACCCCCGTGGCATCCCCGATCCTCACCATCCGCGCCACCCAGGACCACACCGTCGCCGAGGAGGACATCGCGGCCTGGTCGGCGCTGACCACGCGCGGCCACACGACCGCGCAGATCGCCGCCGGGCACAACCTGCTGCGCGACCGCCCGGCGGAACTGGCCGACGCACTGCGCCACGCGCTGCCCTGACCACCGGCCCGGCGGCGGGCGGTCAGGGCCTGCGGTGCACCGAGACGGCGTACTCCCCACCGGCGAAAGGGGCCCGGGACCACGTCGCGTACCGGGCTTCCAGGGCGAGCCCCGCCGCCCGGCAGTGCGCGTCGTAGTCGGCCAGTGGGTAACCGCGGTCCAGGGAGAACCCCGCGACGAGGCGGCCGCCCGGCCGGACGTGGCCCGCCACCCCGGCCACCAGGGCCGCCTCCGTACCCGGCGCGGTGAACAGCGGAACGTTGCCCGCCATCACCACGACGTCGAACAGCAGTCCCAGGTCGAGACCGGCCAGATCGTGCCGGTGCCAGCGGATCTCCGGCGCCCGGCGCCGGGCGGTGGCGAGCATCGCCTCGTCGACGTCCACGCCCACCACGGCGATCTTGTGGCGGGCCAGCTCGATGGCCACCCGACCGGTGCCGCAGCCCGCGTCGAGGACGGTGGCGGGCGCGAAGGAGCGCACCAGCGCGGCCTCACCGTGGACATCCCCTCCTTCGGCGGCGATGCGGTCGAACCGGGCCTGGTACTCGTCACCGTTCCACGTCATGCGATCACCGTGACACACGCGCCGCTCCGGCGGCAGGCCGGTGTCCGGTACCCGGTCTCCGGTACCCGCGAACTCCCCCTGCCACGGGGCCGCCGGCCGGCCGCCGGCGCGGCCGCCCCGAGCGGAGAGCCGCCGGAAGAACACGGCGACACCGGCCCCGGAGCGGCCCGGTGACCCGCCTCCGTCCCACCGGCCCGACCACGGCCTGAGACCTGGCCAGTTGCCCCCGGCGGAGCACACAACGGCGCCACAGCCGCACCCGCGTGCCGTTCCCGTCCCTCGCCGCCGGACGTCCGGCGACCGGACAGAACCGCCGGGCCGGCCGGCACAGGACCGCTTTCCCGGACCAAGGCCCACCACGAGGCGAGTTCAAGTGCCAGGGCGGCCACCGTGGCGGATGACTCCTCACCTACATTGGCGACCGGTCACACCGCACACGAAGCACCAAAGGAAGGAAGACCGCCATGCCCACCAAGACGCTCCAGATTCCCACCACGGACGGCCAGGCCGACGCTTTCGCCGCCTTCCCCGACGGCGGCGGGCGGCACCCGGGAGTGCTGCTGTACCCGGACGCCTTCGGCATCCGGCCCGTACTGAAGGAGATGGCCCGCGAACTGGCCGAGCACGGGTACTACGTACTCGTCCCCAACATCTTCTACCGGCACGGCCCGGCACCGGTGATCGAACTTCCCGAGCACATCGGAGAAGAGGCCCGGCCCACGGTCTTCGCCCAGCTGATGCCCCTGATCCAGGAGCACACCGCCGAACGCGCCCTGCGCGACGCCGACGCCTACCTCACGTTCCTCACCGCCCAGCCCGAGGTCAGCGCCGGACCGGTCGCCGCGATCGGCTACTGCATGGGCGCCGTCTCGGCGATGCGCACCGCAACGGCCCACCCCGGCCAGGTGGCCGCCGTCGCCGGCTTCCACCCCGGCCCCCTGGTCACCGACGCGCCCGACAGCCCGCACCGCCGCGTCCCCGAACTCACCGCCGAGGTCCACCTCGGCCTCGCCGAAGGCGACATGTCACCCGAGGCCCTCACCGAACTCAACCAGGCCCTGGACGCCGCAGGCGTCGACCACACCACCGAGATCTACCCCGGCACCGTCCACGGCTTCACCATGTCCGACACCGAAGCCTTCAACCCCGCCGCCCTGCAACACCACTGGGACCGCCTGCTCCCCCTCCTCGACCGCACCCTGACCAACCGCTGAGGCTTCGGCCGGCACACCCACCTGGAGCACACGGCCCCGGAGCCCCCGGCCCGCCCGCCGGCCGCAGAGCGGCGGCCGGGGCCCGGTGACCGTGGCCATGCGCGCTCTGCCGCCGCAGCCCGTCCGTCGTGCTCGCGCGGCATCCGCATCCGCACCGCATTCGCATCACAGTTGCGGGGGAGGGGCGCTTTGCGTGGGCGCCGCTCACTTTGCGGCCTCGATCGCGTCGGGGTCCGTCGTCCACTCCACGCCACCGGCCACGGGCGCAAGCCACGCCACGGGGGGCGTGTCGGGAATCCCGATGACGAGGCCGGGGGCGTTGGCCCCCGCATCGGGGGCAACAGCACGGAGGATGCCGATGCGGTCGTCGTGGGCGTGGTCGATCACCCGGTGGCCGAGCAACGGGTGGCTCAAGTGGCCGAGCCCGAGGGGCTGTATGGGCGTGCGCGCGGTCATGGGGAGGTCCTCACGCTGTCGATGAACTGTCACCCGCACACGCGCCGGGGGAAGGACGCGGAGGCAGGGCCGGACGAGGTGGTACGTGGAGAACGGAACGACTCAGCACGAGGCATCCGCCGCGCACCGCTTTGACCTCGCCGACCTTGGAGCGGTGCGTGTCGACGACGGCCGCACCGACACGGAACGGCTCGCGTGCCGCCGGGTCCCGGGCGGGTGCCGGGGTTTGTGAGGGACCTCGCGTGGTGGGCAGGGAACAGCTCCTCGTCGCATCGCCGTTCTGGGACAACGTGCGTCAAGAATTGCCCTGTCGCGCTGAGAGAACAAGGACTTACAGAGGGCTTTCACGTGCAGCAAAGAGGACTTTATTGCCACCAGAAGGGTGAAGACTGGTCACGACAAGGACTCTGGGGTGAGACTGTCTCCGAACCCACGACGGAGGTGCGCGTGCCACGGCCCGCAGGAAACACCCAGCTCAAATCGGCCCGCATGGCGGCCGGTTACCGATCACAGCAGACGTTCGCCGATGCACTCGGTGTAGGGGTGAGGCAAGTACGTCGCTGGGAATCGGACGACCCGCCATGGCCTCACCCTGACCTACAGCAGCGCCTCACGAACCTCCTGGGCCAGGACATGGAAGCTCTTGGCTTCGCCCTTCCCCCTGGACGGGACCGCCCTGCCGCACAGCGACGCACTGCTTTTGCCGCGCCTGGGTCCGCTGCCGGCAGCCTGGTCGCTGTCCCCTCGCAGCCAACTGCGGTGATGCAACCCGCATCTGTGGCTGCCGACTACAAGGCCATCACGCAATCTCATCGGCACCTGTACTGGTCCGTCGCACCTGCCACCCTCCATCCGGCCGTCCTCGCGCATGCCGCGCTCGGCTGCGCACTGCTTTCCGAGAGTGCCGGCCGGACGCGCCGCACCGTAGCCGCTGCTCTCGCTGAGACGTGGCTCCTCGCCGGGCGCATCGAGTTCTTCGACCTCCGCGAGCCTGAACGCGCCGGCGCAACCTTGCTCAGAGCCCTACAGGCCGCCGGCGAAGCAGACGATGCTCTGCTCGGGGCTGCGATTCTCGCGCACACAGCCTTCATCCCTGGCTGGGCCGGGGACCGTGACGCCGCAGCAGAGCGCATGGTAGCCGCCCGCACATACGCCCGCCGTGGCCCTGCCTCAGCTGAGTTCTGGGCGTGGCTCGACGCCGTCGAGGCGGAATGCGAGACCCGATGCGGGAACACGCGCACCGCCCTCCACCTGATCGGACACGCCGAGGATGTCCTCGTAGCCGGGTCCGAGCACCCCACACCTGCGTGGGTGGACTGGTTCAGCCCGGTCCGACTGGCCTCGTTCAAAGGCAACACGCAGTTGAAGGCCGGCCATCTGCCGCAGGCCCGCGAGACGCTGCTCGGAGTTCTTGACGAGTTGCCGACCACGGAGGACAAACAGCGCACGGTCATCTACGGCGACCTGGCCGCAGTCGAGGCCGCCGCCGGTCAGCCCGAGCAGGCGTGCCAGTACGCGCTCCTCGCCCTCGACCAACTGGAAATCACCTGGTACGCCACCGGCATGGAACGGATCCGGGACGTGCGGCGAGCACTTGCCCCACATCAGCAGAAGCAATGTGTGCAGGACCTCGATGAGCGCCTGTACGGATGGGCAACGACCGTCAGCGCTCTTGCCCGTTGAACTTCCTTATACCCGACGGCAGTTCCGCAAGCGACTCGACACGAAACGTCGGCAGATCTCGCGCGTCGGCAGTCCGCCACTGAATCGTCGCCCACGGACCTCGGTGCACCAGAGCCGTCCGCATGCCCGCCGCCACGGCCGGCCGAAGGTCGTTGTCGACGCGGTCACCGACATACAAGATCTCCTGGATATCGAAGGGCACTGCAGCGGCAACCCGTTGGAAGAAGAGGGGGTCCGGCTTACTGACGCCCCAGTCGTCGGATGTGCCGATCAAGTCGACATCGTCCGCGAACAAACTGCGCAGAATCCTGCCGGCGCGAACGGTCTGGTTCCCCGCAATACCGAGCCACAACCCCTCGCTACGCAGCTCCGCGAGCGCCGGCCGGACGTCCGGGTACAGGTCCGACTCATCGAAGTGCTCAGGCTTCCCCGCCTGGGCACGTGCCGCACGCTGCGCGTACAGGTCGAAACCCGGCTGGAACTCCTGGAACACCTCTCGATAGTCCCGCCCCTGCGCGATCACCGCCCCGAACATCGCCGCGAACGTGTGCCGCGGAACACCGAGCCAGTCGGCCCACGTTCCGTACTCCCGAGTCTCATCGACCAGACACTCACCGACATCGAAGATCACCGCGCGAATCATGCAGAGACCCTACTGATCAGCGCGCATCGCCGCGCCGCGCGTGCCCACCCGCACAGCACGGGTGGGCAACCCCGCACCGTTCCGGGCAGAGCCACCAAGCCCGCCCGCCACGGGGGACACCGACGGCCGGGCCCCGGCCTCCTTCGCCGGCGGATGCGACCCGCGGCCCGACAGCAGCCAGGAACGAACGACGGAGAGCGCCCGCAGCGATCCGGCCGGTCCACGCGCCCGCCGGGGAGCCGTCACCGTTCGCAGGAGTCTTCTCGTCCGCACCCGCGCATGGCCGGATCTCACCGGCGTGGACGGCGCACTGGGCACGCCGCGCAGTGACCGTTCGGCCTCCGCGCGCCCTACCGGCGGCCATGGGCAGCGGCAAGGATGAGCGGACCGCAAGTGATCCAGACGACTCCGCACACCTGCCCCATGGCCAGGTGGACATGCGGTGGAAGAGGTCCACGTTGTTGCTTCTCATCTCCCCGGACAGCGTCGAGGAAGCCCTCGACTGCGCGAAAGCGGCGGAACACCTCGACATCATCGATGTCAAGAAGCCCGACGAAGGCTCACTCGGCGCGAACTTCCCGTGGGTCATCAGAGAGATCCGTGACGCGGTCCCGGCGGACAAACCGGTGTCCGCCACCGTGGGAGACGTACCGTACAAGCCCGGCACGGTGGCCCAGGCGGCACTCGGCGCAGCCGTCTCCGGAGCCACCTACATCAAGGTCGGCCTCTACGGATGCACGACGCCCCAACAGGCCATCGACGTCATGCGAGGGGTCGTCCGGGCGGTGAAGGACTATCGGCCGGACGCGTTCGTCGTCGCCTCGGGCTACGCCGACGCCCACCGGATCGGCTGCGTCAACCCGCTCGCACTGCCCGGCATCGCGCTCCGCTCCGGCTCCGACGCGGCCATGCTCGACACCGCGGTCAAGGACGGGACACGACTGTTCGACCACGTTCCGCCCGACGTCTGCGCGGAGTTCGTCCGGCTGACGCACGAGGCCGACCTGCTCGCCGCCCTCGCGGGCAGCGTCAAGGTGGCAGACCTCGGCGCGCTGACCCGCATCGGCACCGACATCGTGGGAGTGCGCGGCGCGGTCTGCGAGGGCGGCGACCGCACCACCGGAAGGATTCAGCCGCAGCTGGTGGCCGCCTTCCGGGCAGAGATGGACCGCCATGCCCGGGAATACGCGGCTGCCGCCGCCGCGAGCTGACCGCCGGCATGCCGGCACCTCGGCCCCCTCGCGCCCCCGGGAGCTGCGGCGCGCGCTTCGCCGTCCTCGATCCGGCGACCGGCGAGGCATTCGACGAGGCCCCCGACCAGCAGCCACACGAGTTGGACGCCGTCGTCGACCGGGCCCACCAGGCATGGCGCAGCTGGCGGGCCGACCCCGCCGCCCGTACCACCGCGTTGCGCGCGGCCGCCGACGCCGTGACGGCGGCCGGGGCCGACCTCGCCCCGCTGCTCACCCGTGAACAGGGCAAACCCCTGGCCGAGTCGTACGCGGAGATCGCCCGCACGGCGGCCCGCCTGCGCTACTACGCCGAGCTGGACCCCGCGCCCCGGCCGATCACGGACGGCCGGCCGGTACGCAGCGAGATCCGCTGGCGAGCGCTCGGGCCCGTCGCCGCGATCGTCCCGTGGAACTTTCCCCTCCAGCTCGCGTCGGCGAAGTTCGCGCCCGCGCTCGCCGCGGGCAACACGATGGTGCTCAAGCCCTCCCCGTTCACCCCCCTCGCCACCCGGCTGCTGGGGACCGTCCTGTCCACCGCCCTCCCCAAGGACGTACTGACGATCGTCACCGGCCGCGAACCCCTCGGCGCCCGCCTCGCCTCTCATCCCGGCATCCGCCACGTGACCTTCACCGGTTCGATTCCCACCGGACGGGCCGTCGCCGAGGCCGCGGCGGCCTCGCTCGCCCGGGTCACCCTGGAACTGGGCGGCAACGACGCCGCCATCCTGCTGGACGACGTGGACGTGGAGCGCATCGCGGACCGGCTGTTCTGGGCGGCGTTCCGCAACTGCGGTCAGGTCTGCATGGCGGTCAAACGCGTCTACGCCCCGGCCCGGCTCCACTCCCACGTGGTCGAGGCCCTCGCGCAGCGCGCGAAGACCGTCGTCGTCGGCGCCGGACTCGACCCGGGCTCGCAGCTGGGGCCGGTCAGCAACGCCCCCCAACTGGCCCGGGTCGAGCGCTGCACGGCCCAGGCCCTGGCGGACGGCGCCCGCGCCGCGGCCGGTGGCCACCGGCTGGACGGGCCGGGCTACTTCTTCGCCCCGACGATCCTGGCCGATGTCCCGCCCGACAGCCCGGTGGTGACGGAGGAGCAATTCGGCCCGGTCCTGCCGGTCCTGCCCTACAAAAGCGTCGACGAGGCCATCGAGGCGGCCAACGGCACCGGCTTCGGGCTGGGCGGCTCGGTATGGGGGACCGACCTCGACCGGGCCGAGGCGGTGGCCGACCGGCTGGAGTGCGGGACGGCGTGGATCAACCACCACGCCGAACTGTCCCTCGCCCAGCCCTTCGCGGGCATCAAGGAGAGCGGCGTCGGCGTCGCGGGCGGGCCATGGGGGCTCTACCAGAACCTCAGGCCGTTCGTCGTGCACCGTCCGCAGGAGGCGTGACGATGAGGTTCGGCGCGGCGGTACTGCGCTCGTACGAGAGCCGGTTCGCCATCGAGGAGGTGACCTTGAACGCGGGGCCGGCCGACGGCGAGGTCCTGGTCGAGATCGCGGGCTGCGGGATGTGCCGGACCGATCTCGCGGTCCGGCGTTCGGCGGGACGCTCACCGCTGCCGGCGGTACTCGGCCACGAGGGGGCCGGCGTCGTGGTGGAGACGGGCGGTCCGGACACCGGCCTGCGCGCCGGCGACCATGTCGTGCTGAGCTTCGACTCCTGCGGACACTGCCGCAACTGCATGGGCGCGGCCCCCGCCCACTGCGACTCCTTCGCCGCGCTCAACCTCTTCGGCGGGCGCAAGGAGAACGCGGCGCGGTTCACCGATGCGGCCGGGGGCGAACTGGCTCCCCGGTGGTTCGGCCAGTCCTCGTTCGCCCAGTACGCGATGGTCTTGGCCCGCAACGCCGTCCGGGTCGATGCCGCACTCCCCGTCGAACTGCTCGGACCGCTCGGCTGCGGCTTCCTCACCGGCGCCGGCGCGGTCTTCCACTCCTTCGGCGTCGGCCCCGGCGACACCCTCGCGGTCTTCGGCGCGGGAGCGGTGGGCCTGGCCGCGGTGATGGCGGCCACCGCCGCCGGGGCGGTGACCGTGGCCGTCGACCGCCACCCCGAACGGCTGGCCCTCGCCGAGCGGTTCCACGCGATCCCGCTGCACGCCGCATCGCCCGGCCTGCCCGAGCGCATCCGGCGACTGACCGACGGCGGCGCGCAGTACGCGCTGGACACCACCGGCTCCGCCCAGCTGATCAACGACGCGCTGCGGGCCCTGCGCCCGGCCGGCCACCTCGGCCTGGTGGCGCGGCTCCACACCGCGCTGCCGATCGAGGTGGGGGCACTGGACCGGGGCCGGCGGATCTCCCACATCTGCGAGGGGGACGCGGTGCCGGGACTGCTGATTCCGCGGCTGACCGGGCTGTGGCAGGCCGGACGGTTCCCCTTCGACCAGCTGATCCGTACGTACCCGCTCGCCGGCATCAACGAGGCCGAACGCGACTGCGACGCGGGCCGCGTGGTCAAACCCGTCCTGGTGCCGGAGGGGAGGATCCGTTGAACGAGGCGTTCCACGCCGCCGCCTGTCCGACCGACTCCGACCGGCTCCGACCGCCTCCGATCGCCGCCGCCCGGCCGTCATCCGCCGCCCGGCCGTCATCCGGCGGCCGGCCACGAACACCGCACCGCCGTGGCCGGCCCGCGCGGCGAACCCACCCACGCCGAGCCGGCCGGACCGGTGAACCGGAGCGGCCGCGGGGCCGCCGCGCCGCGTGCCATCGGAGACGCCCCGGGAACGGGCTGCTGCCCGGAGCCCTGTCGTCGCGCGTTCACTTCACCGCGGATCCATGCGGATCCATGCGGATCCGTCATTCGTATTCCTCGCTGCTCGTAGTCTCTGCCCGCGTCGCGCCAAGGGAGGACACATGGTCGGTACAGCGCATCGGAACACCGGTGTGGAAGGTGTGGAAGGGGGTGTCGGCCTGACCGCTCTCCTGGTCGCCGCGGCACGGGCGATCGAGACCCACCGCCACGACAGCCTGGCCCGGGACGTCTACGCAGAGCACTTCGTGCGCGCCGCACCGGCGTCCGCGGGCTGGCCGGTGCGCATGCAACAGGTCCCGGACGGGGACGCGAGCCCGCTGTGGGGGCGATTCGCGCGGTACTTCGGTCTGCGGACGAGGGTCCTCGACGACTTTCTCCTCCGGTCGGCGCACGCGGGGGGCGCCCGCCAAGTGGTCCTGCTCGGGGCGGGGCTGGATGCGCGGGCGTTCCGCCTCGACTGGCCTCCCGGCTGCGTGATCTTCGAGATCGACAGGGAAGAAGTGCTGGCGTTCAAGCACAAGGTGCTCGGCGGGCTGCCGGCCACGCCGAAGGCGGCGCGCGTACCGATCCCGGTCGATCTGCGCGCCGACTGGGTCACCGCGCTGACCGACGCCGGCTTCGATACGGCCGCACCGAGCGTCTGGCTGGCCGAGGGGCTGCTGTTCTACCTGCCCCACGCCGCCGAGACGTACCTCATCGACACGGTGGACCGGTTGAGCGCGGGGGGAAGCGCTCTGGCATTCGAGGTCAAGCTCGACAAGGACCTGAGGCAATGCCGCGACAGCCCCCTCTACACCTCGACGAAACAGCAGATCGGCATCGACCTGCTCGCCCTGTTCGACGGCGAGCCGCGCCCCGACTCCGCGGGCCGTCTGGCGGGCAAGGGCTGGTCCACATCGGTCCACACCCCCTTCGACTTCACCCGCCGGCACGGCCGCGGCCCGCTGCCCGAACAGAACGACGCGCTGGCGGGCAACCGGTGGGTATTCGCGGACAAGCCCCGGCCGTAAGGCCGCCGTTGGGCGCGCCGGCTGCCGCCCGCGCGGCGGACCTGCCCGACGGTGCCAGGGCCGGAGCCGACCCCAGGGGGCAACCACCACAGGGGCGGCGCGCGGGGGCCGGCTCCACGGTGCGGAACTGCCAGGCCGGCACTTCCTCCTTGCCCGGCCTGACCGCGGGGCCGTGCTTCGGCGAACGACTTGCCCCGATCGTCAAGCGAGTTGGGCTGTCACGCTGAGGGGAGTGCGGACAGGAAGCGGTCGATGGCCGCCGTCACTTCCTCGGGGTGTGTGGCGCAGCTGGCGTGTGGCGCACCGTCGATCACCACGGGCGGGCTTGCGTGCGGCAGTGCCGACGCCCACTGGCGTGTCTGGGCCACGCTGATGCCGGCGTCTCCGCTCCCGTGCACCACCAAGGCCGGTGCCGTGATCTCGGGCAGGCGGGGCGAGAGATCATCTCGTTCGGCCACGGCGCGGAACGGGTGCGCACACTGTGCCGGAGTCTGCTTCATCCATTTCTCTGTCCACGGTTCGAGCCGGCCGCCGCCGAACATCCCCTGGCCGAACAGCTGGCAGAGTTCGCGCGTCGGCCCGGTCGTCTGCCAGGCGTCGGCGAAAGCCTGCTGTTTGCCGGCGGAGTACTGTTCCTGGCCGTACGGCGTGGTGTTGATGAGGACCAGCCCGGCGATCCGCCGGGGTGCCAGCAGGGCTGCCGACAGTGCGACGAACCCGCCCATACTGTGGCCACCGATGACGGCCCGGTCGATGCCGAGCGCGTCGAGGAGCGCGATGAGATCCCGGGCGTTGTCCCACAACGAGAACGGACGTCCGTCGTACTCGGTGGCCCCGTGCCCGCGCGCGTGCCAGGTGATCACGCGGTACCGGTCGGACAGCGAGCCGGCCTGCCCGGAGAAGATCGAGGAATCGAGCAGGAAGCCATGCCCGAGTACCAGGGGAAGACCCTGCCCGACATCGTCGTAGGCGATCGTGGGTCCGGTGGAAAGCGTGGCGAACTGCGTCATCTCTGATCTCCGGCCAGGTCGGCACCGCATAGCTGCACGAGCGCGGGGCGCGTCACGGTATGCCCGGTACACACGCGGCAGCTACACAACGCTCCAATGCGTGACACAAGAGTACAGGGTATATTGATGCATGTGTCAAAGGATGAGTTCCACCCACCCGCACCGGCGCCCCCCGACCTCGTCCAGGCGGCCCTGCGCGCGGCCCGGACGCGCAACGCGGCCGTCGCCGACGTGTCCATGCAGGCCATCGCCAAGGAAGCCGGCATCTCCCGCAGCACCCTGCTGCGCCGCCTCGGCGGATCCCGGCAGGCCCTCGATGAAGCGGTGCGAGCCGCCGGCGTCGATCCCGGCGGCCGGAAACCCGTACGCGAACGCGCCATCGAGGCCGGCGCCGCACTGATCAGCAGCGACGGCCTGGCCGCACTCTCGCTCGAACGCATCGCCGCGGCGGCCGACTGCTCGGTGCACAGCCTCTACGCCGCCTTCGACGGCCGGGACGGGGTACTCCAGGCCATCTTCGAGCGGTACAGCCCGATCGTCGACGCCGAAGCAGTCCTGGCCGCCCACCCCACCGACCTCAAGGCCACGGTCCGCGAGATCTACGCACACATGGCGGCCGCGCTCACACGCGAACCCCGCGTCATGCCCGCCCTCTTCGCCGAGCTCCTGGCCCGGCCCCAAGACACCTCCCTGCAACCCCTCATGCACTACGCCTTCCCCCGCCTCCTCTCAGGCATCGGCACCTGGCTCGCTTCCGAGATACAGGCCGGCCGCATCCGCGACATGCCGCTGCTGCTGCTCATCCAGCAGCTGTCGAGCCCATTGATCATGCATCTCCTGCTCAGGCCGGCCACCGAACACGCCGCCGATGCGCCGGTCCCTCCCGTCGCAGAGGTCTGCAACACCTTCGCCGACGCCTTCGTCCGCGCCGTCGCCGTCCCCCACCCCTAGCCGCCGAAGGCCGGCCGTCTGCCGTCGCCGGCGCGGCACCGACGGCGGCCTGCGGAGCGCACGCGCTCCCTCACCCTCCCCGCGCGCGATGGCTCCTGCGGTAGTCCCGGGGCGTCGTGCCCGTGCGGGCCCGGAAGTGGTGGCGCAGGGACGCCGGAGACGCGAAGCCCGTGTCCGCCGCCACCTGCTCCACGGGGATGTCCGTCTCCTCCAGCAGGCGCTGGGCCTCCTGGAGACGGGCGCGCAGGAGGTACCGGCGCGGACTCAGGCCGGTATGCGCGCGAAAGCGGCGGGAGAGGCTGCTGGGGCTGGTACGGGCGTGGGCGGCGAGGTCCGCGAGGGTGAGCGGGGCCTGGAGACGGGACCGCATCCAGACGAGGGTGGGCTCCAGCCCCGCGCTCTGGGTGAGCTCCCGCGCGATCGTGTCCTGCACATCGTCCGCGTACGGATGCAGCGGCGCGATGAGCTCCCGGGACGTCTCCCCGGCCACCCTTCGGCCATGGTCCCGGGCGAGGAGATGCAGGCAGACGTCCATGCCCCCGAAAACGCCCGCCGCCGTGAGGAAGGGCCCGTCCTCGACCACCGTGCCGAGCGGGTCGACGCTGACACGGGGGTGGCGCGCCGCCAGCTCCTCCATCCCTCTTTTCGGAGGGAATCCCTGCCTTCAGGCGGGGAGGGAATCCGATCCTGGGCCCGGAGGCGCGGGGCGCCGGAGTTCTCTGCCTCTTTGTCGTGACGGTCAGGTGGGCCGCTTCTGGTTCTCGATGTAGTCCTTCACCATCTGAAGTGGTGCGCCGCCGCATGATCCGGCGAAGTAGGAGCCGGACCAGAAGCGGCCGTGCACGGTTGCGCGGTTGACGCGGCCGGTGAACTCGGCGCGCAGGTACCGCGAGCTGACGCCCTTGAGGCTGTTGACCAGGCTGGAGAGGGCGACTTTCGGCGGGTAGTGCACGAGCAGGTGGACGTGGTCCTCTTCACCGTTGAACTCGATCAGGTCCGCTCCGAAGTCGGTGCACACGGCCCGCATGATCTCTTCGCAGCGCGTCAGCATCTCGTCGTTGAAGACGTTGCGTCGGTATCTGGTGACGAACACCAAGTGTGCGTGAAGGTCGTAAACTACGTGACGGCCGCGCCGCACATCGGGGTTTGGTTCCCAGCGTGGTGACATGTACCAAGGCTAGTGCGGTCGACGGAACCGACGCGAAGGAGGTGGGCCAAGGTGATGCGGGCGTACAAGTTCCTCATGCGGCCCACCGTCCGCCAGGAGCAAGCGCTCGGCGAGATGCTGAGCGATCACTGCTCGCTGTACAACGGGGCGTTGCAGGAACGCCGCGACGCCTACCGGCACCCGTCGAAGACGAACATCACGTACGGGATGCAGTCCGCGCAGCTCAAGGAGATCCGGGGGTTCGACCCGGAGCGTCAGGGGCGCTGGTCCTTCTCCTCGCAGCAAGCGACGCTGCGCCGTCTCGACAAGGCGTTCGCGGCGTTCTTCCGGCGGGTCAAGTGCGGCCAGACGCCCGGCTACCCGCGCTTTCGCGGAGTCAACTGGTTCGACACGGTGGACTTTCCCAAGGACGGCGACGGCTGCCGCTGGGACTCCACTCCGCACGACCCCGTCACCCGCGTCCGATTTCAGGGCGTCGGGCACGTCAAGGTGCACCAGCACCGGGCAGTTGCCGGCAACGTCAAGACCGTGTCCGTCAAGCGCGAGGGCCGTAAGTGGTTCGTCGTGCTGACCGCCGAGCAGGCCCAGCCCGAACCGCTTGCGCCGACCGGCTCGGTGGTCGGCATCGATCTGGGGATCGCCAACTTCCTCGCCGACTCGGGCGGCTCCTTCGTCGCCGGCCCGCGCTACGGCCGGAAGGCCGCCGAGAAGCTCGAAGCCGCTCAACAGGCGCTGTCACGGTTCCCGCGTCGCAAGGCCCACGATCGGACGGCCAACCACCAGCGTGCCGTGGAGAAGGTCGCCAAGCTGTACGGCAAGGTCCGGCGCCAGCGCCTGGACCACGCGCACAAGACCGCCCTCGACCTGGTCCGTGAGCACGACTTCATCGCGTACGAAGACCTCAAGATCCGCAACATGAGCAAGACCCCTGCGCCGAAGCCCGACCCCGATCAGCCAGGCAACTTCCTGCCCAACGGGGCCGGATCGAAGGCGGGGCTGAACCGCTCGATCGCCGATGCCGGATGGGGGGTGTTCCTCGCGATCCTGAACGCCAAGGCTGAAAGCGCCGGGCGGGAAGTGATGGCCGTGGACCCCCGCAACACCTCCCGGCGGTGCCCCGCATGCGGGCACACCGCCAAGGAGAACCGGCCCACACAGGAAAAGTTCTCCTGCATCTCGTGCGGCCACAACGCGCACGCGGACACAGTGGGAGCGATCAACGTTCTACGGGCCGGGCTGGTCCGTCGCGAAGCCCAACCGGCATAGCGAGAAACCCCCCTCAGGGGGTGGAGGAGTCACGAAGGGGTAGCGCTCGGTCGAGTCCTGCCCCCTGACGATGGCCCCGGCACTGCCGGTCATCGCCGTGGCGCCGAGGAAGGCCGTCACACCGGCCGTCGCGAGAGCGCTCATGAGCAGGCGCCGCCGGCGGCGGGGCAGGGAATCGGCGGGGTGGTACGGGTGGGGCATGGAGCGGCCTTTCACAGTGAACCGGAGCGGCCGGAATCTTGCCTCCGGCCCTGATCACCGCCATCCTCCGTGGCCGGCCAAGACCGAAACAGCGGCCCGGATGTCACCCTCGGCTAAATTCTGGACATGCCAGCGATCGCCGTCCTGGCCCTCGACGGGGTCCCCGGGCACCAGCTCACCGCCCCGCTGTCCGCGTTCGCCACCGCGGCACGCCACCACCCTCCGGTCGCCTACGACGTGCGCGTCTGCGCCGCCCCGGGGTTCACAAGGACGGGCGGACCCGGCGCGTTCCGCCTCCGGACCCCCTGGGGCCTGGAGGGGCTCGACGGTGCCGACACCGTGCTCCTGCCGGGGCACGACGCGTTCCGGGACGCGCCGCCGCACGACCTCGTCGAGGCCCTCCACGCCGCCGTCGCGCGCGGCGCCCGCGTCGGCACCGTCGGCACCGGCACGTTCACCCTCGCGGCCACCGGACTCCTCGACGGCCGCCGCGCCGCCACCAGCCGCCGGCACACGGAGGAACTCGCCCGCCGCCACCCCCGTATCGCCGTCGACCCCGAGGGCGCCGTCGTCGCGGACGGCCCCTTCCACAGCGCCGCCGGTGTACTCGGCGGCGTCGACCTCTGCCTCCGTCTGATCACCCTGGACCACGGCGTGCCGGTGGCGATCGAGACGGAACGGCAGCTGTTCCTGCGACTCCACGACCAGACCGGCAACCCCGCACCGACGACCGGGCCCGACGCCCGCGACCCGGCGTCCGGCCACTCACCCCACCCCGCCCCCGGCACGGCGAACACCGCGCAGGCCGACGCCGCGTACAACGCCGTCACCCCGCCCGGCGGCAGCCTCGAACCCCTCACCCGGTGGATGCAGGCCCACCTGCACGAACCACTGACCCTCGCCGACCTCGCCGCGCAGACCGGGCTCGGCGTGCGCAGCCTCACCCGGCGCTTCCGCACCGAGACCGGCCTCACCCCGCTCCAGTACCTTCTGCGCGCCCGTATGCAACGAGCCCAGCGACTCCTCGAACGCACCGACGACCCCGTCGAGCGCATCGCGCTCCGAACCGGCCTCGGCACACCCGCCAACCTGCGCCACCACTTCCAGCGCCTGACGGGTACCAGCCCCACCACGTACCGCGCGGCGTTCCGGGCCCTCGTCTCCGGCGTCACCTGGCCGGAGCGCGAGGACACCGGGGGAGCGGAAACCGAGCACGAAGAGCACAACCACCCGCACACGGAACGCAGTTGACGCCTCCGGCCTTATGCGGCCGGGCCCGCCGACGCCGCGTACGCCCCCGCTCCCAGCGGCTCCGAGTTCCCCGATTCCGCTACGACGCCCGCCCGCCCGGAACGCCACTCCGCCTGCCGCACCACCGAACCGGTCCCTCTCCCGGCACGACAGTCTCGTCCCACCGCCCCTACCCCCCCCGTTGAGCACCTACCTGGACGGAGGGGCCCACCAGAGCGCCACCGTCACACCGGCCATCGACCGCCAGTCACACCGTCCATCGACCGCGACCGCGACCGCGACCGCGACCGCCACTCGACGCTCGACGCCGTCCGCATCGCCGACACGCTCCGCGACAGCCCGCCTGGGCGGTGCGGCGGTCCCCGCAGACCGCGAAGGCGCCCACCCCGACCCCCGCGCCCGCGAAGGAGGCGGGCGGAAAGGGGCCGGGCCGGACACGCACGGCGTGAGACCCCCGCGCCCGCGAAGAAGACGGTCCGCGACAGACGGTCCGCGACGTCCCGGACATCACGGCGCGCTCCCCGTGGACCGTCCCCAGCGGAACGCCGACGACCCGGAGGACGAGGACGTCCGTGCCGCCTTCACCGGGCAGCCCTCCGTCGTCCACGCGATCAACCCGCTCACCTGGAACCTGTCCGCCCTGGGCATCGTCTGCACCGGTCGGCCACCCGTGACAACGCCCGTCCCCGGCATGGCAACGATGCATGGCAACGATCCTGTCGGCGCATTCGCGGGGGCGTTACTGATCGACATGTGTGCTTCCGTCCGGCATGCGAGGCTGGGCGAAGCCCAATCTCTCCGATCTCTCCCTGAGGAGTGACCTCCCATGGGCATGAAGGACAAAGCGCAGCAGGCACGTGAACAGGCCGATTCGAAGCTGCGCGAGGAGAGGAAGAAAGCCTCGCAGCGCTCGGGCCGCACCGGCAGCAAGAGCGAGGCCAACGACAAGGCGTGGCAGGAGAAGCTGCGCCAGCAACAGGCCGAGCAGGACCGGCGGGACACCTTCGACGAGAACTTCGAAGTCTGAGCGTGTCCGTCGAAAGGGTCGCGCTCTGCGGTGCGGCCCTTCCTGGCGCTGTCCGGAGCCGCCTGCGCCTACCGCGGCTGCGGTTCCTGCCCGCGGTCTCGGTCGCCGAGCCGGCCCGGATGAAGCGGAACCGGACCGCCGCCCACGCGGCACGCGGCGACGGCCTCACCCTGGCCGTCAACACCGTCAACACCGTCAACACCTGGCTCGACAAGTACCCGGACACGGTGTCCGCCCCCGCGCGTTCCTCGTACTGGCCGACCCCACCAGGCCCGACAGCGCTTCGCCCGAACTGATCACCCTGCCCAAGACCCCACCGCCATCCGCGATTTCCTTTGACTTCCCGATTCCGCTCCCGGCGGCGTGCCGGCTGCGGGATGGTCGTGGTGTGTCCGCACCCACGGGTGTGCGGGGCGGTCAGCGGCAGAGCGAAGGGGCGCGGAAGATGCGGAAAGAGTCGTGGGAGATGGACGAGTTCGGGAAGTCGCACGAGGGCCGGGTCGGTGTGCTGCTGGAGGACCGGAGCGTCCCTAAGCCGGTCTATTTCGACTCCAACTCGTCGGGATTCGGGCAGACGAGCGCGTACTGGGCCGTGTACGACGGGCAGCCCTTCTCCGGTCCGCGCGCGCACCTGTTGCGGGCGGTGTGCGCGTGCGGCTGGACTGGCACGGAATATTCGCTCGACTGGGAGCGGATCGGTGACACCCCCCTGGACGAGGACGAGGCGACCCGCAGGGACGCGGACGAATGCCTGAATGACTGGGAAAGGCACATCACGGAAGTGGAGGAGTCGACCGTCGAGATTCCCGGGGAGACCGACGAACTGCTGGAGAGGACGGAGGCTGCCCTCGACCAGCTCACGAGCGAGTCGCCCGCCGCGGCCCTCAAAGCCGCCCGACGCCTGGAGATCCTTGCGAAGGACACCGGCTACTACGCCGCCCGCCACGTCTACCGGTCGATGGAGCCGGAAGAGCTCGGCGCAGCCCTCGGTATCACCGCCGACCAGGCGACGGATCTCCTCGCCCGCTACAGGCGGCGCTAGTACCGCTGTTTTCGTCGCACCGCAGCGGCACCCGCCGCCATGGACAACACGAAGTCCCGGGCGGGCCGGACGCCCTCCCAGGCCGGGCGGGGCCGGCGCCCGGCCGGTGGCCGGTCGCGGGCGACGAAGGGGGAGCTGATGGCAGGGAAGCGCAAGACCACCCGGCGGGGCGGGGTCGTCGAATGACCCGCGCGGCGATGTGCTGCGCGTGCTCGGAGTGTGGAAGGCAGCCACGGCCGATCAGATCCAGCGGATCGCTTCTCCGCACCTGAGCAACGGCACACGGCGAAGAAGACGCCGTCCGTTGCGGAAGACGGCCCGCACCGCTTTCGTACACCGGTCCCGGCACGGTGGCCCAGACCTTCACCACCGTCCCCGGCGCGAACTACACCGTCACCTACACCCTGGCCGGCAACCCCGGAGGCGCGCCGACCCTCAAGACCGGCGGCGCCCTCATCAACGGGCAGGACTTCCAGGAATTCTCCTTCAACACCACCGGCGAGTCGTTCACGAACATGGGATACGCCGACCGGCAGTTCACCTTCCGGGCCACCAACTCCACGACCACCAGCGGCTTCGCCAGCACAACAGCGAACCGCGCATACGGCCCGGTCCTCGACGCCGTCCGGATTGAGCGCTGCGCACCCTGCCCGACCTGCGCCAACGAATGACAGGCCCGTCACGCGGGCAGGGCGAGACCAAGGGGCCCTGACCGCCTGACGTTCGCCCCGCCGGTTCGTGCAGCGGCCGCAGCCGGTCTCAGGGCCCGCGTGGGGCCGCTCGTGGCCGGCCCAGCCACGGATGTCCGATGTCGCGATGTCGCGATGTCGGTGGCCGACCGGCCATGGGCGCGCCGACTACGGCACGAACTCCACCGACGACCGGCGGAAGGCAGCCCACCTGGCCGACCGGGACGCACCACGGGCCACCCACCCCCATCTGTGCGACGACTGCAAGCGCCGGGCGGCCACTGCCACACGCCAGGCCGAGCAGGACGAGCGGGCCGAGTGGGACGAGTGGGTCAGTGCCGGCGCCGGCTTCCGGATCAGCGTGCCGCTGCCGGGACGAACAGGACGCCACGGCCGCACCGGACGCCGCCAGTGACGCCGCTGCCGCCGCCGCGATGCCCCACCGCGCCACCGTCACCCCCTCTCCGACTGCGGGAGGGGCCTTCGGCCGTGGAAGAGGGGACCTTTGGACAAGGAGAGGCGTAGACGGGGCGAGGAGCATGGAAACGCGCCACCCACCCCGGACGGAGTACCACCACGTGCCCCCTGCACAGACCGCCGCCGTGATCCGGCGGATCGAACCCGTCGGCGCCTACCACCGGCTCACCCTCGACGCCCCCGCCGCAGCCACCGCCGACGTCCGCCCCGGCCACTTCGGAGCCCTCGCCATCGGCGGCCCCACCTCCGCCACCCTGCTACGCCGCGCCTTCTCCATCCACCGGGCGGACCCCACCGCGGGCACGATCGAGTTCGTCTTCGCCGAGCACGGCGCCGGCACCCGCGCCCTCGCCCGGCACCACCCGGGCGACACCGTCGACCTCATCGCCCCGCTCGGCACGCCCTTCCCGCTGGACGGCGGACCACAGCGGGCCGTCCTGGTCGGCGGCGGATACGGCAGCGCCCCCATGGCCACCCTCGCCGAAGCCATCCTCGCCCGCGGCGGACAGGTCGCCTTCGTCCTCGGCGCCGCCACCGCCGACCGGCTGTTCGGCGTCGCCGAGGCCCGCGCCCTGTCCCCGCACGTCCACGTGGTCACCGACGACGGCTCCGCGGGGGAGCGCGGCCGGGTCACCGGGCCGCTGCCCGCCGCGATGGCCGCGATCGGCGCCACCGACGTGCACTCCTGCGGCCCCATGCCGATGCTGAAAGCCGTCACCGCCCTCGCCGCCGCCGCGGGCGCCCGCAGCCACACCGCCGTCGAGGAGGCCATGGCCTGCGGTATCGGCCTCTGCATGAGCTGCGTTCTGCCGGTCACCGGCGCCGACGGCGTGCCCCGCTTCCTGCGCTCCTGCACCTCCGGGCCGGTGTTCGACGGCACCACCGTCCGCTGGGACGACACGGGAAGCCTGCCCGCCGGTCTCGAAGGCGCCGCCGCGATGACCCCGTACACCCCGAAGGAGACAGGCCCGGCATGAGTCCCCGGCACCCGACCGCACACAGGGATCCCATCGACCCGGCCGACATCGACATGTCGGCACCGCTCGGCGCCCGGCGCACCCTCCCCAACCCCGTCCTCGCCGCCTCCGGCTGCGCCGGGTACGGCCGCGAGCTGCACCACTTCACCCCGCTCCACGAACTGGGCGCCCTCACCACCAAGACCGTGATGCCGTACGCCCGCTCCGGCCGGGCCACCCCGCGGATGACCGAGACCCCGAGCGGCATGCTCAACTCCATCGGCCTCCAGGGCTCAGGCGTCGACCACCTCGTCGCCGACGAACTGCCCTGGCTCGCCGAGCGCGGCGCCCGGGTACTGGTCTCGGTCGCGGGGGAACGCACGGAAGAGTTCGCCGAGACAGCCGCCCGGCTGGCCGGCCAGCCGGGCGTGGTCGGCATCGAGGCCAACATCTCCTGCCCCAACGTCGCCGACCGCGGCCTCGTCTTCGCCTGCGACCCGGACGCCTCCTTCGCCGCGGTCCGCGCCGTCAAAGCGGCGGCCGGGCCGGACCTGCCGGTCTACGCCAAGCTCACCCCGGACGTGACCCGGATCACCGACATCGCGGCCGCCTGCACCGAGGCCGGGGCGGACGGACTCTCGATGATCAACACCGTGCTCGGCATGGCGATCGACACGCACACCTTCCGCCCGTCGCTCGCCGGCGTCACCGGCGGCCTCTCCGGGCCCGCGATCCGCCCGGTCGCGGTCCGCTGCGTGTACCAGGTGTACGCAGCGATGCGGAGCGGCGCGCTCCGGCAGGTCCCGTTGCTCGGCATGGGCGGCATCGCCTCCGCACGGGACGCGCTGGAATTCATCCTGGCCGGCGCCTCCGGAGTCGCCCTCGGAACCGCCCTGTTCAATGACCCCTCGCTGCCGCTGAAGGTCCGTGACGGCCTGCGACGAGCACTCGCCCGGCACGCGATCCACTCGTTCGCCGAAGCGGTGGGGCTCGCCCATCACCCACCCGAAGACGGCGCCCGGCTGCGCCGGACCCCGGCATGACGCTGCCCGCACCGCCGGGGGCCTGTTGAGCCGACGCGGAGCGCGGCGCCGGTGTTACCACCGGTCCGCCGCTCCGTTTGCAGCGCACCAGGGCATCCACGTGACGGGCACGCCCGCGTCATGGCCACCGACGCCCAGCACCACGCGCGGCAACTGCCCGAGGACAACCCCGCCGCGCCCTCGCCGGCACCGTCCGCGAGGAAGCCGAACGACGGCCGGCCGTCCCACTCGAGGACACACGGCCTGCGCCCAGGACCGCGCCCGGCGGTCCGCGGCCGACGCCGGGCATGGCACGGACCACCCGCCGACCGCTGAGTCGCCGATGTGAGAAATCCTGAGATCGCCACTACTTGAGAGCCACTCTGGGGTGTGTAAGGAATCAGGCTCTGTTCCGTAGTCGGTGGTGATGGTACGTGATGGGTATCGTTGGCATCACATGCGAGATGTGAACTCCCTTGTGGGGACAGTGTTTTCGGGGCTTTCGGTGCTGGTCGTCGAGGACGTGGCGGACTATGGCGAGGTGATCCGGGTCGTGGCCCGGACCCGGGATGTCCCGGTGCCCTGCCCGGTGTGCGGGGTGCCGACGCAGAAGGTGCACGGGTATCACGGCCGGACGGTGGCGGACGTGCCGGTGGACGGCCGCCGAGTCGTGGTGCGCGTCCGGGTCCGGCGCCTGGTCTGTCCCGTCCTGGGCTGTCGGCGACAGACCTTCCGCGAGCAGGTCCCCGGGCTGCTGGAGCGCCATCAACGCCGCACCGCGCGTCTGACCGGCCAGGTTTCGGGGGTGGTCAAGGAGTTATGCGGCCGGGCGGCCGCCCGGCTCACCCGCGTCCTGGCCGCGCCGCTGTCCTACGCCACCGCCCTGCGTCTGCTGCGGCGCATCCCCACGCCGGCCGTGCGGATCCCGCGGGTGATCGGGGTCGACGACTTCGCCCTGCGCCGTCGGCAGCGCTACGCCACAATCATCATCGACGCCGAGACCGGCCAGCGCGTCGACGTGCTCCCCGACCGTGAGGCCGCCACCCTGGAAGCCTGGCTGCGCCAGAAGCACGGGATCGAAGTCGTCTGCCGGGACGGCTCGGCCGCCTATGCCGAAGCAATCCACCGGGCACTGCCCGACGCGGTGCAGGTCAGCGACCGCTGGCATCTGTGGCGCAACCTGTGCGACAAAGTCCTGGCCGAGGTCCGCGCCCACGCCCCGTGCTGGGCGACCGCCACCCCGCCCCGCCCCGGCGGGGTCCGCGAGCAGACCACCCGCGAACGCTGGCACAAGATCCACCAACTCCTCAGCCAAGGCGTCGGCCTGCTCGACTGCTCCCGCCGCCTCGGCCTGGCCCTGAACACCGTCAAGCGCTACGCCCGCATCCCCGAACCGTCGGCCCAGCGGATCGCCCCGGCCTACCGGCCCACCCTGGTCGACCCCTATCGCGACCACCTGCGCACACGGCGCGCAGCCGACCCCGGTGTGGCCGTCACCCAGCTCTTGCGCGAGATCAAGGAGCAGGGCTACACCGGTAGCGCGAACCTCCTGGTCCGCTACCTCAACCAGGGACGCGCCGAAGGTGACCGGCCCGTGACCACCCCGCGCCGCGCCACCCGGCTCCTACTCACCCACCCCGAACACCTGCGCACCAAGGAGACCGCCCTCCTGGCCGCTCTCACCGCCGCCTGCCCCGAAATGGCCGAACTCGCCACGCGCGTGCGCGAGTTCGCCGAACTGCTCACCCCGGCCACGGGCAACGACGCGAAGCTCACCGAGTGGATCACCGCAGTCCGGGCCGCCGACCTGCCCCACCTGCAGACCTTCTGCAACGGCCTCGAACTCGACCGCGCAGCCGTCAACGCCGGCCTCACCCTGCCCTACCACAACGGACGCACCGAGGGCGTCAACAGCCGCACCAAGAGAATCATGAGGCAGATGCACGGCCGAGCCGGATTCGACCTCCTCCGCCACCGCATCCTCCTCCCATGAGCAGAACGCAGCGTCACCACCGACTACGGAACAGAGCCGGATTCCTGATAGACCTCCACTCTGACCAGCAGGGATTGTGGGAGCCTCGGGACTTCCGGCGTCTCATCGTAGGGCGTTTGAGCTGCATGTTTGTTAGATGTTCGCTGTAGATAAAGCTCTGGCCTGGAGTTTAGATGTGGGTCTGGAAAGTAGTAGAGATCGTGGGATTCTCATTACTGCAGCGGTGTTGTGGCGGGTTTGAGGTGCTGATGTCGGCGGCTTGATGCGCGAGTCGTGAGGAACCTCAGCGGGCTGCTCAGCATGCCTCACAGTCCCGGCGAGCTGTTGGCAGCGGTAGCTCGATGGAGTTCTCGGGCGGATTGTTTCTGGCTGCGGTGTCCAGGAGCGTCGACAGCGAGCAGGCATCTGAGTCGCAGCTGAAGCTGGGCGGCATCTCTGAGGTCACGCCCCCACGGGTCGGCTCGTGACTACGCCGGGATCTTCGGGCGGCTTGTCGATGATGCCCGGTCCATCGGTGATGCCCACATGATCGAACGCGGCCATACGCCGGACGTCGGCACGGGGCTGTTCGGAGCGGACTCCAGTCGCCGCAATCGCCAGGCACGCCCGCCGGCAACGGCGCCGGCGATGGACACTGGATCGCCCTCAATGAGTCCGGCTACAACGGCGATCAGCTGCACGGCGGTGACCGATACATGATCCTCGGCTCAGCGACATCGACGACACGAGGCCGCCGGCATCGTCGACATGCTGCGTCGCGGGGGCCGGGATCCAGAAAACGGCGCAAGAGGTGAAGCTCCAGAAGACGTCCGCCGGCGACGGTGCCGGACCGCGCCGCCGACTCCTTAACCGCTATGCACCGGCGGGCCGTTGAGCGACCGTGCCTCGGTCTACGTGATCAACAAGCACTACTTCGTCGCCTCCAAGCTCGTCGACCTGCTACTGGGAGAGCGATTCCACAACCTGGGCCACGACATCGTCCGCAACGGCGTGGCTCGGTAGATAGCCCTGGACCTGGCCAACGAGGAGGTCCGAGTACTGGGACTCGACCGCTTTGACCGGCTCGTCGCCACCGCCGTTGTCTTCTTCTCCAAGAGGAACCGCAAGGGCGACCACACACTGCCGAGGGCCTCTACTCGGTCATTCGGGAGTCCTGCGCCTACGCTCGCCGTCGCAAGACTCCACAGGCCAAGAAGGCCGCATCAGGTTCTGGAAAAGCTGCGCGCAGCTCGCCCGGAGGCGGAAGCGTTCGCTGGACAACGCCTACCCGAGGCCACACCGGCTGGCCCGGACGGCCCTCTGGACGACAGCCTGGATCCCCTCGTCACCGCCGTGCCCGCTCTCATCCTCCATGCAGCCAACCGCCAGGAACGATCCGAAGGTCACCCCTGCCCCGGACCTGGTCAACAAGGCAACGGCCGAACGAATGAACCTGAAACCCCGTCAACCCCTCCCGACCAGCTGATCAGCGCCTCCCGCACACCGGGGGAACCTCAACCCGCCCACAAGGCCAAAGGCCGAGAGTGGCCGAGCGTGAAGATCGCCGAGGACTTTCAACCACCCCGCGACAGCAACCAGCGCGACGACGCAGGCTCCCCCTACCCCAACCGATCGACGACGGCGAAGCCCGCCTCGCCTACGTCGCCGTGACCCGCACCCGCACCCGCACCCGCCTCGACCTCGGCGGCCTCTCCTGGATCAACGACCACCCCGACGGAAACCCGCTCACTGCTGACCAAGACCCAACCCACCACGCTGACCCGACCTGAACAGCCAGGCATAAGCGTTGACGACCGCAGCACCACCATGGACACGACGACACCCGCGCAGAACTCGTCGACACACGGTGTCTGAGGACTGTGAGGGCACACTTGCCACATCGGCACTGAACCCGCTGCGGGACCGCAGCGAACACATCGGCAACGAACGCGCTCGGCTGCCGCCTGCTGGTGTAGACCTCTTTGGCTGATCCCCGGAGTCCAGTGCCGGAGCCCCATCCCAGGCGGGGCACTGTGCCGACCAGACCGTCGGGCCGCAGCGCGGCCCTTCCGGCACGGTCAGATGCAGGCTCCGTCTCGCGCACCCGTAGCCGAAACGATGGTAGGGCGCGCTCTCGGCGGCGAAGAGTACGGACAGCGCTCGCCGCCGCGGACCGCCCCGTCCGTGGCCGCGGCCAGTGCGCTCGTATACAGGTCGGCAAGGTGGCGCCGGAGCGTTGTGGTGAAGGTCCCCGGCGACGGTGGGTAAGGAGGGCGCCGACCCTGATGACGCCCGCTACGGGTATGGCGATGCCGCCGGGTGTGGTCATGGTGAGCGAGCACGCGCACAGGGATCCGGCCAGCGGCTCTGGCCCCGGCCCCGACGACGAGCGACCATTCCGGTTCGAACGGTTCCCGGGTGAAAAATCGCTTCGTGGGAAACGTGGTGTCGAACGCGTAGCGGCAGAGGCGGAGTGCCCCGCCGCCGAAGCCAGAACGCTGACTCGCGGTGTGGCGCTGGCGTACGGGAGCCGTCAATTGCACATCCAACGCACAGCGGCACGCCGCGTTATTTGAGCTTGGCGTAGGCCTCCCGGACATCGGCCGCTACGCGGCCACGGTCGTTGACATGGTAGCCGTTCCGCTTTGCCCAGCTCCTGATTGCCGCGGTGTCATCGCTGCCGGCAGAACCATTGCGAACGGCTTTTCTTGCTTTCCCTGCCTTCCGGCCCACCTTCGTGAAGGGTGCGACGGCTTCCAAGAGCTGGTCGTAGCTGTCTGGCCCCAAGTCCAGTTCGTACGTCACACCGTCAAGTGAGAGGGTGTGACTGGCAGCCTCAGAGGTCTCTTCGCCTGTGAGGTCATCGATATAGATGGTGACAATTTTCTGAGCCATGAGTGGATTGTAGGGCCATCCGAGTGCTACATGCCGCGATGTAAACATCGCCGGTCCAACTGGAAGAATCTGTGTCGCAGCTACTGTGCGAGCCGCTGGCTGTCGACCGACGACGATATGGTCTTTCTCAGGTGCGAGAAGGTATGGACCAGCTGCTACCTGTACCGCGGAAACAAGCCCCCTTGCCCTGGGGCAGCGGGACCACGACAGCAACGGCCGTCTGAGAATACCTGTGGAGAGCCGGACGCTTGGAGCGCGCACGTTCTTGTCGAAGCCGGGATGGCGCGGCGACCGGGAGAGATCAGCCGGACCGGTCCGAGCAGGGTGCTCCCGTAGACGGTGGCGGCCTGGTGGATAGCGGCCGAGGTGGTGTAGCCCGCATCCACCAGGTGCTCTGCCGGAAGGAGATCGCGTTCGGCCAGTGCGTGGTGGATCTCCTCGACCATCGAGATGTCCTGTTCGGGGGCCGTCTGGATGGCCACGTGGACGATCACCTTCGGTCCGGCGTCGCACGTCTCGGTCTGGTGATCTTTGTAGCCGACCCAGGCCGTCTTGCCCGGACGGTGGACGAAGCGAGCCTCGCTGTCATGTGGGGTGACGATCTCCATACTGGACCAGGGCACCCTGGCCGATCCCTACATCGAGAAGAAAGGAACAACGAAGAAGCGACCTCCAGGCATGCCTACCTTGAGTGACAAGATCGTCGGGGAGGTGGTGCGCCTGTTGCTTGAGGCGTACGACGAGCCGATCTTTTCTGATCACTCCCACGGGTTCCGACCCGGCCGGGGATGCCACACCGCGCTTGATGAGGTGGTGCGGGCATGGACGGGTAGCCATTGGTTTGTCGAGGGAGATATCTCCGACTGTTTTGGCAGCCTGGACCATCAGGTCCTAATTTCCACCCGAGGCTCTGCGCTCAGTGGGCATGAAAACCGCAGTTCTGGTGACCAGGGTGACAAGAGCGGAGTGACGGGAGACTGTCACGCTCCGATTCTGTGGGAACCCGGAGGTGCGATTCCTCCGGGCCACCCGACCATCAGCATACGGGCCTTGACCGCGGATCGTGCCGCGTTGTATAGAGCCCGGATCCTGGTGACGGCATCACCCTTGGGGCGGGGCGTCCTTGCTTTTCCGTCGATGGATTCGGGTTGTGGCGTGGGTAGTGGGTGGTTGTTCTTGGAGGGTGTGCAGGGGTGGTGGGGGTTTGCGGGTTGGTGGTGTGCTTTGGGTTGGAGTGTCTGGGGGAGTGGGGTGGGGTGGTGGGTCTGTGGGTTTTGTTTGTGGTCTGGTGCTGATCTGGTGTTGCTGTTGTGGGGTTGTTGGGTGGGGGTGGCTCTCGGTGGTTGCTTGGAGGTGGTCGCGCCTGTGGAGGCGTTGGTTGTTGCCGGCCGTCGGCAGCGATTTTGCTTCCGTTGCCTGCTCACCTTCGGCTGGGGACCCTGTACTCCTCGCTGAGTGTGGCTGAAGTGGGTGTTTTCTGGCTGGGTTTAGCTTGCTTAGCCTTCTGTTGTGGGGGTGTCTACTTTCGGGGCTCTGGTGTGGGTTCTTGTGTGAGGGAGGGGGTTGGTGACGCCCCCGGTTGGCAGGCTGGAGCCTGCCGGGCCGTGATCTGGCTGGTGTTGGTGGCAGTGGTTCTGCCCGGCTTGTGCCTGTCGTGTGTGAGTTCATGGGGTTGAGGGGCGTCACGTTGAACTGGGCTTTTCTCCGTGTCATGGAGAGGTGGCCTGTCTGTTTACTCGCTGTTCTGGAGAACGGGACCTATCTGTCATGAGTTCCACGATTTTGACTCGCAAGCGCCGTCTCGCTGCGGCCTGTGCCTTCACGGTTATGACTGCTGTGGGTGTTGTCGAGGCCGCCCCTGTCTTGGCTGCGGATAAGGCTCCTGTCGCCGCTGTGCAGGAGGCCGGCGGGAAGCAGGCTGTGACCTCGGAGTCCGGCAAGAAGGACGACAAGCCGGCGCAGCCTCAGCCGAAGCCGTCGCCCGCCGGCCAGCCCAACACCACCGCCACGAGCTCGCCTGGCGCTGACACTCGTGAAGGCGCTCGCGAATTTGAGGAAGACGTCAGGCTCAGCCAGGAGTCTGTACCGGAGGTCGCTGCCGGTGAGACCACTTCCGTGGGAGTTACCATGCAGAACCCTGGCCCCTATCTAGATTTCAAAATCACCTACAAGGCTCCGGAGCACACTACGTTTGCGGAAGCCATGACTTATTGGAACGGCGGTGCCAACAGCAGCGTTCCTTGTTCCCTCAATGGTGACAAGACGGAAATGACGTGTGGCCCATTTCAGCTGGGCGCTGCTGGGCAGGGTGTGCACTCCTTCAAGCTCAAGGTCGATGATGACGCCCCCACTGGAAAGCTCACGGGAGGAAGCCTCCAGCTCGTCAGCAACGCCAACCCGGACATCAAGAGCTCGAAGCTTCCTATCAGTGTGAATGTTCCGATCACGAAGGCTCCGGTGATTGAGTCGCCGGCGGAGGGTGCGACGGTGGGGCAGCGGCCGACGTTCACCGGCACGGGTGTGCCGGGGGCGACGGTGTGGCTGAACAAGGCGTCATCCGGGACCCGGCTGGGTGAGGTGAAGGTCGGGGCGGGCGGCAAGTGGTCGATCTCTGTGAAGGAGGATCTGCCGGAGGGCGACCTTGCGGTGCAGGTCCGTCACGCCGAGTCCCCCGGTGCTCCTTCGGAGACGACCTACTGGTCTGCCAAGCGGAACGTGAAGGTCGAGGCCCTGTCTGCCCCGAAGATCATCAAGCCGGAGGCGGATTCGACGCAGCCTTCCAAGGTGAAGTTCGAGGGCACCGCTGACCGTCTGAAGGGTGTCACCAAGGTCAAGCTGGCCGACAAGGCTTCCGGTAAGGAGATCGGTACTTACAGTGTCGGCTCCACCGGTGATGTCACCGGCAAGTGGTGGATTTCCAACTCGGCGCTGCCGGAATTCAAGCCGGGTAAGCACACGGTGACTGCTACCGGTATCACCGCCGATGGTGAGACCGCGGCGAGCGAGGTGACCTTCAAGGTCCTGGCTGACGCTCCGGCTCCGGTCATCACCAAGCCCACCGCGGGCAGCACGGTGACCGGTCCCCTGGTGAAGTTCGAGGGCACCGCCGACAGTGAGAAGGGCATCCGTAAGGTCAGGCTGGCCGACAAGGCCACTGGTAAGGAGATCGGCACCTACACCGTCGGCTCGACCGGTGACATTGTCGGCAAGTGGTGGATTTCCAACTCGGTGCTGCCGGAATTCAAGCCGGGTCAGCATACGGTGACTGCTACCGGTATCACCGCCGATGGTGAGACCGCGGCGAGCGAGGTGACCTTCACCGTCAAGTAATCTCCCTGCCTCATCGCTGGTGCTCTCGTGGTTTCCTTCCGCGGGAGCACCAGCCGTTGGAGCACCGCCGCCCCGCGGCCACAAAGCACCGTGTTTTTTCCACATGAACGGCTGTGCATGCTGTCCTGGCAGCGGGCCACCGCGAAGTTCTATGACCGCACCGAGGGCCACGGCCGCAGGGAGACCAGGGTGGTGAAGGCACTGACCATTGATGGTCCCGGCTTCCCACACGCGGCCCAGGCCGCGCGGATCACCCGGCACCGCACTGCCGACAAGACAGGGAAACAGACCCGTGAGACGGTCTACGTGATCACGGACCTGACCAGCCGGCAAGGCGTCACCGCAGAAAATCGCTAACTGGCATGGTCACAGTGGGTGATCGAGAACCGGTTGCACTGCGTCCGCGACGTCATCTTCGACGAAGACCTCTCCCCACTGGACACGGCCCGGAGAACATGGCCACGCTGCGCAACCTCGCCGTCGACATACTCCGGCAAGCCGGCCACACCAACGTCGTCGCCGGACTCCGCGAGATGTCCTCCCCCCTTCACCCGCCCACTCGACCTGCTGGACATGTACTGACAAGCAACTACGCCCACAGCAAAGGACCTTGCAACAGACCTGCCCTTGGGGCACTGGTGGCTCGACTGGAAACGACCGCACGAGCGGCGGCGTAGGCGTCGATGGGAGCAGACCTGCCGATACTGCGGCGCTCGGCCTTGTCCGACCGGTTGACCTCGATCATGGTCAGACCGGCCTGTCGGGCCGAGTGTGCGAACCCCGAGCCGTAGGAGGACGTGCCTTCCACCCCGATGGCGGCAATGATGCAATGAGTGGCCAGAAAGGCGATAGCAGCCTTGTATCCAGCGGCCGTTGTGGGAAAATCGGCGTCGGCGAGTTGCCCGCCGCAGTCGGTCACCATGGCGATGTGGACGGTGTCGGCATGGGAGTCCACCCCGTCTATCGCCACGTGTTCGATGACGGCTTCGGAATCCGTTCCTGTCATGCTGGAGATGCCTTCCTGACCGGAGGCGGTTCCAGCCGGCCCGGTGCTGCAACGACCACATCGGGCCGCCCGCGACGGGCAGGTCGTGTGGCTGATGGCGCGATGGATTCATGACAGCAGGAGCACGGAGTCCCAGTGTGGGCCGCCCGTTGGCTGAGCCGGCAGTAGGGACAGGAGGGCCGCGGCGATTCCGGCGGTGCCCTGGAGAATGCCTGTGATGGCGGATGCGGGCGGTACTTCGGCATCGGCGCATGCCACGATCCGTACACCGGCTTCGGCAGCCCGGTCGCGCAGTTCGGCTTCCGCCGCAAGCCCGCCCAGCCGCCACATTGCCTGGAGCAGCCCGGCATCTCCATGGCAGACGATCGCGTCGTCGCCCTGCTGGTGGGCGGCATGAGGACTGCGGGGCAGCGCGTGGACGGCGTCGAGGGCGAGCCGCTGCCAGGCCGGGGTGCCGGTGACCGCGCCCGCCCGCCAGAGGGCGGTGGCGATCCCGGGGGCCCCGTAACACCAGCTCGCACGTGGGAGGGCGGGGCCGGCCGGAGGCCGTAGGCGCGACCAGCCCACCTCGTCATCGAACGCGATGCGTCCGGGCCAGTAGGGGCCCGCGTCGTCGGCCCGTACCCGGTCGGATAGCCAGCCGCCGATCCGATGCAGGGCGTCACCTTGGCCGGGGACGATAATGCCGTGCTCCGAGCACAGGGTGAGCAGGGACAGCGGGCCGGTGATTCCGTGCGCCATGCCGAGGTTGAAGTCGCCACGCGGAAAGGCGGCTTGGGCCGTCTCCGTCACCTGCCGGTGACCGGGCACCCACCAGCCCGGCACCCGATGGCCGTGGAACGCGACGGGCAGGGAGATCTCGACGAGGCGATCGAGGGTGGCGCGCAGCGCGGGTTCGGCCTGTGCGCGCTCGTCGGGGCCGCCTGCCGTGGCTGCGGTCAGCAAGGCCCGGCCCGTACCGGAGAGACCGGTGATGGCATCGTAGGAGGCCCAGCTCACGCCGTGCTCGTGCGCCCTGCCCGCGCGCTCGGCGCCGATGCGCCGGAGCTGCTCCCGTGCCACATGGTCGACGAGTCGCCGACGCAGACGCGGATAGTGGCCGCCCAGCGGGGCGCACGCCTGGACTGCGGCCAGGACGGCGGCGGGTCCCAGATGCAGCCCTGCGGACGGGGTGCCCTTCGCCAGGGTCCGCGCCGCCGCGGCGATGTGGGTGTGGACGGCGCGGAGCCAGACGCGGTCGTGCCGGGCGAGTTCGGCGAAGAACAGCGCCACTCCGGTGTTGCCATCCAGGGACACCGCGGCGGCGGCCGAAAGGGGGCTGATGTTTGGGGCGATGCGCTGCGGATCGGCGAGTGTATTGGCCAGCCGCTCCACGGCCGCTTCCGCAGCGTGCGCAAGGTCCGTCACCGCTGGTGCCGCCGACGGTCGGCGTGGGCGATCACGCAGGCGCGGGCCACTGCGTGCGCCCGGCGCTCGCTCTCACGGTTGGTGCCCAGCAGGCGGTTGCACGTTATGTGTGTCAGGCTCGGGACGATCCGCGTGAGATTCGTGTCCAGCGCTACCAACTGCTCGGCGTAATCGCGCAGAGCCGACGCGCGTTCCTCGAACGCGGCCAGCAGAGCGCGGCCCCCGGCGTCGCGCGGCACCCCGGGCCATCCGCCCGCCGGATCGATCAAGCGCAGCCAAGCGGGACGCCGGGACCGGAAGCTCTCCGGCAGGTGGTGTACTGAGGCGAACTTCGACAGCCAGGCGGCAGCCGGTTCCTCGTACCGGCCCACGGGGCCGTGCCCGAAGCTGTCGACGAGGGAGGCGATCGCCATCGCGGCGAGCGCGGTGGCATCCCAGCCGTGGACACGCTGCCGGGCAAGGGACAGGCTGACGAGCGCCGCCTCGCTGTCGGCATGGAAGAAGCGTTCGGCGGCCGGCTGTGCCTGCGGTCCGCCGTAGCGCTCCAGCTCGGGATCGTAGGTGTCGAGCACGCAGCGGGCGATAGCCCCGTCGTCCGTCCACCGCTGGATCGCGTCCCTCAGGACGGGGAAGACATCGCGCCACAGGGCGTCGGCCGGGCCATGGAAACGCAGCCGCAAATGATCGGCCTCGTCGCGGTACCGCACGAAGAACCACCGGTCGACCGTGCCACGCGCCTTTGGCGAAAGGCTGTGGAGGAACGGGGACAGACGCTCGCGCAGAAAGGCGTTGATGTGCCGCTCCGGCAGATACAGCTTGGCGTAGAGCCACTCACCGCCGGGCGTGTGCAGACGGCCTCGTATGGGAGGGAGGGTGTGCACGAGGGGCGGCGCGTCCGCAGGGGCATCGGCGCGGTGGAAGGGGACGACCAGTTCCGCCAGATGGGGCGTACCGGAGTTGTCCGTCAGCCAGGAGCCGGGCTCCGGCTGTATGCCGGGGGGTTCTTCGACGACCACATCGGCGGCCTCCTTGGCGGCCATGTCGCGCAGCGTCTCCAGATGCCAGTGGCACTCCAGGTCCAGCAGTAGCCGGTGGTCATAGCGGCCGATCACCACGTGCCGGGGCACCCCCCAGCGGTGGCGCCATGCCGCGACGGCTTCGGCCCAGGCCCGGTCGTCGGCTGCGGCGGTGTGTCCGCCGAGCTCGTCCAGCTGCCACCGCGCCGGGCACAGAATCGTTCTGCCGTAGCGGACCCGGGGCAGATACGGCAGGTCCTGGACCGGGCCCCAGTCCCACGGGCGTGGGAAGTGCTGATCGTACCGGCTGATCTCCAGCAGCAGCCGTGCCGCGTTGGGTGCCTGCCCGTGGGCATCGAGCGCGTGGTGGGCGCGGGGCAGCACTCGGCGGCCGGAGGGGAGGTGCACCGCGTGCAGCCGGTCGTGGTCCGCTGTGACGGCGATGTCCTCAAGACGCAGCTCGGTGGCGGCATCGGATTCGGGCGGGATGCCCAGAGAGAGGCGGTAGGGCGTGGTGCGCGGGGCGTTGGAGACGTTACGGGCGCGACTGGTACGCGGCTGATACGCGATGGTGAGGTCCAGCGCGTCGCTGTGACCGGGCGGGGCGGCAGCGGCCACCTCCCAGGCGAGCGAGCCGAGCAGCCCGGCGAACCGGCCCAGCGTCGCCCCTGCCTCCAGCGGCCCTGGCCAGGGTGCGGCCGTCAGCAGGAAGTCTCCTCGCGTCAGCGACTTTGGGTCCGAGGCCGCCGTGAGGTGGAAGTGGTACTCGCAAGAGCGGGGAAGACGATGCCCGGTCGGCGGGGTGGGTGCGAGCCGTTCCGCCGCAGCATCGTCCAGCACAACCTCGTGCCGGCCCTCCTTGATCGCCTCTGCGGCCATGCGGCTCAGGAGGCGGTCCCGGGGTGCGTCAGCAGGAGGATGCTGTGCGCCGACGGCGGTGCGTGTGCCGTGCTGCGGCCAGCGATAGCCCGCAGGGACGCCGAGGCCGACGGTGTCGTCGGTCAGTTCGGTGAGAGGGACGGCCCGGTCGGTGCCATAGCGCTCCAGGAACGCCTCGTGATAGGCGCGTAGGTTCGCCGTCCCTGGCACCGGCGGCGACAGTCGCCACAGCACGCCGACTGCAGTGGCCGCCTCGTCGAACACTGCGGACGGCAATTGGACGTCCGCGCCTAGGCACAGATCGACGTGCAGGAGGCGTTCGGCGTCCCTGAGGTCGCGCATGCGGCATTCGAGGATGGCAAGGGGCTCGCGGCGTTGCCCCAGGGGAGCCGCGTCGTATGCGTCGCGTGCGACGGCGATCGCGCGCAGGGCGGCCAGCAGCGGGCAGGCCGGTACCGACACGTCCTCCAGGCGCGCCAGCACACCGATGACATGCTCCAGCGCGTCCGTCCCATCCAGTGCGGGACGGAGTTCTGTCAGCAGGATCTCCTGCCTGACCAGCGCACCGATCATCCGGTCCGCTGCGCCCGCAGGGGCGTCAGGAAAGCGTCGTTGCAGCTCGCGAACGATGTCGGCGGTGCGTGCCCCGCCGGCGGCCAGCTCAAGCGCCGCTTCCACCGCGGGGGTCAAGCGCACCGACACCTCGTCCTGCTGTCTTCCCCCCTCTGCAGTGGAGTGGTCGGAGGGTGTGATGGCGACGAGGCGGTCTCTTCTCCTCAACAGGCCTGCATGGCTGCGCAGCGCAAGCTGGCCAAGGAGCGCCGGATCGCTTTCCCATTCCCGGATGAGTCCGGACAGCCAGTCGAGGTCCACCTGGGTGCGGGTCGTCTCCGGTTCGCTCCATTGCACCTTCGCCGTATCTCCCGCGCGTACGGGGGCTACCCCTGCGAACAGGCCGAAGGGGGTGGCCCGGGTCCGTATGCGTGCTTCGTAGCGGACGGCCGACACAGCCGCTTTGCGCAACTGTGCCTGCGGTTTTGTGTCGAACTGACCGGAGGTGAGGAAACGCGCCAGCGAGGGGCTGGCGATCCGCAGCGCGTCCATGAACACCGCGTCCGACGCAGCCCCTCGCAGCAGCTCCGCACAGGAGCGGGTCATGAGCCAGGCTGACGGCTCATGACCGCGCAACGGGGAGCGCAGCACAGCGGCGTATGCGGGCTGAAATGGTCCGTACACAGGCATCGGCCTCCCTCGCGCTCCGCTCCCGGCTCCTGAGCGGCTCAATTACCCGCAGTTGCTCTGCCAGGTGCACGAAGTGGACGGGCTGGTCAGATATGCGTCTGCGCCGGTCTCGACAGAGCTCAGCTCAATCTCCACGTCGAGGTCGAATACGTCCTCTGTGGCCAGGCCCTCGGCTGCGAGTGCAACGAATGAAGACATGCAGCAACACTCCTTCAGATGCGTGAATGGTCTTGATAATCTTCCGGGCTGTCCGCTGAAGCTCATCACGAGGGCTGTTGGCCTGCCAGTATCCGATAGTGCCCTTGGAGCCGCAGAAAGTTGACAGGCGGCGCTGTACGCCACGGCCGTTGGACGGGTTTCCCTGAAGTTTGCCCGTCATCTTGGGCACTCGATCTTCATGCCGTGAGGGCGTGCTGTTGCCGCCGGCTGGTCTCGGCTGGGGGTGAGGTAGCCGAAGTCTCGGTGTTCGCGCAGGCAGCGGCGGTTGAGAGGGTCTCGACGAAGGCGAAGACCTCGGCGCCAACCGTGGCGCGGTCGGGCCGGATCCGGGTGCCGATCTCTCCTTTGAGCAGGGCACAGAAACTCTCCGCCGCGGCGTTATCGAAGCACTATCCGGTGCGCCCGCAGCTTTACCGAAGGCTCAACTAGCCCATCACGCACCGGAATTCAGCGGATGTGTATTCGCTGCCGCGATCCGAGGTGCGATGCATCCGGACTGAGGGCTGCCCAGCCGTGGGCCACCTTCAGCACGTCGGCGACCAGGGAGGCCCGGTGGTGGTCGGGCATGGCGTAGCCGACGACCTCGCGGGTGGCCAGGTCCAGCCAGCAGGCGAGGTAGAGCCAGCCCTCGGCGGTGGGCAGACATGTGATGTCCCCGACGAGTATGGTGCCGGGCTGTTCGGCGTGGAAGCCGCGGCTGATCAGGTCCGGGGCTGGCCGGGCCTTCTCGTCCGGCCGTGTCAGGGAGCGGCGTCTGCGGCGATGGGCGCGCTGGGGGCTGTGCTCGCGCATGAGACGGGCGACCCGCCTGCGGTTCACCACTCCTCCCGGGCACCGCAGTTGGGCATGGATGCGTGGACGCCTTAGGTGCCCCGGGAGGCGAGATGGATGACGGTGACCTCGTGGGCCAAGGCGTCGTTGGCGGCCTTTGCGGTCCGCCCGGGTCTTTGCCTTGGCGAGCCAGGCATAGAAGGAGGAGCGGGCCACCTTGAGCAGTCGGCATAGGAATGCGCGACACCGTGGGTAGTCTTCTCTGCCTCGACGCACGTACACCTCGTTCACCGATCGCTCTCCTTCGCGAAGAAGACCGCGGTTTTTCGCAGTACCTCGATCGTCTTGGCCTGCTCGGCGGCGGAGCTTGCACAGCCGTTTGAGTTCCTCCCGCTCGGCCGTGGTGAGCTTGCCCAAGCGGCCGTCGCCGCGATCTGTCTTGGCCTGGCGGTACCAGCCGCGCAGGGACTCCGGGCCGACGCTGAGATCCCGGGCGACCTCGGGCATCGTCCGGCCCGCGGAGTCCACCAGCGCAATCGCGTCCCGTTTGAACTCGCATGTGTACCGCTTCGTGTACTTGCTTCCCACCTAGAACTATTTCCTCTGGAACCTCAGTCCCAGTCTTCAGGCGCCCGCGGTCAAGGGGAAGCTCCAACGAGATCCCGGCCCAGCCGGGAGACGTATTCCAGGTGGGTGTCGTACTGCATGGCGTCCCACCGTTCCGCGGAGGGGGCGGACGTGCCGTCGTGTTCCAAGGGGTCCTATGCCCTACTGGGCAGTGCGGTGAGCAGCCCGCCCGATGCGATGCCGTGCTCACCGATGCTGGAGCAGTGACAACGTGGCCCGGACAACGGTCCCGCCGGTCTCGGCGGCCGTCGCGGAGAACGACCCGCCGTACGCCTCGCTCCGCCAGCGCATCGCCTGCATCCCATAGCCCGACCCCGCCGGCCCGGAGTTCTGCTGCATCCCGCACCCGTCGTCGGCGACCGTAAGACTGACGCAGTCGCAGCGGTATGTCAGGCGGACGTTCACATGCTGCGCGTCCGCGTGCTTGACGACATTGGTGAGAGCTTCCTGAACTACACGGTAGGCGACCGGGCTTGCGCCGTGGTCCGCTGCGAAACCGTACTTCCCCGGCCATCCTCGCCTTCGACGACGACCTCTACCAGCAGCCCGTTCTCGGCAGCCACCCGCCCTGCCAGAGAGCGGACCGCCTCGGTCAGGCCCAACTGTCGCAGCGCCACCGGATGCAGCGTGGCGATGATGCTGCGCAGTACCGAGGCCTGATCGTCGAGTCGGTGGGCCGCATTTTGCGCCACCTCGCGCAGCGCACCGGGGTCTGCATCTGCGCTGGCCGCGTCGAGCTGGAGGACCTCGTCGTGCAACTCGCCCGCGATCAGTGCCGCGTAGTGCTCCTGACGGGCGATGAGAGCCCGGCTCCTGCTCTGGCCCACCAGCTCTGACCTCGGGCCAGGCCGGCACGGCGTACACGGCCGCCGCCAGCAGCAGCCCGCAGGCCACGTAGCCCGCCGTGCGGACCTCCAGCAGCCGGGCCACCTCGAGAGCCGTGGACCCGCTCGCCATCAGCACCAGCAGCCACCGGACCCGCGGCGTTCCGCCGGCCATGACCGCCAGAGCAGTGGTGGCCGCGGCCACGACCAGAGCCGCTACCGGCCCGATCGGCAGCGGATCCGGTACGAGGAGGTCGGCCGCGTACGCCACCGCACCAACCAGGATCAACGCCAGGCACAGATCGCGGACCAGCCCCACGGCGTAGGGGCGGCGGTGCATCATCGGCCGCCTGCTGGGCCGTTCACCGATTGCCTTGCGCACGGACGGACCCGTTGCGCCGGGCGTAGGCGACGAGGTCGGCCCTGCTGACGAGCCCCAGCCGGTTGCGCAGGGCGGCCCGGATGCTCTCGACCGTTCGGACGCTGACCGCAAGGTGCGCCGCGACCTCCCGGTTGGTGTGCCCGTCGGTCAGCAGGTCCAGGATCTGCCGTTCCCGTGGTGACAGCTCCCGTGCGTACTCCGGCACATCCGCCAGATCGGCCCCGAGCCGGGGTTGCACATACCGTCCGCCACTGGCCACGGTCCTCGCCGCCAGGACCAACTCGGGAACCGAGGTGTTCTTCGACAGATAGCCCGAGGCGCCTGCGGCCAGTGCCCCACGGACCAGTGCCGGGTCCTCGTGCGCGCTGTGCACCAGGATCCCCATGCCCGGCGCGGCCTTGAGCAGCCCGGCGATGGCCGCCAGGACCGGCCCAGTGTGCAGCACCATGTCCAGCATCAGCAGATCGGGCCGCTGCTGCGCCACGATGACTGCTGCCTCACGTTCGCAGGCGGTCTCACCCACCACAGCGAAGCCCTCTGGTTCCAGCAGTGCCCGGGTTCCGGCCCGCACCGTCAGATGGTCGTCCACCAGAACCACTCGCACAGGATCGCCCATCGCCGCCCTTGACCTTCCGGAGTCGCACGGAAATACACCTGCGTGCGGCCCAATGTGAGTGTTTCTCTTGCCCAGGATTCCAGCATGCAATAGGTGGGATTTGCACTCACCTTCCGATCCGCGGCACCACTTGTCAACCATCAGGAACGGAAAGCGATCTCGGCATTACGTCGTGAACTCCTCTTCGTCCTCTTCGAGTTCGCTTCGGGTGCCCTGGACTCGTTGCGGAGAATCCGCAGGAATTTTGCGGGCTGGCACGGATGGCACGTTCGCAGGCGCCAGAGACGATTGGGATGTCGGTTCTCACGCCAACGAGAAGGAGGTGAGTCGTCCGTGCTGCAGTTCCCTGTCCTCTGGATCCCCGGAATCCTGACACTGTTCGTCGCGGTCTAGCGAGGTCAGGAGGAGATCTCCTACTCGCGCGGAAGGGAGGTGACCCATCATGCTAAACTTCAGCCTTTTTAATTTCACCGTCGGGCTGACGATGTTCAACCTCGGGGGGTTCCACATCGGAGGCTGAGCCCCCAGTGCCCAGAGTCAGACCATCCACGGCAGAACAGGAGTGACGACGTGTTCCCGTCCCTCATCAGTATCACGTTCCGACTCATCCCTTTCAGTTTCGGATCCGGGTGAGCCGTCAGGTCACCGTATGCCTGGGCCTGCCGGTCGTCAGCGATTACGACCGGCAGGCCCAGGCGTGTGAGCCCTTGAGGCTTTTCCAATCTCAGGTTGAGGTGCAGCGAAGGACGACGACAGCCTTCACGATGTCGGTGATCGGGTTGGTGCTGCAACGGAGCTTCCGCAGGAGGCGCCAGCCCTTGAGAGTGGCCATGGTCTGCTCGCAGAGGCAGCGGGTCTTGGCGTGCGCGCTGTTGTGCCGCCGCTGCCACCGCTTGAGTCGACGACCGCGAAGCGGGACCCCGGATCGATCTGCCGACGTCTTGCTCGCCCAGCACCTGACGTCGGCGGCGAGTGTGTCGGTGATCCCGCGAGTCCGCACGGAGGTCAGATCGTGAGTCGAGCCGGGCAGCGCAGGCGAGGCCCACAGCAGGCGTCCGAACGGATCGGTGAGGACTTACACGTTCATGCCGTGGCGCTTGTGCTTCCCGGATGTCGGCGGCGAAGCTGGAGGGGGCCAGGCCGAGGACCCTGCACAGCCGCTTCACGCCGAAACGGCACTGGTGGTCGGCGACGAACTGAAAGTGGCTCTCACCAGCGCGTCTCCCCAGCGAAATACTTCGCGGCCCTCCGCGGGATCTCCCGCTCTTGCCTCAGCTCAGCGACCTCTTTCCGCAGGGGCCGTGTTCTCTGCCGCCAGCGCCGAGAGCGGCTGGGTGTCTGCTGCTTCCCCTCGGCGGCCACGCGGGCGGGAGGCGCCTTCGGTCCGCGTGGCCAGTTCCTGAGCGTCTCCGGGGTGTCTCCAGGCCAGCGGCAAGTTCCTTGATCGTCGCCTGCGGGCGGGACTGGTACAGCTCGACCGCGTCCTTCTTGAACTCGGCCGGATAGTGCTTCATGGCCACGACATGTCCGTTCTCAGATCCTTAAGATCCACTGTCTCGAGTGTCCAGGATCCGGAGCGAAGGCCCTCGAATCCGTACACGACTTCCTGCACGCAACCCCTCCGCCCGGCTCGCCGGCGCGTCGGCGGGCTGCGGGTTCTGATACGTGACAGATGGTGCTTCCGGAACGAGTTCTCTGTCACGACTGGGGCTTGACAACACCATTAGGGGACTACTGGTGAATCGATAGTGGACTCGGCACCATCCCCATCCTTCCAGGGCCAAAGACCTCAATCACGTCCACTTAAGGATAGATTCCCTGAAGCGGCTTTATATCAGCTGGCAACTCTGGCAACCTTGCCCGAACGAGGCCGACTCATGGCAGGCCGCGCAGCAGACTTGGAAGAATGAATACCCATAGCCCAACCTGCAAGGGATGAATTTGACGTATGTCGAAATTCACGAACCACGTAAACTCCCGACGCATCTCCGGGAAAAGGTCTCAGTCGACCTTCTTTGCTGCGGCAGCTGTTGTGGCAACTCTTGCGGCAGTCAGTGGATGCATCCATGCGTCGAATCCGCTAAGGGTAGAAGGTGGGGCGGCAATGAATCAACTCCCTTCCGGTAAAGCAGGTAAGGTCTCCACTCACATTCTGGACACCAGTTCAGGGAAGCCTGCCAGCGGTGTATCGGTGACCATATCGACACGTCAGGATGGGCGGGGGGAATGGAAAGAACTGGGGAGGTCGAATACCGGAGATGATGGTCGAATCAACGATTTCCCTGCCCTTCCGGACCGGGCCACTCAGGCTCGCCTGACATTCGATACCGAAAAGTACCTTTCTTCTCGGGCGGCCCGAGATGGTCAGGAGGGCGAGAAGGTATTCTTCCCTGAAGTACCGGTTATATTCGCCGTCGAGCCGGGAAAGGAATACCACATACCTCTCATTCTCAACCCGTATGGGTACTCTACATATCGGGGTAGTTAAAGGTTGTCCCGAAAGGGATTTGGGAACCGTTGTGGGGATGGTTGGGTTGCTCGTCCGCCGGCTGTCGGTCTAGTAGGGCTTGGTCATGTTGGTGCGGGGTCTGGCATGTCGCGGTGACAGGTGGGGCAGGCGCCGGTCCAGATCACGAGGAGTATCTGTAGCTCGCGGACGACTCGGTAGAGGCTCAGGCCGACGCCGTCTCTTTTGGGGATCGGCTCAGTCGTTGAAGGGTGCAGAAGGCGTGGGCGACCGAGACGAGGGTGACGTGGTGGTGCCAGCCTGGCCAGGTTCGGCCTTCGAAGTGGGCCAGGCCCAGGGCCTGTTTCATCTCGCGGTAGTCGTTCTCGATGCGCCAGCGGAGCTTCGCGGTGCGCACGAGGACGGGCAATGGAGTGGTCCCGGGCAGGTTGGAGAGCCAGAACTGCACGGGCTCGTCCTGGTCGGCGGGCCATTCGGCCAGCAGCCAGCGGACCGGAAGCTCGGTGGCGGCCGTGGCCTTGCGGATCTCGCGTCCGGCGGGCCGGATCCGCAGGGCCACGAAGCGCGAGTACATGCGCTTGTGCCCGCTTCGGCCACTGCCCGGCCGTGATCCCTCCCTCCACTGCACCGGCCGCGCGGAGGATTTGCCGGCCGCGATGACCAGACTCTTCACCCTCTGTGCCGGCTCGGGGTAGGCAGGAACCGGCCGCCGGCCCCGGCCGGGGTAGGCCGGGGTGCACGGCCGAGCGTCCTCGGGTTGCGCGGTAGTCGTGGTCGAGATGCCCACCACGTAGTCGAGACCGCGTTCTTCCAGGCCAAGCCGGAAGGCGGCGGTGTCCCCGTAGCCGCCGTCGGCGATGACCTGGGGCACCTCGATGCCCCAGGACCGCGTCTCATCGATCATGTCGAGGGCCAGCTGCCACTTCTCGACATGGCTCACCTGGACGGGGATGGCGCACTTGTCACGTCGGGCCACCTTGACGGGATCGGCCTTCGGTGAGGCGGGATCCCAGCTTCCGGGCAGGAACAGGCGCCAGTTCACCGCCGCCGAAGCGCCGTTGGAAGCCAGGTGCAGCGAAACCCCGGCCTGGCAGTTGGTGACCTTGCCCGCGGTGCCGGTGTACTGCCGGGTCACGCACGCGGACGCGTCCCCGTCCTTGAGGAACCCGGTGTCATCGATGATCAACGCGGTGGGTTTGACGACCGGCTGCATACGCCAGGCCAGACGGGCCCGCACGTGCGCAGCATCCCAGGGGCTGGAAGTGACGAAGTGGGCCAGCGCCTGCCGGTTCCCGTCTTCGCCCAGACGGGCGGCCATCGGCTCCACCGACTTGCGCCCGCTGTCCAGCAGCAGGCCCCGCAGATAGACCCCACCCCACCGCCGCTGATCCGCCCGCGCGAACGGCTCGAACATCTCCGCCGCGAAGTCCTCCAGATCACACCGGACCGCAGCCAACTCCTCACCCAGCACACCCGATCAACGACACGACCGATCAACAAGACACGCCATCACGGACTGCACATGACCAAGCCCTACTAGGCGGTGAGGTGTTGGAGGCGGGCGGTGCCCACCACGCCTTCGGCGATCTCCGTGTCGGCGACGTTGAAGTGCCTGGTCAGTGCGTGCAGGGCGGCGCGCAGCCGGGCGGGGTGCAGGCCTCCGGGCGGGACAGACTCGTGAAGTACTCGGCCCGGGGTCCAACACGTATGCCTCACCATTGAGGGCCTGGGAGGGCCAGGCGGGAGCAGGCCCTGGCACTGTACCTCCCCGGCGCGCGGGGCACCTAGGCTGACGCCGGGGGGCCTCTATGTCTTTCGTCGAGCGAGGTGAGGGGTTCGGTTTTCGTGGAAGGTGCTGTCACGGAGCTTGGCGAACGGCACGCTGATGCGGTGCCGTGCGAGGCGGAGGAGTGCTTGTGTGTGGGTCTTTCCGCGGGCCCGGCACTTGTCGTAGTAGGTGCGGGAGGTGGGGTCGTGCAGGGCGGCGAACGCGGACAGGAACATGGCTTTCTTGAGCTGGCGGACCGCCTCGGGGTGCGTGTTCGCCGTGGATCGAGGTGCCCGACGACTTCGTGGCGGGGGCGAGGCCGGCGTAGGAGGCGAGGTGGGCGGCGGTGGGGAAGCGGGTGCCGTCGCTGACGGTGGCCAGCAGGGTGGCGGCGGTGCTGACCGCGATCCCCGGCATCGGGATCAGGACCTGGGAAAGAGGGTGTTCCTCCAGCAGGGTTTTGATTTGGGCTTCCAGGGACCGGTGTTGCCCGTGGACGGCTCCGGGCGAGCGGGCCAGCGACGGGTCGACGATGTCGAGGGTGCCCGTGCCTGGCACGACCATGGTCTGCTCGTCCAGCGCGTGGAAGACCTCGTCGATCAGCCGCTGGGCCATGCGCGGGGCCTTGGCCGGATAATTTCGGCAAGCCTGCGTCGGCCCGCTTTCCGCAGGGCCTGCGGGGATCCGTAGCGTTCCAGCAGCCAGGTCACCGCGGGGTGGTCCAGGCGTGGCCCGAGCATGCGTTCCAGCGAGGGGTGGAACTGGGTGAGGGGGCCGCGGATCCGGTTGGAGGTGTGGGTGGCCTTGGCCGCGAGGTCTTGGTCGAAGCCGGTCAGCACGGTCAGTTCGGCGGTGATCTCGTCGGTCGGCTCCAGCGAGCGCAGGGTGTGCGGCATGGTCCGGGCGGTGTCCGCGACGCCGCGGCATCCTTCGCGTCGGTCTTCGCCTCGCCGGGATACAGATCGGCGATCCGCTGTATTGCCGGTCCGGGCAGGTAGGCGACCTTGCAGCCTGCGTCCCGGCCAACCGTCAGCGGCAGGGCGGCGATGGAGGCGGGCTGGTCCACGATCAGCAGGACCGTGCCGAACTTCGCGTTCAGCTTGTCGAACATGGCCCGGAGCCTGGCTCGGTGTTGGGCAGGGGTTTGTCGAAGACCTTCTTGCCGGCTGGGGTCGGCCCATGGCCGTGGTGGGCGCTCTTGCCGACGTCCAGAGCGAAGAACACGTCGACGTCGCTGATGTCGTACAACCCATCCTCCCGAACGGGGTTGGTGCGGTGCTGGCCACGGTGCTGGCGCCGTATTCGCGCATCCACGTTGTGCAGACCTGCCACCCGCGAGATGCCGGGCGTTGCGCCAGGCGGGGTGGTAGTCGGACCTCTCATCAGCGTCTCCGTCGGCACCCCCCCGGGCCCGGTGGCACCCCCCCCGAGTCATGCCTTCCAATGCCGTTGCTTTTGCGGCTCTCGACCGGTTGAAGCGGTGTACTGATATCCCGTCTGGAGCGGCTGGGCCTGGGAGTGCTGACCCGGTTACGCCCGCCTGAACTGGTGGACCGTGTGGTCGGCGAGGCTGGACGCTCGGAGAAGCGTCGGCGCTTGCTGTCCGCCCGGTTCACGGTGTACTTCGTCCTGGCGGTGTGCTTGTTCCCACAGGCTGACTACCTGGAAGTTCTGCGCCTGGTGAAGACCGGCGACCCGGGGCTGCGGCCCTGGACCGGGGTGAACAAGTCCTCGCTGACCAGGGCCCGGCAAAGGCTTGGGTGGACCGTGCTGCGGGACCTGTTCCGGGCCGTGGCCCGGCCGCTGGGCAGGGAAGATGAACTCTTCCACGGGCTGCGGGTGCTTGCCCTGGACGGGATGCTGCTGGCCGTGCCGGACTCGGCGGCGAACAACGGCGCTTTCGGCAAGTCGGGTTCGCAGCGCAGTCCGATGGAGGCTATCCGCAGGCCCGAGTGGTCGCGGTGGCCGAGTGCTCGACCCACGCCGTCCTCGACGCCGTGATCGGCGGGTTCAAGGACTCCGAGTGCATCGTCTCCGACGCCCTGGACGCCCATGTCGGGACCGACAGGCTACTGCTTGCCGACCGGGGGCTGTGGGGTCTTGCCCGATGGCACCGGCTGCGGGACCAGGGCACTCACCTGCTATGGCGAATCGAGCGACGCAAGGCCCGTCGGGTGCAGGACGTCCTGCCCGACGGCAGTTATCTGGCACGGATCGAGGCGAACAAGCACAGCAAGGCGGCCAGGACCCTCAAAGCTCCGCCGGCTCTGGTCAGGGTGAACGAGTACCGCGTCGACGGCCAGACCGACATCGTCCGGCTCATCACCAGCTTGACCGATCACGAGAGGTACCCGGCCGCCGAGCTTGCCCCGCTCTATACCCGGCGCTGGGAGATCGAGCTGGTCTTCGACGAGATCAAGACCCACCAGCGCGGCAGGCCGGTCCTGAGATCCCAGACGCCGGACGGGGCGCGGCAGGAGATCTACGCGCATCTGATCGTCCACCACGCCGCCAGGGAACTGCTGGACGAGGTGGCCAGGCTGCACCAGAGCACCGCCGAGCGGACATCGTTCACCCGGGCCCTGTACGTCGTCCGCCGCACGGTGATCTCACCGAGCGGCTTTGCCCCCTCCGCCCGCAGACGTGATCGCCGTCTGAGCCTTAACCAGATCGGACACAGCTTGTTGCCCCGCCGCCGAGCCCGTGACTGCCCCCGCAAGATCCGCTCGTGCGTCACCGGCTACGGCAGCAAGGCCCCTGGAGAACCCGCCAGCCACCGCCGTTCACCGATCGTCGTCACCCTGAACCACCGATGGCATGACCACCAAATCAACTACATTGCCATGTCTTCGACAGGGGAGCGCAGTCATGCCGGGCCCGGAGGCCAGCGGCCCTCTTGCAGGACCGCAAAGAAGATAACGGCGGTCAGTTCACGGAGACCTCGGGCTCGCCGGAGGCGATGCCGTCCTTCTCCATCTGCTCGGCGATCTTCATGGCTTCCTCGATGAGGGTCTCCACGATCTTCGACTCCGGCACGGTCTTGATGACCTCGCCCTTGACGAAGATCTGGCCTTTGCCGTTGCCGGACGCCACGCCGAGGTCGGCCTCACGGGCCTCGCCCGGGCCGTTGACGACGCAGCCCATGACGGCGACGCGCAGCGGCACCTCCATACCCTCCAGACCAGCGGTGACCTGGTCGGCGAGCTTGTAGACGTCCACCTGGGCGCGGCCGCAGGAGGGGCAGGAGACAATCTCCAGGCGGCGCTGCTTGAGGTTGAGCGCCTCCAGGATCTGCAGACCGACCTTGACCTCCTCCGCCGGCGGGGCGGAGAGCGAGACGCGGATGGTGTCGCCGATGCCCTCGCTGAGCAGCGCGCCGAAGGCGACGGCGGACTTGATGGTGCCCTGGAAGGCCGGGCCCGCCTCGGTCACACCGAGGTGGAGGGGGTAGTCGCTCTGGGCGGCGAGCTGGCGGTAGGCGCTGACCATCACGACGGGGTCGTTGTGCTTGACCGAGATCTTGATGTCGCCGAAGCCGTGCTCCTCGAAGAGCGAGGCCTCCCACAGCGCAGACTCGACCAGCGCCTCGGGGGTGGCCTTGCCGTACTTCTGCAGCAGGCGGCGGTCCAGGGAGCCAGCGTTGACGCCGATACGGATCGGGGTGCCGGCGTCGGAGGCCGCCTTGGCGATCTCCTTGACCTTGTCGTCGAACTGCTTAATGTTGCCGGGGTTGACGCGGACCGCCGCGCAGCCCGCGTCGATCGCGGCGAAGACGTACTTCGGCTGGAAGTGAATGTCGGCGATCACCGGGATCTGCGACTTCTTCGCGATGACCGCCAGAGCGTCGGCGTCGTCCTGCGTAGGGCAGGCGACGCGCACGATCTGGCAGCCCGAGGCCGTCAGCTCGGCGATCTGCTGAAGCGTGGCGCCGATGTCGGAGGTGCGCGTGGTCGTCATGGACTGCACCGAGACCGGTGCGTCCCCACCCACGGCGACCGGACCGACCTGGAGTTGGCGTGAGGCACGGCGCGGGGCCAAGGGCAGCAGGGGTACAGAGGGGATACCCAACGGTACGGAAGACATGGAGAGTTCGGTCCTTGCTCTCGATTGCGGAATGCCTGTCGGGGACCGACAGGGAAGCCCAAGGAAGGTGCTGGCCACTCTGTGGAGCGGGCATGCGCGTGGTGCTTTTCTTGAGCACCACGATGGGCAGCCGGATTTTCCAGGCGTTCGACGATTCATGACGATACAGCAGAAGTGAATGGTGTGATGCTGGAACGTCATGGCGGTGACATTCTGATATGTGAGAGCACGCTGAAATGCGTCCGTGTCACCTCACTTCCTGATGGACCGGTCGTTGTCCGGTCCCATGCGAGAACCGCTTTGCGGCCGCGATATCTCACCTCGATTCCGGGGAGTTGATGAGGGAATCTTCGTTCAGTGTTTCCGGGCGAGCAAGAGGCTAAGGCCCCGTTCTGGGCGACGTCATGTGACCTGGTGGAACCATCATTGTGATGCACCTGGCAGGCCCGCATCGACACATATCAATCGTGACGGCCGATCTGCCACTCGGAGAGGAGAAATTCCTCCATGGAGTCACCTTTCGTACGGAGGTTGTCATCTTTCTTCGCGCCGGATCCACCTAAGGGTCATTTAGTGTAATCAATTGCGCTGAAGGGCCGGAGGGCACGGCGCTATGAGCCGTTTTATGACTACAAGAGCGAGTCAACGTGATTGTTACCAGCGCATACGGTGAGCGTATACAGCACCTGAAGCAACGAACCGGCGTGCAGCGGCTTCGGGGGCTGGTAGGCGGCACGATACTTGCGTTGTCTCTGGCCGCGATGGTCGCCGCTGCCCTGCTGACGGCACCGCCTGCCTTCGCCGCCGCTGCACTGCTCAGCTACGGTGCAGATCTGTATCTGCACCGTGCCGAGCCCAAGCTGATGCGGCGCCTGGGCCAGCTGAGGGCCGGTGTCACGATGCGTGCGATGCTGCGGTGCGCTCTCCTGCTGGTGCTGCAGGAACGGATGTCGCTGCTCGACGACCGGTACCAGGTGTTTGTGGAGGCTCTACTGCTGGCGTTCTTGGTCGAGCAAGTCGTCTTCTCTGCGATGTGTTTGTCGATCAGGCGGCACCGAGCTATGCCGGTCGCCACTCGGAACATCAACCTCGGGCGGCTGCGAATTCCCGACACGCCACCACTCCTGCTCACCGGATGGCCGGGCCAGAGAATGCTCCATCTTGAGTTTCTGATCTTCACCGGTCTCGCCATTACCGCCTTCACGGACATTGGCCGATGGCTGCTTGGCGGTGTTCTGACTGCCGTTTTGATCTCGACAGTCACGCTGCTGGCCATCGTTCCGCACCTGATTGGAGCCATGCGGTTTCCGAGCCGCGAGCGGGTGTTGAAAAACGTCAACGGCTGGCTGCGCCATTATTGCCCGGAGACAATACTCTACTTCAGTGGATCCCGGGATTCCGCGTATCAGGTGAACATGTGGCTGGAGACGCTGGCTGCGCTGGAAACGCGTCCGCTCATCGTTCTGCGCGAGCGTCATCTACTCTCCACACTCAAATCCACACATCTGCCGATTCTGTGCGTTCCCAGCGCTGTGCACCTGATGAACATGGAGCTTTCCTCGGTGCGCGTCGCCCTCTACGCAGCGAATGTGGGGAAAAATATCCACCTGCTGCGTGTTCCCACCATCAAACACGTCTTCATCGGGCATGGCGACAGTGACAAGATCGCGAGTGTGAATCCGTACAGCAAGGTGTACGACGAGGTATGGGTGGCCGGCCGCGCAGGCCGTGAACGTTATCGAGTGGCGCGCGTGGGGGTCGTGGATTCGGACATCGTGGAGGTCGGGCGCCCCCAGCTCGACGGGGTGCAGATGGCGGATGCCGGTGCCTCGGCACCGGCCGTCCCCACGGTCTTGTACGCACCGACATGGGAGGGCTGGACAGACGACCCCGGAAACACCTCACTCACCCTGGCCGGTGAACGCATCGTCAGCGCCCTCCTCAAGAGCGAACGGCCGCTGCGTGTGCTGTACAAGCCCCATCCCTTCACCGGCACCCGATCGCCCGCTGCGCTGAGGGCGCATCTGCGCATCGTGCGCATGATCGAACAGGCCAATGAGGCGCGGTGCCGGGGCGAGCGCTTCGCCGAGACGCCGGCGCAGCAGCAGCACCGCGCCGAGCGTATGCGCAGCCTGGAGAGACTTGAGCAGGAACGAGCGGCCCTAGAGGCCCCGTCGGGGAGGGCGCAGGGAGACGATGCTCAGCGTTCCCGGGAGGGCGCTGCGGCCGATCTGGAGCTGACGGCGAAACTCGAAGCATTGCAATCACGCTGGCACAAGGCGTTCTGGGAGAGCAAGCCCCCCTGGGAGCACCTGGTGATCCAGGGGAATACTCCGACGCTCTATGACTGCTTCGACCAGTCGGACCTACTCATCAGCGATATCTCGAGTGTGGTTTCAGATTTCGTTGCGAGCCTCAAACCGTATGCACTGACGGACACCGCAGAAGTGGGCGAGTACTGGTTTCGCCGTCAGAACACGGTGGCCCGGGCGGCGTATCTGCTGACCGCGGACGCAAGCGGCATCCAGGAACTTGTCGACGTCCTCTTCGAAGACGGCCCGGATCGATTGCGCGAGGACAGGGTCCAGCTCAGAGACTATCTGCTCGGACCTGCCGAACCTCCATCGCTGGAACGTTTCAATGAGGCGCTGAGAAGACTAGCTCATCGCGACCTTGTCAATCTTTCTGCAAGCCCTGAAAACCGGCAGCCAACCTTCGCGGAACTTTTGAACAGGAGTCGCGTATGAGCATCCGAGTCAGTGTCATCGTGCCCACGCACAACACCGGAGACACGATCGTGAAGGGAATCAACTCTCTTCGCGTGCAGTCCATGCCCAGGGAACAATTTGAAGTTATCTACGTGGACGACGGGTCCACGGACAACACCCCTGAACTCATAGCATCCGAAATCCATTCTGAGGACAACTTTCACCTTGTCCGGATCGAGAACTCGGGCTGGCCGGGGAAGCCGCGCAATATAGGTATGCAGTCGGCGCGCGGGGAGTACGTTCATTTCGCGGACGATGATGACTGGCTGGCCCCGGAAGCACTGGAACGCCTTTACCGGCGCGCGGTGGAAACCGGGGCCGACATTGTGTGCGGACGGATGGCAGGGCATGGGAGGGCGGTTCCGAGGATCCTGTTCGAGAAGCCGATGTCGGCCGGTGATATTCGCCGGAACACGATTCTCTTGTCCTCCATGACGGTACACAAGCTGTTCCGCAAAAATTTTCTCGACGAGCACGAAATAAGGTTTCCCGAGGGGAAGGTGAGGCTCGAGGACCACATGTTCATGCTGCGCGCCTACCTCTCCACGGAAAGAGTGGCAACGGTTCATGACTACACATGTTACCACTGGGTCCGACATATATCAGGACAGCATAATATTTCCTTCGGAAGCATCGATCCGGAGGAATATCTGGGCAGTGTGGCACGAGTCATAGAAATTCTCTCCGAGTATATTTCCGACGGAGAGCTGCGAGACAGGTTCATCGCGCACTGGTACTCCGGCAAAGTGCTCGGACAGCTCCTGGGGAGCAAATTTCTGCAGAACGATGTGGAATACCGCGAGCGACTCTTCGCCGCTGTGCGGTCGCTCGTCAGTACGCATATACCGGCCCGGGTCGATTCGCAGCTGCACGCGGCCCGTCGTGTCGTGTCGGCGCTGGTGCGGCACGGCCGACGCGATCTGTGCGAGAAATTTGCCGCATTTGAGGCGGGCACGACACACGAGCCGCGGCTCACCGGAATCCAGTGGCACGGGGACGACCTTCGCATCCATGTCACATCGGAGCTCAGGCGCATCGACAGCGACGGAAGCAGCGTTCCGATGCTGTTCACCCAGGATGGCAACCGCTGGGTCTGGAAACTCCCTGACGAACTGACCGCAGTCCCCGGTGTAAAGGAAGCAGCGGACTTCACTGAGGAGCTGGCCAAGAGCAAGCTGCGGGGCATGTTCCGGTACCGGGATGAATCCACGGAACTCTTCGCGCCAACCGTGCAGCGACTGGTCACTGTCCCCGTGGAGTCCCCGCAGGCAGGGCAGAGGATCACTCGGCTGCGCTTTGAATGCTACTTCCCCTTCAAGCCGGAAAACGGAAACCAGGGAAAGCCGCTGGCCGGGATCTGGGATGCCCACCTTCGTCTTGACTCTTGCGGATGGTCCAGCACCAGGCGGCTGGGCGCCAACCGCGAAGACGGTGTCGAAGCTGCCCGGGTACCGGCCTTCACCGGGGCTCGGCAGGCGTTCGTCAACCCGTACTGGACCAGCCCGTACGGCAACTTGAGTCTGTCCATCGACGGGACTTTCACCCCCCTGAACCGGGCAGTACGCAGACTGGACCAGGTGTGGTCGGTGATAGCGGGAAGCACACTGGAAATTGACATCCCTTTGGCGATCGCTCCACCGACTGTGCCCGTTCCGGTCTGCCTGCGGTTGGAGACTCGGGAGCAGGAACCGATACGTATTCCGGCGACAGTACAGTCGGCGCCCGGGCCCGGCCAGCCCCTCCTCTCGATTCGAGCACCGGAGGAGGAGCTCGCGGCAAAATGCGGAACGGGCTCCTGGGATCTGCAGATTGAGCGCTCCGGGCGCTCCGGGCACCTTGGTCTGCGTATCCGCAGGGATGCCGCCACTGGAATATGGCACATAACGCGTTGACGGTCCCGCCCCGGCACCAGGTAGCAGTCGGGGCCTCCGGCGGCCGGGATATGCGGGCCGGCGTTGGCCCGGATGGCGGCTTCTCGAGTGGGGTAGAAGCCAACACTGTAACTCTGTTGGTGATCTTGTCGGGTGGTGGCGCTGGCCGCTGACGGTGGTTCGCTGGAAGGGGCGGGGCAGCCCCGGCGTGGGGCGCCAGCGGTTCCACGTCGCGGACGTGCAAGTGTGCGGCCAGCGCCGTAGGCGCTGTCGGGCAGGGCCCATCCGTCAGCACCGTGAAGCAACTCGGGTGCCATGGCCTGCTCGGATGTGTTGGCGGGGGGCTGCCTGCGGGCGTGATGACACCGGCCCAGCAGACCCGTGCAGGTGCACGCGTAGCCCAGAAGGTCTGCTTGGCGGCTTCATCGCGCCCGCAGGCGTCCCCTCGCGTGTGCAGCGGCAGCGGTAGCCAGATCGGAATAGGTCAGCGCGGGTTGGCCGCATGTGGAGCAGGTGCCGGTCCAGGCGGCCGGGAGTTTCTGCAACGCGCGCAGGACGGCGTAGAGAGTCAGGCCGGTGCAGGGACTTTTGGGTCGAGTCTGAGCAGGGTGCAGAAGGCCTGGGCGAGGCAGGCGAGGGTGACATGGCGGTGCCAGCCGCTGAAGCTGCGGCCTTCGAAGTGGTCCAGCCCGAGGCCGTCCTTGAGTTCGCGGTAGTCGTGCTCGATGCGCCAGCGGATCTTGGCGGTGTGGACCAGGTCGCGCAGCGGGAGGCCGGCGGACAGGGTGGACAGCCAGTAGTCGGTGGGCTCGGCGGGGCCGGGCGGCCACTCGGCGAGCATCCAGCACTCCGGCAGGGAGCCGTCCGAGTGGCGGCGGATCTGCCGGTTGGCCGGGCGCACGCGCAGGGCGAGAAGACGCGAGTGCATCTCGGCCCGGGGATTGCTCTTCGTGGTCCTGCTCCCGTCGCGCCAGGTGACCGTCCTCAGTGCGGATCGTCCCGGGTTCAGGGCGAGTTGGCGCAAGGGTGCGGGCGGAGCGGGGTAGGCATGCACGGGCGGGCGGCACCGGCCTGGGTAGGGCGGGCGCTCGGGGACCGCGTCGCCCAGGTGGGCGCTGGTGGTGCCCTTGACCGCCACTGCGTAGGCCAGGCCGCGCTCCGTCAGGCCCTCACGGCCCGTGAACCTCGTCGAGCGTGTCCAGGGCCAGGCGCCACTTCTCCCGGTGCCGCCCGCCCCCGGGAATGCCGGCCTTCGCCCGGCGGCGCCGGATGGCTTCCGCAAGCAGCGGCGTCGGAGTTCTTGGCATCGTCCCAGCTCTCGGGCAGGAACAGCCGCCAGCCAACAGCAGCAGACGCATCGTCGGAAACCAGATTGACGCTCACTCCGATCTGGCAGTTGCCGCGCTTGCCCAGCGCGCCGCAGTACATCCGTGCCACACCCGGGAATTGAACCGTCCTTGGGAAACCCCACGTCATCGACGGCATACGCCCGCGGCGACAGGTGCGCGGCGGCCCAGCGCCCCAGCCGCTCACGGACCACGGTCCAGTCCGAGGCAGAGGAGGAGACGAACTGCTGCAACTGCTGGTGGTCCACGCCCAGACGCTCCGCCATGGGCTGCATCGACTTGCGCTTGCCGTCCAGCATCAGCCCGCGCACGTACAACCCGCCCTGCAACGAACCGAGCATCTCCTCCGCGAACGCCTCCAGACGCGGACGGACCTTCTCCATCTCCTCAGGTGTCACACCTGACAGGACATCACACCCCATCCGACCAGCAGCAACTGACACGAAAATAGGGGCTTGAACGCTGGCCCGGTGCACGGGTTCAGACGGCTTCGATCGGGTCGAAACGGACGGTCAGGCCGAGGCTGTTGGCCTCCTTGATCATGCGGCGTATGGCTCGTTGGG
>NZ_JAJPWM010000017.1:0-223562 GCF_046549095.1 Streptomyces sp. x-80
GGGGGGGGCGGCGGCAATCTAATGGCCGCCCGCCCCGCCCACCCGCCGCCTCCTCACGCCAGCGCGACCAGCTCCAGATGCTCCGGGCTCCACAGATCCTCCGTGCCGTCCGGCAGCAGCAGGACGCGGTCCGGACGGAGGGCCTCGATGGCGCCCGCGTCGTGGGTGACCATCACGATCGCGCCCGGGTAGCGGTCCACCGCCGACAGCACCTCGCCGCGGGAGGCCGGGTCGAGGTTGTTGGTCGGCTCGTCCAGCAGCAGCACGTTCGCCCCGGAGTGGACGAGTCCGGCCAGCGCCAGCCGGGTCTTCTCGCCGCCGGAGAGCACCCGGGCGGGTTTGTCGGCGTCATCGCCGGTGAACAGGAACGAGCCCAGCACCTGCCGCGCCTCGCCGTCGCTCAGCTGCGGCGCGGCGGCGGCCAGGTTCTGCCGGACGGTGCGGGCGGGGTCGAGGGTGTCGTGTTCCTGGGCGAAGTAGCCGAGCCGCAGCCCGTGCCCCGGGACGACGCGGCCCGTGTCGGGGGTTTCGTGCCCGGCGAGGATCCGCAGCAGGGTCGTCTTGCCCGCGCCGTTGAGGCCGAGTACGACCAGCCGGCTGCCCCGGTCGACCGCCAGGTCCACCCCGGTCAGCACCTGAAGGCTGCCGTACGCCTTGGCCAGGCTGACGGCGCCCAGCGGGGTCCGGCCGCAGGGCGCGGGCTCCGGCAGCCGGATCCGGGCGACCTTCTCACTGCGCCGGGCCGGTTGCAGACCGGCGAGCAGCCGGTCGGCGCGGCGGACCATGTTCTTGGCGGCGACGGCGGTCGCCACATGGGACCGCATCTTGTCCGCCTGGGTGCGCAGCGCCGCCGCCTTGCGTTCGGCGTTGGCGCGTTCGCGGATGCGGCGCCGCTCGTCGGCCGCGCGCTGGGCGAGATACGCGCTCCAGGTGGTGTTGTGCACATCGATCGTGGTGCGCTGCGGGTCCAGGTGGAAGACCCGGTTGACGATGCCGGCCAGGAGGCCGGTGTCGTGGCTGATGATCACCAGGCCGCCCCGGTAGCTCGCCAGGAAGGTGCGCAGCCAGGTGATGGAGTCGAGGTCCAGGTGGTTGGTGGGCTCGTCGAGCAGCAGCGTGTCGTGGTCGGCGACGAGGATGCGGGCCAGTTCGACGCGGCGCCGCTGGCCGCCGGAGAGGGTGCCCACCGGCTGGTCCATGACGCGCGGCGGCAGCCCCACGCCCGCGGCGACCCGGGCCGCCTCGGCCTCGGCCGCGTAACCGCCGCCCGCCTGGAAGGCGGCCTCCGCACGGGCGTACGCGGCCATCGCCTTCTCCTGGTCGGCCGGGCGCTCGGCCGCGGCCATCGCGCTCTCGGCGGCCCGGAGCGCCCGCACCGCCCGGTCCAGGCCGCGGGCGGACAGGATGCGGTCGGTGACGGTGACGTCCGGGTCGGCCGTACGGGAGTCCTGTGCCAGATGGCCGAGGGAGCCGGTACGGGTGATGGACCCGCCGGCCGGCGGGAGCTGGCCGGTCAGGGTGTGCATGAGGGTGGTCTTACCGGCACCGTTGCGGCCGACGAGGCCGATGCGGTCGCCGGGGGCGATGTGGAAGGAGAGGTCGGACAGCAGAAGCCGGGCGCCGACGCGTACGTCGACACCGCGCACGGTGATCATGGAAAAACACTCCGGAGAAGCTCACGGGCCGCGGCCGAGGACGCGATCGCCGGGACGCGATCACCAGCAGGTGATCTCCAGGAGGCGATCTCCGCGACGCACATTCAAGGCCGAGCCCAAGGACACCAGCTCAAGGACAGGAACCCGGGCGGCAGCGGCCACCGGGGCGGCAGCAGACACACGGGTGGCGTGAAAGCGGGTGTCCTGGCTAGGAAATCCGGGGTGTAGACATAGCGCGCAGGATAGCCGGGGGCGGGCGCGGGCCGCATCCGATTTCTTTTCGGCGGCCGCCGAGCGAAGGCGGCCAAGGCCGGAGCGGGCCGGGGGGACTGCGGCGGCCGAGGGGGCGCCCGGCGGTTCGCGGGGGAAATCCGTGGCGCGCCCGGCACCGGCGGGCGGCGGATCGTCGCAGGTACGAGGGGGTGTGCGCGGGGGCGTCGGGGCGCGGCGGGGGTTTACCCGGGATTTCTCATACTTACGGGGGAACGGACCCTTCTCCGCGGATTCGCCGGGGATTCGGTGGGCAATTCTGAATCCGCGACGCCGGGAAGGAAGTCGTGGAGGACGGCCAACTTCCCGGCGCGCAACCGGAGTTACGGCGGTCCCTGGTGGCTTCCAGCGGGTTCCGGCCGGCTCCGGCAGATGCAGCGTCGCAGTGTTGTCGCGTTGTTGTCCCCGTTCCGCAGGAGGAAGAAATATGGCAAGCATCCGTACCGCCCGCGTCCTCGCCGTCGCCGCCGCACTGCCCCTCGCGGCGGCCCTCTTCAGCGGTGTGGCGATGGCCGACAACGGCGGCCTCGCGACCGACGGATCGAGCGCGGCGGCCACCAGCCAGTCGGGCACCGGCGTCGGCGGGAGCAACCACGGCAACTCGACCTCCACCCAGCAGGTGGCCAACGGACCCGGGGCGTCGAATCAGAACAACACCGCGAGTGTGAACGGCGGCGGTCCCTCCTATATCGACCAGTCCAACGCCACCGTGTCCTTCAGCAGCCTCTGGTGATCCATGGCGCCGCCCGGGAGGGGCGGCGCCCGACCGGAGGTGAGCGAGGTGCGGCGCGGGGTGCTGGGCTGCGCTGGTGTTCCCCGCGCCGACCTTGACAGCGAGAGGGTTTCTGACGGACAGTCAGAAACCCTCTCGCTCGTTGTCGTGCCCGCCAGTTCGCGCCCTCCCGACCGGCCTGTACGCGAGTCCGGCCGGCAGGTGCGTCCGGCGGGCCGACCGGGTGCCCGCGCCGCCACCAGAAGGGGAGCCCGCCGCCGTGCACCTCGCCCCCACCGCGCGCCAGCAGCGGTTGCGTGCCGAACTCCGCTGCTACTTCCGGAAGCTGCTGCCCGACGGACCGGTCGAAGGGGCCGCCGCGCAGCGCGCGGTGCTCCGCCGGATCGGCGCCGACGGGCTGCTGGGCCTGGGCTGGCCGGTCGAGTATGGCGGCCGGGGGCGCGGGCCCGACGAGCAGTTCGTCTTCTTCGACGAGGCGTACCGCGCGGGCGCGCCGGTCTCCATGGTCACTCTGAACACCGTCGGCCCGACCCTGATGAAATACGGCACCCGGCGCCAGAAGGACTACTTCCTGCCGCGCATCCTCAGTGGCGCGATCGTCTTCGCCATCGGCTACACCGAACCCGGCGCCGGTACGGACCTCGCCGCGCTGCGCACCCGCGCGGTCAGGGACGGCGAGGACTGGCTGATCGACGGCGGCAAGAGCTTCACCAGCAACGCCCAGCACGCGGACTGGATCTGGCTCGCCTGCCGCACCGACCCCGGCGCCCCCAAACACCGCGGCATCTCGATCGTCCTCGTACCGACCGATGCGCCCGGGTTCTCCTGGACGCCGGTCGAGACGGTCGGCGGGCTGACGACCACCGCGACGTACTACGACGGCGTCCGCGTCCCGGCCGGGAATCTCGTCGGCGAGGAGAACGCCGGCTGGGGACTGATCACCCATCAGCTCAACCATGAGCGGGTCGCGCTGGCCGCCATCGGGATGCAGGCCGAGGACGCCTTCGACGCGGCGCTCCGGCACGCCCGTACGCGGGACCCCGGCACCGGACGGCGGCCCGCGGACCGGGCGTGGGTGCGGTCCCGGCTCGCCGAGGCGCACGCCCGGCTGGCCGCCACCCGGCTGCTGAACTGGCGGCTGGTCGGCGATGTCGGCGCGGGCACGCTCAGCCCCGGCGACGCCGCCGGGGTCAAGTTCGCCGGGACCGAGAGCACCGTCGAGGTCTACCGGATGTGCCAGGAGGTGGTGGGCGACGCCGCGTCGATCCGCGCCGGATCGCCGGGCGCCTTCGGGGACGGTGAGCTGGAGCGGATGAACCGTGCGGCGCAGATCAACACCTTCGGGGGCGGCGTGAGCGAGGTCCAGCGGGAGATCGTGGCGACGATGCGGCTGGGGATGCGGAGGGGACGCCGGTGAACAGGGAGGCCGAGGGGCGGGGCGGCTCGCCGGACCGCTCGCCGGACGATGCGCCGACCGGCGGGCCCGACGCCCCGTCGGGCGACGCGCGGTACGACCCGTCGGGCGACGCGCTGTACGCGGCGCTCAAGCGTTACGAGGGGCGGGCCGCGGCGACCGCCGGGACCGGCAAGGACGCCGTCAACGAGCCGATGATCAGGCACTGGTGCGAGGCGATGGGCGACGCCCACCCCGCCTACCGGGGCCCGGCCGCCGTCGCCCCGCCGACGATGCTCCAGGCGTGGACGATGGGCGGGCTGTCCGGCCGCACCGACCGCTCGGCGGCGTACGGCGAACTGTTCGGGCTGCTGGACGGCGCCGGGTTCCGCTCCGTCGTCGCCACCGACTGCGAGCAGGAGTATCTGCGTCCGCTGCGGCCCGGCGACCGGATCACCTTCGACGCGGTCATCGAGTCGGTGTCGGCGCGCAAGACGACGAAGCTGGGCACCGGGTACTTCGTGACGACGCGGACGGACGTACGGGCGGAGGGGGAATTGGCCGGGACGCACCGCTTCCGGATCCTCAAGTACGCACCCGCGGCCCGGACTTCACAGCCTGACGCCGGACCCCGGCCCGAGCCCGAGCCCGCCCCCAAGCCCGAGTCCACCCCCAGGTCCGAGCCAGCCCCCAGGTCCGAGCCCGACCCCAAGCCCGAGCCCGACCCCAAGCCCGAGCCCGCCCTCAAGTCCGAGCCCGCCCCCGGCACCGTCCCCAGACGGCCGCGCCCCGTCATCAACCGGGACAACGCCGGGTTCTGGGCCGGGGTCGCCGAGCACAAGCTGCTGATCCAGCGGTGCGGCGGGTGCGGGCGGCTGCGGTTCCCCTGGCTGCCGGGGTGCCAGGCATGCGGGTCGCCGGAGTGGGACACCGTCGAGGCGGGCGGCGCGGGGTCCGTCTACTCGTACGTGGTGATGCACCACCCGCCGTTCCCCGCCTTCGCCACGCCCGGACCGGTCGAGGACACCCCGGCCCCGCACTCCGCGCGCCCGTACGCGGTGGCGCTGGTCGAGCTGGCGGAAGGGGTGCGGATCCTCGGCAACGTGGTCGGGGTGCCGCACGACGAGGTGCGGATCGGGATGCCCGTACGGCTGGAGTTCCGGCGGGTGGACCCGGAGCTGGAGCTGCCTTTCTTCCGGGCCGGAGGTGCGGGCTGACATGGACTTCACGCCTACCGAGGAGCAGCGCGCCGCGCGTGGACTGGCGGCGGAGATCTTCGCCGACCTCTCCACCCCCGAGCGGCTGGGCGCGCTGGGCACGGCCACCGACACCGAGCTGTGGCGGGCGCTCTGCGCGGCCGGGCTGCCGGGCGCGGTCGAGGACATCGGGCTGCTGGGACTCGCCCTGCTGCTGGAGGAGCAGGGCCGGACGACCGCACAGGTACCGTTCGCCGCGACCTGCGTCTACGGTCTGCTCGCGATCGCCGCACACGGCACCGCCGAACAGCGGGACCGGCTGCTGCCGGGGCTGCGGGACGGGTCGGCGGTGGCGACCGGCGCGTTCTCGGGGGACGCCGGGCATACGGGGTACGGGGGAGCCGCGCTCCCGGTGGCGGTACGGGACGCGGCCGGTCCGGGCGCGCGGCTGACCGGCACCGTCCCCCTGGTCCCCTGGCTGGACGCGGCGACCCTGCTGCTGGTCCCGGACGACGGCCGCCGGCTGTGGCTCGTACGGGCCACCGGTCCGGGCGTCGGTATCGAACCGGTGGCGACCACCGCCCCCTGGTCGGCGGGCCGGCTGACGTTGCGGGATGCCCCGGCCGAACGGCTGGGAGAGCCGGGGGAGTCGCGGCAAGCGGGGCAGGACCCCGGGCCCGCGCCGTACGACGACGTCCTCGCCACCGCCCGCACCGCCTTCGCCGCCCTCCAGGCCGGGGTCTGCGCGGGTGCGCTGGCGCGCGCGGTCACCCACACCACCACCCGCGAACAGTTCGGCCGCCCGCTCTCCACCAACCAGGGCGTCCTGCTGCGCGCCGCCGACGCCCACCTGGACACCGAGGCGATCCGGGTCACCGCCTACGAGGCCGCCTGGCGCCGGGACGCGGGCCTGGACGCCGCCCCGCACGCGCTGACCGCCGCCTGGTGGGCGTCCGAGGCGGGCAAGCGGGTGGTGCACACCGGCCAGCATCTGCACGGCGGCATCGGCGCGGATACCGGCCACCCCGTCCACCGCCACTTCCTGTGGGGCCGCCAGCTGGACGCGTATCTCGGCTCCGGCGCCCAACTACTGGAGGAACTGGGGACGTTGCTCACGGAAGGGGAGGGCGTAGGCGAGGGCGAAGACGAAGGCGCGGGTCAGGGAAAAGGCGAAGGCGAGGGCATGGACCGCAGCGGCGACCAGAGGGGCCGCGGCGACCAGGGCGACGGCGGCCCGGCAACCGGCGAGAGGATCCCCGTATGACCGCGACCGGCGACGAACTCCCGCCGCTCACCGTCCCCATCACCCGCACCCTGATCGTCGCCGGGGCCCTCGCCTCACGCGACTACCAGGACGTGCACCACGACGCCGAGGCCGCCCGGGAGAAGGGCTCCCCGGACATCTTCATGAACATCCTGACCACCAATGGCCTCGTCGGCCGCTACCTCACCGACCACTTCGGCCCGCACACCGTCCTGCGCAAGCTCGCGATCCGCCTCGGCGCACCCAACTACCCGGGCGACACGATGGTGTTGCGCGGCACGGTCACCGCCGTCGAGGGCGCTACGGCCCAGGTCCGGATCACCGGCACGAACGGACTCGGCCACCACGTCACCGGCACCGCGACCGTCACCGTCACCGCCCCCGAGAGCACCCCCGACACCGCCCCCACCGACCAGGGAGCAGCGCCCCGATGAGCATCCACCGCGCGGACTCACTCGGCGGCCGGGCCGCCATCGTCGGTATCGGCGCCACCGAGTTCTCCAAGGACTCCGGCCGCAGTGAGCTGCGGCTCGCCGTCGAGGCGGTGCGGGCCGCCCTGGACGACGCCGGGCTCACCCCCGCCGACGTGGACGGCCTGGTCACCTTCACCATGGACACCAGCCCGGAGATCACCGTCGCGCAGGCGGCCGGTATCGGCGAGCTGTCCTTCTTCTCCCGCGTCCACTACGGCGGCGGCGCGGCCTGCGCCACCGTCCAGCAGGCGGCCCTGGCGGTCGCGTCCGGTATCGCCGAGGTGGTCGTCTGCTACCGCGCCTTCAACGAACGCTCCGGCCGCCGCTTCGGCTCCGGCGTCCAGCGGCGCGAGCCCTCCGCCGAGGGTGCGGCGCTCGGCTGGAACCTCCCCGCCGGGCTGCTCACCCCCGCCTCCTGGGTCGCCATGGCCGCACAGCGCTACCTCCACACGTACGGGCTGACGCCGGACGCCTTCGGGCACGTCGCCGTCACCGACCGCCGGCACGCCGCCCGCAACCCCGCCGCCTACTTCTACGGCCGGCCGATCACCCTCGCCGAGCACGCCGCCTCCCGCTGGATCGTCGAACCGCTGCGGCTGCTGGACTGCTGCCAGGAGACCGACGGCGGCCAGGCGATCGTCGTCACCTCGACCGAGCGGGCCCGCACGCTGCGCCACCCGCCCGCGGTGATCACGGCCGCGGCGCAGGGCGCGGGCCGCGCCCAGGAGCAGATGACCAGCTTCTACCGCGACGACCTGACCGGTCTGCCCGAGATGGGGGTGGTGGCCCGCCAGCTGTGGCGGACCGCCGGGCTGGCCCCCGCCGATATCGACGTCGCCATCCTCTACGACCACTTCACGCCGTTCGTCCTGATGCAGCTGGAGGAGTTCGGCTTCTGCGGCCCCGGCGAGGCCGCCGACTTCGTCGCGGCGGACGCGCTGCCGCTGAACACCCACGGCGGCCAGCTCGGCGAGGCGTATCTGCACGGGATGAACGGCATCGCCGAGGCCGTCCGCCAGCTGCGCGGCTCCTCCGTCAACCAGGTCCCGGACGCGGCCCGCGTCCTGGTCACCGCTGGCACCGGCGTCCCTACCTCGGGCCTGATCCTCGGCGCGGACGGCTGACCTCCGGCGCCGCCCGCCGCCCGCCTCGGCTCGCCCGCACCGCCTCCGGCGGGGACGCCTTCACACGGCGGCTCCTCCTAGGGGTAGGAGGCGGGCTGTCCGCCCTAAGGAGGTGGAGAGAGCACCACCTGTACAACTTCAGGGGGAGAAGTCTTCAGCACCTTGGGGCGATACATCCAGCCAGTCGGCGCTTCTAGCGTGGAGCCATGACCACGCCAGTGTGCACAAGCGCTTCGACCGCCGCTGTGTTCCCGTCGTTCTCGTCCTATGTACGGGCCCGGGGACCGGTGCTGCTGCGCGCCGCGCGGTCGCTCACCGCCAACCCGAACGACGCGGAAGATCTGCTCCAGACCGCCCTCACCAAGACCTATATGGCCTGGGAGCGGATAGAGGACCACCGGGCGCTGGACGGGTATGTGCGCCGCGCGCTCCTCAACACCCGCACCTCCCAGTGGCGCAAGCGCAAGGTGGACGAGTTCCCCTGCGACGAGATGCCGGAGCCGGACCCGACCCCGGCCCCGGACCCGGCGGAGCTCCAGGGCCTGCGGGACGCGATGTGGCGCGCCGTGATGCGGCTGCCCGCCCGCCAGCGGGCCATGGTCGTCCTCAGGTATTACGAGGACCTGAGCGAGGCCCAGACCGCCGAGGTGATGGAGGTCTCCATCGGTACGGTCAAGAGCGCGGTCTCCCGCGCCCTCGCCAAACTCCGGGAGGACCCGGAGCTGGCGATGGCGGCCTGACCCGCCCGGTCAGCCCTTACGGGCGAACGCGACGAAGTCCGCCCAGGCGGTCGGTGCGAAGCCGAGCTGCGCACCATGGATGTTCTTGGAGTCACGGACGCGGATGGTGTCGGAGGCGGAGGCCACCTCGACACAGTCGGGGCCGTCGGCGGTGCTGTAGCTGCTCTTGATCCAAGCCACTTCCACGCACTGGGGGCCGTCGTCAGTGCTGTAACTGCTCTTGGTCCACTCCAGCGTGGAAGCTTCTCCGATGGTGGGCTTGAGGGTCATGTCTCTCCCCGCAGTTTCTCGATGAAGGCCAGAGACTCCCGGGACCTGAGAGCCTGTGCCCGGATCATTCCATAGCGCATCTCTAGGACGTGGACTTCTTTGGGGTTGGCGATCAGACGGCTGGTGAGCTGGACTTCGTTGTGTCCGAGTGCCGTGCCGTCGTTGAGCTTCAGCACCTGGAACGAGCCGCCGACTCCCGAGTGCTCCTCTGTCTCCGTGGGCATCACCTGAATCTCCACGTGCCGCAACTTGCCCAATTCCAGCAGGCGTTCGAGCTGGCGTCGTAGCACCATCTTGCCCCCGATTGGACGCCGAAGCATCGCCTCCTCTTGCACGAAGGTCAGTAGCGGTGCGGGCCGCCGCTCGAAAATTTCCTGTCGTGCCATCCGGGCAGCCACTAGACGTTCGAGCTCGTCGTCCCCGTACGTGGGTTGCCGTCGGCCGAACAGCACGCGTGTGTACTCCTCGGTCTGCAAGAGACCATGGATAACGGTGTTGCTGTAGGCGCCCAGCTCGACCGCGTCCTCCTCCAGCCGCGCCAGGTCCCGGACCTTCTTCGGATAGCGGGCCTCCGCGACGTCCTTCTTCATCCCCTCGATCTTGCCGCGTGCGCCCAGGACTTCATCGGCCTTCTCCAGGTACTGCGGCTTCGGGGCGCGTCGGCCGCGTTCGACGGAGGAGACCATCTCGTCGCTGTACCCGATCGCCGCGCCGAACTCCGCCTGCCGGAGCCCGGCCGCCTCCCGCCACATCTTGAGCTGGCGGCCGATCGCCTTCAGCACTGCCGTGCCTTCGTCGTCCAGGCCGGGATCCCAGCCGGGGCCGTCCGCCCCATCGGTTGTGTAGTCCGTACGTTCCGTACCGTCGCTGTCCACGCTCATGCGTGCCCACCTTCGTCGTGGCGTACTTGTCGTGCTCGTACTCAACGAGTCGCGCCGCCGAACCGCACGGCGGACTGCCCGGACGGATCCGGACCACGTGCCGGACAGTTACTGTGCGCACGCGCGTCATTACTTTTCAGCGTAAGCACAACTGGCCACGCTGAGTGACGTGAACCAAGAAATCACGCGAACCCGAACTGAGCAGCGATCGCAGTCCCGGCCCCGGTCGGTGGCCGAGCCGCCCGCCCCGGTGCGGCAGTTCAGCGTTCAGCTCTCCGCCACCCGCCGGGGCGCCCGGCTCGGCCGGTTGCTGGTGACCGAGCAACTCCGGTCCTGGGGGCTGCCGTTCGAGACGGCGGCGCAGATCGTCGCCGAGCTGGCCGCGAACGCCGCGCTGCACGGCCGCGTACCGGGGCGGGACTTCCGGATCGTCGTCACGGTCACCGCTGCCGACGGGGGCGGGAACACGCTCCGTATCGAGGCCATCGACACCCGGGGCGACCGGCTGCCCGACGCCCGCCGCAGCCCGTCACCGGACGACGAGTCGGGGCGCGGTCTGCTGATGGTGGCGGCGCTGGCCGACCGGTGGGGGGTGACGACCGGGCCGCCGCCCCGTAAGACGGTGTGGGCGGAGCTGACGCCCACCTGGTGAGGGGGCCGGACTCCGGTGGCCCGCGGCGGCGCCGGGCGGCGGGGCTCAGGGGGCGAAGACCGTGCTGGCCAGGATCACATGGGTGGCCGTGCCGCCGAGGATGCTCAGCAGTGCGTTGCGGCGCCACAGGTGCAGGCCGATGGTGACGGCGAGGGCGGCGGCCGGGGCCAGGGCGCGCGCGTGGGGGAGGGGGAGGTCGCGCAGGCAGTAGACGACGAGGATCACCATGACGCCGGCGGGCATGCGGGTGCTGAGGTACTGGACGGTCCGGCTGGCGCGCAGGGGGGTGAGAGCGGCGAAGGGGAGGGCGCGCAGGCCCCAGGTGACGGCGGCGGCCACGAGGACGGCGGCGATGGCGTAGCGGGTGTCAGGCATGGGTCGGCTTCCTGCCGGTGGCGAGGTGGCGGGCCAGGAGGGCGACGGTGAACAGGGCGAAGGCGGCCAGGAGCAGTTGGCCCGGGAAGAGGAGCCGGGCGGCCAGGGCGCTGAGCAGGGCGAGTACGGGGGTGGGCAGGTCGCCGCGCAGGTCCCGGACGGCGTCGAGGGCGAGGACGGTGAACATGGCGGTGAGGGCGAAGTCCAGACCGGTGACGCCGTCCGGGATGAGGGAGCCGAGCAGGGCTCCGGCTATCGCGCTGCCCGCCCAGTACAGGTGCAGGAGGAACTGGAGCCACAGGATGTGCGGGCTGGACCAGGAGCGGGCCTGCTTCCCGGTGGTGAGCGCGTACGCCTCGTCGCACAGGGCGAAGGTGGCGTACGTCTTGCCGAGGCGGCCGGATATGCGGTGCAGGGGGAAGGAGAGCGCGTAGAAGACGTGCCGGACGTTCACCATGAACGCGGAGAGCGCGATGGCCGCCAGTGGGGCCGCGGCGGTGACCAGGCCGATGAGCAGGAACTCGAACGATCCGCCGAAGGCGATCGTCGCGGACAGCCCCGCCCACCACCAGTCCAGGCCCGACTGGGTCGCGAGCGCCCCGAAGGCGAGGCCGAGCGGGATGAATCCCAGGCCGGCGCCCGCGGAGTCCTTGAACGCGGCACGCGCCGCGGACGGAGTCGTGGAGGGAGTCGCGGACGGACTCGCGGCCGGAGTCGCGGACGGTCTCGCGGGTGGCGGGGTGGGCGCGGGCTCGGAGGGGCCCCCGGTAGCGGCAGGACTTGTGTGCATAGGGAAATTTTAGGAAGAATCCCGCCTCATATGGTTGCTACTTATCGCTCTACGATGGCTCTATGAGCAATGAAGTGAGCCTGGATGACGTCGATCGAGAAATTTTGTTTCATCTCGGTCAGGACGGGCGGCTGACCAACGTCGAGCTGGCCAAGCGGATCGGCCTGACCCCGCCGCCCTGCCTGCGGCGGGTCAAGCGGCTGGAGGAGGCCGGTGTCATCACCGGGTACCGGGCCGTCATCAGCCCGGAGGCCATGGGGCGCGGGCTGGAGGTCCTCGTCGACGTCGAGATCTATGCCCAGGACCGCAAGAGCTTCGAGGAGTTCGAGTCCATCGTGGCCTCCTATGACGAGGTCATCGAGTTCAGCCGCATGTACGGGCGCCCCGACTACTTCATCCGCGTCGCCGTGGCCGACCACGCCGCCTACGAAAACTTCCTCACCGGCAAACTCAGCTGCCTGCCCGCCGTGCTCCGCCTCGAATCCCATCTGACGATGAAGGAGATCAAGACACTCGGCGTGCCCACGACCGCACCGCGGAACCGCTCCAAGTGAGCTGAGCGGAGCCGCCCGGATGCCGCAGCTCCGGCCGGATGTCAGCTCCGCTCGGATGTCAGCTCCGATCGGATATCAGCTCTGCCCGGACGTCAGCTCTGCCCGGACGTCAGCTTCGCTGGATGCCGGTGAGCAGGATGTCCGCGAGTTTGCCGGCGTAGTCGTCGGGGTCGATGCCGGGATGGGCGTCGAGGTAGCCGAGCATCATGTCGATCGCGCCCTGGTAGGTGACGGCCATTACGCGGACGTCGAAGTCCCGCAGGGTGCCCTCGGCCTGGCCGCGCCGGAACAGTGACTCCTCGGCCTGGTAGGTCTCTTCGTAGGTGTCGACGGTCAGGCGCGGGGTGCCGTCGGGGTGACGCAGGTTGTGCGTGATGTGGTTGAGCGCGGTCATCTCCACCCGGTGGGTGACGCTCAGGGACGCGGCCCGGCGCAGGGCCGCGCGGAGGATGTCCGGGACGGGCGCGGTCAGGTCGAGGGAGTCCGCAATACGGCCCCTGATGACCGTCATCGTCGCCTTGGCGGTGGACTCCATCAGGTCGTCCTTGCCGGCGAAGTAGTGCCAGACCAGACCCTTCGACACACCGGCCCGCGCGGCGACACGGGTCAACGACAGGCCGTCATAACCCCGTTCGGCGAGCTCCTCCACAGCCGCGGTGATGATCTGCGCCCGGCGCCGGTCCTCGTCGAGCCGCTGCCGACGCGCACCCGGCCCCGAGGGGGGCAAGGACGAGCCGGGCACGCCGTCACTGTCGTTCTGCGGCCCGGTCATCGGTGACCGTCCGGCGAATTCCGGTGCGCCCGGACCGCGAGGGTGGCCAGGGCCAGCATCATCGCGGCGATGAACAGCATCTCCACCCGCATCCACGGCGGGAAGGCACCCGGAAGTACGGCCTCGACGAGATTCACCACCAGCAGGACGCATCCGATGACGGTGACCGCGCGGAGACCGGCCCGACTCCCCTTGAGCGCGGCGCGCGTCCTCATCAGCAGCACGATCGCGAACACGGCGACGATCACGGCGTGCCCCCATGCCTCGGAGGTCGCCAGCGACGGTGCCGCCCCCGCCATGACGGCCAGCGCCACCAACGTGCCGAGGGTGACCGCCACGTAGGCGCCCACCAGCCGCTTCACCATCGTGAGCGGTGCCGACGGGAGTGGTGCCGACGGGAGCGCCGCCGCTGTCAATCGATCCCCTTCGCTATTGACCATGCGGTCAATTTATTCGCAGTTGACCGCGTGGTCAATAGGGGCGCCCACTCCGCCCGCTCCGCCGTCGTCGCCTACTGGCCTACCGGCCTACTCGCCTACCGGGCGGCTGCGCTGCTGGACGCGTCACCGATGGGCTCTTCGGTGGCCGGGCTGCTGGTGCAGCAGGCGTCGTCGTTCCGGAAGGGGCTCTCGCCGATGGTGTCGGCGTCGGCCTTGACGACGTAGACCTCCCACGGTTCGCGGCCGGGGCCGTGGACCCAGACCTTGTCCTGGAGGGCGTAGCAGCAGGAGGTGTCGTTCTCCTCGAAGGTGGCCAGGCCCGCCTCCTTGAGGCGCTCGGTCGCGGCGGTCACCTGGCCGGTGCTCTCGACCTCGACGCCGAGGTGGTCCAGGCGGGTGTCCTGGCTGGGCTCGCCCTCGATGAGGACGAGCTTGAGCGGGGGCTCGGTGAGGGCGAAGTTCGCGTAACCGGGGCGCCGCTTGGCCGGTTCGACGCCGAAGAGCCTGGCGTAGAAGGCCACCGACGCTTCGAGGTCGGCGACGTTGAGGGCGAGCTGGACGCGGGCCATGACGGTCTCCCTGAGCGGCGTGTATTGATGTGTTTCGATTCAACGTTGCCCTTTGAGTCGAAGAACGTCAATATAGAAGTATGTCGAATCAAGAGTTCGTGGTGCTCGGGCAGGAGGGCGTCGACGGCTGCTGTCCCGGGCTGCTGGCCGCGCCGCTGGCCGAGGACCAGGCGGTGGAACTGGCGAAGGTCTTCAAGGCGCTGGGCGATCCGGTGCGGCTGCGGCTGCTGTCGATGATCGCCTCGCGGGCGGGCGGTGAGGTGTGTGTCTGCGACCTGACCCCCGCGTTCGACCTGTCGCAGCCGACCATCTCCCACCACCTCAAGCTGCTGCGCGAGGCCGGTCTGATCGCCTCCGAGCGGCGCGGGACATGGGTGTACTACCGGCTGCTGCCGGAGATGACCGACCGGCTCGCCGGGATCCTCACCCGTCCCGCCGGGCAGCCCCTGCCCGAACCCGCCGGGCTCCCCACGTGAGCCGCGACGCCACGGCCGCGGGTCCGGTGGCGGCCCGGCTGTCGTTCCTGGACCGTTTCCTCGCCGTGTGGATCCTGCTCGCGATGGGCGTCGGCCTGGGCCTGGGCCGGCTCGTTCCCGGGCTGGGCGACGCGCTGGCGAAGGTGACCGTCACCGGGGTCTCGCTGCCGATCGCGCTCGGCCTGCTGGTGATGATGTACCCGGTGCTGGCCAAGGTCCGCTACGACCGCCTGGACACCGTCACCCGCGACCGCCGTCTGCTCGTACCGTCCCTGGTGCTGAACTGGATCCTCGGCCCGGCGATCATGTTCGCCCTCGCCTGGGTCTTCCTGCCGGACCTGCCGGAGTACCGGACCGGGCTGATCATCGTCGGGCTGGCCCGCTGCATCGCCATGGTCATCATCTGGAACGACCTGGCCTGCGGCGACCGCGAGGCCGCCGCCGTGCTCGTCGCCCTGAACTCGGTCTTCCAGGTGCTCGCGTTCTCCGCGCTCGGCTGGTTCTACCTCTCGGTCCTGCCCGGCTGGCTCGGACTTCAGAGCACCGGACTGAACGTGTCCGTGTGGGAGATCGCCCGCTCCGTCCTGATCTTCCTCGGCATCCCGCTCGCCGCCGGGTTCCTCACCCGCCGACTGGGCGAGAGGACCAAGGGCAGAGCCTGGTACGAGTCGAAGCTGATCCCCCGCATCGGCCCGTTCGCCCTCTACGGCCTGCTGTTCACCATCGTCGTGCTCTTCGCCCTCCAGGGGGACGCGATCACCTCCAAGCCGCTCGACGTGGTGCGGATCGCGCTGCCGCTGCTGGTGTACTTCGCCGTGATGTGGGCCGGATCCATGGCGCTCGGCAAGGCAGTCGGCCTCGACTACCCGCGCGCGACGACGCTGGCATTCACCGCCGCGGGCAACAACTTCGAGCTCGCCATCGCGGTCGCCATCGCCACCTTCGGGGCCTCCTCCGGCCAGGCGCTGGCGGGGGTCGTCGGTCCCCTCATCGAAGTCCCGGTCCTGATCGGCCTGGTCTACGTCGCCCTCGCGGCCCGCCGCTTCTTCCCCGCCGCTCCGGAACCCGCGGTCGATGCGGCGGCCTGCCCGGAAGGAGCCGGCCGTGTCTGAGACCGCCGAGCCGTGGGTGGTGCCGTCGGTAGTGCCGCCTGTGGTGTCGTCTGTCGCGTCGTCGGCGGTGCCGCCTGTGGTGGTGTCGTCTGTCGCGTCGTCGGCAGTGCGGCCAGTGGTGGTGTCGTCTGTCGTGCCGTTGGTGGTGCCGCCAGTGGTGTTGCCGTCCGTCGCGCCGTCGGTGTTGTTCGTGTGCGTCCACAACGCCGGACGCTCACAGATGGCCGCCGCCTTCCTCAGCCACCTCGGCCAGGGCCGGATCGAGGTCCGCTCGGCCGGCTCGGCCCCCGCCGACACCGTCAACCCGGCCGTCGTCGAGTCGATGAACGAGGTCGGCATCGACATCTCGGCCGAGACCCCGAAGACGCTCACCACCGGGACCGTCCAGGCATCCGATGTCGTCATCACCATGGGCTGCGGCGACGCCTGCCCGGTCTTCCCCGGCAAGAAGTACCTGGACTGGCAGCTCGACGACCCCGCCGGGCAGGCCGTCGATGCGGTCCGGCCGATCCGCGACGAGATCGAACGGCGCGTCCGCGCGCTGATCTCGGAGCTCCTCCCCGCCCGTTGACGGCCAGCGGGCGCGTTCACCGGGGGCGTTCAGCGGGGGCGTTCACCGGGCGGGGCCGCGGAGCAACGTAACGAAGCGACCTAACGAAGCGACCTAACGAAGCGACGTAACGAAGCGACGTAACGAGGGGTCAGGGAGCGAGCAGGGGGCCGAAGGTCCCCGCCGCGATCTCCTCGGCGCGTGCTCGGCCGACGATGTGGCCGGGCACCTCCGGGTGCTCGGCAGCCCAGGCGCGGGCGGTGGTCTCGCCGGTGAAGAAGTTCAGCGCGTCGCAGCAGACCGCGGCCGCGGGGCCGCCGCCGGGGCGCTGACCGACGAACACCACCGCCTCCGCCGGCTCCCAGACCGGCGTCCCGTCGCCTGCGGTGACGGTGACCGGATCGCCGGTCACCGGGTCCGTGGAGGAGATCACCGCGTCCCGGCCCAGCATCGCCGGGATGCCGAGCGCGTCGATCGCGCACATCGACCACACCTCGGCGCCGCCGGTGATCCGTACGCGGTGGCGGGTGGGCGCGGCCGAGAAGGGGTAGGCGGCCGCGATCCGCCCGTGCGCGTCCAGTGTCAGGAAGTCCTCCCGGGCCAGCTCGTCCAGCACCTCGACCGCGGTCCGGCCCGCCGTAGCGGCGACCGGCTCCAGCACGCCCGGCTCGGGCGCGGTCCCGGTGGCGGCGAAGTGCCGGACTACTGCCTGGTGCACCGCCCGCAGCCCCCGCTCGGCAGGCGCCCGGCGCCCCCGCCCGCCGCGGCCGACCGCATCGAGCGCGTCCGCCTCGCAGCACTCGCCCGATACGGCGGTCTCCGGCAGGCCCGCCCCGTCGAGGGCCGCGCGCAGGGCCGCCACATTCGGCGCCCCGGAGACCGCGCCGTCCGCGTCCCGGTACAGACGGCACGAGATGCTCGGCACCGCCCCCGCCGGGGCGAACGGGTCCACTCCGTCCAGCAGGACCGTCGGCGAGCCGGTCATCCCCAGCTCGGTGGCCTGCGCCTGATCGAGTACCTCGACCAGCTCCACCCTGGCCGCCCGGCCCGCCAGGGCGGCGGTGACCCGCTCGACCGCCAGCGGGGCGTTCGGGCACTCCGGAACCGTCAGCACCGTGATCCGCATCCTGCGCTCCTCCCAGCTCATCGCGCATCGCGCATCGCTCTACGCTGCCGAGGCTAGACCTTTCCTCGTACCGGGAGGCCGGGAGGCAGCCCGGGAGGCCAGGAGGCAGCCCGGGGGGATGCGCACCGGCGTCCCCGCCGCCGTCAGCGGGCCGCCAACGGGCCGTCAACGGGCCGGCCACCGCGACCCCGGACCATTCGCTGCTACGGGCAGACCGGTTACGGCCGGGGCCATATGGCCATGATGGTCGTCGGTCAAGGCGGTCATCGGCCATGGCAGTCGTCGGTCAAGGCGGTCATCGGCTATGGCGTAGTGGTGCACCGCCGTGCCGTGGTGGTGGTGCCGCGCAGGGTCACCGCCCACACCAGGAGCGCGAGGGCGCTGAACACGGCGCCCAGGACACATACGGCGCCCCAGCCGGCCCGCGCGTAGACGGTGGTCGAGGCGAGGGCGCCCGTCGCGCTGCCGATCGAGTAGAAGACCATGTAGCCGCCGATCAGCCGGCTGCCCGCGTCCGGGCGCAGGGCGTAGATCAGGCTCTGGTTGGTGACGTGCACGGCCTGTACGGCGAGGTCGAGGACGAGCGCGCCGATCGCCAGCGCCCACAGGGACTGCCGGGTGGCGGCGAGGGGGAGCCAGGACAGGGCCAGGAGGGTCAGCGCGATCCCGGTGGTCGGCCCGGCGAAGCCGCGGTCGTGGAGGCGGCCGGCCGGGGCCGCCGCGAGGGCACCCGCCGCGCCGACGAGACCGAAGGCGCCGATCGCGGTGTGCGACAGCGACATCGGGGGTGCGCTCAACGGCAGGGCGACGCAGCTCCACAGGGTGCTGAAGGCGGCGAAGATGAGCAGCGCGAGCAACGCCCGGACGCGGAACAGCCGTTCCTGGGCGAACAGCGCGAGCGTGGAGCGCAGGAGTTGCCCGTAGCGCAGGTCGGGGCGGGGCGTGGTGCGCCGCGGCAGTACGCGGTACAGGGCCAGGGTGAGCGCGAGGGTGAGGGCGGCCGAGGCGAGGTAGACCGATCGCCAGCCCGCGAGGTCGGCCAGCAGGCCGGAGGCGGTGCGGGCGAGCAGGATGCCGGTGACCACGCCGCTGGTCACCAGGCCGACGACGCGCCCGCGCCGGTCCGCTCCGGCCAGCGACGCGGCGAAGGCGACGAGCGTCTGGGTCACCACGGCGAGGAAGCCGACCGCGGCGATGGCGGAGAGCAGGATCGGCGCGGTCGCCGCGGTGCCGACCGCGATCAGGGTCGCCGCCAGGAGGAGCAACTGGGTCATGACGAGGCGCCGTCGGTCGACCAGGTCACCCAGCGGCACGAGGAAGAACAGCCCCAGCCCGTACCCGATCTGGGTGAGGGTGACCACGGCGCCGATCGTCGCCGCGCTGATCCCGAAGTCCTGGCTCAGCGTGGCCAGCAGCGGCTGCGCGAGATAGACGTTGGAGACCGCCGCGCCGCTGGCGACCGCGAAGAGCAGCACGGTGCGGCGGGAGAGGGGGCGGTCCGGCGTGGGGCTGGGCGCCGGACCGCCCGCCCGGCCGGGCCCGCCACTCGGCGTACCGGCACCGCCCGCGCCGGGGACCTGCGCTGTCGCGCCTTCGCCTGGGCCTTCGCCCGCGGCTTCGTTTTCGCCTTCGCCTCTGTCCCTGTCTCTGTCTCTGTCCCTGTCCCTGTCTTCGGCGGTGGTGGTCATACGGCGCCCCTTGAGGATCGGTTGGATCGGTTACGTCGAGATCGGTTGCATCTTGCTACCGCTTCTGGCGAGGCTGACGCTAGCCGGGACTGGTAGCATGTTGCAACCTTCATTTCATGGAGAAAACCCTCCGTGGAGAAAACCTCCACGGAGACCACCCCCGACGGAGAACGCCATGGTCAAGCGGACGCGGTTCAACGAGAGCGACTGCCCGGTGGCCCGGTCGGTCGATGCGATCGGCGACTGGTGGTCGCTGCTGATCGTGCGCGACGCGTTCGACGGCAGCCGCCGGTTCGGAGAGTTCCAGCGCAGTCTGGGCGTGGCGAAGAACATCCTCACCACCCGCCTGCGCGCCCTCGTCGCAGGCGGCATCCTCGACATGGTCCCGGCGTCCGACGGCAGCGCGTACCACGAGTACGTCCTGACACCCAAGGGCGAGGACCTGTTCCACGTCATCGTGGCGCTACGGCAGTGGGGCGAGAGCCACTTCTTCGAACCGGGTGAGCCGCATTCGGAGATGGTCGACAGCCGGCACGGGCGCCCGCTCCCCGCCCTCGAAGTCCGCTCCGCCGACGGACGCCCGCTCGGCCCCGACGACACCGTCGTGCACAAGGTGAATCCGGCCAGATAGCGGACGCCCGCACCGGCGGGAGGCGGGGAGCGCGCGGTGCCCCCCGCAGTGACCAGATCCCCACAGGGGTGCTGCGGGGATCTGGTCACGCCCCGGGCTCAGAGCGTCCGGCGCCGCCCTGTGGGGAGGCGCCGGACCCGCGCGGCTTCCTCCGGGAGGGCGACATACCGATCAGGCCACCGAGGACCGTTGTCGACATGCCTCGACGTTGGCGCAGGATCTGCATCCTCTGCCCAAACACCAACGGTGCGCGTACGGGCCGGGGTAGCGTCTTCAGCAGAAACGGCCGTGCCTCTCTCTGAACGGCTCGACACCACCCGCGGCGTATGGTCTGGCGCACGACCGTTTCCCATGCCCGGAATGCCCGAATCGGCGAAAGTTGCTGAAACCCGTGATCGGCGACGGTGAAGTTCCTGGTCACGTAGTCTCCTCCCCGCGTGTGCGGGGGTGTCCCCGACCAGGCTGGCACCGGCTTTTCGGCTCGGCTCTCCTCCCCGCGTGTGCGGGGGTGTCCCCCCCCACCACAGTGGCGAACGCAGACTTCACGGCCTCCTCCCCGCGTGTGCGGGGGTGTCCCTACATTGGCGTCCTTCGGAAGGCCGCCCCAGACCTCTTCCCCGCGTACGCGGGGGTGGCTCCACCCAAGCCCGGGTGGAGCGGTTCGCAATCACCTCCTCCCCGCGCACGCGGCCCCCTGGCAGCGCGCGCGGGCGGCCAGGGCATTCATGTCCCCGCCCTCGAAGTCCGCTCCGCCGACGGACGCCCGCTCGGCCCCGACGACACCGTCGTGCACAAGGTGAATCCGGCCAGATAGCGGACACCCGCACCGGCGGCCGGGCGTCCGCGGAGGCGGGAAACCGCGCTGGTGAGGGCCGGAAGTGGCAGAAGTCGCAGAAGCTGCCCGTAAGCGGTAAAGAACACGCCACAAGGGGCGTGACATGCCGATTGGTATGCACCGACAATCGCAGCACCACTACCCGCCCGTAACATGCGGAGGCACCCGGTGCTCAGCACGATGCAGGACGTACCCCTCACGGTCTCGCGAATTCTGGCCCATGGCTCAACCGTTCACGGTGGGTCGGAGGTCATCACCTGGACCGGCGAGGGCGAGCCGCAGCGCCGAAGCTTCGCGGAGGTCGGCCGGCGGGCCGCGCAGTTGGCGCACGCACTCAGTGACCTCGGAGCCGCCGAGGGGAGCGTTATAGGGACACTGATGTGGAACAACGCCGAGCATCTGGAGGCGTATCTCGCGATCCCCTCCATGGGGTCGGTGCTGCACACCCTCAACCTGCGGTTGCCGCCGGAGCAGTTGGCGTGGATCGTCAACCACGCCGAGGACCGGACGGTGCTCATCAACGGCAGCCTGATCCCGCTGCTCGCGCCGTTGCTGCCGCAGCTGCCCGCGCTGGAGCACATCGTCGTCGCCGGTCCCGGTGACCGCTCCGCCCTGGTGGGCGCGCGGGCGCGGGTGCACGACTACGAGGAGCTGATCGCCGGGCGGCCGGAGAGCTTCGACTGGCCGGAGATCGACGAACGGGAGGCAGCGGCCCTCTGCTACACGTCCGGGACGACCGGCGACCCCAAGGGCGTTCTCTACAGCCACCGTTCGCTGTATCTGCACTCCTTGCAGGTCAACACCGCCGAGGCGTTCGCGCTCGGCTCCGGTGACATCGCGCTGCCGGTAGTGCCCATGTTTCACGTGAACGCCTGGGGGCTGCCGCACGCCGCGTTCATGGCCGGTGCCTCGCTGCTGATGCCGGACCGCTTCCTCCAGCCGGTCCCGCTCGCCGAGATGATCGAGACCGTACGCCCGACCATCGGCGCCGCCGTACCGACCATCTGGCAGGGCCTGCTGGCCGAACTGGACGCGCGCCCACGCGACGTCGCTTCTCTGCGCACGGTCGTCATCGGCGGCTCCGCTTGTCCGCCGGTCCTGATGCGCGGCTTCCAGGAGCGGCACGGTGTCCGCGTCGTACACGCCTGGGGCATGACGGAGACCTCGCCGCTGGGCACCGTCTCGCACCCGCCGGCCGGGGTGGACGAGCAGGCGGAGTGGACCTACCGCGCCACCCAGGGCCGCTTCCCCGCCTCGGTCGAGGCGCGGCTGATCGGCCCGGACGGTGAGCGGCTGCCCTGGGACGGTGCGGCCGCGGGCGAACTGGAGATCCGCGGGCCGTGGATCGCGGGCGCGTACTACGGCGGCGCATACGGCGAAACGCTGCGCCCCGAGGACAAGTTCAGCCCGGACGGCTGGCTGCGGACGGGGGACGTCGGCACGATCACCCCGGACGGCTATCTGCTGCTCACCGACCGCGCCAAGGACGTCATCAAGTCGGGCGGCGAGTGGATCTCCTCGGTCGAGCTGGAGGGGCATCTGATGGCCCATCCGGATGTGGTGGAGGCGGCCGTGGTCGCCGTACCCGACGAGAAGTGGGGCGAGCGCCCGCTGGCGACGGTGGTCCTGGCGGAGGGCGTGAGCACCGGCTACGCGGAGCTGAAGGCGTTCCTCGGCGAACGGATCGCGCGCTGGCAGCTGCCGGAGCGGTGGACGGTGATCCCGTCGGTGCCGAAGACGAGCGTGGGGAAGTTCGACAAGAAGGTGCTGCGCAGGCAGTACGCGGACGGGGAGCTGGACGTGACCCGGATCGACTGATGGCGCACGGCTGAGCAGGGCCGATGGTGGCGCTCGGCCGATGGCGTGGCGCAGGGCCGACGCCGCTCGGCGGACGGGGCGGGCGGCGGCCGGACCGGGCGGGGGAGGGCACGGGGGCGCCGTGCCCTCCGCCGGTCAGACGTTCTTGAAGGTGCCGGTGTTCCAGAGGGCGCCGCCCGACGTCGGGCCGCCGCCCTTGCGGTAGACGACGAAGTTGCCGTCGTCCTGAAGCAGGGCGTAGGCGCCGGGGTTGCCCGCGGTGCCGGTGTGCCACAGCCACGTGGAGCCGTCCGGCGGGCGGATGCCGAGGTCGCCGTCGGCATCCATGCCCAGGGTCCAGGCGCCCTTGCCGGACGTCCCGCTGTTCCAGATGGCCTTGCCGTCGCGCTTGCGGTAGATGACGAGGTCGCCGTCCTCCTGGAACACCAGCCAGACCGTCGCCGACTGGGCCCAGCTGACGCCGGCCCACATGTACTGGTCCGGGGCCGACGGGGTGGGCGCGCACCGCGCCGGGGAGAACTCGCGTGTTCTGGTGGACCACTTGACCGTCATGCCGTTGTCACCCCAGACGGAGAGATCGCCGTCGGAGGTGAGCCGCAGCTTGGCGTTCTTGGCGCCGTAGGTGTGGCTGTTCCAGAGGGCGCCGCCCGCCGCCGGGCCGCCGCCTTCGCGGTAGACGACGAAGTTGCCGTCGGCCTGCATCACGGTGTACGCGCCGGGGTTGCCCGACGTCTTGCTCTCCCACAGGAGGTGCTTGGGCCCGCCCGGGGTGGTCACCGCGTAGAGGACCAGATTGCCGTCGGGCTGCATGACCACGCTGGTGGTGTTGCTGAGACTGGTCAGCTCCGCTCCGGGGTCGAGCCGCCCGTCGGCGCCCAGCACGGCCACCCCCGCGTCCTTCGGCGGCCCGCAGTCGACCGTGTCGGCGGGACCGGCCTGTGCGGCACTCGCCACCGCAATCAGGCCCGCCACCGCGGAGGCGGTGAGCAGCGATATGAGAGTGCCCCGGAAAAGGCGTCTGCGCATGGTTCGGTACCCCTCGTGTAAAGAATTCCTCGTTGCACGGGCCGGTCATCGGCGGCCGGGAGGTCAGCCCCGGCTGGTGCGGCCCCTTTATACACGGCAAATGGGGCATAGGGCCATAGGTCGGATTATTTCTCATGGTCGCCGTCCGGCCCGCGCCGGGTGGCACAAGGGCGTGGCCAGGACCCGTACGGACCCTGGCCACCCGTGAAAACCGTCCGCCTAACCGTCCGCCTGAAAACCGCCCGCGCGAAGTCCGCCCGCGCGACGGCCCGGCCGCGCGAAGTCCGCCCGCGCGACGGCCCGTCCGTGCGAAGTCCGCCCGCATGAATTCCGCACGTCCGAATTCCGGGCATCCGAAATCGGCACACGGGAAACTGCCCAGGAAACCCCCAGGCCCCCAGAGCCCCCCCCAGGCCCCCAGGCCCCCAGGCCCCCCAGGAAACCGTCCCGCGAAATCAGCCGCGACGGCTCTCTCCGTGCCGAAGCTGCCCGTACTGAAGCTGCCTGCACCGAAGCCGTCCGTGCTGAAGCTGTCCGTGCCGAAGCAGGCCGTACAGCGGTCGCCCGTGCCGAAGCAGGCCGTACAGCGGTCGCCCGTACAGCGGTCGTCCGTACCGCAGCCGTCCGTCCGGACTCAGTTCGTGCCGATCTTGGCGAGCAGGTCGACGATCCGGGACTGGACCTCCGCGCTCGTGGAGCGCTCCGCGAGGAAGAGGACGGTCTCGCCCGAGGCGAGGCGCGGCAGTTGGGCCGGGTCCAGGTCGGCGGAGGTGTAGACGACCAGCGGGGTGTGGTCGAGCAGCCCGTTGGCGCGCAGCCAGTCGACGATGCCGGCCCGTCGGCGGCGTACCTGCATCAGGTCCATCACGACCAGATTCGGCCGCATCTGCGCCGCGAGGGTGACCGCTTCGGCGTCCGCGTCGGCCCGCGCGACCTGCATACCGCGCCGCTCCAGCGACGTGGTCAGGGCGCCCGCGATGGCGTCGTTCTGCTCGATCAACAGCACCCGGGGCGGGTGGAGTTCACTGTCGCGCGGGGCGAGCGCCTTGAGGAGTACGGCCGGATCGGCGCCGTACGCCGCCTCGCGGGTGGCCTGTCCGAGACCGGCGGTCACCAGCACGGGGACCTCGGCCGCGCCCGCCGCCTGGCGCAGCGACTGGAGCGCGGTACGGGTGATCGGGCCCGTCAGCGGGTCGACGAAGAGCGCCGCGGGGTATGCGGCGATCTGCGCGTCCACCTCCTCGCGGGAGTTGACGATCACCGGGCGGTAGCCGCGGTCGCTCAGCGCCTGCTGGGTGGCGACATCCGGCGCGGGCCACACCAGCAGCCGACGCGGATTGTCCAGCGGCTCCGGCGGCAACTCGTCGTCCATCGGCGGCAGCTGACGATCCATCACCTCGACGGCGCCGTTCGGGCCGTCCAGCGGTTCGGGGCCCTCGCTGCCCTCGTCGGGCGCGGAGATCGCGAAGGCGCGCCCCGCACCGCCGTCCAGCAGATGCGGCGGCGGCTGGCTCTGCGCGGGCGACGGCTGCGGGGCCGGCTTCGGGCCGCCCAGGCGCCGGCGCGCGTCATTGGCCGGGGCCTCGGGGGCGCTCGTGCGCGCGTCGTCCTGCGGGGGCGCGGCGAGCTTGCGCCGCCGCCCCGAACCGGGGGACGTACCTCCCGGAGGCGTACCGCCGGGGGGCGTGCTGCCGGGAGGCGTGCTGCCTGGGGGCGGCGTCGGGTGCTGCGGGTCGGTGATCTGCTGGGCGAACGGCACGCCCTGCCCGAGCGTGCGCACGCTGAACGCCCGCCCGTGCGAGTGCCCCGCCGCATGCCCGCCGTCGTCCTCGGCCGGCGGCAGCGGCTGCCCCGGCGCGGGCGCGGGGGACTGGGCCGCGGCCTGGGCCGGGTCGCGGAACTGGTCCGCCGGGCCCTGCTCGGGGGGCCGGCCGGGGGTCCGGTCCGTGACGTGGCCGGGGGCCTGGGCCGGCGGCTCTTCGGCGGGGCTGGGGCGGCCGCGCCGCCGCCCCGTCGGGGCGGGGGGAACGGCCGCGGCGGGCACGGCAGGCGTGGCGGGTGCGGTGGACGCGGTCGATGCGGTCGATGCGGTGGCGTCCGTCGCCGGGGCGATCCCGGGCGCCGCGCCCGTCGCCGTACCGGTCGCGTCGGCCGGCTCGTTGGGCTGTGCCACCAGCCCCTCCGGGCCCGCCACGAAGGTGCCGGACGCCTCGGAATCGGCCATCGCGGCGGCCGCCCGTTCCTCGGCGGCGGCTCGCCGGGCCCGCCGTCCGTCGGTCGGCCCGCCCTCCCAACTGCCTTGCGGATCAACGGAGTCGGAGCCTTCGGCCGCGTATCCCTGCCGCGTACCGGCGGCCTCGGCCACGCCTCCGGCGACCGGACGGCGCGCCCGGCGCCGCCCCGTGCCCTCACCGTCCTGCGGACCGGCCTGCACGGGCAGCGCCGGACGCGACTGCGGAGTCTGGTCCGCTGCGGCGGGCGGCAGCGCGAAGGCGGTACGCCCCCCGGCGGGCGACAACGCCTCCGCCGACCGGGCCGCCCCCTGCTGCCGCGCGGCCGACGACTGCTGAGGGGAGGTCTGCTGCTGGACGGGGAACGGCGGCTGGGAGGAGGTCTGCTGCTGAGCGGCGGCCGACTGCTGGACCGACGAGGCCGACGGGCCGGCCGGGCCGGACGCGGACGGTGCGGTCGACGCGGCCCCGTCACCCGGTACGGACCGTTCGGGCGCCTCGGCCAGCGCCCGGCGCGCCCGCCGCCCACTCGGCTGCACCGGCCCCAGCCCCTGCACCGGCCCCAAACCCTGCGGCTGACCCTGGGCCGGGCCATGACCCTGGGCCGGGCCATGACCGGGCTCCTGACCCTGGCCGGGGCCAGGAGCCTGGCCGGGACCCTGACCGTGGACCTGGCCGTGGGGCTGGTCCGGAGCCTGCCGCTGCCCCGGCGGACGTGCCGGTGCCGGGGCCTGGGACTGCTCCGGCCCCCGGCCCCGCCCTTGGTTCTGCCCCTGCCCCTGGCCCTGACTCCGTCCCTGACCCTGACCCTGGTTCTGTCCCTGATGTGGTGCCTGGTCCGGCGTCGTGGCGGGGCCGTGCGGCGCGCGCGCGGGCGCATCGCCCGCGGCCGACGGGAGCGCGGGCAGCGCACCGCCCTCCGGCGCCCCCTGCCGGGCCCGTCGGCGTCCGCTCGGGGGGACGGCCTCGGCACCCGCCATGCCCGACGGCAGCCCCGCACCACCCGCGGTACCACCGTGCTCACCATTACCGGGAGCACCGGGAGCACCGGGAGCACCGGGAGCACCGGGAGCACCGGGAGCACCGGGAGCGGTGGGAATGCCGGGAGCGGCGGGAAGGCCCGGCACACCCGGCACACCCGGCACACCGGGATGGCGAGGGTTACGGGGATCGCCGGCGTGCCCGGCGTGCCCGTCGTGCCCGTCGCCGCTCCCGTGCCCCTCCCGCTTCCCCGCCCCGTCTCCGTCCCCGCCAGTACTGCCGCTCCCGCTCCCGTTCCCACTGCCCGCGGCGCCGCGCGCCGCGCCGGGCGTACCGTCCCCGGCCGCACCGCGCGCCGCGGGCATGCCGTGCTGGCCCTGAGGGCCGTGCCCGCCGGGCACCTGCGGCCCCGCGTCCGCTACCTGCTCCGCGCCGGAGTGCCGCGCGCGCCGACGTCCCGTCGGCTGCGCACCGTCCGCCTGGGCCGGCACTCCCGTACCACCCTCAACACCCGGGCCGCCGCGCCCCGTACGCTGACCGCCCCCCGCGAACGCGCCACCAGGCCCACCAGCCGTACCGGACCCACCAGCCGCCCCAGGACCACCGGGCCCCCGAGAGCCGCCGGGCCCACCTGATCCACCTGATCCACCTGATCCACCTGATCCACCGGGTCCACGAGACCCACCGGACCCGCCGTCACCACCATCCCGACCGCCACCATCCCGACCGCCACCATCCCGGCCCTCACCACCGCGACCGCCCTCACCACCGGGCCCGCCGTCCCCCAGGTCACCCTGACCACCCGGCGCCGCCTGACCACCGCGGCCACCACGACCACCCGGCCCCCGCTCCAACTCCCCCTTACCGACAGCCCCGGCCCCGGCTCCAGCCGTTGTCCCGGCCGTCGTCCCGGTCGTTGTCCCGGCCGCCGCCCCGGCCTGCTGGGTGCCACGCGCCCGAGCCGCCGGTACCGGCATCACCGTCGTCTCGTTCCCGGTGGCCTCGCGCGGCCGGTCCGACCCCGTCGGCGCGGAGCCGACGGCCGCCATCGGCAGCTCCAGTACGAACGCGCTGCCGCCCGCGCCCGGCGCCCCCGGCACCTCATGGCTCTGCACCAGACCGCCGTGCTGCCGGACGATCCCGCGGACGATCGGCTCGTGGACCGGATCGCCGCCGCCGTACGGGCCGCGCACCTCGATCCGTACGACATCGCCGCGCTGCGCCGCCGCCACCACGATCGTCGAGTCCCGGGCGACCGACCCGGCCCGCGCACCCGCGCCCGCTGCCGTACCGGCGTCACCGGCCGGCATCCGGCCCGTCGAGTCCACGCCCGCCACATCCGCGATCAGATGCGCCAGCGCCAGCGCGATCCGCTCGGCGTCGACCACGGCCTCGATCGGCGGCGCGTGCACCGCGAACTGCGCGCGGCCCGGCCCGATCAGCTCGACCGCGCCCTCCACGCCCGCCGCCACGACCTCGTCCAGCGAGACCTTGGCACGGTTGAGGCGCTCCTTCCCGGAGTCCAGCCGCTGATAGCTCAGGACGTTGTCCACCAGCGTCGCCATCCGGGCCTGGCCCGCGGCGAGGTGGTGCAGGATCTGGTTCGCCTCCGGCCACAGCTGGCCCGCCGGGTCGGACGCCAGGGTGCCCAGTTCCGCCGTCAGCTCGGCCAGCGGCTCGCGCAGGGCCTGGCCCAGCACCGCCAGCAGCTGCGTGTGCCGGGCGGCCAGCGCGTCGAAGGGGCGGCGGTCGGTGAAGGTCATCACCGCGCCGACGAGCTGATCGCCGTCCCGCACCGGCGCCGTCGTCAGATCAACGGAGACCGAGCGCCCGTCCTTCGCCCACAGCGCCTGCCCGCGCACCCGGTGCTTGCGCCCGGACTTGAGGGTGTCGGCGAGCGGCGTCTCCTCCCACGGCAGCGGGGAGCCGTCCGGCCGCGAGTGGTGGATCAGCGGATGCAGCTCCTTGCCGCCCAGCTCGCTCGCCCGGTAGCCGAGAATCTGCGCGGCGGACGGATTGACCAGGACGACCTTGCCCTCGGCGTCGACCCCGACCACACCCTCGGCCGCGGCCCGCAGGATCATCTCGGTCTGCCGCTGCTGGCGGGCCAGCTCGGTCTCGGTGTCCAGCGTCCCGGTCAGATCGCGGACGACGAGCATCAGCAGCTCGTCGCCGGTGAAGCCGGTCCGGTGATCGGCGTACGCGGCCTCGAAGGCGGACTCGTACGGGGTGCGGCCGTCCTCAAGATTGGCGCTGGTCACCTCGACCAGCAGCTCCCTGCCGTCGGTACGCCGCGCGACCATCCGCGTCGGCTTCGTCCGCGGGCCCTGCATCTCCTCGTCGCGGCGGCGCATGGAGCCGGGGATGCGCTTGGAGTCGAAGGTCGGCAGCAGATCGAGCAGGCCACGACCCACCAGTGCCGTGCCCGGCGCCTCGAACGTCTCCAGCGCGATGGTGTTGGCGTTGACGACCGTGCCGTTGCAGTTGACGAGCAGCAGCGCGTCGGGGAGGGCGTCGAGTATGGCTGCGAGGCGAGCAGCGCCTCGGGATGGCCTGCTGCTCACGACGACGCTTCCTCCTTGTTACCGCACCTTGCCGGCCCACCGCGGCGGACCGCTGGAAGGGAGTCTACGGGCACTTGCCCGGGGCGCGGAGGCGGATGACGGGGAGGTAATGCCACGGCCGGGTGCGACTCGCCGCACGCCCGACATGTGCCCCGCGTCCTGACCTGACGCGCTACTCCGTCACGAAGCGGTCACCGGAAGCAGCGGTTGGAAGCGGTTCCAGCGGTCGATCTCACAGCCGTTCGTGCGCCGGAAATCGGCGTTCACGGGGCGGCCCGCCCAGGTCCCGGTGACATGCGCGGTGGCCGGTCCGCCGTACATCATCGTGCACTTCGCACCGCGCGGCACCGGGGCGAACAGGTCCTTGCCCCAGGACGTCTGCCGGTCGAGCGCGTCGCAGGCTCTCGCCGCGGCGTGGTGCGAACCGCTGTGGGGATGGCAGTACAGCTCGAACGTGCCGTCGGCCTCGGCGGTACCGGAACGGGTGACGGTGACGGTGAGGTGGTCGGCGCCGCGGCCGAGGCGGCCCGCACCGAGCCCCGCCGCGCCCACCGCGCCGCGCCACGCCTCGTCCACCGGGCCGGTCCCGGTACCGTCCGCCGCGCCGGGCCCCGCGTCCGCCGGGTCCGCCGGGTCCGCCGCGGACCGGTGCGGCACCAGCGGGATCGGGGCGGCCGAGGCGGCCGGCACCGTCATGACGAGGGCGGCCACGGCGGTGGCGACGGACAGGGCGGCGGTGGCCACGGCGTGGCGGTACGTCCGGCGGTACGGCATCACAGACTCCAGGGAGGTGGGTGCGGGCGGTACGGGGTGCCTACGAGCAGGGGCGCACGGCTGCGCTCGCCATACGGCCCCGACTCTCCTAACGCGCCGCCGCCCCCGACGTTGCGCCGCAGGAACGTCTTTGCCGGGTTGCCCGCCCGGCGAGTACGGTGGGGGGCGATTGGTGACACCGCACTGAGCTGTGCCATCATTCGGACACACCACAGCGCGGTAACGCGCGTGGGGTGTGTGGAGGCGTCGCCTAGTCCGGTCTATGGCGCCGCACTGCTAATGCGGTTTGGGTCTTACCACCCATCGAGGGTTCAAATCCCTCCGCCTCCGCTCTCTTCGTTCAGGCCCCGGTCATCCACGACCGGGGCCTGAACGCTTTCCGCGTCCCGTTTCCCGCCCCGCTGCCACCCGCGCACGGGCCGTCGGCCGTCTCGCCCCGCACAGCTTCGTGTCCATATCTGTGGGCTGTCTGTCCTGATACGACAGGCGCCCCCGGCCGCCACGCGCCAGGCTGAACTCATGACACCCACGAATCCCGTGCAGCCCACGAATCCCACGACATCGAACGCCGGAAGCGACGCGAGCGCGGGAAGCGGCCCGGAACGCATCGCGGGCATCGCCATCCCGGACAGCCGCCTCGCCAAGGAGGCCACCGAACTGGTCCGCGACATCACGGACGACCTGATCTACCACCACTGCCGCCGCGTCTACCTCTTCGGCGCCCGGCACGGCCAGGAACGCGGTCTTGCCTTCGACCCGGAGCTGGTCTACATCGGCGCGCTCTTCCACGACCTCGGCCTGACGGAGAAGTTCCGCAGCTCCCAGCAGCGCTTCGAGCTCGACGGCGCCGACGAGGCCCGCGCCTTCCTGACCGCCCGCGGCATCCCCGAGGACCGCGTCCGCCTCGTCTGGGAGGGCATCGCCCTGCACACCACGCCGGAGATCCCGCACCACATGGCCCCCGAGGTCGCCCTCGTCACCGCCGGCGTCGAACTGGACGTCCTGGGCATCGGCTACGACACCCTCCCCCCGGAGACCCGCGACGCGATCACCGCCGCCCACCCCCGCCCCGACTTCAAGCGCCGCATCCTCCACGCCTTCCACGCGGGCCTGGCCCACCGCCCCCAGACCACTTTCGGCAACGTGAAGGCCGACGTCCTGGACCGCTTCGAAGAGGGCTACACCCGCCCGAACTTCGTCCGGATCATCGAGGACTCCCCCTGGGACCAGTAACCCCAAGAAACTCGCTACGAGGGCGTTTGTGCAGGTCAGAGGTGCTTTGCCGAATGGATTTCGCCTCACGGCGCAGGTCATGTAATGTTGTCCACGCAACGCCGACCGGAAAGAAAAACCGCCGGAAAGCCAAGCGCTCGTAGCTTAACGGATAGAGCATCTGACTACGGATCAGAAGGTTGCAGGTTCGAATCCTGCCGAGCGCACAGCAGGTCAGAGGCCCTCAGGAGAAATCCTGGGGGCCTCTGGCGTATGTCATGACGGTGGTGTTCGACGGCAACGGTGTCGGGGGCGGATCGGGCGACCACCGGGGTGTGGGCCACTCCACCGACCCCGAGCCGGGCAGGACACCGGCCAAAGTCGCTTCGGGTGTCTGATTGTTTGGGTGCCCCGGCGAGGCGGATCCGGCTCAGACGGAATTGTGGTGCTCGTGCCGGGCAGTGGCGGCGGGTGTCAGGTGCAGGGGCCACGGGTCGGGGGCAGCGGTGCTGATCTCGGCCCAGAGGTTGCGGTTGGCGGCGGCGAAGGCGGTGGTGTCCTTGGTCGGTGCGGCGGGCCGCGTGGGGATCGGGCGGCCCAGCTCTCGGCCGAGGCGGGGGTGTGGCCGGAGACGATGAGCCCGACGGCCCAGTAGCCGGCGTCGAGCCAGGTGGCTCCCCGTGTGGTCCGTGCCCAGTCGACCAGGCGCGCCCGATCTCCTTGAGGTGCACGGTTGTTGACGGGCACGCTGTAGCCGAGCCGGGTCTCCGGGTGCGCCGGGACGGAATTCCGCGTGGGCGCGCCCGTCAGGTCCGGGCAGCGGCGTATGGCGGACGGGCCCGCGATGTCCAGAGGGCCGGGCGCGGGTCAGGGGTGTGGTGGGGCGGGTGGTGGGCGAGGTGGGTGGTCAGTTGGTGGCGGGTGTCGGTTTCGGTTTGGGCCGCGGTGCGGTCGGTGACGTGCACGGTGATGACGGCCCAGGGGGTGGCTGACAGGAGGCGGTGGGTCAGGTCGGACTCGTGGCGCAGATGGGCGGCGGCCGAGGGGAGGTCGTGGACGGACGCGGTGCCGGGGGAGTGGCGGAGCTTGGTGAGGTACCAGTCCTCCCACTGGGGGCCTTCGCGTTCGATCGCGCGCCGGAGGGCGGCTTCCGGGTCGTCCCGTAGGTAGATCACGGTCACCTGGCAGGGCGCCACGGCCGTTTCTAGGTCGCGGATGACGCGGGCGATCGTCGGTTCGTCGTGGCCCCAGGCGACCAGGGAGGGGATGAAGGGGAGCAGCGCGTCGGTGATGAGTACCTCGGTGCCGTCCGCGCGGGCCTGGGTGACGTAGGCGCGGGTGGACTCCACGAGGGTCTCGGGCCGTACGCGGCCGCTGCCGTCGGCGAACTCCTCGGCCACGGGGCGGAAGGCCGGCCGGGTGAGGATGTCCGCCTCTTCGAAGTGGTCGACGGCCGCCCCGGTGCCCGTCAGCCAGCGGGCCAGGGCGGCGCACAGCGTGGACTTGCCCACGCCGGGGCTGCTGCCGAGGACCGCGATCAGGTGTGGGGGGTTCGCCGGGGCCGCCGGGTTTGTCGGGTCTGCCGGGTGCGCTGTCATCGGGGGCAGTCTTGCAGAGGGGCGGACGAGTCGGGGAGGGGCGGTGACGGCTTCAACTCGCTTGAGCGGGAGGGTGGTCAGGCGGTTTCCGCGGCCTCGGTGGTCTCCGCTGCCTCCGCGGCTCCGGTGGTCTCCGCTGCCTCTGCCGCCCCGGTGGTTGCGGTCGGCCGGGTGGGGTGGGGGGTGACGACGATTTGGTGGGTGTCCTCGTAGACGATGCGGCCCGGGGGTGTGGCGGAGTGGAGGCGGCGGCAGGGGATGCGGTGGGCGGCGAGGATGGCGAGGTAGCCATCCACGCGGGCGATCAGGTCGTGGGATGTCGATTTGAACCAGGCCACGGCGCCGGGGTTCAGGGTGCGGTCGTAGACGGTGGGGTCGGTGTCCGAGGGGTTGGGGTAGTTCGCGTCGTACCAGTCGTTGTTGGTGCGCCGGAAGCGTTCCTGGCCGGGGGTGAGCCGGCCCTCCTTGGCGAGGGTGTTGACGAGGGCGAAGACGCCGGGGAAGTGGCCGTCGGGGTGGCGGGTCGTGCCCTGGAAGCGGACGTAGTGGAGGGCGGCGGGCGGCATGGCGGGCTCCTGGGCGGGGGAGGGGGCGGCCGTTGTGGAGAGCAGATTAGGTGTTGGGGCAGGAGTCGCGTAGTGTCATACCTACCGACGCGGGGTGGAGCAGCTCGGTAGCTCGCTGGGCTCATAACCCAGAGGTCGCAGGTTCAAATCCTGTCCCCGCTACGAACGCCGCAGGCCCAGTGGAAAGCATTCCACTGGGCCTGCGGCATTTTGCGTGCGGTGTGGGTGTTCCTGGTGGTCGGGCGGCCGGGTGGCTGGTGAGGTTGGGTGGCTGGGTGGGGCTGGAGCGCGAGGATCGGGTCACGGGGTGGCGACGTCATGGGGGTGGCGATGGCTGAGGTGAGGGAGAGCGGGAGCGGGAGTGGGCGGGCGGCTGCGGGGAGTGGGCGTCGGCACCGGGTCGCGGTGCTGGTGCGGCACGGGATGCTGCCGATCGAGGTGGGCATCGTCCACCGGCTCTTCGGCGCGGCCAGGTCCGTGACCGGGGAGCGGCTGTACGAGGTGGTGACCTGCGCGCTGGAGCCGGGTGAGGTGCGTACGGACGCGGATTTCACGGTGCATGTCGCGCACGGGCCGCAGGCGCTGGCGGTGGCCGACACGGTGGTCGTACCGGCGTCGGGGGCGGACTACGAACCCGGTACGGGGCGGCTGAGCGCGCCGATGGCGGAGGCGCTGGGCCGGATCCGGCCCGGGACGCGGATCGCGTCGATCTGTACGGGGGCGTTCGTGCTGGCCGCGGCGGGGATTCTGGACGGGCGGCGGGCGACCACGCACTGGTCGTCGGTGGAGGACTTCCGCCGGCTGTTCCCGGAGGTCGAACTGGACGCGGATGTGCTGTACACGGACGAGGGCGAGGTGCTGACGGCGGCCGGGGTCGCGTCCGGTATGGACCTGTGTCTGCACATGATCCGGCGGGACCACGGGGCGACGGTGGCCAATGACGTGGCCCGCCGTACGGTCGTACCGCCGCACCGGGAGGGCGGCCAGGCGCAGTACATCCGGCGGCCGGTGCCGGAGCCGCGGGCGTCGTCGACGGCTGCGGCGCGGGCATGGGCGCTGGAGCACCTGGACCGGCCGCTGAGCCTGCGGGAACTGGCGGCGCGCGAGTCGATGAGCGTACGGACCTTCACCCGGCGGTTCCGGGAGGAGGCCGGGATTTCGCCGCTCCAGTGGCTGACCCAGCAACGGGTCGAGCGGGCCCGGCAGTTGCTGGAGGAGACGGAGCTGCCCGTGGACCGGATCGCGACGGCGGCCGGCTTCGGTACGGCGGCTTCGCTGCGCCAGCACTTCCAGTCCGCGCTGGGGGTCTCGCCGCGCGCGTATCGCGGCACCTTCCGGGGGCCGGAGCCGCGAGTGCTGAGGGAGGAGGGAGGAGTGGGGGAGAGGGGGTGAGGTAGGGCGCTGGGGGGGCGGCTGTGTGTGGTGGGGGTGGGGGCCGTCGGAGGGTGGGACGGGTGGGGCGGGTCGTAGGCTGAAGGTGTGTGGCGATGTACGGGACCGCGTTGGTCGGGTGGTGGAGTGGAGGCCGCCGGACGGTTCGCGCGGCCCGCGCGCGTTGAGCGGCCCGCACGTTTCGAGGGGGCTGCACGCGTTGGGCACTCCGCCCGTTTCGAGGGGGCCGCCCGCGCTGAGCAGTCCGGGCGCTCCGAGCGGCATGGACGCTCCGAGCGGCATGGACGCTCCGAGTACCCCGTGGGTGCCGAGTCCCCGGCGGGCGCCGAGTGCCCCGTGGGCTCCGAGCGCTCCATGGGCTCCGAGCGGTCCGGACGGTTCGCGCAGCGGCTCGGCTGGTACTGCGCCGAGCGGGACGAGGTGCGGGTGAGCATGCTCCCCGCGGGCAAGGCGCTGGCGTTCGCCGCGGAGGGGGAGCGGCGGTGTCTGGGGGTGTGGCGGGCCGGCCGCTGGATCGTGTGCCCGTACGCGGCGGTGATCGACGGCGCGAGCGCGAAGGACCAGTGCGCGCGGTGCGCCCAGCTGGACCGGTCGCGGTCGGTGGCCGCGGACACCATGGCCGATGACCCGCGCCCGTACGGCGTCTATCTCGCGTACTTCGGTCCCGGTCTGCTCAAGGTGGGGATCACGGCCGCCGAGCGCGGTCCGGCGCGGCTGGTGGAACAGGGGGCGGTGGCGTACGCATGGCTGGGGCGCGGACCGTTGATGGCCGCGCGGCGGGCGGAGGCGCTGTTGGGGAGCGCGCTGGCGGTGCCCGACCGGTTCGGGAAGGCGGCGAAGCGGGCGGCGCGCGGGGCGCTGCCCGCATGGTCCGAGCGGGTGGCCGAGCTTGCCCAACTGCACGCCAGGGCACGGGGGTTGGCTGGCTGGCCGGAGACGCTGGAGCCGGTGGAGTTCGCCGCCACGGACCATACGGAGCTGTTCGGTCTGGACCGGGTACCGGCGGGCGCGGTGGAGCTGGGCGGGCTGACGGCGGGCGCGGAGGTGGTGGGGGAGGTGCTGGCCGGGGTCGGGCCGGATCTGTATCTGCGGTTGGCGGGAGCGGGAGCGGGAGCGGGGGAGGGGGCGAGGGAGGAGGCTGCGCATCCCGGGGCTTGGGTGGCTTCCGAAGGTGGTGGGGGTGATGCGGGCTCGGGGGCTTCGATGGTTTCCGGGTTTTCCGAGGCTTCCGGGGGTGGTGGGGTGGTTGCGGTGCTTGATGCTCGGGTGTTGTCCGGGTGGGTGCTGGGGCCGGCCGCCGGGCGGGTGACGACGGTCGCGGTGCGGGCGGCGGCGTACGGGGCGGGGGCGGCGGGCACGGGCGGGCGTGCGGGCGACGGGCTTCAGGGGGGCCTGTTCTGACCGCGTTCGCGGCGATGGCCCGAGGCGAACGGGAGAGAGGGAAGATCGTGATTCTCTCGGCTCGCCTCGGGCCGGGAACTACTGTCGTGAGCATGGTTGAACACGATGCCCTCAGTGCCACCCGAGGGGCTTACGACGCTGCTGCCTCCACCTATGCGCAGCTGTTCCGCGACACGCTGCATGACCGTCCACTGGACCGCGCGATCTTGGGTGCCTTCGCCGAGGTCGTGAGTGCGAGTGAGGACGGTCAGGGGCAGGTCGCGGACCTGGGGTGTGGGCCCGGTCATATCACCGCTCATCTGGCCGAGCTGGGGCTGGCGGCGTTCGGTGTCGATGCCTCGCCCGCGATGATCGAGTTGGCCCGGCACGCCTATCCGGACCTCCGGTTCGACGTGGGCTCGATGGCCGCGTTGAACATCGCCGACGGCGTGCTGGGCGGCGTACTCTCACGTTGGTCCGTCATCCACACTCCGCCGCGGGAACTCCCCGTCATCCTGGCGGAGTTCCATCGTGTGCTGGCACCTGGCGGCCACCTTCTGGTCGGCTTTTCGGCAAGCGATGATCCGTCTCATCCGACGCAGGTCTTCGATCACACAGTCGCGCCGGCCTATCGGTGGTGGCCCGATCACCTCGCCGCGATGCTGCGCGAGTCCGGGTTGGCCGAGGTGGCCCGGATGGTTCGCGAGCCTCAGCCCACCGACCGACGGCAGTTCCAGGAGATCCAACTGCTCGCCCGCAAAGCCTGAGCAGGGGCTGTCCGAGCGCATACATGACCGCATCCGGCCCCCCCCCGGACGGGGAGCCTCGCCCACCTGGGCTTGCCCACGTCCGGCCAGCTCGCGGGACGCCGTAACGGCACCGGCCTCTCTCCCCATGAACCGGTTTCAGTGGCTGCGTGGACTCCTCGTGGGGCACTCGCTGCCCGGACACCAGCCCTCCGTGGCCCGGTTCGACAGCGGGTTCGTCCGCCTCTCGCGCCGGCCGAGCAGGCTGAACCGCTGATGCGGAGAAGGTCCGGTCCGCGCGGCGTGTAGCGATCGTGGTGCGCATGGTGTTCTTGGTGTTACTGATGTTGGTCCTGATGTTGTTGGCGTTGTGGGTGTTGCTGGCCTTGTGAAGATGGGAGGGGCAGCGTGGTGGTAGGGATGCGGCGGCGGGCGGCGCGGACGTGGACGGTTCGGAGCAAGTGCGGGCGTTCTGGCGGGGGCTGGGGCTGCCGGGGCTGGTCGATGTGCATACGCACTTCATGCCCGAGCGGGTGATGGCGAAGGTCTGGGCGTATTTCGACGCCGCCGGGCCGCTGGTGGGCCGGCCGTGGCCGATCGCGTACCGGTTGGCGGAGGAGGAGCGGCTGGCGGTGCTGCGCGGCTTCGGAGTACGGGCCTTCACCTCGATGATCTATCCGCACAAATCCGGTATGGCGGTATGGCTGAATGGCTGGGCGGCCGGCTTCGCGGCCCGTACGCCCGACTGTCTGCGGACCGCGACGTTCTTTCCGGAGGACGGGGCGGCGGCGTACGTCCGTGCCGAACTGGCGGGTGGGGTGCGAGTGTTCAAGGCCCATGTGCAGGTCGGCGGGTACGATCCGGCCGGTCCGCTGCTCGATCCGGTATGGGGAGCCCTCGCGGAGGCCGGGACGCCGGTCGTCATCCACTGCGGGTCGGGCCCGGTGCCGGCCCGGTACACCGGGCCCGAGCCGGTCGCCCGGCTGCTCGCCCGGCATCCCCGGCTGCGGCTGGTCATCGCGCATCTGGGGATGCCGGAGTACGTCGAATTCCTGGGCCTGGCGGAACGCTGGCCGGGCGTACACCTCGATACGACGATGGCCTTCACCGACTTCTCCGAGCGGGCCGCGCCGTTCCCGCGCGCCGAAATCGGCCGGCTCGCGGACCTCGGGCCTTTCGTTTGGATCTTCGAGGCGTCGCAGGTTCTGGTGCGCATGCCTGCGCCGGATGTCACGCCGTCCCCCACGGAGATTCCCTTACGGGTCGCTCAAATCGCCGAGATTTCGAGTGGGTTCATGTAGTCGCGAAATCGGGTTACGTAGCCGTCTCGACGTGTGACGAACCAGATGTAACTCAGGTCGATCGGTGATCCGTCTGCGGAGCGGTGATGACGGGCGACTGCCTCGACGATCAGATCGTCGCCGGTCTCGTAGGCTCGGACTTCCGTAAGAGAGCCGTAGCGAAGCTGGCCGCCGTCGAGCAGGCCACGCATGAAGGTGTTGATTTCCACGCGGCTCGCCAGCCGCACCGGGCCGGTGGGGGTGAAGGGGAGCTCGTAGAGCGCGTCCGGAGCGAAGATCGATGTGAAGCCGTCGAGGTCACCGGCCCACAGTGAGTCGAGGGCGCGAGAGAACCACGGCGGCAGGGTGGATGATGAGGTCATCATGTCTCCAGTGAGGTGTTCGACCTGTGTGCCCTGAAGAGCCTAACAGCATTACGGACCGCCGGTCCGAAAATGGGGGGCGGAGGCGAGGTCGCCCTCCGACCTCGCCTGAGGTCGTACTCGCAGCCGCGGACAACCTCTTCGCGCGAGCTGACGTCAGCAGCGTCTCCATGGATGACATCGCAGCGGAGGCACAGGTCGGGAAAGGGACGATCTTCCGGCTCTTCGGCAGTCGCGACGGCCTGCTGGATGCGCTGTGGGCCACCAAAGCCCGAGATCTGCGGGATCGGGTGGACAGCGGCCCCCCACCGCTTGGCCCCGGAGCGCCCGCGCGGGACCGAGCCGTCGCCTTCCTTGATGCGGTGCTCACATTCAAGCTCGACAACGGCAACCTGCTGAGAGCTCGTGAAGCCACAACGTCAGGACTGCTACAAAGCGAGCAATACCGGTGGATGAGGGACCTGCTGGCGCGGACCGCGATGGAGGCCGTCCCCACCCTGACGGCCGAGGACGCCGAATACCTGGCGCACATCTTGCTGGCCGCCGTACACATCGATCTCGTCGACGAACTACTGGCATCCGGACAGACGCCCTCCGCGATACGCCGCATCCAACGAGCACACGTACTCGCCGTCTTGAGCAGCGAATTCAGCTAGGCAGTTTCGTTTGGATCAGTTGGTCGCTGTCCGGGTGTGCCGTTGACGGGACAGTCAGGGCGGCCGGCCACCGGCCTTCGACCGGGAGGCGTACAGGCGGCGCGACACCGTCGAGCGGTGCATCAACCGCCTCAAGCAGTGGCGCGGCATCGCCACCCGCTACGAGAAGACCGCCACCATCTACCTGGCCGGACTCCACATCGCAGGCATCTCCCTCTGGTCCGCCGGTGATCCAAACGAAACTGCCTAGGCGACCGGGTGCTCTTCGGCAGCGACTTCCCCAACATCCCCTACGGGTACGCCCATGCGCTGGAGGCACTCACCCGGCTGGAACTGGGCGAGGAGTGGCTGCGGGCGGTCTGTTACGGGAACGGGGCGCGGCTGTTCGGGGTGGTGTGAGCGGGGCGGCGGGCGGCTGTAGAGCTGGTTGTAGAGCTATGGGGCGGGGTCCGTAGGGGCTCGGCCGGGCCGGGTGTGCGGGGGATCAGGCGTCGGCCGCCGCCGCGCGTTCGGTGGCGGCCGTCACGGCGGCGGCCAGGTGGGACATGGCCGTCCGGAGGTCGGCCAGGGTCGCTTCGTCGGCGACGCGTTCCGTGGCGGGGTCGATCATCGGGCCGATGACGGGGATCTCGCGGCAGGCGGCGGTGACGACCTCGGCCGTCAGCATGCGCAGGGTCTCGCGGAGCTGGGCGTGGGCGTAGTCACCGCCGGTGGCGGACGGCGAGGCGGTGATCACCGCGACCGGCTTGTGCATGAACTCGGCGCTGCTGACCAGCCAGTCGAGGGCGTTCTTGAGGGCGCCGGGGACGCCGTGCGCGTACTCGGGGCTGACGATGAGGACGGCGTCGGCGTCCGCGACGGCGGTGCGCAGAGCGGCGACGGGGGCGGGCGGTGTGGCGCCCTCGCCGTCCAGGTCCGGGTTGAAGTGCGGGAGCGCTGCGATGTCGGCGGTGGCGGTCGGCCCGTCGACGAGGGCGAGCGCGGAGCGCAGCACCGCGCCGTTGGACGAGCGGGCGCGCAGGCTGCCGGAGAGGGCGAGGAGATTCATGCGCATGACCGTAAGGGAGGAGAGGGGGCGGGGGTGGGCCGGGTGTGGCTGGTCGCAGTAGTTGTCCTCCGGTGTGCAGGACGACCTGCGCCTTCGCGTCGCCCTGGTCGCGCCAACTGTCACCGGTTGGCCGAGATTGTTGTCACCTTCCTCGCCCGGTCACGCTGGTCGGCACCGACGGGAGCGGGAAGCCGGCTGCTCGGAGTGGGTCTTCCTGGCTGGGGCGCATGCGGCAGGGCCACCGTGAATTTGCGCGCTGTGAAGGTGCCTCCAGCCCACGACGGTCTCAGCGGGTGGGGGCTTCGATCTCCAGGAGCGCTGCCGTCCTGTCGTGGACCAGGTGGGCGAGTGCATCGTCCTGGGCGATGCGGGAGGCGTGGTCGTGGGCGAGGACCGGTGATTGTCAGTGGTGGGTGCCATGCTGAACGCGTGCTGATCGGGCTGGACCGCGCGGGGGGCGGCCCAGCCCGGTCGGACGGGCTGTCGAGGCGACGTGACGGGTCGTCGAGGCGACCGGACGGACGGGGTGTACGCGCGGGGATTCTCAGGAGATTCACAGGAATCGGCAAGGGAGATTTCACCGGGATTGATCAGGCTCGGGTCATGACCGTGACTCCGTCGTCCTCAGCGTCGTCCCGTCCGTCGTACGCCGTGTCATCCGCCGTGTCATCCGCCGTTCCGGCCGGGGCGGCGCCCGCAGCGTCGTCGTCGGCGGCATCGTCGGTGGCAGCCCCGGTGGTGTCCTCCGTGGTGTCAGCGGCGGCGGCCTCCGTGTCCACGGTGCCTTCCACGGCGCCCGCCGCAGCGCCTTCCTCGGTGCCTTCCATGGCCCCTTCCTCGTCCGGCGCGAACGGTGTGCGGCGCATGCGGGGCGCGCAGGCCGTGCGGGGTGCGCAGGGGGAGAGCGGTGCGGCGGCGCGGGCGCCGGGCAAGAAGCCGGAGCTGCTGCGGGCCGACGGCAGCCCGGTGCGGGTGCTGGTCGTGGACGACGAGTCCTCGCTGGCCGATCTGCTGTCGCTGGCGCTGCGGTACGAGGGCTGGGACATCCGGTCGGAGGGGGACGGCGCGGGCGCGTTGCGGTGCGCCCGCAGCTGGCGGCCGGATGCGGTGCTGCTCGACGTGATGCTGCCCGATATGGACGGGCTGACCGTACTGGGGCGGCTGCGCCGGGACTTGCCCGACGTTCCGGTGCTGTTCCTGACGGCCAAGGACGCGGTGGAGGACCGGATCGCCGGGCTGACGGCGGGCGGCGACGACTACGTCACCAAACCGTTCAGCCTGGAGGAGGTGGTGGCCCGGCTGCGTGGGCTGCTGCGCCGGGCCGGGGCCGCCGCCGCGCGCAGCGAGTGCCTGCTCACGGTGGGAGATCTGGTACTCGACGAGGACAGTCACGAGGTGTGGCGGGACGGCCAGGAGATCCATCTGACGGCCACCGAGTTCGAGCTGCTGCGGTATCTGATGCGTAATCCGCGGCGGGTGCTGAGCAAGACGCAGATCCTGGACCGGGTCTGGAGCTATGACTTCGGCGGCCAGGCCAATGTCGTGGAGCTGTACATCTCGTACCTGCGGCGGAAGATCGACGCGGGCCGCGAGCCGATGATCCATACCCGGCGCGGCGCGGGGTATCTGATCAAGCCGGGCGGGTAGCCGGCCGATGCCCGGGACGCCGTCCGTACCGCCCGAATCACCCGTACCGCCAGAATCACCTGTGCGGCCCGGACCGCCGGTGCCGCCAGAATCACCTGTGCAGCTCGAACCGCCGGTGCCGCCTGAACTGCCGGTGCCGCCCGTATCGCCCGCATCACCGGTACGGACCGAGCCGTCAGTACCCTCCGCACCCTCCGCACCCCCCATATCCCCCGGACCTCCCACACCTCCCACACCTCCCGCACCCTCCGTACCGTCCGTTCCGCCATCGGCCTCCGGTGAGAGGCCGGCGCGCCGACCGGGCTCGCGCCGACCGGGCTCGCGTCCGCCCGGCTCGCGTCCGCCCGTTCCGCGTCTGCGCGTTCCGCGTCTGCGCGTTCCGCGTCTGCGCGTTCCGCGTCTGCGCGGTCCGCGGCGGCGCTGGTCGTTGCGGACCCGGCTCGTGGTGTCGGCGGTGGCGCTGATCGCCGTGGTGGGGGCCGTTATCGGTACGGTCACCACCATCGCGCTGCACTCCTATTTGCAGGGGCAGCTGGACTCGCAGCTGCGGGAATCCGTCGTCCGTTCCCAGGCGCCCCGCCCGCACGACCCGATGCGCAACCAGAGCCTGGACTTCGTCGCGATGGGCGGTCTGCCGATCGGGACGGTGGGGGCGCGGGTCGCGCCCGGCGGCCTGGTCGAGGACGGTGCGCGGAACAACGCCTCCACCAGCCGGTTGCCCGGCGAGCGGCTGGACCGGCTGACCGGCCACCAGATCGCGGCGCTGAACTCCGTACCGCGGGACGGTGCGCCGCACACCACCGAGCTGCGCGGCCTGGGCGACTACCGCGTGCAGTTCACCAGGGACGGTGCGGTCGTGCTCGGTCTGCCGCTCTGGTCCGTCGACAACACCGTTGGGACCCTTGTTCTCGTGGAGGCGTGTGTGACAGTCGCCGGTCTGATCGCGGCCGGGATCGCGGGCGCCGCCATGGTCGGCATCGCGCTGCGGCCGCTGCACCGGGTCGCGGCCACCGCCACCCGGGTCTCCGAACTCCCGCTCCACCAGGGCGAGGTGGCGCTGCACGTCCGGGTGCCGGCCGCCGAGGCGGACGCGCGTACGGAGGTGGGGCAGGTCGGCGCGGCGCTGAACCGGATGCTGGGGCACGTCGGGTCCGCGCTGTCGGCGCGGCAGGAGAGCGAGACGCGGGTGCGCCGCTTCGTCGCCGATGCCAGCCATGAGCTGCGTACGCCGCTCGCGTCGATCCGGGGCTACGCCGAGCTGACCCGGCGCGGGCGGGAGCAGCCCGGCCCGGAGACCCGGCACGCGCTGGGGCGGATCGAGTCCGAGGCGGAGCGGATGACGGGGCTGGTGGAGGACCTGTTGCTGCTGGCCCGGCTGGATTCCGGCCGTCCGCTCGCCCGCGAGAGCACCGATCTGTCGCCCCTGGCCGTCGACGCGGTCAGCGATGCGCGGGTCGCCGGCCCCGGCCACCGGTGGCGCCTCGAACTGCCCAAAGACCCCGCGCTGGTGCTCGGTGACGGTGACCGGCTGCACCAGGTACTGGCCAATCTGCTGGCCAACGCCCGTACGCACACGCCCGACGGGACCACCGTCACCGCCCGGGTCGTGGCCGCGGCGGGCATCTCGTCACCGGGCCGGCCGGCGCTCGTACGCCTGGAGGTGCAGGACGACGGGCCCGGCATCCCGCCCGACCTCCTCCCGCAGGTCTTCGAACGGTTCGCGCGCGGCGACGCCTCCCGCTCCCGCGCCGCCGGCAGCACCGGACTCGGCCTCGCCATCGTCCAGGCCGTGGTCGCCGCGCACGGCGGTACGGTCACGGTCGACAGCGTCCCCGGCCGGACGGTGTTCGGGGTCACCCTCCCGGCCGCGTGAGGTGGGCGGGGACCGGCCGGCTCCCGCCCCACCTCGTCCCGCCTCCCCCTCCGCTCTCGGCTCACAGCCCGGACACAGGTTCAGCACACGGCGGTGACAGGGCGGTTGGCCAGTGTCGTCGGCATGACGACGACACAGCCGGCCCGCGCACCGTTGGGCTCCCTCCCGCCACGCGAGCATCTGCGCCTGGGCCAGACCGAGACGGTCCTCGACGTCGTGGTCCCCGTCCACAACGAGGAGACCGACCTCGAACCCTGTGTCCGACGGCTGCATGACCACCTCACCCGCACCTTCCCGTACGGCTTCCGGATCACCATCGCCGACAACGCGAGCACGGACCGTACGCCCGAGGTCGCCGCGCGGCTCGATGACGCGCTCGACGAGGTCATCGCCGTACGGCTGGAGCAGAAGGGGCGCGGGCGGGCGCTGCGCACCGTGTGGTCACACTCCGAGGCGCCGGTGCTGGCCTATATGGACGTCGATCTGTCCACGGATCTGAACGCGCTGCTGCCGCTGGTCGCGCCGCTGATCTCCGGCCACTCCGACCTGGCGATCGGCTCGCGGCTGGCGCGCAGTTCGCGGGTCGTCCGGGGCCCCCGGCGCGAGTTCGTCTCGCGCGCCTACAACCTGATCCTGCGCGGCTCGCTCGCAGCCCGGTTCTCCGACGCGCAGTGCGGATTCAAGGCCGTACGCGGCGATGTCGCCGAGCGGCTGCTGCCGATGATCGAGGACAGCGGCTGGTTCTTCGACACCGAGATGCTGGTGCTCGCCGAACGGGCCGGGCTGCGGATCCACGAGGTGCCGGTGGACTGGGTCGACGACCCGGACAGCACCGTGCACATCGTCCGTACGGCGGCCGACGACCTCAAGGGCGTGTGGCGGGTGGGGCGGGCGCTGGCCACCGGCGGGCTGCCGCTGGACCGGCTCGCCCGGCCCTTCGGCGACGACCCCCGGGACCGTGAGCTGTCCGGGGTGCCGGGCGGGCTGGCCCGGCAGCTCGTCGGCTTCTGCGTCGTCGGTGCGCTGAGCACGCTGCTCTATCTGGGCCTCTACTCCGTCTGCCGGCTCGGTCTCGGCCCCCAACTCGCCAATGCCTGCGCCCTGCTGGTGTCCGCCATCGTCAATACGGCGGCCAACCGGCGGCTCACCTTCGGGGTGCGCGGCCGGGACCGGGCGGTCCGCCATCAGGCCCAGGGGCTGGTCGTCTTCGCCATCGGACTGGTCCTGACCAGCGGTTCGCTCGCGGCCCTCGACGCCGCCACCGGCCGGCCCTCGCACGGCACCGAGCTCGCGGTGCTGGTGGCCGCCAACCTCGCGGCGACGGTGCTGCGGTTCCTGCTCCTCCGCGCCTGGGTCTTCCCGGAGCCCGAGCGCGGGGACGGGGTGGGCGACGCGGGTGACGTGAGAGGCGCGGGCGGTACGGGCCGCACGGGCGATACGCGTCACCCGAGCGCCACCGGCACCCCGAGCGCGCCCGGCAGCACCTCAAGCCCCACCAGCTCCCCGATCCCCATCCACCCCCCGAACGCACAGCGCAACCCGAACGACCCCACCAGGAGCGCCCGATGACCCCGCAGCAGCCCAGCATCCCGGCGCAGCCACCGAATCCACCGAATCCACCGAATCCGCCGGATGCGTCGAGTCCGCCGCCGGCCACGCGATCGCAGCCGGCCCCGCCACCACCGCCCCCACCCGTACGCAGCTACGAGCCCCGGTCCGGACTGCGGGGGCTGCCCGAGCGGATCGTGCGCGGCCGTCCGGAGGATCCGCGCTGGGCCCGGCCCGCGCTGCTGGTGCTGCTGGCGGTCACCGCCGTGCTCTACCTCTGGGATCTGGCGGCCTCCGGTTACGCGAACCAGTTCTACTCGGCCGCTGTGCAGGCCGGCAGCGAGAGCTGGCAGGCGTTCTTCTTCGGCTCCTCGGACGCGGCGAACTCCATCACGGTCGACAAGCCCCCGGCCGCCCTGTGGCCGATGGCGCTCTCCGTACGCCTCTTCGGGCTCGGTTCCTGGGCGATCCTGGTGCCCGAGGCGCTGATGGGCGTGGCGACGGTCGGTGTGCTGTACGCCGCCGTACGGCGCAGGTTCGGTGCGGTGGCCGGGCTGCTGAGCGGTGCGGCGCTGGCGCTGACACCCGTCGCCGCCCTGATGTTCCGCTTCAACAACCCCGACGCGCTGCTCTGTCTGCTGATGGTCTGCGCGATCGCCGCCGTGCTGCGCGCCCTGGCGGACGGCCGGACGAAGTGGCTGGTGCTGGCCGGTGTCTGCTTCGGGCTCGGCTTTCTGACCAAGACGCTCCAGGCGTGGCTGATCCTGCCGGCGCCGGCCGTGGTCTACGCGTGCTGTGCGCCGGTCGCGCTGCGCCGCCGGCTGGGTCAGCTGCTGCTCGCGGGGCTGGCGATCGTGGTGTCCGGCGGCTGGTGGGTGGCGATCGTCGAACTGATGCCGGCGTCCGCGCGCCCGTACATCGGCGGTTCGCAGCACAACAGCTTCCTGGAGCTGACCTTCGGCTACAACGGGTTCGGCCGGATCAGCGGTAACGAGACCGGCAGCGTCGGCGGTGGCGGTGGCCACCGGGGTGGCGGCGGTGGCGGCTGGGGCGAGACCGGTCTCACCCGGCTGTTCTCCTCCGACATGGGCGGCCAGATCTCCTGGCTGCTGCCCGCCGCGCTGATCCTGCTGGTCGCCGCCGTGTGCGTGCTGTGGCGGGCCCGGCGCGCCGTCGCCGCCGAACAGGCCGCGCAGCGGACGGAGTTCCTGGTCTGGGGCGGGGCGCTGCTGATGACGTTCGCGACCTTCAGCTTCATGTCCGGGATCTTCCACCAGTACTACAACATCGCGCTGGCGCCCTATATCGCGGCGCTGGTCGGCATGGGGGCGACGCTGCTGTGGCGGCGCGGTGGCCGGGCGGCGCCGGTGGTCCTCGCCGGGACGGTGGCGGTGACCGCCGTCTGGTCGTACGTCCTGCTGGACCGTTCGCCGGACTGGCTGCCGTGGCTGCGCTGGGTGGTGCTGGCGCTCGGCCTGGCGGCGGCACCGGGGCTGCTGCTCACGGCGCGTGCGGGCCGCCGCCGGCTCGCTGCGCTCGCGGCGGCGTTCGGGGTGGCGGCGGCGCTGGCGGGCCCGCTCGCGTACACGCTCGACACGGTCGGCACCCCGAAGGGCGGTTCGATCATCACCGCCGGGCCCGCGGTCCAGGGCGGCCGGGGCGGACCGGGCGGCGGATGGCCCGGAGGTGCATGGGCCGGCGGTAAGGGCGGTAAGAGCGGTAAAGGCGGCAAGGGTGGCAACGGCGGTATGCCGGGCATACCGGGTGCGCCGGGTGCCGGCCAGGCGCAGGGCGGGGGCCGTGGCCGGTTCCCGCAGGGCTTCCCCGGCGGGCCGGGCGGCGCGGCGGCCGAGCGGTTCGGCGGCCGGACGGGCGGTACGGGCGGCGGTATGGGCGGTCTGCTCAACGGCAGCAAGGTGAGCGACCGGGCCAAGGCGCTGCTGGAGAAGGACGCCGACCGGTACACCTGGGCCGCCGCGGCCATCGGCTCGCAGAACGCCGCGAGCTACCAACTGGCCACGGAGCGGCCGGTGATGGCGATCGGCGGCTTCAACGGCAGCGATCCGTCGCCGACCCTCGACCGGTTCAAGCAGTACGTCCGGGACGGCGAGATCCACTACTTCATCGCCGGGGAGCGGGGTGAACCGGGCGGACCGGGTGAACCGGCCGGACAGGGCGGTCGCGGGGGCTTCGGCGGCGGCAAGGGCCACTCGTCGGAGATCACCTCGTGGATCGAGAAGAGCTTCACGAAGGTGACGGTGGGCGGCGCCACGTTCTACGACCTGACGCGGCCGGTCTGAGCCGCCGGGCGGCGCCGGACCCGGCCCGTCGCCGCCCGCCGGAATGCCCAGCGGAGTGCCTGCCGGAATGCCCGTCGGAATGACCGCCGGAATGCCCGGCGTAGTCCCCGCCCGATAATGAAATGTACGGCGTATAAGACTCCCTGTACGGTGTAAAGCAATCCACTCGCACCGTACAGGGAGCCTGCATGTCCACCGTGGCCTTCGACGCCACCGCCGCGTCCCGCCAGCCACCCGACCGCCACGCCGCCCGCTGGCTGATCCTGGCGGTCATCTGCCTCGCCCAGCTCACGGTGGTCCTCGACAACACCGTGCTGAACGTCGCCGTCCCCTCCCTCACCGAGGAACTGGGCGCGACCACCGCCGATGTGCAGTGGATGCTCAACGCCTACTCGCTGGTCCAGTCCGGTCTGCTGCTCACCGCGGGCAACGCCGCCGACCGCTACGGCCGCAAGAAGATGCTCGCCACCGGACTGGCGCTGTTCGGTATCGCCTCGCTCGGCGCCACCCTCGCCCAGACGCCCGCCCAGCTGATCGCCGCCCGCGCCGCCATGGGCATCGGCGGCGCCCTGCTGATGACCACCACCCTCGCCGTCATCGTGCAGGTCTTCGACGACGCCGAGCGCCCCAAGGCCATCGGCATCTGGGGCGCGATCAGCTCCCTCGGCTTCGCCGTCGGCCCGCTGATCGGCGGTTCGCTGCTGAACCACTTCTGGTGGGGCTCGCTCTTCCTGATCAACCTGCCGGTGGCGCTGCTCGGGCTGTTCGCCGTGGTCGCGCTCGTCCCCGAGTCGAAGAGCCACGGCGGGGAGCGACCCGATCTGCTCGGCGCGCTGCTGTCCATGGTCGGCATGACCGGCGTGGTCTTCGCGATCATCTCCGGGCCCGGACACGGCTGGCTGTCGGGCCGGGTGCTGGTCTCCGCGGCCGTCGGTGCCGTGGCGCTGGTCCTCTTCGTGCTCTGGGAGCTGCGCATCCCGCATCCGATGCTGGACATGCACTTCTTCCGCAACTCCCGCTTCGTGGGCGCCGTCTCGGGCGGCATCCTCGTCGCCTTCGGCATGGGCGGCTCGATGTTCCTGCTCACCCAGCACCTCCAACTGGTGCTCGGCTACGGCCCGCTGGACGCGGGGCTGCGGATGGCGCCGCTCGCCGCCACGGTCATCCTGGTCAACTTCACCGGGCTGAGCGCCCGGCTGACGCCGCGGCTCGGCACCTCCGGCATGATCCTCTCCGGGATGACGCTGCTGGCGGGCGGTCTCGCCGCCATCGCCACCCTCGGCGGGGACAGCTACGGCGGCATGCTGACCGGTCTGATCGTCATGGGTGTCGGCATCGGGCTCGCCATGCCCACGATGGCCAACGCCATCATGTCCGCGATCCCGCCGGCCAAGGCCGGAGTCGGCGCCGGGGTCAACGGCACGCTGACGGAATTCGGCCAGGGGCTCGGCGTCGCCGTCCTCGGCGCGGTCCTCAACTCCCGGTTCGTTGCGCTGCTCCCGCTGGTCGCGGCCGGTGCCGGCTCGCTCCCCGAGGCCCTCGCCAGGACCCGTACGGATGCCGAGCGGACCGCCGTCCACGACGCCTTCGCGGCCGGTATCGGCACCAGCCAGCTGGTCGGCGCGGCGGCGGTGTTCCTCGGCGGGCTGCTCGCCGCGGTGCTGCTGCGCCGGGCCGGGAGCCCGGGTGACGAGGGCGGCGCCGGAGCCGCGGCGGAACCGGCCGCCGCCACAGCGGAATAGCATCAGCGGTACGACCCGTATGCCCCGTACGCGCGGTACGGGGCATACGGCGGGCTTCAGCGAAGGGGAGGGCGCCATGACAGCGACGGACGGCGGCACCGGGAAGCGGCCGCGCAGTATCTGGCTGGCCGAGCGCCCCCGGCCGAGGCGGAAGGCGGACCAGCCGGCCGGACTGGACCTCGACAAGATCGTCGCGGCATCGGTCCGGCTGCTGGACGCCGAGGGGCTGGCGAAGTTCTCGATGCGCCGGCTCGCCGCCGAGCTGGGCGTCACCGCGATGTCCGTCTACTGGTACGTCGACACCAAGGACAACCTGCTGGAACTGGCCGTTGACGCGGTGGCCGGCGAGCTGACACTCCCGGACGAGTCGGACGACGGCGCCGACTGGCGCGACCAGCTGCGCGTCCTGGCCGTCGGCTACCGCGACACGCTGCTGCGGCACCCCTGGGCGGCCCGGCTGCTGGGCGAGTTCATCAACGTCGGCCCGCGGGCGAACGCCTTCTCCAACGCCACGGTCCGGGTCATGCGCCGCACCGGTCTGCCGCCGGAGCGGATCTCCGGCGCACTGGCCGCCGTCTTCCACTTCGCCTACGGCTTCTCGACGCTCCGGGCCCTGCACGAGGCGAGCTGCCGGGCCGCGGGCATCAGCCTGGACGACTACTTCGCCCAGATCGTCGCCGCGCTCTCGGACCGCCCGGAGCACGCCGAGACGCTGGAACTGTCCGCCGGGATCGGGTACGCCCGCGGGGGCAGCGCCCTCGACATTCTGGACCGGGACTTCACGTTCGCCCTGGACCTCCAGATCGCGGGGATCGAGGCGATGCGGGAACGGGGCGGCGAACGGGGGGCCTGAGGACCGCCGTTCGCCGCCCCGCCCGTCAGCCGCCCCGCCCGTCAGCCGCCCCGCCCGTCAGCCGCCCCGCCCGTCAGCCGGTCAGCCGGCCGGCCCGTCAGCCGGTCGGCAGGCTCGTCCCCTGCACCGCCTGGATGTCCAGCTCGACCTTCAGCGTCGTACCGATCGCCGCGATCCCGGCCGCGACGACCTGGTTGTAGTTCATCTTGAAGTCCTCGCGGCGCAGTGCGGCGGTGGCCCGGAAGGCCGCACGCACCCCGCCCCACGGGTCGGGGCCGGTGCCGAGGTAGCTCAGGTCGAGGTCCACCGGCCGGACGACGCCGTGCAGGGACAGCTCGCCGTGCACCGTCCAGCGGTCCGCGCCGGCCGGCTCCAGGCCGGTGCTGCGGTAGGTGAGTTCGGGGAACTCCTCGACGTTCAGGAAGTCCGCGGAGCGCAGATGGTCGTCGCGCAGGCCGTTGCCGGTGTCGATCGACGCGGCCTTCATGACCGCCTGGACGGTCGAGTGCGCCAGGTCCTCGGCGATCTCGATCCGGCCGCTGAACTCGGCGAACCGGCCGTGCACGCTGGAGATACCCAGGTGCTGGGCGACCGCGGCCACCGTCGAATGCACCGGATCGACCGTCCAGACACCGGGCGGCGGCAGCTCCGTACCGCCCTGCCGCGCCAGCACCACCGTGCCGGCGTCCAGCCGGCCGCTCGCCGTCACGATCGCACCGGCCGCCGCCGGGGCGTAGCCGACGGCCGTCACGATGACCGTGTACGGACCGGCGGGCAGCGGCTGTTCGCCGCGGACGGTGCCTTCCTCGTCGGCCGGTGCGCGCAGCACCTGCGCGCCCGTCATATCGGTGACGGTCAGTACGGCGTGCTGGACCGCCCAGCCGTCCCGTGTGCGGACCCGCGCCCGTACTCCCGCAGTTCCCGCGCCCGTCGAAGTCATTGCCACTCCCGTTTCTTGCCTGGTACGTGTCGGGCCCCGGGCGGCGGCGTGCAGGCCGTCCCCTGCCTGTGCGCACGGCCGCCGCCGGGGCCCTGGGGCCGGGCCCGGGGCGCGTCGCCGCTCACGGCGCGCCCCGGCCCGGGGTTTCGCATCCCGGGCGGTTCACCCGGGGCCGGGTCAGTCCCCGGGGTGGGCGAGGTCGATGTCGTAGCCGTCGACCCCGCGGGCGTCCACCTGGAGGCCGGTGGCGACCGGCGGGTAGCCGCTCGCGATGACCGTGTAGTCGCCGGCGTCCAGGTCGGTGAAGGCGTACGCGCCGTCCGCACCGGTCGTCGAGGTGGCGACGACGTTGCCCGCCGCGTCCACCAGCGTGACCCGGGCGTCCGTCAGCGGGTCGCGCCCGGTGCCCGCCCGGACGACGCCCTGCACCCGGGCGCCGGACAGCAGCTCGATCTCGATATGGGCCGTGCCCTGGCCACCGACCTCGACCGGCAGTGCGGTCGGGCGGTAGTCCGCCGCGTTCACGGCGACGGTGAAGGTGCCGGCGGCCAGCTCGTCGAAGGCGAAGTAGCCCTCGGCCCCGGTCTTCCCGGTGGCCAGCACCTCACCGCGGACGTCGGTGACGACGACCATCGCACCCTCGACCGGCTCACCGGTGACCGCGCTGCGGACCTGGCCGCCGAGGCCGCTGGTCCCGCTGAGCAGGATGTCGTAGCCGACCGGCCGGTCGCCGACGACGACCGTGGACGCCTGCGGCTGGTGGCCGTCGGCCGCCGCGATCAGGACGTACGAGCCGGCGCCGGGGGCGCTGAGCGTGTACGCGCCGTCGGCCTGGGCGACCGAGCGGCCCAGCTGACGCCCGCTGAGCGAGATCAGCGTCACCGCGGAGCGCGGTACCGGACCGCCCTCGGCGTTGCGGACGAAGCCGTGCACCGCCGGACCGGCCGGGGCGGCGTCCCCGCCGCCCGCCGAGGCGAACGCCGCCAGTGGCTGGGCGGCCGTCGCCGGGGCCGGCTGTGCCCACGAGGGGGTGTGGCCGTCCTCGTCGGAGCCGGCCGACGGGGCGCCCACCAGTGCGGGCTCCCGCTCCTCGGCGGCCGCCGGGGCGGCGGTGTCGGCGGAGGTCAGGACGGCGGTGCCGGCCGGGGCCGCGGCCGCCGTACCGGACGCGCCCTGCTCCAGCCCGCCCCGGGTCTTCAGCGCGACCTCCTTGATGAACAGGGCGAAGAGGAAGGCGAGCAGCGCGCAGGGCGCGGCGTACATGAAGACATCGGCGACACCGTGTCCGTAGGCGCTCTCCATGATGGTCCGCAGCGGAGCCGGCAGCGCGGACAGGTCCGGGATGCCACCGCCGCCGGCCTGGCCCATCTGCGCGGCCTTCTCCGGCCCGAACGACTCGACCAGGCCGTCCTTGACGTAGTGCGTGACGCGGGTGGCGAGCACCGCACCGAGCACCGAGACGCCCACCGCACCACCGAGGGAGCGGAAGAAGGTGACCAGCGAGGAGGCGGAGCCGAGGTCCTCGGGGGCGACCTGGTTCTGGGTGGCCAGCACCAGGTTCTGCATCATCATGCCGATGCCGAGGCCCATCAGCGCCATGAAGATCGCGATGTGCCAGTACGTGGTGTCGTAGCGGATGGTGCTCAGCAGGCCCAGGCCCGCGGTCAGCAGCACACCGCCGGTGACCAGCCATGCCTTCCAGCGGCCGGTCTTGGTGATGACCTGGCCCGAGACGGTCGAGGAGACGAAGAGACCGGCGATCATCGGGATCGTCATGACACCGGACATCGTCGGCGACTGGCCGCGCGCCAGCTGGAAGTACTGGCTGAAGAAGACGGTGCCGGTGAACATCGAGATACCGACGAACAGCGAGGCCACCGAGGCCAGCGTGATCGTCTTGTTGCGGAACAGCCGCAGCGGGACGATCGGCTCCTTCGCCCTGGACTCGACGAAGACGAAGACCGCGCCGAGCACGATCGCGCCGCCGACCATCACGAAGGTCTGCCACGACAGCCAGTCGTAGTTGTTGCCGGCCAGGGTCACCCACACCAGCAGCAGCGAGACCGCCGCGCTGATGAAGAAGGCGCCCGCCCAGTCGACCTTGACGCCCTCGCGCTTGACGACGGGGAGCTTCAGGGTCTTCTGGAGCACGATCAGCGCGATCACCGCGAACGGCACGCCGACGTAGAAGCACCAGCGCCAGCCGAGCCAGCTGGTGTCGGTGATGACGCCACCGAGCAGCGGGCCGCCGACGGTGGCGACGGCGAAGGTGGCACCGAGGTAGCCGCTGTACCGGCCGCGCTCCCGCGGCGAGATCATCGCGGCCATCACGATCTGGGCCAGGGCGGACAGACCGCCCACGCCTATGCCCTGGATCACCCGGCAGGCGATCAGCATGCTGGTGTTCTGCGAGAGCCCGGCCACCACCGAGCCCAGTACGTAGATGACCAGCGCGGCCTGCACCAGCAGCTTCTTGCTGAACAGGTCGGAGAGCTTGCCCCACAGCGGGGTGGTCGCGGTCATCGCCAGCAGCGACGCCGTCACGACCCAGGTGTAGGCGCTCTGGCCGCCGTCGAGCTCGTGGATGATCTGCGGCAGCGCGTTGGAGACGATCGTCGACGAGAGGATCGCGACGAACATGCCGAGCAGCAGCCCGGACAGCGCCTCCATGATCTGACGGTGCGTCATCGGGCCGCCGGCGGGGGCGTCGTGACCGCCGCCCCCGTGCTTGGCGTGGCCGCCCCGCACACCGGCTGGTGTGGTCGTAGCCATGTAGTTCCTTTTCATCCTGCGGGTGTACGGGTGGTGGAGTCGTGAGGTGCCCGGATACGGCAGTCGCCGAAGCTCGAACGGAGCCTGGCGAGCAGCTCGTTGAGATGCCCGACGTCGGTGTCGGTCCAGTCATCCAGATACCGGGCGAGTGTTTCGGCGGAGCGCTTGGCGAGGTCGTTGAGGACCTCCGTGCCGCTCGGGGTCAGGCGCAGCAGCCGCGACCGCTTGTCGGCGGGGTCGGGCTTCCGCTCGATCCAGCCGCGCTCGGCGGCGTGTGCGACATGCCGGCTCGTCACCGACATGTCGATCGCGAGCAGCTCGGCGAGCTGGCTCATCCGCATCTCGCCGTGCCGGTCGAGAAGGGTGAGCACACCTGCCGAGGCGGGCGGGCAGTCCGGGGGGAGGATCCGCCCCATCCCGCGTTTGACGGCGCCGATGGCACTGAGTTGCCTGGCCAGCTCTTCGTACTGACTCCGAGCGGCCATGAGCTCCTCCACGATCATTTGTTGCTTCGGGCAACCATAAACTCTGTTGGTTGCTGAAGGCAAACGATTTCAGGGTCCCGGCGGTAAAGGGAGCCAAAACTCTCCCCCGCGACCAGGTCAAAAGGCGGACGGCGGTACGCGAGCCCACCCCCGCCCCTCCGCGAGCCCCCCGCACCCCCCTCGGACACCCTCGGATGTGCCCGGACGCGCCCCAGAGGTGCCCCGCCAACTCCCCGTTCGCTAGGGTCCTTCCCCATGGCGACCAACCCGCAGAACCAGGCCGAGGGCAACTACGACCCGGCGGGCAGCACGCAGATGTTCCGAGCCTTCGTCGACGAGGGCGCCCCGCCCCAGCCCACCGGCTCCCGCCGCGCCGCGGCCCCCCAGCGCGCCGCGTCCGGCGGCCCCCGCGTCGGCCTCATCGTCGGCGTGATCGTCGCGATCCTGGTCGTCGTGGGGGCGGCCTGGCTGGCGCTGGGGTAGGCGCCGGCATGGACGGCCGTGCGAGGCCGTCCCCTATATACGCGTATGCATGGGGACACCCTGTGTGCGACTTCCTGCACGCGACTGCGTATACGCGACTTCCGTACGAACGAGGGGCCCGGCACCGCCGGGCCCCTCGAATGCTGAGGACCCCTGGGCTACGGGTTCCCTTCTCCCTCTCCTTCTGCGCTGTCGCCGCCGGGGAAGGGGATGCGCCCGCCCCGGCTCTCCGCGATCCGTAGCGCGTCCCGCAGTGCCTCCTTCAGCCTGCTGACACAGAACCGCAGCTCATCGACGGAGGGCGGGCGTCCAGCAGGTCGGCGACGTGGTCGAGCAGCTCCGCCCCGGTGTCGAGCTGAAGCTCCTCCATGCGGTCGGCGAGGTGCGAAACGTAGCCGCCGACATGGCCGTCCGTCGCGACGTAGCACGGCTGACCGTCCGCCCCCGCCCAGGGAAGCAGCCGCATGATCGGCGTCCGGCTCATGACCGGACCTCGGCGCCGTGTGCCTTTCCGTACACAGGTGGCCATGGAGCGTGGGGATGCTGTCGCCGCTCGTGCGTGAGGAGGTAGGGGCGTACGAGGGGGGTGGCGGTGCCGTCGAGGGGCGTCTCGTGGCGACGGGGGCGGAGCGAGGGGAGGGGGCGAGGGAGTGCGGGTGTTGCCGGGCGGTGCTCACGGGCGGCGTCGGACGCCGGGGGTGCGGACTGTTTCGTCGGCCGGGTCGGCCGGGCGAGGAGGCGGCGCATAGGGTCTTCCCTGTCGGCCTGCTTCTCTGAGACGTCAGGTTGGCCACGCCCCGGGGCCGTTGCAGCGGTCGCCGGGGTCCCGCATCTGTGCGCCGTCACGCAGGGCGCACATGGCGATGTCGGTGGGTGGTGGGAGGCAGCGCGCGGCAATGATCACCGGCAAACGTGGTGGCTGCGCTCCCGCGCAAGGATCACACTGGACCAGTTGACTAGTCCAGTCAAGCAACTCGTCAGGAAGCGTGCCCCATCGGGTAGTTGTCGGTGTCCTCGTACACATGCGACGGCGTGACGCCCACCTCGCACACCAAGGCCCGCCGCTCCGGGTCGTACGCGACGTGCAGGACCACCGACACCGCCGCGGGCTCCGTCACCTCCAGCAGTGCCGCCTCATCCGGGTCGGCCAGGCGTACCGACCTGACGTCCATCCCCTCCGCGGGGAAACGGCCCGTCTCGCGCTGCACATAGCGCGTCGTGCCCTCCGCGATCGGGCCCGCCGACGACAGCCGTGGGCACACGTCCGCCACCTCGGCCGGGAACCACGCGGTCACCAGCGATTGCGGAGTGCCGTCATCGAGGAGCATCAGACGGGTACGCCGGAGCGCCACCTCGCCCTCGCCGAGCCCGAGCGCATCCGCGACGGCCGACGGCGGGACGGCCCGGTCAGGGGTGCCCAGCCGCCGGTACGGGGAGCCGCCGCCGATCCGAGTGGACCCGGCCCGTCGTCCGCCGGCGGGCCGGGCGACCGGAGCCTCGGCGACGGAAAACCCTGAGCCCTGGCGGGATACCACCAGACCGTCGTTGCGCAGAGCCTCCATCGCCTTCACGACAGTTCCGCGCGCCACCTGCCACTGTTCGCACAGATCGCGTCCGGAGGGCAGGAGGTCGCCAGGGCCGAACTCGCCTGCCGCGATGCGGGTTCGGAGCGATTCAGCGATCTGCTCGTACTTCGTCATGGCCATGCGTACCGCTCTCGTCTCACTACTGGACTAGTCAGCTGGTCAAGTTACAGAATGCCGCGCATGGACCTCCCCGAGCTAGCGCCAGAGATCACCGAGTACTACGCGAACACGGGCAACGAGGCCGAGCGGCTGACCACCTCCGCTGACGGACGCCTGGAGCTGCTCCGCACGCAGGAACTGCTGCGCCGCTGCCTTCCCCCCGCGCCCGCCATGGTCCTGGACGTCGGCGGCGGCCCCGGCACACACGCCACTTGGCTCACCGAGGACGGCTACCGGGTGCACCTCGTGGACCCGGTCCCCCGGCACGTGGCGGAGGCCAAGGCAGTGGGCTGCACAGCCGAGTTGGGTGATGCCCGCAAGCTGGCCGCCGCCGACGCCTCGTACGACGCCGTGCTCCTCCTCGGCCCGCTCTACCACCTTCTGGACCGTGCCGACCGGGACCAGGCCCTCGCCGAGGCGTTCCGGGTCGTCAAGCCGGGCGGGCTGGTGGCCGCGGCGGGTATCAACCGGTACGCGTCACTGTTCGAGCACACCGCCTTCGCCCATCTCCACACCGAGCGGATGCAAGGCGCGGTCGGGCGCATCCTCAGTTCGTCCGTCCATGACGGGAAGCGGGGATTCACCGCGGCGTACTTCCACCGCGGCGAGGAGCTGCGGGACGAACTGCGCGACGCCGGTTTCGACGGGGCCGAGGTGTTCGGCATCGAGGGGCCGACGTGGGGCATGCTCAAGGCCGTTGAGCAGCATACGGGCGCGTCGGTCGCCGGTACGGACCTCTTCGCATCAGCGCTCGCAGCGGCACGGATGGCCGAGCCGTACCCGGAACTGCTGTCCGCCAGCTCGCATCTCCTGGCCGTGGGGCGGCGGCCCTAGCGCAGGGGACGGCGGCGGGGCCGGCCAGTGGCTCAGTGCGATGCCGACGGTGCGGTGGAGTCCGGCGCGGCCGCTGCCCTGATCCTCGAAGGGGCAGGTCACACCGCGTCCGCCCGGAAGGCGGGGGTGGGGGAGCGACTCGGCCTCGTTCGCACGGCTCCACGGTGGTGGCGGGCGGGGCCGTCAAGGGGCGGGGGAGGCGGAGGACTTCGGGGGCGTCAGAGGACCTCGGCCCGCCCCGGCGTGAGCCAGTGCAGGCGGTCGGCGATGCCCTCGGCCGCGAAGGCGGCGGTGATGTCGGCGCGGTCCTCGGTGAAGTGTTCCCACGAGGCGTAGTGGAGCGGGACGACGGTGCGCGCGCCGAGGGAACGGGCCAGGGCCGCCCCCTGGGCGCCGTCCATGGTGATGAGGTCGTCGCCCGCGAAGGCGGCCAGCCGGGCGGCGCCGAGGTGGAGGAAGGCGGTGCCGATGGTGAAGCGGCGGCCGATCTCGTCCAGTTCGGGGAAGTGCACGGTGTCCCCGGAGAGGTAGACGGCGCCGTCCACCCCGGGCGTCTCCAGGACGAAGCCGATGACGTCGCCGACCGGGCCGTGCCGTCCCGGGGTGGCGGTGATCCGCAGCGTGTGGCCGTGGGCGGTGAGTTCGTGGGTCTGCCAGGGCGCCAGGCCGATCGCTCCGGCGCCGAGGCGGTCCGCGCCACTGACGGTGGTGAGGACGGTCTTGCCGGGCAGCAGGGCGCGGCCGGCGGCGTCCAGATTGTCGGGGTGCTCGTCGTGGCTGAGCAGGATCGCGTCGACGGGCGGCAGCTCGGCCGCCGTGCGGGCGGGGTGCTCGGTGCTGCGCAGCGTGATCGGGCCGTGCACGTACGTGGCCGGCGCCGGGTCGAGGACGGGATCGGTGAGCAGCCGCAGGGGGCCGGCCTCCACCAGGGCGGTGGCGGTCCCGATGTGCGTGGCGGTGATCTTCATGAGGTTGCCCCGGTGGTGTTCTGCGCGGTGTTCTGCGTGGTGTTCTGCACGGTGCTCTCCTGTGTGTCGGTGCGGAAGCGTCGCCGGTATTCGGCGGGGGAGGTGCCGAGCCGGTCACGGAAGACGCGGTAGAGCGTTTCGACGGAGCGCAGCCCGGTCGCGGCGGCGATGTCGGTGGGTGGCCGGTCGGTCCGTTCCAGCAGGCGGCGCGCCGCCTCCAGGCGCATCCGCTCCACGAAGGTGCCGGGGGTGCTGCCGGTCTCCCGCTGGAAAACGCGGGAGAAGTGCCGCTCGCTCATGTTCATCCGGGCGGCCAGGACCGGTACGGACAGATCCTCGGCCAGGTGGTCGCCGATCCACAGCCGCAGGGCGCGCACATCGGTGCGGACGTCAGCGCGGGCGGCACCGCGGCCGGCCCGCTGATGCGACAGCTGCACGCTGAACTGGCTCTGGCCGCCCGGCCGCTGGAGGTACATGACCATGATCCGGGCGACCTCCAGAGCCGCCTCGTCGCCGTGGTCGTCCGCGACCAGAGCCAGCGCCAGGTCCATGGAGGACGTGATGCCCGCGCCGGTCCAGATCCGGCCCGAGCGGATGAAGATCGGATCGGGGTCGACCGTCACCTCGGGATGACCGGCGGCCAGCAACTGTGCGGTGGCCCAGTGGGTGGTGGCGCGGTGACCGTCGAGCAGTCCGGCCGCGGCGGCCACATGCGTGCCCGCGCAGACGGCGGCGACCCGGCCGGCCGGCGGCGCCGCCGTGCGCAGCCAGGCGACCACCTCGTGGTCGATACGTGGCACCGGACCCTCCGGGCCGATGTCCATGCGGCCGGGGATCAGCAGGGTGTCGATCGTGCCGGCGCAGTCGGTGAACGTCCCGTCCACGCAGAGCCGTACCCCGGAGAAGGTGTCCACCGGCTCCGCGCGGTGCGCGAGGATCTGCACGTCGTATCCGGGGCGGCGCCCGCCCAGGACCTGTCCGGCCATGGCGAAGACCTCGACGGGACCGGTCACGTCGAGTGCGTCCACGCCCGGGAAGACGGCGATCACCACACGGTGCCGGGGAGTGCTCATGGCCACCAGCCTCGCCCGCCTCCCCGATGGCCGCAATGACCGGTCTCTGCATGATCCGGACGTGACCCGGACATGGCGACAGTGCCGGGAGTCCCGACGGCCCGGGGCACGTGGCGGCGGTCCGCGCGGCGGCGTGAGCAGGGCCGTCCCGGCTGCGCGTACGTGCCACCTGGTGCACGCTGGAGGAGTAACGCAGGAGGTGGACGGCATGCAGACGATCGTTGGATGGCACATCGAGGTGGAGTTCGAAGAGGTCGAGAAGAAGACGCGGGCGGCCGTCCTGCTGCGGCTCCAGGACGGCACCGAGCTACGCGCCAAGGGCCAGGCCACCCGCCACCCCAGGGACCCCGAACAGCAACGGACCGGTGAGGAGGTCGCGGCGGCTCGGGCGTTGAACGAACTCTCCTGGGCGCTGCTGGAGAAAGCCGGACACGACATCGAAGACGTGACCCATGTGAAGGCCCACCCGGCGATGCGCGTGACGCCGTGAGCCCTGACGCGCATGACGACGTGAGCCCCACCGCGCCTACAGCGGCGTGAGCCCCGCACGGGCCGGTCAAGATCCCGCTCGGACGAGCGGGCCCGGACCTGGGCCCTGACGACCCGGACCTGGGCCCTGACGACCCGGACCTGGGCTCTTACGACCCGGACCCGGGCCCTGACGACCCGGACCCGGCAGGCACAGCTGCGCCACCTCCAGATCCCCGGCCGGGCCAGGCTCAGGCGCGCCTCCGGGTCACTTCCAGCCGAACGTCACGTCCCGCGTCTCGATGTGCATCCCCAGCGGTACGCGCCACGCGTCCACGCAGACGCGCCAGGTGCCGGTTGTCCGTCGGCCCGGCGCCAGGGGGAGCGGCAGGCTGTGGGTGGAGTTGACGGTGGCCCAGTCGATGCCCAGGAGGCCGATGATGTGGGTGCCGAAGGTGACGGTGCCGGAAGTCACCGGGTTCTTCGCGGTGTTGAGGAAGTCGAGGGTGACCTGCTCGCACCAGCGCACATCGGTACCGGCGAGGGCCGGCTTGCCGATCAGGAGGCCGGCGGGGGCGTTCGGCCCGGCGGGAATGGTGGGGAAGCCGGTGTCAGGCGGAGTGGTGGGAGTGGGGGTGCCCGGGTGGTGTCCGGTGCCCGGGGAGCCACTGCCGTCGCCTCCGCCATCGCCGCCGCTCGCGCCTCCAGGGTTCCCGGAACTCCCAGGGTTTCCGGACGGTGAACTGGGCGTACCAGGACGCGAGTTGGGGGAGCTGGTCGGTCCGCCACCGGTGCCCTCGCCGTGCCCCGCTGCCGCCGCCGCATCCGACGGCGAGGTACCAGGCGCGCCCGAACCCCCCGACGACCCCGACGAGCCGCCCCCGCCTCCGGACGCCCCGCCCGGCCCCCTGGGACCCAGATCACCGCGACGGCCACCGCCACCACCGCTGACGTCGCTCTCTCCGTTGTCGCCGCCGTCCAGCGGCGTCAGCTCGACCCCGTCCCGCGGGGGTACGGGCTTCGTCGGCGCCCGGCTGTCGGCGGGGCCTGCCGCGCCCAGCGCGAGGTAGCTTCGGCCGGCCGTGGACCCGCAGCCGGTGAACAGGATGGCGCCCAGGCACAGTACGGCCGCCGAGGCGGAGGCAACTGCCGTCGTCCGTCGCATCGGGACAGTGTGAGTGACGGTACGTCAGGTGTACATGCCCGTGAAAGGACCGGTACACCAGACTGCCCGTACACCAGGCCCCGCGTACACCCACACCCCCTGGAACCCGCCCATGCGGGACTGCCGGCGGTACGGCGACCGGACTGCCGGTGGCACGGCGACACAGGCTGTCGGTGGCACGGCGCCACAGGCTGTCGGAACGGCGACGACGGGCCCGCCGGTACGGGCGGTACGGCCGCCTGCCGCCGCCCGGCGGTCAGTCCGAGATCAGGCCCTCGCGCAGTTGCGCCAGGGTGCGGGTGAGCAGACGGGAGACGTGCATCTGGGAGATGCCGACCTCCTCGCCGATCTGGGACTGCGTCATGTTGGCGAAGAAGCGCAGCATGATGATCTGGCGCTCACGGGGCGGGAGTTTGGCCAGCAGCGGCTTGAGGGACTCGCGGTATTCGACGCCCTCCAGCGCGGTGTCCTCATAGCCGAGGCGGTCCGCGAGGGAGCCCTCGCCGCCGTCGTCCTCGGGGGAGGGGGAGTCGAGCGAGGAGGCGGTGTAGGCGTTGCCGACCGCCAGGCCGTCGACGACGTCCTCCTCCGACACTCCCAGGCACACGGCGAGTTCGGTGACGGTGGGGGAGCGGTCGAGCTTCTGGGCCAGTTCGTCGCTGGCCTTGGTGAGCGCGAGACGCAGCTCCTGGAGCCGGCGCGGCACCCGTACCGACCACGAGGTGTCGCGGAAGAACCGCTTGATCTCCCCGACGACGGTCGGCATCGCGAACGTGGGGAACTCCACGCCGCGTTCGCAATCGAAACGGTCGATCGCCTTGATCAGGCCGATCGTGCCGACCTGGACGATGTCCTCCATCGGCTCGTTGCGGCTGCGGAAGCGCGCCGCGGCGTACCGCACGAGCGGGAGATTCAGCTCGATCAGGGTGTCGCGGACGTACGTACGCTCCGCGCTGTCCTTGTCGAGCGTGGCGAGCCGCAGGAAAAGGGAGCGGGAGAGCGTGCGGGTGTTGATGGCGTCGTCATGCACGTGTGGTGCAGGCGCGGGAATCGCGGGAAGCACCTTCGAGCTGCCCAGTTCTACGGACATGCCACCCCCTTGAGGTCGCGGTCGGGTCGCTGTGGCATGTCCCCGGACCGAGGCGGACCGAGGAATTGTGCCTCCACCTGAATACCGGAGGCGGCGCCACGGCAAACGCGGTTCCAGCAGAATGTCACATGTCGGCAACACGCTGTAGCGCCAAGTCGACATATCTGCGCGAGAACGGGTCGCTCGTATCGGTTAGGCGTCGATCCTGTTTGCGGACCTGAGTCGGGCGAAGCTCCGCGAGAGCAGCCGCGAGACATGCATCTGCGACACGCCCAGCTCCGCGCTGATCTGGGACTGTGTCAGATTGCTGTAGTAGCGGAGGAGGAGAATCCGCTGTTCGCGCTCGGGGAGCTGGACGAGCAGATGCCGGACGAGGTCGCGGTGCTCGACGCCGGCCAGCTCCGGGTCCTCGTAGCCGAGACGGTCCAGCAGACCGGGCAGCCCGTCGCCCTCCTGGGCGGCCTCCAGGGATGTGGCGTGATATGACCGCCCCGCCTCCAGGCAGGCCAGCACCTCGTCCTCGCCGATCTTGAGACGGTCGGCGATCTCGGCGGTGGTGGGGGAGCGGCCGTGCAGCACGGTCAGATCCTCGGTCGCGCCGTTGACCTGCACCCATAGCTCGTGGAGGCGGCGCGGGACGTGGACGGTGCGAACGTTGTCACGGAAGTAGCGCTTGATCTCGCCGACGACGGTCGGCATGGCGAAGGTCGGAAACTGGACGCCACGGTCGGGATCGAACCGGTCGATCGCATTGATCAGGCCAATGGTGCCGACCTGGACGACATCCTCCATCGGTTCGTTGCGACTGCGAAACCGGGCCGCCGCGTAGCGGACCAGCGGCAGGTTGGCCTCGATCAGCGCGGCGCGGACCCGGGTGTGCTCGGGGGTTCCGGGGTCGAGGCCGCTCAGCTCGGCGAACAGCACCTGGGTGAGCGCCCGCGTGTCCGCGCTTCGGCTCTCGCGGGATGGAGCCTTGGGCGCAGTACGGGCAGTCACGGTCACGCCACCCTTCACAGTGCATTCATCCGGCAAAAGCGGTCATAGCATCACAAGACATGTGCACTGTGTGCAAGCACCCCATAACGCCGTGTTGGGCAGAGAGTTGGGGTGAAACGCCCTCGTACGGACCTGTGCCGGTACGGGTGGCCCTCAGGGGGTCGCTCAGGGGGTTGTCCGGGGTGCCGTCAGGGGTGTCACGGCGTACCCCGTTCGGCCCCATGGGGGCACGGTGAAGCCCCCCGCCGCGGGGCGAGGGGCTCGGGGGACGGGACGAGGGGAGCGAGGGGCGCGGGGCCGAAGGGCGGTGCGGCGCTACGGGCGGCGCGGCTCAGAACTCGTAGTCGGCGATCACCCAGGTGGCGAACTCGCGCCACTGACCGGCCGCAGCCTGGTGGGCCGGGTGCTCCGCATAGCGCTTGAGGGCGTCCCGGTCGGCCACCGACGAGTTGATGGCGAAGTCGTACGCGATCGGACGGTCGGTGATGTTCCAGGCGCACTCCCAGGACTCCAGCTCCGGAATCCGGCCCGCCAGCTCCTGGAACGCCCGCGCGGCGGCCTGTACGCGCGGCTCGTCGCGGGAGACACCTTCGTTGAGCTTGAACAGGACCAGGTGGCGGATCACTGGGGCCTCCGTGCGGGCGGGTGAACGGTGCGGACGGGTCCGGGGGCGCGCTCAGCTGACCAGCTGGGTCATGAATTCGCCGACGCCCTGAGCGGCGTTCGAGATGCCTTCGAACCCTATCTGGACCAGGCCGGCGGCCCGCGCCGGGGACGTGATGATCGTGTAGAGCACGAAGATGAGGACCAGGTACAACACGATCTTCTTCGCCTGTGCCATCAGTCCGTCTCCCCCTACGGCAGTCCCCGCACGCCCCGGGCGGGTTCCCGGATGCGGTCGGGTGAGTGTAACCACTGGTGTTCGATATTGGTGGGTTCGATCGCCGTATCGTTCCACTTCAGAGCCGTCACGGAGCCGTGGACGACCGGTTTCCCCGCCCCCGTGCCGCCCCGCTCGCCACACCCCCGCTCCCCGCGGGCGGGCCGCCCCTCACCCGGCCTTTAAGGACCAAAGGCCCCCCAAGCGAGGTCCTTTGCCCGGCTGTTGGGGAATACGGGGCAGGCAGGATGGGGGACGAGCCCAACGGATCTGGCAGGAATCCGGAGGGCCCGGGACCAGGACCTCACTGCGGGGTCCGCGCCGCAAGCTTCCCCCTGAATGCGGCGTGGACTTGGAGGTTCGGTCCTCTTCGGGGGAAGCGGGTTGTCCCCCCGATGCCGCTTCCCCCGACCGAACCACCGGAGCCCCGGCTCCGGGCCGACCGATACGCGGCCCGGAACCGGGGCTCTTTCGCGTACGCGGCCGGGCTCCCGCTCGCGCTCCCGCTCGTCCTCGTTCCGGGAGCGCCCGCCGCCCCGTCTCCCCGCCGCCCCGTCACCGTGCAACCTTCCGGTGTCCGCCCGGCGTCCCCTTCTCCGTACCACTCCGGGGAGCATCATGTACGCGACAGTACGGAGGGGGCGGGGACGCGCGGCGGCACGGGAAGCGTCGCGTCGCGGCGACGCGTCCGACCACGGAAGGGAAACGGGGCACCGACGATGAAGATCGACTGGGACCGGCGTACCTGCGCACGCCGCGGGCACGTCACCTACCTCCCCCGGGAAGACGCGCTGCGCGCGCGGCTGCACGCGGCCACCGCGCTCGGTGCGGCGTGGCGCTGTCTGCGCTGCGGCGACTTCGTGCTCGGCGACCCGCACGGCTCCGGGCCGGCCGCCGACGCCCCGCTCGTCCCGCGCGGCAAGGTACTGCGCGATCTGTTCATCCTGCGGTTCCTGGCCGTGGAACGCGCGATCCGCGGGGTGTTCGTCGTGCTGGCGGCGGTCGCCGTATGGAAGTTCAGCAACAGCCAGGACGCGGTCCGCCGGTTCTTCGACCAGAACCTCGACGTGATCCGCCCGGTGGCCCGGCACTTCCACTACGACCTGGACCACTCCCCGGTCGTCGGCACCATCCAGAAGACCTTCGGCTACCGGCACTCCACCCTGGTGCTGGTGGCGACACTGCTGCTCGTCTACGCCCTGGTGGAGATCGTCGAGGGCGTGGGGCTGTGGCGCGCCAAGCGCTGGGCGGAGTATCTGACGGTGGTGGCGACGGCGGCGTTCCTGCCGCTGGAGATCTACGAGCTGACCGAGAAGGTCAGCTGGCTCAAGATCGCCACTCTGGTGATCAATATCCTCGCGGTGCTCTACATTGCGCTCGCCAAGCGGCTGTTCGGGCTGCGCGGCGGCCGGGCGGCGTTCGACGAGGAGCGGCAGAGCGCCTCGCTGCTGGAGGTCGAGACCTCCGCCGGAATGCCGGCCCCCGCGTACCACGGCGGCACCGGCTGACCGCACGACTGGGGGAACGGACCGATGGGCAAGAACGACACGATGGGCACGACGGGCACGATGAAGACCAAGGACACGATAGGCATGGGTGAGATGAACTCCGCACGGCAGCAGGCAGGTTCGCGTCGGCACGGTGCGCATACGCCGGAGACGCCGCGGCGTACCCGGCGACGGCCGGCGGCGGTGCTGGCGCTGTTGTTCGGCCTGTTGGCGGCGGCCGCCGGTCCGGCCGTGGCGGCCCAGAGCGAGCCGGCGCCGCACGCCGCGGCCGCCGTCCGGCACACGGCCCCGGACGCCCGTACGGCACCGGCCGCACAGACCGCGCCGGCCGACGCCACGCGCCCCGCCCCGCACGTCCAGGACACGAGCCTTCAGGCCGCGACGCCGGCGCGGGTGACGCTGGCCAAGGAGAAGAAGAAGGCCGGCTTCTTCAAGAAGCTCGGCATCTTCCTGATCGTGCTGATCCTCATCATCGTGGCCATCGTGATCCTGGTGATCTGGCTGATCGTCCGCCTGATCCGCCGGCTGCTGGGCCGCCGCTGACACCTGCCGCCACCCCGGCTGCCGGCTCCCGCCTCTGGACGGGGGACGGCAGCCGGGGCCGGACCTTCCGCACCTGGCCGAGCCGAGGGCGCGCAGCACATCCGGGCGGGCGCGGACGCCGTCGACGTCCTTCCGCGGCAGTCGTCAGCCGTCCGTGCCGTCGCCGGGCACCGCGTCCGACGGGTTCGTGTGCCAGTTGGTCACGATGGGCCGATCGACCTCGAAGGCGCCGACATGGAGGGAGGCCGGGACCGCGTCAGGACCGTCGCCGGCGGTGTGCACGATGATGTCGGCCAGCTCCTTGCCGCCGTCGTCTTTGGTGGTCTTGGGGTTGACCCCGGCGTACGCCGTCGTGGAGCCGCTCAGGGTGATCGAATCGCCGGCGACCTGCTCGGCGTTGGTGGCCTCGGTGCCGCCCGAGCCGAAGGCCACGCCCGGCAGCCCGTCCAGGTCGCATGTGATGCCCGGCTTCGCCTTGGCGGAGATCAGGAGGTAGCCGCCGGCCTGGGTCTCGGAGCGGGCGCTGAGGTCGAGGTCGTTGCTGCCGCATGCCTGGCTGACCTTGCCGCCCATGCTCCCGGCGGGCGCGCCCGTCTGCGAGGCGTGGCCGGACCCGCCTTTCGCCGCGCCCCCGCCCGAGGAACGCGAGGAGTTGGCGGAACCCGAGGAGTTGGCGGAGTCCGGCGAGCCCGAGGGCGTGCCCGTGGTGGCCGGAGCCGGGGCGCTGGTCTTCAGGGCGGGCGACTGGGAGGCCGATGTGAGGTCCTGGCAGGAGGTCAGTGCCAGGGCGGAGACGACGACGGTGGTGGCCACTGCGGCCGATCGGATCAGAGGGTGCATGCGGAGATGGTTGAAGAGCGCGATCAGGAACCGGTCAGCGGCCGATGAACGAGCCGCCGCGCCGCCGTTCACCCCGCACTGATTCCGTGGTGATCGGGACCGGCCAGAGTGCTCGTGACCGCTGCCGGTCATCCGGGCCGGTGGCTTGCACGAGGGATGAAGAGATGCGTCGGTACACGTTCAAGCGGGCCACCGCGATGCTGGCGGCGGGCACGGCGCTGGCAGGGGTCGCCGGACTGGCGAGCGCCACCAGCGCCGCCGCCGGCGGGAACAACCTGTGCAGCGAGCAGAACTATGACGTCCCCAGCGCCTGTGTCGGGTGGGAGGCCGACGGGTCCCTGCGCGCCTTCGGGCTCACCGACTACGCCGACAACAGCTGCCGGGTCGACGTGGTCCTCAAGGACATGACGACCAACGTCACCTGGACGCGTTCGGAGGGCTGCGGCGACGGCCAGCCCGACACCGAGGGCCGGGGGACCGGGAACTACCACGCGGGCCCCTCGCTCCCCAACCCGACCCACGGTCACGTCTACCGCGGCGAGCTGCGCGTGACCTGGAACGGCGGTGCCAGTTACGTCACCACCGCCAGCCCTTCGCTGAACTACTGACGCGCCGGTTCTCTGCCGGACCGGTGACGGGCGGCCCGGAGCACCGTGGCTCCGGGCCGTCGCACCCTCCCGCGATCGCGATCGCAGCCGCAGCCGTCTCAGCCGCCGCAGCCGTCTCAGCCGGCGACCGGCAGGCACAGCAGGCGGCCGAGCCCGTCGGTGTCCGTACCGCCGTCCTCGGCCGCCCGGTGCAGGGCGAAACACCGCACCAGGCTGTGCAGGCGATAGCGGCCCGCCCGCGGAGACCGGAGCAACGCGGCGTCGACCAGCGACTCCAGCAGGTCCTCGGCGGTGTCCCGCGCCATGTCCAGGACCGTGGCAGCCGCCACCAGGGACACGTCGGACACGAGAGACAGGTCGGAGGCGTCCGGGGACGTCATCGCGGCCAGCACCCGCAGCGCCCTCGCCTGGTCGGCGCTCAGCTGCCGATAGCCGGCCTGGAAGGCGGCCTCCAGCGTCAGGCCGTCCAGCCGCAGCTCCCTGAGCCGGCGGCCCTCGTCGGCGAGCCGGCCGGCCAGGTCGCCGATCGTCCGGTTGGGCCGGGCCGCGATCCGCTCGGCCGCGATCCGTACGGCCAGGGGCAGGTGGCCGCAGGCTTCGGCCACCGCGAGCGCGTCCTCGTGTTCCGCGGGGATACGGGCGGGTCCGGCGACCGCGCCGAGCAGCGCGAGCGACTCCTCGGGGCGGAAGACGTCCAGGGCGATCCGGCCGGTCAGGGGCAGGCCCCCGAGGCCCGTCCGGCTCGTCACGACGACCCCGCAGCTCGCGGAGCCGGGCAGCAGCGGCCTGAGCTGCGCGGCATCGCGCACATCGTCCAGCACGAGCAGCACGCGCCGGCCGTCCAGCTCCGAACGCAGCAGCCGGGACCGGTCGTCCAGCCCCGGGGGAACCGCGCCGGGCGCGACGCCCAGCGCCGTCAGGAATGCCGCCAGCGTCGCCGCCGGGTCGGCCGGTGTCCGCGACAGCCCGGCCAGGTCCGCGTACAACTGGCCGTCCGGATACGCGGCGCGGACCCGGTGTGCCACACGCAGGGCCAGCGCGGTCTTGCCGATCCCGGCCATCCCGTTGACCAGGACGATGGCGGGGGCCGGGCGCTCGCCCCCGGTGAGCAGGGCGCTCAGCCGGGAGGCTGCGTCCTCGCGGCCAGTGAAGTCCGCCGGTGGGGCGGGCAGTTGCGCGGGGGGACGGACCGGCCGCCGCGCCGACGGTGGGCCGGGCCGTTGCGCGGGGACCAGCCAACGTCGCGCGGTGGCCGGGAGGTTCAGGGGGCGTGGGCCCGCCGGGCCGCGTTCCGCCGGTTCCGGTCGCGGTGCCGGTGCCAGGTCGCCCCGCAGGATCCCGAGATGGAGCTGGGTCAGCTGCGCGCCCGGGTCGACCCCCAGCTCCTCGGCCAGCCGCGCCCGGTACGCGGCGAACACCGTCAGCGCCTCCGGCCGGCGGCCCGTCCCGCACAGCGCTCGCATCAGCAGGGCGTGCGGCCGTTCGCGCAGCGGATGCGTGACCGTCAGCTCGACGAGCCCGGGAAGGGCCGAGGGGGCTTCGCCCAGCAGGAGGTCGAGTTCCAGGCGCTCCTCCAGCAGCGCCAGCCGCAGCTCCTCCAGCCGGGCGCGCTGACCGTGCGCGAAGGGGCCCGGCACCCCGGACAGCGGCTGGCCGTGCCACAGGTCCAGCGCGTCGGCCAGCAGCCCCCGTGCCTCCTCGGGCCGTCCCGCGGTCCGCGCCCGCGCGGCCTGCCCGGCGAGCGACTCGGCCCGCAGGGCGTCCACGGCGGACGCGGACACCGCCAGCCGGTAGCCGTCGCCCGCCGACAGCAGCACGCCGGGCGCGGACGGATCCCCTTCGAAGCTCTTCCGCAGCTGCCAGGCGTAGGTCCGGATGGTGGCGGCCGGACCGGCCGGCAGCTCCTGACCCCACACCGCGTCGACGAGCTGCGCCAGGGACACCGCGCGGCCCGGCCGCAGCGCCAGCGCCGCCAGCACGGCCTGCCGCTGGGGCGAGCCCACCGGGATCTCCCGCCCGTCCCGGCATACGCGCACCACCCCGAGCACCGCACACCGCACTTCCTCCCGCACCAAGGCCCCCACCGGTCAGAACGCGGCCACGGCGAGGCCGGCGCCGGGACGGAGCGGCCCGCGAACCGTTCGATCGTCGTCGGTCATATGCGTTCCTCCTGCTGGTGGTGACGGTCCGGGTCCGTCTTCCGGGACCCTCACGCTAGGAACGGGGCGACCGCCCGCCTCCGAGACATCGGCGGCGCGGCACCGAGGGAATTCCTTTCACATCCCTTTTGAGCACACGTGACGACTCCTTTACGGTGCTTGCGCGCGGGCCGCGCCCAGCACCCGGCCGACCAGGCCGATCCCGCGACAGTGGGTGAAGTGGGATCGGAGAGACGATGATCTTCGGGCGGGAGCCGGAACTCAGGGCACTGCGGGACGCGGTGGACCGCGCCGCCCGGGGACAGGGCGGGCTGCTCGTGCTGCGCGGCGGCAGCGGGGTGGGCAAGAGCACGCTGCTGGCCGAGGCACGCACGTACGCGGCGGCACGCGGACTGGCCGTCCGCAGCGCGGACAACGGTCCGCTGGACGCGGAGATCCCCTTCGGCACGGCCCACCGTCTGCTGACGTCGCACCCGTCCGGTACGAGGACGTCCGGCCCGCCCGCCGGGAGCACGGGCCACGAGCCGCTCCCCGACGGACCGGCGTGGCCCGCGAGGGCACCCGCCACCCGAGGCACCGGCCCCGGCACCGACGTCTCGCAGCCCGCTCTGCACGCGCTGTTCCGCACGGTGGCCCGGCTCGGCGCCGGCGACGGCGCGCTGCTCGCGGTGGACGACCTGCAATGGTGCGACGCGGCCTCGCTGCGGGGGCTGAGCTACCTCGCCCACCGCTGCGAGCAGATCCCGATCGTGATCGTGGCCTGCCTCAACGACTCCGAGTCCCCGGCCGACCCTGGTCTGGTCAACGCCGTGTGCAGGGCCGGGACCCGGATGCGGGTCACCGGTCTGGACGCGGACGCCACCGACGCATGGCTGCGCTCCGCACTGGCCGACACCGACCCGGCCCTGCGACAGACCTGCCACCGGCTCACCGACGGCAACCCCTTCCTGCTGACGGAACTGGTCACCTCGTTCGCCCGGCACGGCATACCGGCGGACACCGAGGCCCTGAACCGGTTCACGGCCGAGGGCCTCACCCGCAGGATCCGTCAGCGCCTGGCCCGGGTGTCCGACGGGGCCAGGGCACTGGCCAGGGCGCTGACGGTGGCCGACGACCAGATGGACATCACCACCCTGGCGGCACTGACGGATCTCGATGTGCCGGACGCCGCCCACGCGGTCGCCGAACTGGTCACCTCCGGCATCGTCGCCGACGCCTCCCGCATCCGGTTCGCCCACACCCTGCTGCGCAACGCCGTGGACGGCACCGTGCGGCCGCCCTTCCGCCGGGCCGCGCACGCGCGGGCGGCGGCCCTGCTGCGCGAGACGGGCGCGCCGACGGAGGTGGTCGCCGCACATCTGGTGAAGGCGGGACCGCCCGAAGAACCGTGGATGACGCGTACGCTCGCCGCCGCCGCCACGTCGGCGCACGCCCTCGACGCTCCCGACATCGCGCTGGGCTTCCTGCGGCACGCCCTGACGGGCCCCCACCCGGACCGCTCCCCGTTGCTCTGCTACCTGGGCCTGCTGGAATCCTATACCGGTGGTGAGCAGGGCCCGGCCCACCTGGCCGAGTCCCTCGCGCTGGCCCACGACCCGGTGGGCCGGTCCGGTGCGGTGGCGCACCTGGCCTGGTGTCCCGAACCGCCGCAGGACAGCATGCGCGTGCTCGCGGAGGCGCTCGACCAGGCGGACGCGTCCCAGAAGGCGGACGTGGCCTGCTACTACGGACTGGCCCTGGCCGGGCGCGCGATGCGGTTCAAACCCGGCCGGGACCATCGGGCCGGAGTCGCGTTCCTGCGCGCCCGGATCAGGAACGAGCCCTGGGAGCGGCCCTTGTCCGACATGGCCACGGCCTGTCTGACGCTGATGGAGGGCACCTCGGCGGCGACCGCGGTCACCCACGCGCGGCGCGCGGTCGAGGACCTGCTCCGGTCGGATCGCTACCGGGTCATCCCCACCGGCTCCGCCTTCCGCCGCCCCGGCGGGCTGGCCCAGATGATCCTCGGCCAGGCCGCCTGGACCCTTCTGCACGCCGACGAGACGGACGAGGCCCTGGCGGCGGTGGCCCACGAGGCGTTCACCGACGGCCGGCTCGGGCACGGGGCGGCCGAGGCGAGCCGCCAGTACATCCGTGGTCTGGCTCATCTGCGGGCCGGTGCGCTGCGCCGGGCGCGGGACGAACTGGAAGCGGGCATCCGGTACGCCCAGATATCCGGCGAGGCCAACACCGCCTGGTACGCGGTCCGCGTCACCCTGTACGTCGAGACCCTGGTCACCCAGGGAGAACACCCGCACCTGCTCCAGCTGAGGGATTCCCCGCGCGGGCGTTCCGCGCTGTCCCACCTGGACGACTTCCAGCCCTTCCTCCTCCAGCGCGGCCGCAACCTCGCGGCCCTCGGGGAACACCACCCGGCGCTGGAACTGATCGAGCGGGCCGGCGCGCTCGCGACACAGTGGCACACCGACAACCCGTCGCTGATGCCATGGCGTTCGGAGGCCGCCCTGGTGCGGCTCGCCCTGGGTGAGCGGAAGGCCGCGCGGGACCTGACGGAAGCGGAGGTGGCGCGGGCCCGCCGCTGGGGTGGTCCGCTCACCCTGAGCCAGGCGCTGGCCCGTCACGGCCGGGTCCTGGGCGAGCCGGAGACCATCGAGCAGGCGCTCGATCTGCTGACGGACCGACGCGCGGAGTGCCATCGCGCGCACGGCCTCGTCCTGCTGGGCGAGACGCTGTGGGAGCGGGGCCACCGCGACGACGCCGTACGGCAGTTGATGCGCGGTTACGACACCGCGGTCAGCTGCGGCGCCGGGCTGCATGCCGCCCGCGCCGCGTCCGCTCTGGCCGGGGCCGGCGCCCGTCCCCGGCGCATCACCGGTGTCCCCGCGCTGACCCGGCAGGAACGGCTGATCGCCTGCCGTGCCGCCGAGGGCGCCACCAACCGGGAGGTGGCGGAGGAACTCCTGCTCACGCTGCGCACGGTCGAGCAGCACCTGACCCACGTCTACCGGAAGCTGGGCATCGGCGGACGCGCGGGCCTGCGCCCGGTGCTGGCCGCGGCGGGCCTGGTGCCGTAGACGGGGTGACCTCAAGGAGCGAGCCACCGCCCGGTAGCTCAAGGAGCGCCGTCGAGCAGTTCGTCGGTCAGCTCGCTCCGGCCGGTGATGCCCAGCTTGCGGTAGCCACGGGTCAGGTGCTGCTCGACCGTTCTGCGCGTGAGGAAGTGCAGGTCGGCGATCTCCCCGTTGGACAGGCCGCGCAGGGCGAACTCCAGGATCTGCCGCTCCCGGGCGGTGAGCGCCGCCGCTCCGGTGCGGGGCCTCTTGGGGCGCAGCCCGGTGCCGCGCAGCAGGGCGCGGGCCTGTCCCAGGACAGGGGCGCCTTCGCAGGCGGTGGCCAGCTCGAATCCCCGGTAGAGCAGTTCCACACCGCGCTCGTGTTCGCCGGCCAGGACGGTTTCGCCGAGGGCGGTCACCGCGGCGGCCAGGGTGTAGCGGCAGGGCGAGGGTTCGAGCAGCGCCACCGCCTCCTCCAGCAACTCCCGCCGGCTGCCGGGCAGGCACTCCGCCGTGGTGACCAGAGCGTTGCCCAGCACGTACGGCGTGCCCCACCGGCGGGCCATGGCCAGCTCCTGTTCGGCGAACCGGGCCGCCTCGTCCGGACGGCCCAGGCGGAGGTGGGCGAGTGCCGCGTATCCGCGCCAGGGGCCTGCCACGGCCGGGCCGGTTCCGTCGTCGTGCTGTCCGCCGCAGGTGAGGAAGTCCGCCAGCGCGGCCCCGGCGTCCCGGCGGGCGAGCCGCAGGCGTCCGCGCGCATGGGCCAGCCGGTGCTGCTCCGGCCGCGCCAGCGGGTGACCGTCGCCGAAGCCGTGCCGTGCGAGAAGGCCCCCGGCCTCGTCCAGGTCACCCCGCTCGACCAGGCACTCGGTGAGCACATCGAGGGTGAACCCGAGGTCGTCCCGGTCGGGCGGCAGGTACCGCAGCCGGGAAAGGGCCGCCCGCCCGGCTCGGGCACTGCGCACGGCCTGGGTGAGCCGGCCGCGGATCAGCGCCGCTCGGGCGAGGTGGGAGTGGGCGAGGAACTCCAGTGTGGTGGAGCCCCGTTCCGCCGCCATCCGCAGGGCGGCGGCGCAGTACGTCTCGACCTCGTCCAGCCGCTCCGCCGCGAGCAGGGCGCCCACCGCGGTCCAGGCGACGATCCGCTCGTCGCGCCGGACGGGCAGCCCGTCGGTCAGTGCCCGCCGGGCCAGCTCCACGGCCCGCTGGGGTGAGCCGCCGGACTCGGCCTCCTGGTGGGCGAGCAGGGCGGCGGTGCAGGGGTCCGCCCCGGCCGCCTCCGGTAGCGGTCCGCCGTGCCAGGCGTGGATCAGACGGGGTGGCGTGTTGAGGTTCCGGGCCCAGGCGACGGCCCGTCCCCCCTCGGCCGCCGCCTCCTCCGGCGCGATCCCGGCCAGCCGTCGCAGCTCCGGATCCAGTATGGCCATACCGGCTTCGAAGCCGTCGCGCAGCAGCATCGACCGGCCGAGCGACCAGGCCACGCGCGCTCTGAGCCGCGGATCCTCGGCCTCGGCGAGCAGGTCCGCGAGCCGGGCCTCGGCCTCGGGCAGGTTGGCCTCCTGTTCGGCCTCGGCCAGCTCGGTGCGCAGTTCCAGGCTGGGCGCGAGCTCCGCCGCCCGGCGCAGATATCTGACCGCGGTCCCGGGCGCGCCCCGCAGCGAGGCGGTGGCGGCGGCCTCGCGAAGCACGTCCGGCGCCCACGGAGCGGTGCTGGGCGCCGCGGACAGCAACTGGTCGGCGACCCGCTCCGGCGGCGCGCCCCGGTCGTGCAGCAGTCCGGCGGCTCGGGCGTGGGCCAGGCCCCGGACCACGACGGTCATCTCCGCCGCGACCGAGGTGCGCACGACGGAGTGCGTGAAGTGCGGTGCGCACGCGTCGCGCAGCACACCCAGCCGTACGAGGACCCGGTGGGCCTCCTCCGTCTGCTGCTCCGTGAGGCAGGCCAGCGCGCCCGCCACGGCCGGGTCGGCGCCGTCGCCGAGGACCGCGACCGCCCGCGCGAGCCGGGGCGCGGCGGGCATCGCCTGGTGCAGGCGCGCGAGCACGGCGCGACCGACCGACGCCGGGCCGAGCCGGTGGACGTCGTCCGGCGTCACCGCCGCGGGCCCGCGCAGCGTGTGCAGCACTTCCAGCAGCAGGTACGGATTGCCGCCGCTGACCTCACGGCAGGCGGCGGCGAGCGCGGCCGGGTCCGGGCCGGGCAGCACCGTCTCCACCAGTGTGCGCACCGCCTGCGTGCCGAGCCCGCCCAGCCGTACCGTGCGGAGCCGGCCCAGCAGCTCACCGAGCGCCCCCTCGGCCGGGCTGCCCGTACAGGTGGCCACGGCGATGGCCAGCGGCAGCGGGGCGATGCGTGCCGCCAGGTACCTCAGCCAGCGCAGCGAAGCGGTATCCGCCTCGTGGAGGTCATCGACCGACAGCAGCACCGGCTCCCTGCGGCAGAGCGCCGCCACCAGCCGGGTCACCTCCCGCGACCGGTCCGCGAAGGATCCGGGGCCGGGCTCCGGCGCCCCCGCGGGCAGCGGTTCCTCGGCGATCCAACGCAGCGCCCGCGCCTCTTGGGGAGGGATGCGGCGCCGCCCGTCGACGGGGTCCGCGAGGAACAGCGGCTCGAACAGCTGCCGTACGACGCCGAAGTCGAAGTCACGCTCCAGGGCACCGGACCGGGCCCGCAGCACGAGGAAGCCGCGTTCCTGTGCCCGGCGTTCCACCTCGCGCAGCAGCGCGGTCTTACCGATACCGGGCTCCCCGGCGAAGGCCAGCGACGCGGCGGACTCCCCGGCGACGGCCGCGAACAGCCCCTTGAACTCCTCGCACTCGGCCTCGCGGCCGACCAACAGCTCCATGCCTTCCCCCGCTCCGGCCGGCGGACCGCTCGCCGCACCAGCGGTAACCGCGACCGCCCCGGCCCCGCGCGTACCACCGTCCCTCTCCCGCGCCACCAGGTCACCAGGAGCATACGGACCGGCCCACCGCCCACCACCGGGACAAGGGCCCGACCGCACCGTGAGAACACCGACACCGACGCCGACGCCGACGCCGACGCCGACGCCGACGCCGACGCCGACGGGCCCACGACCTGGACCGTGGGCCGGCCGTTCTCCCTGCCCCCTTCCGGTCGGGCCGGAACACCATGGCGGCGGCATCCGTGCCGTCGGCGAGGCCGTCGCCGATCTCTTCGACGAGCTGCCCGGCAGTGGTGGAGTCCTCAAGGGAAATCGTGCCGGAATTCCTCCGGATTTTTCTTCAGGGAACCGATGATGCCCGCCAGTTTTCCGGAGAACGTCATGTCATTGAATTCGTTGTCGGGTGAGCAGGCTTTATGGCGCAGCCGTACCCGATCGGAGTGACGTACCGGTACGCGCCGAAGATGTTCTCGTCCTCGGCGATATTCGCCTGCATCGCGGACTTGAGTACCGTCTCGCCCCGGAGCGTGCGGTGGGTACCGGGGACCCAGGGCGGTGAGGCCGACGACCAGGGAGAACGGCCGCCGCGGCGGTGAACAACGCCTTCCGCGTGCCTGAAATGCCCTCGGGTCTGCGTTTGCGCATACGTGGATTCACCTCAATCTTTCTGAGCGAGAGCTGGAAGGGGATGAGAGGAAGGGAATGGGAGGAAGGGAGGAAAAAGACAGTGAATCCATTTATCACCTCACCGCGTGCTGGACAGTCCCGGGCGGCCGGTCCGAGAAGGAGCGATATCCGACTGGGATAGGGTTGACCGGCTGCGAGAGCAAAGGGGAGAGGTCCGGGTGATTCTGGGCATGGCGGAGGCGCCATTGGGGCGAGGCTCGGAGCTCCGGGTGCTGACCGATGCCGTCGGGGCGTTGGCCGGAGGCCAGGGCCAGGTGATCGTCCTGTCGGGAGAGACGGGCATCGGCAAGACGACATTGCTGCGGCAGGCCGGGGATCTCGGGCGCGCCGCGGGGGTTCATGTGCTGTGGGCCAACGGCAGTGTGCTGGAGCGTGAGTTCGCCTTCGGCGTCGCGCGGCAGCTGCTTCCGGAGCTCGACGGAGCCCTGCTGAAGACGCGGGCCGAGGCTCCGTTCGAGGCGATTCAGGCGCTCTTCGCCCGGGTCGGGGAGATCGCGGTCGCCGGGCCTGTGCTGCTGGTCGTCGACGATCTGCAATGGGCCGACGCCGCCTCGCTGCGCTTCCTCAACTACGTCGCGACCCGGATCGGCACACTGGCGGTCACCGTGCTGGCCGGGCGGCGCCTGGACGACACGAACGGCGAGCCGCTCGTCGCCGAACTGACCGCGCGTGCGCACCAGGTGTGGGTGGCGCCCTTGGCAGTGGCCGACGTCGCGGAACTGGCCGGGCGGGTCTTCGACGACGAGGTGGACGACGAGTTCGCGCGGGCCTGCCACGCGGCGAGCGGCGGCAACCCGTTCCTGGTCGCCGAGGCGCTGGCCGTGCTCAGGGAACAGGGCGTACGCCCGACCGGGGACGGCGTCCCGTACGTGGCGACCGTGACGTCGCGTGCTGTCGTCGACCGCACGGCGTCCCGCCTGCGGACCGTGGACGGCGCCCTGGAGCTGGCGCAGGCGCTGACGGTGACCGGTGATCACGGCCGTCTCGAACTGGCCGTCGAGGTGGCGGGGCTCGGGACGGAGCAAGCCGCGTCGGCCCTGGACGCGCTGTTCCGCGGCCGCGTGGTGCGGTACGAACGGGACGCGGTCGTGTTCGTGCACTCCATCGTCGCTTCGGCGGTGGCCGCCACGCTCAATCCGCTGCGCGCCCGTGCCTGGCATGCGAAGGCGGCGGAACTCTGCCACCGCCATTTCCGCACGGTCGAGCGGACCGCCGCCCACCTGCTTCAGGCCGGGCCGCCCCACGCGGGCTGGCAGGTCGACGCGCTGGCCGAAGCGGCGGAGGCCGCCCACCGGGTGGGCGCGTTCGAGTCGGCCGCCACCCTGCTGCGGCACGCGCTGAGCGCGGCCAGCCTGCCCGACGACCTGCGGTTGCGGCTGCGCGCCGGGCTCGGCGCCGCCCTGATCTTCGACGATGCCGTGGCCTCGCGGGAGATGCTGACGGACGTACTGCCCCTGACCAGTGGCCGGCTGTATGCCCAGGTGGCCTCCGATCTGCTCCTCGCCACGTTGAACACCGAGGGGTTCATCGCCGGGACGAAGCTCGTGGGCAGCGTCATCGACGAGGTCGCCGAGCATGACCTGGCCGCCGCCCTGCCCCTGATCGCCCGCTCGATGGGTACGGGCTGGTTGTCCGACAGCCCGGTCCGCGCGCTCCTCGACCGGGTGGAGGCCGTGGCCGACAGCCACCCGCACGGCCCGGCGATCGTCGCCGCGGCGCGGGCCCAGCTCGCCGGAGAGATCATGTCGGACGCCGCGGCCGCCGCCGCCCGCGCGACGCGTGCGCTGGAACTCTTCTGGGGCTCCGGTGAACCCGAGGCGGCCGACATGTCCATCCCGCTCGGGGCAGTCCAGGGGCTGCTGGTGGCCGAACGGTTCGACGAGGCCCTGGCCTGGGCGGCGCGGGCGGAGGAACTGGCGGCTCGCCGCGGTTGGCCGAAGGTGCTGCGGGGCGCGGCCTGGGCGCGGTACGCGTGCGCGTTGCTGACCGGGCACACCGACGCCGCGCTGTCCGCCGCCCGGGACTTCGAGGCGTCCGGGATCGCCCTGGGGAGCGGAAAACCGTTGCCCTACTCGAACGGGTACGTCGCGGGCGCACTGCTCGCGGCAGGGCGTCCCGACGAGGCGGAAGCGGCGCTGGGGGCACTGGCCCTCGGTGAACTCCGCGCGTCCGACCAGTTCGTCGCGGCAGCCACCCGGGCCGCCCTGCGGCTGGCGCAGCACCGGTGGGCGGAGGCGCTCGCGGACGCGCTCATGTGCGGCCGGCTGCTGCCCAAGACGGTGGCCAACCCGCTGATCGCACCGTGGCGGCCCATTGCGGCGCTGGCCGCGCACGGCCTCGGCGACCCGGCGCAGGCGCAGCGGCTGGCCGACGCGGAGCTGCACCTCGCCCGCCGGTGGGGCACCCCGCACACGCTGGGCCTCGCGCTGAGCACGGCCGGGATCGTCCACGGCGACAAGGCGCTGGTGCGCGAGGCCGTCGACGTCACCCGGGACACCCCCGCTCGGGCCGCATCGATGTGGGCGTTGCTGGCGCTCGACGAACCGGACGCACTGACCGAGGCGCTGCGGATCGCCGAGCAGAACGGGTGGGGGGCGGTCGTCCCCGCGGTCCGCGAGGCGCTGCGCGCCCACGGCCGACGGCCGGGCACCCGGCCGGTCACTGCGCTGACCCGCGGTGAGCGGGCGGTGGCGGACCTGGCGGCTCGCGGGCTGACGAACGCGGCGATCTGCGACCGGTTGCATCTGGCGCCGCGCACGGTCGAACAGCATCTGACGCGTACCTACCGGAAGTTGGGCATCACGGGGCGTACCGGGCTGGTGCCCGCGCTACAAGCCGACGGGTGGACGCCCTGAGCACCCGTCACGCCGCGCTCAGAGCGGCCTGCGGCTGCGGCTCCAGCCCGGCGGCGGCTCGCAACTCGTCGCTGAAGGGGGCGGGACGCAGCGTCTTGGGATCGAGGTTGACGATCACGCGGTGGCCCTCCGCGTGGACCACCGACCGGTCGGCGGACAGCACGCGGAAGCCGTGCACGCAGCTGGTCGTGCCCACGCGTTCGATCCAGAAGTGGACGACCGGCGCGCACATTCCGGTGATCGGCTGGTGGAAGACCACCTTGACCTCGCGGATGGCCATGAAGAAGTCGGGGAACGTGGACACCGCGGCGTCCGGGGACCAGCCGCGCCGAACCCAGTACGCGTTGATCGCGCGCTCGGCGAGGGCCACGTAGCGGGAGTTGTGGAGCATCCCCATGGGGTCCAGATCGTCGAGGTGGACCGAGAGCTGCTCGAACTGTCCGGGGTCTTTCATGGGGCTCACCTGGTACTCCCTGGAAATGCGGTGGATCGACAGCGACAAGCTAGGCCGGGTCCTGACCGGTCCGGAACCGCGCACTTCCGCCGCACGCTAAATACGCGGTCCGCCGCGCAAAATCAGTGGTGTCCGCCGCCCGGTTGACGGTGGTCCCAGGTGAAGCAGGCGTCTGGCGTCATCACGTGGTGCTCTGGCCCCTGGCCGTTCGGGACTTCGGCGGCCGGGCCGGGGCCGGTGCCGTCGCCCCTCCGGATCCGGCCGGCCGCACCGCGCCGCCGGACAGCGGCTCGCAGCCGGCCGAGGACGTGGGGGAGCTGATCGGCCGGTGCCGCGAAGGGCTGCACGAGGCCGCTGACCTGCGGCGGATACCGCAACGCGGCCGGCTCGACGGTGGAGTAGCTGATCTCCCGTACCGCCGCAGCGACGTCCGCCGCGAGCTGAGCGGCGCTCTTGGACAGGTGGCTGCCTTCCAGGTAGTGGGCCGGACAGAAGAACGGGCTGACGGCGCACGCCGCCTCGCTCTCCTCGGGCTCACACGATGGCGAACTGGACATCAGGTGACTGCGCTGAAGCCCTGCAAGGGTGGAAGGGGAAATTCCTCTGCCAGTTATCCCCTGGGTGCGCGGCGCGCGCTCGGCGGCCTGCAAATCGGAGCCGCGCAATTCCGTGTCAACTTCTAGCCGCCCCGGTGCTCGGTACACCCGGCCGTTGCTCAAGACCGCGTCAGATAAGGGGGTTCACGCCGATCGCTACTTCTGCGTTGGCGAGCATTCGCGCGATCTGGATCGGGAGGTTGCCGAATTCCTCCATGACGACATCGAACGGGTCTACGGAGCTGACTTCGCCGCCGAGTGCCGCGCCCTCGATGACGTAGCGGAAGCCGCTGGGCGAGGTCTCGTCATCCAGGACCTTCCACGACGCCCCGTGCTCGTGAATTCCGACATCCGCCACATACGCTGCCAGGTCACTGTGCAGGGTGAACCAGTCGTCCTGCTCGAATTCGTCGAGCGGGAGCCTGGATACGTAATCCTGTAGTGGGCCGATCAGGATCAGCACGTCCTGTTCGTACTGCTCGGCAGGGACGTTGAGCATGTCGGCGATCCCGAGAACATTTTCGTGCGCCTCCTGAGCCCACTGTTCGAGGTCGGCCCGAGCCTGGTCTGACGCGGAAATCTGCATTCCTTCTCTCCCTAGTGGTGTTCCACGAATATTATACCGGCTTCCTTGAGGTATTCACGTAATTCCTGCGAAGGTCCTGCGTGAAGGAATACCCACCGAGGGTCGAATCCCGGATTCATTCTTCGTAGCGCGATGTCTTTGTGGATCTGCTCTTTGATGTGCTTGCTGAGCGGCACCTCTACTTGCTGAGGTACATGCTGGCCGGGGGCCACCTCGACCATGCGGTACTGCTGGTAAGTCTTCACCTCGACCCCGAGCGTCCGGCCGTCAGGCAGCGGGACAGGTACGTCGACCTTTCGCCCGCCGGTGGCGGTGACGGGGTATTTCGGGTCCTGATTCGTGGGGACGGGGTAGTGCTTCTCGCCCTTGCCGCCGTACATCTCGCGCACGTGGTCTTCCCCTGTGGACCAGCGCTTGCGCTTGTCGCGCATCTTCCGCACCTGCTCCAGTGAGGGACCGTCGTTCCCCTTCGCCAGCTGTCCCCGTCGGGGAGGGGGCGGGAGCGCGGGGACCTCGTCGCCGTTTGCGGCGCGGAACATGCGGGAGGCGGAGCCACGCGGCAGGGAACCACCGCTGGTCATGGCGAATCGAGGAGCGCCGAATCCCAGGGATTCCAGGTGAATTCCGTCGAAGTTCCGGAGCGCGGTCTTGACTCCGCCGACTTCCGAAACAGCCCGTGCCGTACGGGCAGCGCCCCCGAAAGCGCCTCCCATGAGCACACCGGTGACGCCTGCGTCCTTGGCCTCGGCGAGGTTGACTCCGTGCTGGTCGCCAAGGAGGTTGCGGCCGCCTTGAGCGACGACTACGTCGACGGTGATGGCTTCGATGCCGCCGATGGCGGCGGTGGCCAGGACCGTTCCGGCGATCTCGGCGACGGTGGCGGAAACGGCGACGCCCGCCGTACTGGCGGCCGCGATGATCGCTTCGATGGCGCCGGCTGCGGCGACCTCGCTGATACCTCCGGTGAAGAGGGCCAACACGGTTCCGGCGACCAGGACCGCCCCGGCGATTTCCAGCTCGTGCTCGATCTTCTTCTTGGCCTCGGCGATCTGGTCGGCGAACTTGTCCAGCGCCTTGGCCATGTTCCGTGCGGCGGAGGCGACGTCGTCGAGATACCCCTTGCCGCCGCCGTGGTACTTCTTCCAGAAGCCGCCGAACGCCTCGATCGACTTGCCTTTGTTGTTGTCGATGACGTCCTGGGCCTTCTTGTGGCAGGCGGCCTCGTCGGCGAAGGTGCGCCAAGCGCGGGCGGCCTCGCGCAGTTCGTCCTCGTCGCCCTCCGGCCACCACATGCCGGTCAGATCCTGAACGATCTCCTTGGCCTTGTCGGCAGCCCCCATCACTTACCGCCGTCGAAGCCGGACTTGGCCGAGCGGTCAGCTTCCTCATGGTTGGCCGCCATATCGCTCATGGCCTTGGTGATGCTCGACAGGCCCTTGGCCAGAGCTTCAGCCGCCTTCTCGATCTGCGCCCGGTGTGGGGCATAGACATGTTCGAACTTCTTGCCCTGCTCGTCACTGCCCCACGGCTCCCCTAACCCGCCTAACGCATGCCGAAGCTTGGATTTCGCCCGCTCCAGGGCCACGGACTCCCGGTGGAACGTCGGAGCAGCGGACTTCAGCTGATCGGTGTCCACCTCGAAGCTTTCACCAGCCATGCTCTGCCTCCCCCTTGGCCAAGTGCTCGCCACCGTTGCGAGCGCTGACAGCGCTCCCGGCTATGCGTAGCGACCATGGCATGCAGCACTGACAACCGCCCTGGTGGAAGCGCATTTCAGCCACAGCGATGCGGCACCTGATTTGGCCCTCTGCGCCGGCTGGTAGCCCCGGCACCGCCGCCCGACGGGTCCGCCCGGTCAATGCCGCTGCCAGGAATCCCGCGTGCCCGGCGCCCGAGGCGCATCGCGGATGCCTTGCTCTTGCATCCGGGAACATCCCGCTGGCCTCTGCAAGACCCTGTGGGGGCGCTCCCACCGAGGGCTGCTTTAGAAGCCCTCGCCCGTAGGGGAGTTGGTGACAGAAGTGGTCTCGTCGGAGTGCTTGGGCAGCACATGTGTTGCCCAAGCAGCACGCAAAACACCCCCCTGACCGCGTTTCCGCAGGTCAGAGGGGTGTTTATGAGCGGTAGCGGTGGGATTTGAACCCACGGAGAGGTTGCCCCCTCACACGCTTTCGAGGCGTGCTCCTTCGGCCGCTCGGACACGCTACCGAGAGAGAGCTTAGCCCACGGGGGGCCGTGCTCCGAAATCGGGTGACGGGGGAGGGGCGGGCGGGGGCGGTGTCAGCGGTTGCGGAAGAAGGCGGTGAGCAGGGCGGCGCAGTCGGCTTCGAGGACGCCGGTGATGACCTCGGGGCGGTGGTTGAGGCGGCGGTCGCGGACGACGTCCCAGAGGGAGCCGACGGCGCCGGCCTTGGCGTCGCGGGCGCCGTAGACGACACGGTCCACCCGGGAGAGCACGATCGCGCCCGCGCACATCGTGCAGGGTTCGAGGGTCACGACGAGGGTGCAGCCGGTCAGCCGCCACTCCCCGACGGAGCGTGCGGCGGCCCGCAGGGCAAGGACCTCGGCGTGTGCGGTCGGGTCGCCGGTGGCCTCGCGTTCGTTGTGGCCGGTGCCGAGCACCGTGCCGTCCGCGGACAGCACGACGGCGCCCACCGGGACATCGCCGGTCCCGGGGGCGAGCGCGGCCTCGTCCAGCGCCCGCCGCATCGGCGCGGTCCAGGGATCGCGCAGCGGGTCGGGTACGGGGGAGGACAGTGGGGCGGATGGGGGGACGGTCATGTCCCCAGTGTCGGGGACGTGACCGGGGCGGGGCCCAGGGGACGGCCGGCGGCTCTCCGTGCCGGCCGCCGCTAGCGCACGGCTTCCAGGACTTCCGTGCAGCCGAGGGCGTCGGCGATGGTGGAGAGCGCGTCGCCGTCCAGGGCGAGCAGTTCCCGCTCGCTGACGCCGAGGTCGGCCAGGAGCCGGGCGTCGCCGAGCGGGCCGGGCGGCGGTAGGAGGGTGTCCGCGCCGCTCACCGCGGAGTCGTCGGTATGGATGTGGTGGTTGTCGTCATCGTTGGCGTCCGATTCGGGTTCGCCGTCCTCCGTGCCGTCCAGGTCGAGGCTGTCGAGGTCGGTCATGTCGTCCTCATCGCGGCCGAGGAGCTCGTCGGTCAGCATCGCGCCGTACGAGCTTTTGGCGGCGGCGGCGGCGTGGGACAGGAAGACCCGCGGGTCCTCCTCGCCGTCCACCCGGATGACGCCGAACCAGGCATCCTCCTGTTCGATGAACGCCACCACCGTGTCGTCGTCGATCGCCGCCTCCCGGGCCAGATCGACCAGATCGGTCAGCGTCTCCACATTGTCGAGCTCCGTATCGCTCGCTTCCCACCCGTCTTCGGTGCGCGCGAGCAGTGCGGCGAAGTACACCGTGACTCTCCCACTGGATAGGTGTGCCGGGCCTGGCGGGGCGGCGCTGGCTGCGCCGTAGGTCCCGCCCCCTGGGAATCGTGGCAGAAACAGCGCCGCCACGCCGGGTCTTCGGCGTTGCGTCGTGCGTACGTTATGAGAGATGTCGCTCACGTGCCGGAGCGCGGACGGGGGCGCGTAGCCGCGCGGCTACCAGCGGAACGTGCGCATCCGCACGGCCTGGCGCATCCGGGCGGCCCGTGCGCGGCGCGGCTGGACGCGGTCCCGCAGCTCCTTGGCCTCGTGCAGTTCACGCAGGAACTGCGCCCGGCGCCTTCGGCGCGCCGCGTCGCTCTCGGCGCTCCGGTCACCGGACGCCGCGTCCGCCGCGGCGTCCGCCGCCTCGTCGGCCTGCTCATGGTCGGACACGCCGCACACCCCCTCGGGCGAGGTCCGCGCTCCGTACCGGAGCCGCGGACCGGGTGTCTGTGCACACGGTGCACGCCTTCCCTGGAAGGCGTATGTCCACACTTTCCCTTGTATTGGTGGTTTGGTGCAGGTGTGGCTGCGGTGCCGGGATGGTCGCGGGGCGCCCCGGGCCGGGCGCCGGGGGTCTCCGGCTCGGTTACTGTCGATGTCATGCGGATCCACGTCGTCGACCACCCGCTGGTGGCGCACAAACTCACCACACTGCGCGACAAGCGCACCGACTCCCCCACGTTCCGGCGGCTCGCCGACGAGCTGGTCACCCTGCTCGCCTACGAGGCCACCCGGGACGTGCGTACCGAGCAGGTCGACATCGAGACCCCGGTGACGGCGACCACCGGTGTGCGACTGTCGCACCCGAGGCCCATGGTCGTCCCGATCCTGCGGGCCGGTCTGGGCATGCTGGACGGCATGGTCCGGCTGCTGCCCACCGCCGAGGTCGGCTTCATGGGCATGGTGCGCAACGAGGAGACGTACGAGGCGCAGACCTACGCCACGCGGATGCCCGACGACCTCTCGGGCCGGCAGGTGTACGTCGTGGATCCGATGCTCGCCACCGGCGGCACGCTCGTCGCGGCGATCCGCGAGCTGATCAAGCGTGGTGCGGACGATGTCACCGCGATCTGCCTGCTGGCCGCGCCGGAGGGCGTCGAGGTCATGGAGCGCGAGCTGGCCGGTGCGCCGGTGACGGTGGTCACCGCGGCGGTCGACGAGCGGCTGAACTCGGCCCGCTACATCGTGCCGGGACTCGGCGACGCGGGGGACCGGATGTACGGCACGGCCGGCTGAGCCGACCGCCCGCCGCCCCACCCCGCCCTCTCACCTGATCATCGCGTTCGGGCCCCTTGCCGCAGACCGGCGAGGGGCCCGAAGGTTTTTCTCCGGACGCCTTCAGGGGCGGCCGGCCCGCGCGGAGCGGACGCGGGTGCGGCGGGCGGGTGTCAGCACTTGGTGCTGTCGGAGGGAGCCGGGGCCGGGTGGGTCAGCTGGGTCAGGGACTTCTCGGCGTCCTGCGGCCGGGCCAGTTCCTTGAACGCGTCGCCGATGATCAGGTCGAGTTCGGCGTCCGCGCGGTCGTCGGTCTTCTGCTCGGCACCGGCCAGCTGGGTGGCGAGCACCTTCAACGGGCCGTCGACCGCGGCCTTGGGGCCGACCAGCACCCCGGCGGTCTTGACCTTCTTGTCGAAGGCGGCCGGGGCGTTGCCCACCTCGCCGATCTTGAAGCCGCGCTTCTTCAGCTCGTCGGCGGTGCGCTTGGCGAGTCCGCCGTGCGGTGTGGCGTTGAAGACGTTGACGGTGAGGGAGCCCGGTTTGGGCAGCGCTTTGCCGGCGACGGGTCTGGCGCTGTGCTGCCCCGCGGCACCCTCGTCCCGGCATCTCCCCTTGCCCGGCGCGGCGTCGGCCGTACCGCTCGTGCCGCCGAAGACGTCGATGAGCTGTGCGGTCCCCCAGCCGGCCAGGCCGAGGACGCAGACCGAGACGGCGGCGACGAGGGCGATCCGGCGGCGGTGCCGGGGACGGCGCATCCTCGGATACCTGCCGCCCGTGACGCGGTACTTCTTACCGCCCATGCCTGGGGGCGTCAGCATGCTCATGGGCGCAGCGTAGTAGGGGCCAGGGGCCGTGCCTACTAAATGATCAACCCGTGGCGCAAGACCCAACCCAAAAGGATCAATCCGGCCACGGGGGCGGGACGGAGGGCGGGGGAGGGGCCGCGCGGGGCGGCCGGGCGCCGGCAGGGCGCCGGCAGGGCCGGTGCCGTCAGCCCAGTTCGAGCACGCGGGCGTGGAGGACCTGGCGCTGCTGGAGCGCCGCGCGTACGGCGCGGTGCAGCCCGTCCTCCAGATAGAGGTCGCCCTGCCACTTCACGACATGCGCGAAGAGGTCGCCGTAGAACGTCGAGTCCTCGGCGAGCAGCGTTTCGAGGTCGAGCTGCTGCTTGGTCGTCACCAACTGGTCGAGGCGTACCGGGCGCGGGGCGACATCCGCCCACTGGCGGGTGCTCTCCCGGCCGTGGTCGGGATACGGCCGCCCATTTCCGATGCGCTTGAAGATCACACGGAAAGCCTACCGGGCGAGCGGCGCCGGGCGCAGCCAGGCCGTGGAGTACGAAGGCGATCAAAGGCCATATGACGGGAGGAGTCGCCTGGTGGGAGTGCCGGTGGTGACGGGGACCCGGGCAGGGGGCTGCTGCTTGCGTTCGGTGGTTACCCCTTGCGGGCGTCCGAGCGGTGCATCGCGGACGTTCGCGCGGTGCGCTGCGTCCGCGCGGTGCGGCTGCCGGAAGCTGACCCTGGCGGCGCGCCGGCCGACGTGCACGGGGCGCCGCCGTCCGGCCCGGGCCGGGGGCTGTTCGCCGCGCCCGCCCCGGCCGTCGGCGGAGCGGGCGCGCACGGGGGAGGGGCGCGGGGGGCGGGGACACCGTCCGGGTCAATGCGCCGGGATGGGGGTGCCCGTCTTCGGTGAGGGGGGTGTGGCCGGTGGGGCGATCTGGCGTCCCGTCTGATCCGTCGGCTGCGGTGTCGGGGTGTTCTGCGCAGGGCGCCGGGGCGGGCGGACCCGGACCGGGTCGGAGGGCCGCGGGCCGACGGGCCTGCCGCTCAGGCCGGGGCCGGTGGACGGTTCGCCGGGCGTGTGCCGCAGGGCCGGGCCGGTGGGTGCGGGGGGCGACGGGGACGGGCTCACCGGGCTCGGCGACGACGCGGGCACGGGGCGGGCCGGCGGGTCGCCAGGGGCGAGCGCGAGATAGCCGGCCGCGGCGGCGGTGGCCGTGGCGGCGGCCGCCAGGGGCAGTCCGAAGCGCCGCAGCCCGAAGCGGCGCAGCCGGGCCAGGGGGCCGGGACGGCGGTCGCGGCGCGGATACGGTCCCGGCGGCTCGGCGGGCCGCAGGTCACGGATGTCGATCGATTCGGCGCGGGCCGCGAACGCCCGGCGGAGCCGGTCCTCGACGGGGCGGATTCCGGCGGAGTGATCCTCGGTGGGGCGATTCCCGGCGGGGAGGTCATCGGTGGGGTCGTGGGGGGCGGGGCCGTCGGGGCCATAGGGGGAAAAGGGGCCGTCGGGGCCTGTTCTGCTGCCGCTGCCGTTCACGGCCGCGCCTCCAAGATCTTCTCCAGGGAGTCCAGGGCACGGCTGGCGAGGGACTTCACCGAGCCGCGGCTGATCCCGAGGGCCGTCGCGATCTGCGCTTCGGTCAGGTTGCCCCAGTACCGCAGGACGAGGACCTCCCGGCGGCGGGCGGTCAGCTGCTTCAGGGCGGCGAAGACCTCGCGGTGTTCCTCGTCCAGCACGATCAGCTCCTCGACGGAGGGCGCGTTTGCCTCGTGCGGCGGGGTGTAGCCGCGCGCGGTCCGCCGGCGCCGCAGGACCGAGCGGGCGGCGTTGACGACGGCGGTACGCAGATAGGCGAGGGCGTTGTCGACGTCGCCGAGCTGCTCGCCGTGGCGCTTGTAGAGCGCGGTGAACGCGTCCTGGACGACGTCCTCGGCGGTCGCCCGGTCGTCGACGAGCATGACGGCCAGCCGGACCATGTTCAGCCGGTGCGCATGGTAGAGCTCGCTGATGGTGGGCTGCGGGGTGCCGGACGCGTCGGGGGTGCCATGCCTGCCGGGTGCGCCGGGTGTATCGGGTGTGTAGCCGGGGTGCGGACCGACGTGGTGTGCCGGTGCGGGTGTGGGTGCGAGGGCGGACACCGGGCGGACGGTGCGCAGCAGTCGCTGCCACCGGCCGGGCGACGGACGCCGCACCGGGGGCGTCCAGCCCTGGGCCGGCCCGGGTGTCACGGCAGGCCGCAGCCCCGGCACGGTGAACCGTGCCGGGGCGGTGTGCGAGGCGGCGGAGTAATCCATCTCTTCCTCGGGCGGGCGCCGCGCCGTGGCTCAGGCGCGGTGGCGGCGGACCGCGAAGATGGTGCCGCCACCCGCGGCGATCAGCCCGGCGGCGGTGCCGCTCATCGCCACGGTGGCGGCGGGGGAGGCACCGGTGTGGGCGAGCTGCTTTTGGCTGTCGGCCTCCACGGCCGGCTTCGCGGAGTCGTGGCGGACCCCGGCGCTGGGCTGTGCGCCGTTGCTGCCGGCGCCACGGACCGCGGGGCGGCCCTCCGACGGCGCCTGGCTCGGCTCGGCGCCCTTGCCGGGCGCGGCTGTCGGGGCGCCGTGGCCGGGGCTCACCACCTTCGGCGCGGCGGCCGAGGCGCCGTGGCCGGCGGGCTGGGGTGCCGCGGGGGTGACGGCCGGGTTGCCGTGGCCGGCGGGGCGGGGCGCGGCGGGTGCGGCGGCCTGGGCGGGGGCACCGCCCGAGGTGCTGACCGAGGGGCGCTCGGCGACCTTCGGAGCCGAGGAGTCGGCGTGCGCGGTGCCGGCCGCCGTCAGCGCCGCCAGCGCGACCGCCGCCAGCAGTCCGGCGCCGGCCGCGCCGCGCCGGCGGATGCGGCCGGCGGGGCGCGGTGCGATGCCTTCGGCCACGGACGACTCGATGCGGTGCGGGGTGCGTGAGAAGTTCACAGTGGGCTGCTCCACGTTCGGCGGGACGGCGCCTGATGGCGCCCTCACCTCTGACGACGTGCGGCGGGGGCCGGGGTTGCCGCCCGGTCCCAGAAAGTTTTCGAGGACGGGGGACGGAGAGGCGGCGGACGGACGTGGCCGACGTCCGAACAGGGCGGGCGTACGGCGGTGGACGGTCGGCGGTCGGCCGGTGGACGGCCGGTCACCGGTAGTGCCTCAGAGCGGTGGCGCGGCGAAGAGTTCGCGCAGCGAGCGGGCGCTCTCGGCCGCGCAGACCGCGCCCACGGTGCCGGACACCCCGGGGAAGAGGCGTCCCCAGGAGCAGGCCCGGCCGATCGCCCCGAGCCGGCCGGCCAGGCTCACCGCGCGCCGCAGTTCGGCGGGCGTACGGCCGCCACCCGTCCACGGCTCCAGATAGGCGTCCCGCAGCCGCGGCAGCACCTCGGGCCCGTACCGCTCGCGGGCCGCTCGGGCGGGGACCAGCAAGCTGCCGAAGGGGTGGGCGACGGCCGCGTCACCCCAGTCGAAGAAGGTGAAACGGCCCGGCTCCGGGGCGAATACCTGACCGTCGTGCAGATCGGCATGGTCGAGGGAGTCGGCGATACCCGAGCCCGCGAGCTCCGCGCACCAGTCCACGACGCGCGGCCGCAGCTCGCGCAACGCCGTGCGGTCGCCGGGCTCCAGTACGGCGTTCGTGCCGACGAGCCGGTCGAAGGTCCCGGGGAGTGCGGCCGTACGGGCGTCGGGGACACCGAGCGCCGCGAGCTCCTCGGTGTACGGCACCAGTGCCCGCTGCATCTCGGCGTACTGGCGCAGCGGCGCTTCCCAGGCACGCGGGCCGGCGGGAGCGCGGTGGAGTACGTCCCTGAAGAGCGGGCCGCCGTCCGGGAAGAGCGACCAGCCGCGGCCGGCGTCGACGGCGAGCGGCCTCCCCACATGCCCCGGGACCCAGCGGGCCAGCGCCTCGCCCAGCCCCGCCTCGAAGGCGCTGGCGGGCGGATCGGCCTTGAACCACGCGTCACTGTGGCCCTCGACGGACATCCGCACCAGCACGGACCACGGCCGTACCCGCACCGTCCGCAGGCCCGTGACGCGCAGCCCGTGCGCCGTCAGCTCCCGCTCCGCCCACCCCAGGGCGGCCGCCCGCCACCCCGCTCGCTCCCAGGGCGTCACCGTCCCCGGGTACCGCCCCCGGTCCACACTCTCCGGAACCTCCGACGCGTCCTGCCGCATCGCGCCATCCCAGCACCGGGCCCGCCGCCTCTTCCACCGGGTTTCCGCGTGGGCGGCGGGCCACGGCTGTCCGGAACGACGGGCTGTACGACGTGGCCGCGACGGGCCGCCCGCCGCCCGCAGACCGGCGGCAGCCGCACCCGAACCGTCAACTAGCTTGCGACAGCTACCGGTTGAGCATGACTGTGCTCGTGCTCGTGTTCATGCTCGTGCGCGCAGCGGTCGTCCGTGTCGTGGACGTCCCAGGCCGGGAAGGGGTCGTCGGCGGGTGCGGGGGTGGGTTCGCCGGCCGTGAGCAGGCAGGCGGTGAGGGCGGTGCGCAGCCGTTCGGAGTGCAGGCCGGTGCCGATGAAGACCAGTTCCTGGACCTGGACCTCGTCGCCCGCCGCGGCGTCGGCGCCGTCCCCGGCCGTCATGCCCGAGGGTTCGAACCGGGCGACCGCGCCGGCCTGGGACCACAGCCCGGTGACGCCGGGGCGGCTCGCGAGCCGGAAGAAGCCCTTGGAGCGCAGGACCTCGCCGTACGCGCCGCTGTCCAGCTCCTCGGTGACGAACCGCCAGAGACGGCCCGGGTGGAAGGCGCGGTCGGCGCGGAAGACGGTGCTGGAGATGCCGTACTCCTCGGTCTCCGGCACATGGTCGCCGTTGAGTTCCCGGACCCAGCCGGGCGCCTGCTGGGCGCGTTCCAGGTCGAACCGGCGGGTGCCCAGGATCTCGGCGGGCGCCACCCGGCCGTGCGTGGCGGTGAGGATCCGCGCGGCCGGGTTGAGCCGGGTCAGCGCCGCCCGCAGCCGGACGGCGGTGTCCGTGTCGACCAGGTCGGTCTTGTTGACCACGATGACGTCGGCGAACTCGATCTGGTCCATCAGCAGATCGCTCACCGTGCGCTCGTCGTCCGCGTACTGGTCGAGGCCGCGCTCGGCCAGCCCGTCGCCGCCGGAGAGTTCGGCGTGGAAGTTCGCGGCGTCGACGACGGTGACCATGGTGTCCAGGCGCGCCAGCTCGCCGAGCGTGGTGCCGTCGTCGGCCGGGAAGGCGAAGGTGGCGGCGACCGGCATCGGCTCGGAGATGCCGCTGGACTCGATCAGCAGGTAGTCGAAGCGGCCCTCGCGGGCCAGTCGGCCGACCTCGTCCAGCAGATCGTCGCGCAGAGTGCAGCAGATGCACCCGTTGGTCATCTCGACCAGCCGCTCCTCGGTGCGGGACAGCGCCGCGCCGCCGCCGCGCACCAGCGCCGCGTCGATGTTGACCTCGCTCATGTCGTTGACGATGACGGCCACCCGCAGCCCCTCCCGGTTGCCCAGGACGTGGTTGAGCAGGGTGGTCTTGCCCGCGCCGAGGAAGCCGGAGAGCACGGTGACCGGCAGCCGGGGGTGCGCCATGACCGGTCAGTCCTCCGGGGTGATCAGGCCGAGCCGGTACGCCTTCACCAGGCGGCGCGGGACCTGGTACACGGAGCCGTCGACGGTGACGGGCACCAGCTGCGGCACGGTCGCCTTCCACTGGGCGCGACGATGCCGTGTGTTGCTGCGGGAGAGCTTGCGTTTGGGTACGGCCATGGTGGGGCCTCCTTCGGGGCGGACGGGCGCCGCCGGAGGCCAGAGGCTATATGGAAATGGGTCTCGTTTTCAAATAGTCCCGCTCGTCCGGTCGGTCCCGGGCGCCGGCCGGTCAGCCGTCCGTCCCGTGACCGGCCCCTGCGGGGCGGTCACGGGACGGGACAGGGCGACGGGGCAGCGTGACGGCTATCGGGTCCGGCCGCGTCAGCCGCGTCGGCCGTATCGGCTGCGCCGGACGTGCCTGACGTGCCGGTCCGTCACACCCGCTCCGGTGCCTGTTCCAGCAGGATCGCGGCGGCCGGGCAGATGGCCGCGGCCTCGCGCACCGCCTCGTGGAGTTCGGCGGGCGGCTGGGCATCGAGGACGACGACGATGCCGTCCTCGTCGCGCTGGTCGAAAACGTCCGGTGCCGACAGCACACAGCTTCCGGCGCCGCAGCACTTCTCCTGGTCAACGTGCACGCGCATGGCTCTTCCCATCGTGGGTCCGGCCCCCGGAGGCCGGTGGTGGAGGGATACAAGGGGCTAGGGGATGAAGGGGTGAAGCGAGGGGCGCGGGGCCCCTCGCCGGGGTGCTCACCAGGCGATCGGCAGCGAATGCACCCCGTAGATCGCCATGTCATGACGGAACGCGACGTCCTCGAAGGGGATGTCGAGCCGCAGGCCGGGCAGCCGGCGCAGCAGCGTCTCCACGGCGATCTGGAGCTCCACCCGGGCGAGCGGCTGGCCCAGGCACTGGTGGACGCCGAAGCCGAAGGCGACATGGCGGCGGGCGTCGCGGCTGACGTCGAGGGCGTCGGCCCCGGGGAAGACGGCGTCGTCGCGGTTGGCCGTGTTGATCGTGCACAGCACGCCCTCCCCGGCGGGGATCGTCTGCCCGCCGATGGTGACGTCCTCGGTGGTGACCCGGCTGACGCCGTTGTGCACGATCGTCAGATAGCGCAGCAGTTCCTCGACGGCCCCCTTGATCAGCGAGGGGTCCTCGCGCAGCTTGGCCAGCTGGGCGGGGTTGCGCAGCAGGGCGAGCGTCGACAGTGCCGTCATGTTGGCGGTGGTCTCGTGCCCGGCGATCAGCAACAGCCGCCCCATGCTGGCGACTTCCTCGAAGTCGAGCTCGCCGCGGGCGACCAGCCGGCTGACGATGCCGTCGTCCGGCTCGCGCTGCTTGGACTCTGCCAGGCGGACCAGATAGTCGAGCAGTTCGTCCGTGGCCGTACGGACCTCCTCGGGGGCCGACCGGAGGCTGAGCAGCAACCGGCTGCGCTCCTGGAAGAATTCGTGGTCCTCGTACGGGACGCCGAGCAGCAGGCAGATCACCAGGGACGGCAGCGGCAGCGCGAACTCGCTGACCAGATCGGCCGAGGTCCGGCCGTCGGTCATCCGGTCCACCAGGTCGTCCGCGAGGCGCTGCACCTCGGGACGCATCGCCTCGACCTTCTTGACCATGAAGTCGGCGGTGAGCATCCGGCGCAGCCGGGCGTGCTCCGGGTCGTCCAGGCGGATGAAGCTGGAGCTGGTGCGGGTGATCAACTCCCGCAGTCCCGCGGTGAGGAAGGGGAATCCCGGGCGGGTGGCCTCGGAGCTGAACCGCGGGTCGCCGAGTACGTCCCGTACGTCCTGGTGGCGGGTGACCAGCCAGCACGGGGAGCCGTCCCACAACGTGGCCCGGGTGACCGGCTGTTCGCGCCGGGCCTGGTCGACGGCGGGCGCCGGGTCGAAGGGGCAGCCCGCGGCCCGCGTGGCCGGGAGGGTGAGGGAGCCGGGGTGACCCGCGGTCTCCGTGCCGGTGGGTGCTGCGGCTGTGCGTTCTGCGGTCGTCATGGTGCTGGTCCTTCCACGAACGGGACACGGCTCTGCCGTGCCGAACGGTGCGGGTGGCGCCACTTCTTGGCGGTCGGCAGCCGGCGCGGGCCGCACTGCGGTGCCGCTCGCCCGGCACCGCGGCGTCCCGATACCGCGGCGTCCCGATACCGCCGGCTCACCGACGCGGGGGCCGGTGAGCCGGAGTCGCGGCCGCGGTCCCACCGACTGGTTGCCTCGGGGATCGACTTAATTACCTAACTAAAGCAAGTAAGTTATCGACACGCTAACTCACCGCGAGGTGGCGGGGAAGGGGTGTTCCGGGCCGTCCACAGGTTGGCTCAATCCTGGCGGGTGCCGCCACGTCGTCCCCGTCCGCCGGATGCCCGCCACATCCCGACCACGCGTCCCGTGCGGCCCCCGCCGGTCCTCGGGCAGTCCTCCGACGGCCCTCCGCCGGTCCGGAACAGGGCGGCTAAAGTTCCCCCATGCCGGACCCCGCGAGAGACCAGGACCCCACCGTCGCGCTGCAAAAAGTGCTGGCCACGCTGTCCTACCTCCTCACCCGCTCCCAGGCGCACGAACGCCAGGCGGCTCGGGCCGGTGTGAAAGCGGGACGCTCCGACCTGTGGCTGCTGATGGCCCTGGACGCCAACGGAGGCGTCAGCCGGGTCGGCGACCTGGCCGCCCTGCTGATGGTCGAACCCCCTCATGTGACCCGCCAGATCAGCCAGTTGGCGTCCCAGAACCTGGTCGAACGGACCCCGGACTCCCTCGACCGCCGGGCCCGCAAGGTGGCCATCACCCCGCACGGCAAGGCCGTTCTCGAACGCCTTCAACAGGCCGCTCAGGCCAACCTGCACCAGGCCCTGGAAGGTATCGACGACGAGGCCGTGGCCACCACCGTCGCCGTACTCAACCGTCTGGTGGACCACGCCCGCCGGCGCGACGCGGAGGGCCCCCGCACGCCCCAGCCGGAGGGGTGATCCGGCCCCGGGACGTATGTGATTCGGCCACCTGGTGAGCCGGACAGCCGGCGAAGTCCCCGGCCAGCAGCCGGAATCCCCCGCCGGTGGAGAAGTCCCCTCCTGGTGGAGAAGTCCCCGGCCCGGGGGCGGAATCCCGTGGGCCGGGGAGCGGGCGTCAGTCGATCTCGATGGGCCGGCCGGGTGCCTTGCGCGTACCGCCGTCCGCGTTCGCGAGGCCCGCCGGGGCGCCTGCCGGAGTGCCCGCCGGGGTACCGCCCGTGGCACCCTCCGGGGCGCCGAGGTTGCGGCGGACCGAGTCGAGGATGGTCAGGCCCTGGCCGACCAGGCCCGCGGCGATCTCGCCGAGGCCGTCGGCGCCGTTGAGCACATTGACATTGGCGCCCTGGAGGCCCGCGGAGGCTTCCTTGACGATCTGCGGCAGCTGGTCGATCAGCATCCGGTCCAGCGCGACCCGGTCGTACGAGGCCGCGGCCGCGGCCTGGATCTTCATCCGCTCCGCCTCGGCCAGCGCCAGCAGCCGGATCCGCTCGGCCTCCGCCTCGGCGGGCTTGACGACCTCGGCGACCAACTGCTGCTGGCGCAGGAGCGCCGCGCGCTCGGCGAGTTCGGTCTGCGCGGCGAGCACCTCCTGCTGGGCGTGCGCCTGCGCCAGCGGGCCGGCCTGCGCGGCCTGGGCCTGGGCGCGGTCCACCTCGGCCGAGTACTGGGCCTGCACGATGGCGGTCTGCCGGGAGTACTCGGCCTGATTGCGCGCCGCCTCCTGCTGCGCCTCGACCGACGCCTGGGTGGCCTGCGCCTGCGCGATCTGGGCCTGCCGCTGGATGGCGGCCTTGTGCGGGGCGGACATCGCGTCGATGTAGCCGGTGTCGCCGTCGTCGATCGACTGGATCTGCAACGAGTCGACGATCAGACCGATCTTCGCCATCTCGGTCTTCGACGTCTCCAGGACCTCGGTGGCGAGCTTCTGCCGCTCCGTGACGATCTCCTCGACCGTCATCGAACCGATGATGGAGCGCAGATGTCCGGCGAAGATCCGGCCGGTCAGCACCGACATCTGGTCCTGGTCGGAGAGGAAGCGCTGACCGGCGTTGACGACGCTCTCGGTGTCGTTGCCGACCTTGAAGGCGATCACGGCGCGCACCGTCAGCGCGATGCCCTGCCGGGTCACACAGGTCTCGGCGACCTCCGCCTCACACATCGCCAGGGTCAGGAAACGGACCTTGCGGAAGACCGGCAGCACGAACTTGCCGTGACCGGTCACCACACGGAACGGCGCGCCCCCCTGGCCACGCCTGCCTCCCGAGATCAGCATGGCCTCGTCCGGGGCGGGAACGCGGTAACCGAACATCCTTCGTCTCCTCAGCCGGCGTCGCCGGCAGCGCCGGGCAACGCGTCCAACGGATCGGCCCACTCGGCGACATCGACCTGGCGGGTGCCACGGGTTTCGATCACGAGTACGGTCGCCCCTACCGGGAGGGGCTCGGCGGACCAGGCGAGAAAGGTCTCGGAACCACCCCTGATCCGCACCAGGACCTCACCTGGGCCGGCCGCCCCGCGAGTGGCGATGACCAGCACTCCCTGACAGCCGACGACCGCTTCGTCCCGCACCATCGACGGCTGCCCCCCCTGCCATTTCGATCCTGTCCGATTCCGGAAAGCCGACCTTAGCGCTACGACGACCGGCGGCCTATCCTCGGGCGGTTGCGACTTGGGTCACCCGTCGGACGGCCTGCCCGGTCACCCGCCGGGACACCCGATTGGGGTACCGGCTCGGCCGCCAACTCGCCGTCCGGCGCCCGCTGTCCCAGAGCCGCCACCCCGGCCGCCGACTCCGTCTCCCACTCCCACTCGTCCGCCCGAGGCGTCACGCGTCACCGACTGCACGCGCTACCGACTCCACGCCTCACCAACTCGACGCGCAGCCACCCCGATACGTCACCAACCCGACGCCTCATCCCCTCGACGCACCCCACTGGCAGGGCACTCCGCTGGCAGGGCACCCCGCTGTCGGGCCGTACGGGGCCGCCGCCCGGTCCCGGCGGATCCGCCATCGACGGGGCGAAGCCCGGGGGATGGGCCCGGAACCTCAAGTCAGCCCGAGGTGTCACTCGTTCGGAGGAAATGGCGCAACCCCGTTGCCGGGCGGGCCGTTCGTCAGCAGGTCGTGGTGAGTCGGCCGACGGATCGGGGCAGCGGGTGGACAGGAGAGACGAGGGCGGCGGACGGAGCGCTCTGCTGGAGGCGGTGGCCGGGTGGGTGCCGGGGGCGCCGGTGCATAACGAGGCGCTGCCCGCCGGCTGGGGCGTGGACGACGCCTGGGTGCGGGCCCGGACGGGCATCGTCAGCCGGCACCGGGCCGGGCCGGACATGTCCACCGGGGACCTGGCCTACGAAGCCGCCCGGCTGCTGCCCGGACTCGCGGCGGGCCCCGGCGGCCCGGACCACCCGCCCCGCGTGGACGCCGTGGTCCTGGCCACCGCGACTCCGGACCACCTCTGCCCGGGGACGGCGCCCGCCCTGGCGGCGCGGCTGGGGCTCGGGACCGTCCCCGCGTTCGACATCGCCGCGGTGTGCAGCGGTTTCGTCTACGGACTCGCGGTCTGCCACGGGCTGGTGGTCTCCGGTCTGTACGAGCGGGTGCTGCTGGTGGGCGCGGATGTGTACTCGACCTGGCTGGACCCCGCGGACCGGTCGGCGGGTGTGGTGTTCGGCGACGGCGCGGGGGCGGCGCTGATCGCGGCGGGTCCGGCCGGGGCCCCCGGCGAGCTGCTCGCCTTCGACCTGGGCAGCGACGGCACGGCATACGACCTGATCAAGGTGGCGGGCGGCGGCGCGCGGTCCCGGGCGGCGGCCGGTGTCCCGGCCGCGGACGACGCGTACTTCCGGATGCGGGGGAGCGCGGTGTACCAGCACGCGGTCGAGCGGATGACCCACTCCTGCCGGACGCTGCTGGCGAAGGCGGGCTGGGACGCCGCCGAGGTCGATCACTTCGTCCCGCACCAGGCGAACGCCCGGATCCTGCGGTCGGTCGCCGAGCGGGTGGGTATCGGCGCGCAGCGCTGCCTGACGCATCTGGAGCGGGTGGGCAACACCGGTGCGGCGTCCATCCCGCTGGCACTGGCCGACGCGGACGGCGCGGGGCGCCTGGCGGCGGGTGACCGGGTGCTGATCACCGCGTTCGGCGGCGGGCTGACCTGGGGTTCCGCCGCGTTCCGATGGCCCGGGAAGCCCGGGGCGGCCGGGACGGGTGGGTCAACCGGTGCGCGTGGAACCACAGCCACCACAGGAATGACGGACACAGCAAGCACCACAAGCACCACAAGCACGACAGAAGCAGCAAGCAGCGAGCAGCACGACAGAAGCAGCAAGCACGACAGAAACAACAAGCACACCAAGAACGGAAATGACGAAAGGAGCAGGACATGACGCAAGCTGAGACGGGCGTCGCGGTGACGGGAATGGGGCTGGTGACCCCCGCCGGCGCGGACGAGGAGACCTTCTGGGCGGGGCTGTGCGCCGGGCGTTCCACCGCCCGCCGGCAGGACGAACTGGCCGGGCTGCCGGTGGACTTCGCCTGTGCCGTCGAGGGGCTGGATCTGGACGAGGCCGTGGGCGGGCGCTCGGTGTGGCGGATGGCGCGGTTCGTGAAGCTGGCGCTGATCGCCGCCCGGCAGGCGGTGGCGGACGCCGGACTCTCGCCGGCGGACTGGGACGGCGGGCGGGTGGGGGTGGTGCTCGGCGTCGGCGTCGGCGGGGTCTCCGTACTCATCGACGGCGCACGGAAGCTGGACGCCCAGGGACCGGACGCGGTCTCCCCGCTGCTGGTGCCGATGATGATCCCCAACGCGGCCGCGGGAGAGGTCGCCATCGCGCTCGGCGCGCGCGGCCCCAGCCTGGCGCCCGCCACCGCCTGCGCCTCGGGGGCCGGCGCGATCGCCCTGGGCCGGGACCTGCTGGCCACCGGGCAGTGCGATGTGGTGGTGGCCGGCGGTGCCGAAGCGGTGCTGACGCCGCTGGTGGTGACGGCGTTCGCGCGGATGGGGGCGCTGTCCCGGCGGACGGCGGACCCGGCCGGGGCGTCGCGGCCGTTCGCCGCGGACCGGGACGGGTTCGTCATCGGCGAGGGCGCCGCCGTGGTCGTACTGGAGCGGACCGCCGACGTCCGGGCCCGCGGCGGGCGGCCGCGCGCGCTGCTCGCCGGGACGGGGTCCACCACGGACGCCTACCACCCCACCGCGCCCGACCCGAAGGGCACCGCCGCCCAGGCCGCGGTGGCGGCGGCGGTGCACCAGGCGGGCTGGCGGCCCGACGAGGTCGGGCACGTCAACGCGCACGGCACCTCGACCCCGCTCAACGACGCCATGGAGGCCGGGCTGATCTCCCGGCTCTTTCCGCACCGCCCGCCGGTCACCGCGCCCAAGGGCGTGGTCGGGCACACGCTCGCGGCGGCCGGGGCGATCGAGGCGGTGGCGACCGTGCTGACCTTGGAGCGCGGGGTCATCCCGCCGATCGCCAACCTCGACGCGCTGCCGTTCGACTACGACCTCGACTGCGTCACCAAGGAGCCGCGTGTGCAGCAGACCGAGACCGCCGTCAGCCATTCGTTCGGCTTCGGCGGACACAATGTCGCGCTGGCCTTCCAACGGGCCTGAGTCCGGCCGCAACCGGGCCCCGGGCGGGGCCGGCGGACGCGCTCACCGGCGGTCGGCGAGGGTCTCCGATCGGAGATCTGATCGAGGGACCGTGAGGAGTGTCCTCGCCGTCCCTTGGTCGTTCCTCCCGGCGTGACCTTAATGACCAAAAGTAACTCGGTGGCGGTGCCCACGGCCCGCAGGTTGACGAGTGTGCTGTTCGGTGACGACTTCGCCACGGAGCACGAACCCTGGCAGCGGCTGATCGCAACAGAATCGTTCCGCCGCATGCCGGGCGGCTCTTCCGAGGACCGGCTCACGCTCGTGTACCGGCGGCTCAGAGCCCTCAACGACGCGCTCGACAACGGTGCGCGACTGGCCGCCGACCCCCGCGCGCTGGCGGCGCTGCACGAGTGGTTCGGCCCGGTCGACCCGGCCCTGACCACCGTCGCGGGCATCCACTACAACCTCTTCCTCGGCAGCCTCCTCGACCACGGACCGGGCCCCGCCGCCCACGCCGGCCACCCCGGTCCCGGCCTCCCGCCCGGCTCCGACGGCGGGGGCGGCCGGGACCTGACCGACTTCCTGACGATGCGGCAGGTGGGCACCTTCCTGTGTACGGAGGTCGCGCACGGCAACGACGCGACGGCCCTGGAGACCACGGCCACCTACGACGCCGGACGGGACGGGTTCGTGCTGCACACGCCGAACGCCGGGGCGCAGAAGTTCATGCCCAACACCAGCCCGGCCGGCGGCCCCAAGTCCGGTGTGGTGGCGGCCCGGCTGCTCGTCGACGGCACCGACCAGGGGGCGTTCCTCTTCCTGACGCCGCTGACCGACGGGACCCGGGCCCTGCCGGGCGTACGGGTGCGCAGACTGCCGGCGCGGCTGGGCAGCCCGGTCGACCACTGCCTGACCTCGTTCGACCGGGTCTTCGTGGGGCGCGACGCGCTGCTGGCGGGCGACCAGGGACGGCTGGGCGCCGACGGGGAGTTCCGCAGCGGCCTCGGCAACCGCCGCCGCCGCTTCCTGCTGTCGATCGGCCGGGTCACCCCGGGCAAACTCTGTATGAGCGCCTCGGCCGTCGGTGGCGCCCGCGCGGCGCTCGCCATCGCCGTCCGCTACGGCGGGCACCGCCACATCTCCGGGGCCTGGGCCACGCAGCGGGTGCCGGTGTCCGCGCACCGCAGCCACCACGGGCCGCTCGCCGGGGCGCTGGCCACCGTCTTCGCGATGAGCCTGCTGCACCGCAGGGCCCTCGCCCGGTGGGAGGCGCACACCGCGGCGGACCGGGACGACGCGGAGCGGCTGGTGGCCATCGCCAAGGGGTGGATCACCTGGCGGGCCCGGGACATCATCATCGAGTGCCGCGAACGCTGCGGTGCGCAGGGGCTGTTGGAGAACAACGGCATCAGCCGCCTGGTGACCGCCATCGAGGGCACCATCACCGCGGAGGGCGACAACATCGCCGTACAGGCCAAGGCGGCCGCCGCGATGCTCTTCGGCGCCACGCCGCCGCCGGCCCCCCCGGCCGCCCGTCCGGCGCCCGGCGATCTCGCCGACACCCGTTTCCTCGGCCGGCTGGCGGCGGCCGTCGAACGCATCTGGTTCGTCCGCGCTCAGCAGCGGATGCGCCAGGCGCCGGGCGGTGACCCGCTGGCGCGGTGGAACGCGGCGTCCGGGCCCGCGCTGCGCGCCGTCGAGGCGTACGCGTACCGGCAGGCCGCCGAGGCGTTCGCCGGGGCGGTGGCCGGTCTGCTCGCCGGGCCGGCCCGCGACCTCCTGCACGCCATGGAACGGCTCTTCGCCCTCCAGTGGCTCGACCGCAACACCGGCGACCTCCTGGCCGCCGGTCATCTCACCGCCGCCCAGGTCGAGTTACTCCCCGAGGCCATCGAGCAGCTGATCGGCGAAGTGGCCGGGCACGCCCCCACGGTGGTCGAGTCGTTCGCGCTGCCCGAAGAGCTGCTGGCCGGCTGGCCGATCACGCAGCCGGGGTACGTCGACGCGTACGACGACCCGGAGGCGGCGTGGCACACGGAGGCCGGTGCGGCTGACACACCGGCGCTGCCGGGTGCACCGGGCGCGTCCGACGTGGCCGGTGTGTCCGACGTGACCCGGGTGTCCGGCCGGGGCGGTGCGGCGCATTCACGGGGGGCGCGATGAGGGGCGCGAGGGGCGCCTGCCGCATGTACGAGGCAGCGGCGGGAGCCGGCGTGCGCGCCGTGCTGCTGGCGTACTGGGGCACCACGTACGCCGTCGTGCACTGGCTGGGGAAGCCGTGCGGGCGGGCCACCGGTCCGGGGCGCCGCGCCCCGGGGACAGCCGCGCCCACAGGGCACCGCATCCCGTAACCGGCGGATCCGAATCCAGTTATCCGGAATATACGGAATGTCCTGGCGTGTCGGGCATCCGGGCTCCGGCCGAAGTTATTCAACTTTCCATATATATCTACGAAGGCCACGAGAGGACAAGGGACGTCATGAACACGCTCCACCCCAAGATCGCCGAGGTGCTCACCCAGACCTTCAAGGTGCCCGCGGAGGACATCCGCCCGGACTCCACGATGGACAGCCTGGAGATGGACTCCCTGGCCGTCGCCGAGTTCGCCGTCATCATCAAGGAGCACCTGGGCGTCGACGCGGACGCCGACAAGCTCTACAAGGACGCCACGCTCGCCGAGATCAGCGCGTTCATCGGCGGCGCCGCGATGAGCGGCAGCCGATGACCAGGCCCGCCATCGCCGTCACCGGCCTCGGGATGATCACCCCGGCCGGCCATGACACCGCCGCCACCTGGGCGGGGGTGTGCGCCGGCCGCTCCCTCGCCCGTACCGTTCCCGAACTCCGCGGCAGCGCCGTCGACTTCGCCTGCACGGTCGACGGTATCGACCTCGACGACGCGGTCGGCGGCCGGTCGGCGTTCCGGATGGGGCGCTACGTCAAGCTCGCGCTGCTCGCCGCGCGGGAGGCCGTCGCCGACGCCGGGCTCGACCCCGCGACCTGGGACGGCACCCGGGTCGCGGTCGTCGTCGGAACCAGCAGCGGCGGGGCCGTGGGCCTGGCCGACCAGGCCGTACGGCTGGACCGGCGCGGGCCCGAGGCCACCTCACCGCATGCCGTGCTGCTCACCATCCCGAACATGCCGGCCGCCGAGATCGCCATCGAGATGCGCGCCACCGGGCCCAGCATGGCGCCGTGCACGGCGTGCTCGTCCGGGGTGACGGCGCTGTCCGTGGCGCGTGATCTGCTGGCCGCCGGACAGTGCGACATCGCCGTGGCCGGGGCCACCGAGGCGATCGTGGTGCCGGTCGTCATGACCGGTTTCGGCCGGTCCGGTGCGGCGGCCCGCGCGGACGGCGACCCGGCGCTGCTGTCCCGGCCGTTCGCCGCCGACCGGGCGGGGCTGGTCATGGGCGAAGGCGCCGCGATCATGGTGCTGGAACGCGAGGCCGACGCCCGGTCCCGCGGCGCCGCCCCGCGCGCGCTGATCGCGGGCACCGGTGCCACCACCGACGCCCACCACCCCACCAGCCCGCACCCCTCCGGCGCCATCGCCGAGGCGGCGGTCCGGGCGGCGCTGCGCGACGCGGGCTGGCAGGCCGCCGACGTCGGACACGTCAACGCGCACGGCACCTCCACACCGCTCAACGACGCCACCGAGGCCGCCCTGATCAGCCGGGTCTACCCGCACGGCCCGCCGGTCACCGCCCCCAAGGGCGTACTGGGCCACTGCATGGGCGCGGCCGGTGCCATCGAGGCCGGGCTGACCGTCCTGACCCTCCAGCACGGCGTCGTACCGCCCATCGCCAACCTCGACGCCCCGGCCCCCGGGTTCGACATCAACTGCGTCACCAAGCTGCCGCTGTCCCACCCCGTCGAACGCGCCATCAGTCACTCCTTCGGCTTCGGCGGGCACAACGCGGTACTGGCGCTGCGGCGGGCGTGAATCGCCGGCCACACCGGGGCCGACGTCCATGAACAGCCCCTGGGAACCACGGCTGCACGCACTTACGGCGGTGCCTGTTCATCCGGTTTCTCTGCGCGGCCGACGGAGTCTTTTCTAGGGTCACGGTATGAGTGACCACGTGGGTGGAACGGCGGACCCGGCCGGCCGGACGTTGCGTGGCTTTGTGGGGGAGGCGGTCTGGGCCGACCTGCTGGAGCCCGCCGTCGAGCGTCGGCACCAGGCCGGGGACGTGCTGTTGCGGCAGGACGAACCCGGTACGCATGTGCTGGCCGTGCTCAGCGGAGTGGTCAAGGTGATCCGGCGCGAGCGGAACGGCGAGCTCACCCTGCTGGCATTCCGCGGCCCCGGCGAACTCCTCGGCGAAATCGCGGTGTTGGACGACGGGGTGCGGCTGGCGAGTGTCGAGGCGCTGTCGCACTGCGCTGTCGCCGTCCTGAGCAAGGCTCAGTTCACCCGTTTCGCTGCCGGGCATGACCTGTTCCCCGTGCTGCTGCGCTACGCCTTCACCCGGCTGCGGGAGTCGGACCAGGCGCGCGGGGGCGGCGACGCGCTGGCCCGGCTGGCAGCGGCCCTGGTGCGGTTGGCCGATATCTCGGGCCATGCCGCACACCGCGCCGACCAGCCACTGGAACTGGCCCTGACACGTCATGAGCTGGCCCAGCATCTGCGGACGTCCCGCAACACGATCAGCGCGAAGCTCGCGGAACTGGGGCCCGAGCAGGTCCAGACCCGGCGGATGGGCATTGTGATCACCGATCTGCGCGCGCTGCGCCGCACAGCGGAGGCCCTCGGCGGGTGATGCCGGCACCGCCGGATGTGGTGCGCGTCACGCCGTATCTGCACTGAGAAGGCACACGGGAAGGCGCGCTCACGCGAATCTCAGGTGACCGGTTCGGCAGCCCCGACGCCGAACCGGTCACCGCACGGCACCCTGTCCGCGAACTCCGCAAAGGAATCCCGATGTCCGAGTCCCGCCAGCCGCTGCCCGAGGTCACCGCCGGTCCCCACACCGCCAGCCGTCGGCTTCCTCCGTACCGGGGCATCGTCGCCGTCGATGCCAAGGACTTCACCGGCTATCCGGCGATCGAGCACGGAGCGATCAGCCGCCTCATTCCGCAGCTCCTTCAGGAGTCCTTCCAGCGCGCCGAACTCGGCTATGTGTGGGCAGACCGGCGATTCCCCAACTCGACCGGGGACGGCTATGTCTTCGGATTCGATCCGGCGGCAATGCCTTTCGTCATCCACCCATGGCTGGGAACCCTGCAAAACGTACTCACCGAATTCAATGTGAACTCCACGGGTGCGGTACGTATCCGGCTGCGGGTGAGCCTGCACATCGGCCCGCTGCCGGATTCGGGAGAGGAGTACGACGGCAACGGAACGGCGCGCAACGACACCCATCGGCTGCTGGACTCCCGGCCCGTCAAGGCCATTCTGGCGTCTTCCAGCGAGAACATCACCCAGGTGGCCGCCATCCTCTCCGACCGTTGCTATCAGGACGCGGTGGCCGGCGGATATGTCGGACGGCACAGCGACTACTTCATCGAGGTCCCCGCCACCGTCGAGGGCAAACGATTCGAGCAACGGGCCTGGCTGCACGTGCCCGCCCCGTCCGGTGGGCTGTACGACCGACGCATCCTCGGCGAGCAGGTGGCCGACGGCCCGCACACCTCCGATGCGCACGACGGCAAGTCCGCGGCCGGCGATGCACCGGCCAACGGCGACAGTCCTGCGCGCGGGGAATCCGGCCGATCGGTCGCGGTGACACATGTCGACGGGGGAATCGTCAACACCGGGAAGGTCGAAGGCGGTCAGAATCTCAACAGGTTCGCGGGTGATTACGTCGGCGGCAGCAAGGCCGGCACCGTGTACGGCAACCAGGGTGACATCGTCCATGGCAACAAGGGCGGTAGCGGACGGTGAGTGCCGAACGCGATTCCTCGTCCGACGCGGCGCCGGACGAGGGCGAACCGGAGTCCGCTCCACAAGAGGTGGCCGACGGTCTGGACGACGAATCCGTCGCCGACCTCCTGGACGACCCACTGGGCGCCGGCCGGCCGAGTCAGCTGTGGTACGCGCCCGGTGCGGTGATCAACACGGGCTCCTTGCGCGGCGGCCAGCACCTGTACAGCCATGGTGCTCCGGGTGACCCGGGGACCCGGCACGTGGAATCCCACGAGGGCCCCATCTCCCCGGAGGAACTGCTGAACGCGGGGGCGGGGTTTGTGGCGCCCGACTGCTTCCCGGCGGGTCTCGCGGCACTCGACACCCGCCTTCTCTTCCTGGCCGGGGAGCCGGGAACCGGTCGACGTACGACCGCACTGAACCTGCTGCGGCGACACAGGGGCGGCAGCATGGCCCTGCGCGCGGTCGACAGCGACGTGGACCTCTCCTCGTGGCGGCCCACGCCCGGCGAAGCCCGCGGCTATCTCGTCGACGGCATCCCCGCCCGGCACACGCTGAAGGCCGGCGTCATCAACAATCTGCGGCACCGGCTGGCCGACGCGGAAGCCCGCATGGTGATCATCCTGCCGGATGACCCCGGACTGATCCGTGACCTCGAACGTGATCTCCACCTGTCCCCGGTGCGGTGCGACCCTCCGCCGCCGCGCCAGGTCTTCGACGCCCGTCTCGCGGATACGGTCCCTGGTCCGGATGAGCGGAACCGGCTGCTGGCGAACCTGGAGCCCGGCCTGCTCGACGAGTTGCTGGTCCCCGGACTGGTCCCCGCGCAGGTCGCGGAACTCGTGGCAGTCGTGGCCGGGACCGCTGACGGCGGAGCGGACGCCTCCGACATCCGGCAGCGGCTCAGCTTCCTCGCGGAGGAAGAGGTACCGGACCTGCTCAAGAAGCTGCTCGACGATCACGATGGTCTCGCCTTCCTCCTGGCGAGCTGCGTCTTCGAGGGTCTCGACCACCGGACCGTCAGGGAGGAGGCGGAGCGGTTGCTGGAGCTGGCGGACGGCAGACTGCACGCCGTTCGCCAAGGACGGGATGAGGGGCAAGGCGCGGGGCAGGAGGAGAAGACCCGGCCCAATCCGGAGTTCGTCTTCCGGCGGTCCATGGACGACCTGCTGCGGACGGTGCGCGCGCACTGCGCCCCCAAGGAGATCCGGTCGGGCGCCCGCTTCAACTATGCGGTGGAACCCGTCCGGTTCACCCGGCAGGGGCAGGCGGAGGCGGTACTGAAGTATGTCTGGCGCGAGTACGGACAGCTGTCCGGACTGCTGACGGACTGGCTGTCGAAGGTCCGGTCCGAGAGCGAACTGACCCAGCCCGTGGGCCGTGTCATGGGCTTGGCGGCGACCTGGGGTGGCGGCCGTAGTGCGCTCCGGCACATCCGTGAGCTCGCCGAGTCCGATCTGGCGACGAGCCGTGCGATCGCCGCCTACGCGCTGGGGATGGCGGCGGAAGACTCCGTCCTGGCAGGCGAGGTCAAGTACCGCCTCGGTGAATGGAGCCAGTTGCAGAGCTGGCAGCTGCGCTGGACGGTGGCTCAGGCATGTGGCACCGACTTCGGGGCCTCCCGGCCGGACCGGGCGCTGCAACTGCTGCGCCGGCTGACGCGGGGTTCGGACGAGGGGCACGAGATCGTCGTGGGGAGCGCTGTACGCCGGGCCCTGCTGGCGCTGTTCCGGGAAGGTCATCAGATCTCCGTCTTCCGGCATCTGTCCGCCTGGGTCGATGACGAGAGCGTCGGCGCCGACTTCTCGCTTCGGATGCTGCCGGCCCTGTTGCACACGGACCCCGCGTGGTTCGGCGAACAGCTTGTCTCGGAAGACGAGTTCGCGGTGCGGATCGTCGATCTGGTCCGCCGGATGCTGAACGACGACGAGCTGTTCGACCCGACGATGAACGCGGTGATCTTCTGGTGCCGCATGGTCGCCTGGGACGAGCGGCAGCGGCCCGCCGTGGAGATTCTGCTGAGCGCCCTGGCGGCGGATATGGAGCACGGCGTCCTGCGCCTGTTCGTCGAGATCGACCGGCACGAGGACATCCGCTTGGCCGGGAAGGGCATCGCGCGCCAGGCGCTGGACTCCTGGCGGAACGACACGCCGCTGCACGACAGCATCCGTCAGCCCTGGAGGACGTCATGACGACCGAGAGCACCGAGCCCGCCTACACCCTCGCCACGCACGCTCCATGGCGGGAGATCCTGCGCCAGCGCTGGTCCGGCCGGCGGGACCGCGCCCTGGTGCTGAGGGGGCGGGACGGCCGTCACCACGTCCTGTGGCCCCGGCGTCGGCACAGCGTCGAACAGGCTTCCTTCTCCGCCGGATACGGGGATGATGACCAGGTCACCGTCGTGAGAGAGACGGTGACCGCCCTCCGCCTGCGGGGCGACCACGAGTGTGCGTTCCACGTCCCGCTCGCCGAACATCAGGCGACCCGGGCCGTCCGCCTGCCCGACGAGTACGGACCCGAACCGGTCAATGTGCGGGTGCTGTGGTGGGTCCACGATCCGGCGCAGGTCGTCCGCACCCAGACCGGCTACGGCTGGGACGCGGTACGCAAGGACTTGGACCGGCGCCTGCGGGAACTGGAGCACGCCTATGCCTCCGCTCAGCAGCCGCTGCGTGCCGCGGACGTGGCGCAGCAGCTGGCCCTGCCCCAAGAGCTGCCGGAATGCGGGCTCACCTATCGCGTCACGGACGTTCGCGCCCGGGATGCGGACGGTGAACTGTTGCTGGTCCCGTCCGCCGGCGGAGGGTTCCCGGATGTGTGGAACGCCAACCGCAGGGAGGAGTACGACTTCTGCCTCCAGGCGGTCCGCAGCGGGCCGGCATCGCTCGCGGCCCTGTGGCTCATGCTCCACCCCAATCAGGTCCCGGACGTACTGACCTGGGTGGCAGGCAACCAGAGTCTGGTCCGGGAAGAGCCCAACTGGCAGGACGAGATGGCCGGTCTGCTGGGCAAGCTCACGGAGCAGGAGCAACTGGAGCTCTCCAAGATCCTCCGGGACCGGCTCGTCTCCCTCGGCCGGCGAGTGCCCACTCAGAAGGCGTCACCCGTCGGTGCGACCGGCCCCGGGGGCCATGGCCGGCCGGCCGGTGCACCGAACGGACGGCCCGTATGACCTCCCTACCCCGGAGTCGGTCCGTCCCCGGTGGGCCGTGCCACCCCCGCTCTTACCGGCAGCTGCACCGCACGGTCCGGGACCACCGGCGCCGGGTCGCCGGGCCCGCCGTCGGCACACCGCGGGCGGAGACGGTGGCCGCCATGGAGCGGTTCATGGCGGCCAATGGCGCCGAGATCGTCCGCGCGGACACCAAAGCGGCCGTCTTGCTGGGCTTCATGGGAGCGATGCTCGGCACCTTCATGACGCTGACCCGGGCCGCGGCCGTCGGAGCGCCGCACACGTCCCGGCTGACGACGGCGCTCTGGTGGAGCGCGGTAACGCTCACCTTGCTGGCCATCGTCAGTCTCCTGTGCGCCCTCACGCCCCGACGACGCCGGGGCAGGCAGCCCACCCCGGCCGCGCCCGGCTATTTCGAGGACCTCGCACCCAGACCGGACAGTGAGCCGCTGAACCGGGCCTTCGAGCGGATCGCCCACGACCCGACCGGACCGCTGCTCTCCTCTCTGCAAAGAACCAGCGAGATCATCCGCGCGAAGTACCGCTGGATCGAGACGAGCATCGTCCTGCTGCTGGCCGCTCTCCCCGCGGTGACGGCGGTGTTGCGGATGACTGCCTGAGGGGACTTCGGCGCTCCCGGGCAGGGGTGTGGCCGGCCCCTCCGGGCCGGACGGTCACCCCCGCCGCCGGGCGCCGGCCCGGGAGTACGGGCAGCGGCGCCAACGTCGCGTCGCGCCCCGTCAGCGGACCGGGATCGGGGCTCCCTTCTCGGCGGGCGGGCGGGGGCCGAGGATGCGTCGGTCCGCGGCGGTGATGGGGAGGTCGTTGATGCATGCCTCCCGGCGGTGCATCAGTCCGTCGGCGGAGAACTCCCACAGTTCGTTGCCGTAGCTGCGCCACCACTGGCCACTCGCGTCGTGGCACTCGTACTGGAAGCGCACCGCGATCCGGTTGCCGCCGAACGTCCAGAGTTCCTTGCGCAGCGCGTAGTCCAGCTCCCGGTCCCACTTCTCGCGGAGGAAGGCGATGATCTGCGCCCGGCCGGTGACGAAGATGTCCCGGTTCCGCCAGACCGAGTCCTCGGTGTAGGCGAGTGCGACGCGTTCGGGGTCGCGGGTGTTCCAGGCGTCTTCCGCGGCCTGGACCTTCTGGAGTGCGGTCCGCTCGTCGAACGGCGGGAGGGGCGGTCTGGCGGGCGTGGGGGACATGGCGGGCTCCTTCTCGGGTGGGTGGTTCTGGTGGGTGGTTGCGTCGGACAGTCCATGGAGAACGGTCGTTCTCCATGGTGTCGGCTAGTGTAGAGAACGGTCGTTCTCGGAGGAAGGGGAGGGGGGACGTGGGAGGTGCGATGGACCACGAAGAGGCCCGTTCGCGGATACTCGACGCCGCGGAGGAGCTGTTCTACGGCCGGGGTATCCAGGCCGTCGGGATGGATGAACTCCGGGCCGCCGCCGGGGTGTCGCTCAAGCGGCTGTACCAGTGCTTCCCCGCCAAGCACGACCTGGTGGAGGCGTATCTGCGCCGCCGCGACGCGCGCTGGCGGGCCGAGCTGGCCGAGCATGTCAGCAGGCACGCCGCCACCGCCGAGGACCGGCCGCTGGCGGTGTTCGACTGGCTGCGGACGTGGTTCGCCGACCCGGGGTTCCGGGGTTGCGCGTTCATCAACTCGTTCGGCGAGCTGGGTCCCGTCTCGGACGGGGTGACCGGCGTCGCCCGCCACCACAAGCAGGCCGTCCACGCCTATGTGACCGGTCTCGTCAGTGCACTGCCGGTCGGTGATCCGGCGCTGCTGGCCGGGCAGTTGGTGCTGCTCATGGACGGTGCGATCACCACCGCGGCGGTGTCCGGTGAGCCGGCCGCCGCCGAGTACGCCCGGACGGCGGCCGAAGCTCTCGTGGCGGCCGCGAGGGCGGGCGGGCCGGGGGCGGCGGCCGGACCGGGCTGAGGCGGCGGGGCCCGGCCGGGGCGGCGGGACCCCGGGCGGGTACGTGCCGACGCCGGGCGGGCCGCTGCCCAGGTGCGGTCCGCCGTCACCGTCGGCCGCCGTGGCCGGAGTCCGGCGTGGCGGTCAGGAGCCGGACGCCGGGCGGTCCTGGGGCAGTTTCGTCAGGCGTGGGGGCTGCGGTGCCGACCTGTTCGCGAGCGGGCTGCCGGTGTCCGTCCCCTTCTTGAGGGTGTCGAGGATGGCCAGGCCCTGGCCGACGATGCCGGAGGCGATCTCGTTCATACCGTCGGTGCCGTTCAGGACGGTCAGGTGCGAGCTGGAGATCCCCTTGGCCGCGGCCTCCGCGAGCGCCGGGAGGTTCTCGACGGTGCGGTTGGCGGCGATCAGCTCCTGATTGCCGTCCCGCAGCGAGGCCGCGAGGACGTTGTTCGCGTCGGCCCGCGCCTGGGCGACGGCCCGCTCGGTGTACGCACGGGCGTCCGCCTCGAACTGGACCTGGTCACGCTGCGCCTCCGCCAGGGTGCGCTGCCGGTACGCCTCGGCGTCCGCCGGGCGGCGCACCTCGGCCTCCAGCCGCTGGGCGGCGAGCGCTGCCTGCCGCTCGGCCAGCGCGGTCTGCTCCTCGATGACCTCCTGGGACGCCCTGGCCTGGGACAGCGGACCGGCCTGCGCGGCACGGGCGTTGTACTGCTCGGTCTCGGCGAGGAACCCGGCCTTCTTGATCGCGGTGTCCCGCTCGTACTCGGCCTTGAGCGCCGCTGCCTGCTGTTCGCGTTCGGCGGCTTCCTGGTCGGCCTTGGCCTGCGCGATACGGGCCGCGCTGGCGACGGCCGCGGCGTGCGGGGCGGCGAGGTTGGTGATGTAGCCGGAGACATCGCCGATCTCCTGGATCTGCAAGGCGTCCACCACGATGCCCAGCTTCTCCATCTCGGAGTGGCTGCCCTCCTTGACCTCCTGGGCGACCCGGTCGCGCTCCCGGATGATCTGCTCGACGGTCAGTCCGCCGACGATCGACCGGAGATGACCGGCGAAGATCCGGCCCACCAGCTCCTCCATGCTGGTCTGCTCGTCCAGGAAGCGGCGGGCGGCGTTGGAGATGGAGGTCTGGTCGTCACCGACCTTGAAGACGGCGACGGCCCGGACCCCGAGCCGGATGCCCTGCTGGGTGACGCACTCCTCGGCTATCTCCGACTCCCGCAGCGAGAGGGAGAGCAGGCTCGCCTTCTGCTTGACGGGCATCACCCAGCAGCCGTGGCCCGTGACGATACGGAACTGTGCGTCTCCGGTCCGGCGTTTCGAGCCGGCGATGAGTAGCGCCTGGTTCGGCGCGGGAACGTGCCAGAACAACATGGGAAAGCTCCTGGTCCGATACGACCGGCCTCGGTTTCCGAGCGGGGACGGCAGGGGGAAGGGTCACGTGGTGGGCAGGGGCTCGACGATCACCGACCGCGCCGAGGTGCGGTCGGTGACGATGACCTGCGTATGCCGGGCGATGGGCCGGTCGGACCAGGCCGCGTACGCCTCGGTCCCGCCGCGTACGGGCAGCAGCACCTCGCCCGGCCCGTCGGACGGGATCGAGACGGTCACCCGCCCGATCACTCCGACCGGGCTGAAGTCCGCGTCATCCGTCGCGCTCACGCGAACTTTCCGTTCCTGAACGAAGCCGCGCGGGGGAGGTACGGAGGGTGGTCCCGCAGGCCGTCGAGGCGGGGGTGGGGTGTCCAGCCGTTCCATCCATGACGCGAACCTGTCCCCGGTACGGAGTGGCCGTCCGGCGTTGTCGCTCATCAAAAGACGCCGTCGGCCCGAAGCCGACGAGCGAGAAAATCTCTCCTTTTCACGGTACTCCGGCGCGGCAACGGCGCATGGTTTCACGTGGAACATCGGCCGCGCAGGGCAGGGCTGCGCACGGAAGGGCCGCGCAGGGCAGGGCCCCCGAACGCCCGGCCGCACGGGCGCGCGGCTACACATGGAACGGGACGGTGGTGACGACGATCTTCGGCAGCGGGCGCAACGCGTGCCGTAGCCGGGCGGCGGTCCTGCTGTGCAGGACGCGGTGCCACCAGTGCCTCGGCACGATCTCCGGGAGGATCACGGTCAGGGTGAGATCGGGGCGCTGCCGGTGCAGCGCCTCGATGTAGTGCACCAGCGGCGCCACGATCGCACGATACGGGGAGACCACGACCTCCAGCGGCAGATGATCGCCCCACAGCGACCAGTAGCCGCGGAAGCGTTCGGCCTCCTCCTCGGCGGGGCTGACATGGAGTGCGAGGACAGGCTGCTGGAGCGAGGCCGCGTACGCCAGTGCCCGCATCGCGGCGAGGTCCAGCGACGCGACCGGGACGACCGAGAGATGGCGGATCTCCTCGGGCGTCTCCTCGCTCTCCTCCGCCGCCGCTGCCCGTCGTGCCTCTTCCGGCGCTTCCGGCGGTGTCTCCGCCGCGCGCGTCGCGTCGGGGGCCGGGGACGCGGGGTGCCGGAGTGCGGGGGCCGGCCGGGTGGGCAGCTCGATGGCGCGCGGGTGCAGCCGCAGCGCCCGGCCGACGGTGTCGTAGTGGTGCCGGATGCGCATCGTCACCAGCAGGAACAGTCCGACGGCGAGTACCGCGACCCAGGCGCCCGAGGTGAACTTGGTGATCCCCGCGGTGATGAAGACGAGGGCCGACAGCAGGCCGCCGGTGGCGTTGAAGAACAGGCTCTTGCGCCAGTGCCGGTCCCGCAGACGCCACCAGTGGACCACCATCCCGGCCTGCGACAGCGCGAAGGCCAGGAAGACGCCGACCGCGTACAGCGGGATCAGCGCGCCGGTCATCCCGCTGAACGCCACATAGACCACCATCGCCGCGACCGACAGCAGGATGATCCCGTTGCTGAACGCGAGGCGGTCGCCCAGCCGCAGGAAGATCCGCGGGGCGTGGTCGTCGCGCGCCAGCAGATAGAGCACGCGGGGAAAGTCGTTGTAGGCGGTGTTCGCCGCGAGCAGCAGCACCGCCGCCGTGGCCGCCTGGGTGAAGATGTACAGCGCGCCCGATCCGAAGCTGCGGTGGGCGAGCTGGGAGAGCACGGTCTCCCGGGAGTTGGGCACCACACCGTCGAGCTGGACCATGGCGATGGTGCCCGCGAACAGCGCGATGAGCAGCAGGACCATCCAGGTCAGTGTCGTACGGGCGTTGCGCCAGGCCACGGGTTTGAACGCCGGTACCGCATTGGAGATCGCCTCGATACCGGTCATCGCCGTCGCACCGGAGGAGAACGCGCGCATCGCCAGCAGCACACCGACACTCTCGGTGGCGTTCAGCGGCGGGGCCGCGGCCGGCTGGAACCCGCGGCCGGCGGCGTCGAAGAGGCCGACGGCGATGAGTGCGGACATCGCGATGATGAACGCGTAGGTCGGCGCGGCGAAGAGCGAGCCGGCCTGCCGGATGCCGCGCAGGTTGCCGGCGAGCAGCGCGGCGATCACGACGACGCCGATCGGCACGGCGGCGTCGGCCAGCGAGGGAATCGCCGAGGTGATGGCCGCCACCCCGGAGGCGATCGAGACGGCGACCGTGAGGATGTAGTCGGTCATCAGGCCGGCCGCGGCGATCAGCCCCGGTACCCGTCCCAGGTTGTCCCCGGCGACGATGTACGAACCGCCGCCGTGCGGGTACGCGCGGATCGTCTGCCGGTACGAGACGCCGACGGCCAGCATCAGGAAGGCGATCGTCGCCGCGATCGGCACCGAGTAGCTCAGCCCGGCGGCGCCGCCCAGGACGAGGATGGCGAGCATGGCCTCGGGGCCGTAGGCGACGGAGGAGAGCGCGTCGGCGGACAGTACCGGCAGCGCCACCAGTTTGCGCATCCGCTCCTGCGCGAGCGCGGTGCTCTTCAGCGCGGCGCCGAGCACCACCCGCCGGACGCGGTAGCCGAAGCGGCCCAGCCGGCCGTCGGGCAGTTCCGCCGCCGCCTCCGCCTCGATCGCCGGCGGCTGCCCGCTGAGCGGGGTGATGCTGACCAGGCGGCCGATACGGGCCGGCCGGATCTCCGCGGGTGCGGGGAAGACGCCCAGGTCGGGGTCGACCGGTAGGGCGCGGCGGCGCACTCCGGGGTCGCCCGACACCCGCCCCCATTCGTGCCCCACCCGGCGCAGCACCGCCAGCTGCTCGTCATCGAGTCCCGGCAACAGGGCGGCCGGGCTGGGTGCTCCGCTCGTGCTGCCGCTTTCGCCCTGGTTTCGATGCGTATCCGACACATGGCTCAGTGTCACTCACGGCGGGGCGTCGGCGCGGCACCCCGCAGTGCGTGCCACGCGCGTCCCGCCTGCGGCGGTCGCCGCGTACGCCGCGTACACCGGGGGAGCGGGCGGGGCCGGCGCCCCCCGTGGGCCCCGCGGTGGCGCGCCCGCTCCACGCCCACCCGGCACTCGCTCGGCGTCAGCCCCGGCCCTCCCCCCGGCACCTGCGCGCTTACCCCAGCACCTTCCCCAGCGACGACAGCGCCGACTCCAGCACCTCGCGGGTGATGGTCAGCGGCGGGGCGAGCCGGATGGTGGAGCCGTGGGTGTCCTTGACGAGAACGCCCACGTCCAGCAGGCGTTCGCTGATCTCGCGGCCGGTGCCGAGGGCCGGGTCGATATCGACGCCCGCCCACAGCCCGCGGACGCGGAACCCGGTGACGCCCTCGCCGACCAGCGCGGCCAGCCCGGCGCGGAGCACCTCGCCCAGCTCGGTGGCCCGGCGCTGGAACTCGCCGGTGGCCAGCAGCTCGACGACGGCCGAACCGACCGCCGCCGCCAGCGGGTTGCCGCCGAACGTGGAGCCGTGCTCGCCCGGGTGCAGCACGCCGAGCACCTCGCGGCGGGCGACGACCGCGGAGACCGGCACGATGCCGCCGCCGAGCGCCTTGCCGAGCAGCACGACGTCCGGGACCACCGCTTCGTGGTCGACGGCCAGCGTGCTGCCGGTCCGCCCCAGGCCGGACTGGATCTCGTCGGCGATGAACAGGCACCCGTGGCGCCGGGTCAGCTCCCGTACGCCGGTGAGGTAGCCGTCGTCCGGGATGATGACGCCCGCCTCGCCCTGGATGGGCTCGATCAGCACGGCGGCCGTCGTCTCGTCCACGGCCGCTTCGAGCGCGGCGAGGTCGTTGTAGGGCACGACGCGGAACCCCGGGGTGAAGGGGCCGAAGCCGGCGCGGGCGGTCTCGTCGTCGGAGAAGCCGACGATCGTCGTCGTCCGGCCGTGGAAGTTGTCCGCGGCCACCACGATCGTCGCCCGGTCGGCCGGGACGCCCTTGACGTCGTACGCCCATTTGCGGGCGACCTTGATCCCGCTCTCCACCGCCTCGGCGCCGGTGTTCATCGGCAGCACCATGTCCAGGCCGGTCAGTTCGGCCAGCCCCGCGGCGAAGCCCGCGAGCCGGTCGTGGTGGAAGGCGCGGGAGGTGAGGGTGAGCTGATCGAGCTGGCGGTGCGCGGCCTCGACCAGCGCCGGGTGCCGGTGGCCGAAGTTGAGCGCCGAGTACCCGGCCAGCATGTCCAGGTACCGGCGCCCCTCGACGTCCTCGACCCAGACGTCCTCGGCGCGGGCGATGACCACGGGCAGCGGGTGGTAGTTGTGCGCGAGGACCGGCGCCTCGGCGCGGATCAGCTCCGCCGACGAACGGGGCGTACCGGCCGGGGCGTTGCCGGCGAAAGCGGTACCGGCGGTGCGGGTGGGCGCGGTCATGGGCGGACCTCCTGGGTGCAGCACTTGATGCCACCGCCGGCCTTGAGCAGCTCCGACAGGTCGACGGGGACGGGGACGTAACCACGGTCGGTGAGCTGGGCGATGAGGTCATGCGCCTGCGGGGCGATGAAGACGTGCCGCCCGTCGGACACGGAGTTGAGGCCGAACGCCGTGGCGTCGTCCCGGGTCGCGATCACCGCCCGCGGGAAGAGCCGCCGGAGGACCGCCCGGCTGCCGGCCGAGAACGCCGCCGGATAGTAGGCGATGTTCTCCCGGCCGCTCGCGTCGTCGAGGACGAAGAGCGCGGTGTCCAGGTGGTAGAAGTACGGGTCCACCAGTTGCAGGCCGATCGTCGGTACGCCGAAGAACTCCTGCGCCTCGTGGTGCGCCGCCCGCGCGGTCCGGAAGCCCGTACCCGCCAGGAGGAAGCGCCCGGCCGGTACGAGATCGCCCTCGCCCTCGCACTTCGACTCCGGCCGGTGCACGTCGTACCCCGCCGCCGCGAACCACGCCTCGTACGCGGCGGTTTCGGGCTGGCGCTGGGGCGCGTGGAACCGCGCTCCGAAGACCCGGCCCGCCAGCACGAGCGCCGCGTTCGCCGCGAACACCATGTCCGGCAGCCCGGCCACCGGCTCCACGCACTGCACGACATGGCCGTGGTCGCGGTAGGCGCGGATCAGCGCCGCCCACTGGCGGCCGGCGAGTGCGGTATCGACCTCCGTGTCCTGGCGCATCCACGGGTTGATGGCGTACCGCACGGTGAAGTGTCGGGGCTCGCAGACCAGATAGCGCCGGGGGCGCGCCACCGGGCCCGGCGACGGTGTACGGGGTATCGGTGCGGGGTCCGTGGACACCGGACCCGTGGGCACCACGCTCGTCGGCACAGAACGCTCCCTCCGTCTCCTTCGGGACGACCCGGGGGGCCGCCCTGGACGCCCCGGGGGCGGCCGCGAGCGACCACCACCCGGCACGGCCACGGACGACCACCGCTCGGGGTGATCGCCGGGCCGTCCTCAACGGTAGGCAGCCACCGCGACGCGCGACAAGCAACAAAGGCTGCGCACAGGCGCAGGAATGCTGCGTAGAACGGCGCGGGAGAGCTGGTTCGCTGCGTCAGTCCTGGGCGGAGACGCGTGCGCCGGCCTCTGGGCTGTCCGGGAGCAGATGAGAGAGGACCAGATAGCTGATCGTCTTGCGGATGAACGGTTCGGCCCGGATGCGCTCCAGCACCTCCTCGAAGTGCTGCACATCGGTCGCCCGGACGTGCAGCAGCGCGTCGGCGCCGCCGGTCACGGTCATGGCGGCGGCGATCTCCGGATGGTTGCGCACGACCTCCGCGAGCCGCCGGGGCGGCGCGGCGCTGTCGCAGTACACCTCGACGTACGCCTCGGTCAGCCAGCCCAGCGCGGCGGGCCGGACCGTCGCGCTGAACCCCGTGATCACCTGGTGTTCCCGCAGCCGGTCGACCCGGCGCTTGACCGCGGTCGCGGACAGCCCGATGGCCGTACCGATCTCCGCGAAGCTCGTCCGGGCATTGTCGATCAGCGCGGCGAGGATCTTGCGGTCCAGTTCGTCGAAGGGCGCGTGCTTGGCCGGTTCGGGGGACCGGGCGGGCCGGACGGTGGTGGGCCGGGCGGGCATGGCGGCAGTGGCGGACGTGGCGGACGCGGTGTGCTCGGCGGGTCCGGCAGATCCAGCAGGTCCGGTGGATCCGGCGGTTGCAGCGGATGCGGTCGGTTCAGTGGGTTCGGCGGGCCGGTGTGTCATGGCTGGCGATCCTCGCACGGCGCCGACGAGGTGCGAGCTGCGCGCCGCCGCGGTGAGAGCTGCGCGCCGCCGCGGTGGGAGCGGGGAACCGCCACGGCGTACGGGGGCCGGACAGGCGCCGCCAGAAGCAGCCGAATCGAACACATTTCGCCATCGGGGAAGGGCCTAGGACCTCGCGGGCCGGGGTAGTGCCGACCAGCCAAGAGGGGCGTATGCGCTGACGTCCGCGCCTCCCGGCTGCCGTACATACCCAGGAACCCAGGAACCCAGGAACCCCAGAAACCCCAGAAACCCCAGAAAGAGGCCAGGAACGGTGACACAGCCATTCGAACTGCCGGACTTCTATTCTCCCCATCCGGCGCGGCTGAATCCGCATCTGGAGGCGGCCCGGGAACATTCCAGGAAGTGGGCGCGCGATATGGAGATGCTGGAGGGCTCGGGCATCTGGACGGAACGGGATCTCGACGCCCACGACTACGCCCTGCTCTGCTCCTACACCCATCCCGACGCCCCGGAAGCGGCACTGTCGTTGGTGACCGACTGGTATGTGTGGGTCTTCTTCTTCGACGACCATTTCCTGGAGAAGTTCAAGCGGACGCTGGACCGCGAGGGCGGCAAGGAATACCTGGACCGGCTGCCGCTCTTCATGCCGATGGACCTGGCCACGCCCGTGCCCGAGCCGACCAACCCCGTCGAGGCGGGACTGGCCGATCTGTGGGCGCGCACCGTGCCCGACATGTCCGTGGAATGGCGGGCGCGGTTCGCCGAGAGCACCGAGAACCTGCTCAATGAATCACTGTGGGAACTGTCCAATATCCATATCAACCGCGTCCCCAACCCCGTCGAATACATCGAGATGCGCCGCAAGGTCGGCGGAGCACCGTGGTCCGCGGGCCTGGTGGAGTACGCGACCGGCGCCGAGGTCCCCGCGGCCGTGGCCGGATCCCGGCCCCTGCGGGTCCTCAAGGACGCCTTCTCCGACGGCGTACACCTGCGCAACGACCTCTTCTCCTACCAGCGGGAGACGGAGGAGGAGGGCGAGCTGAGCAACGGCGTGCTGGTGCTGGAGACGTTCCTGCGCTGCACGACGCAGGAGGCCGCGGACGCCGTCAACGACCTGATCACCTCGCGGTTGCAGCAGTTCGAGGACACCGTGCTGACCGAACTCCCCGCCCTCTTCGTGGAGCAGGGCCTGGACCCGCACGCCTGCGCCGACGTCCTGGCGTACGCCAAGGGCCTTCAGGACTGGCAGGCCGGCGGCCACGAATGGCATCTGCGCTCCAGCCGCTATATGAACGGCAGCGGCGCGGCGGCCGGCGCCTCCCCGGCCACGCGTCCCTCCTCGGCGCCCTCGCCCGCCCTGTCCGGGCCCGCCGCGCTGTCCGCCGCGCTGCCCTGGTCGCCGTTCGCCTTCAGCGGGCTGGGCACGTCGGCGGCGGATCTGAAGACCGTCCTCGCCACGGCCGTCACGCAGCGCCTCCGCCGCCACACCCACATCCCGTTCCAGAAGGTCGGCCCCTCCCAACTGCCGGACTTCGTCATGCCGTTCACCACGAAGCTCAGCCCGCATCTGGACCTGGCGCGCCGCAATGTCGTCACCTGGGCGCACCGCATGGGCCTGCTGCGGCCGCAGCCCGGTGTGCCGTTCTCCGACATCTGGGACGAGGACGCACTCGTCGGGTTCGACTTCGCCCTGTGCGCGGCGGGCCTCCACCCGGACGCCGACACGGAGCAACTGGACCTGGGCACACAGTGGCTGACCTGGGGCACGTACGCGGACGACTACTACCCGGCGGTCTTCGGCCGGACCCGTGACCTGGCGGGGGCCAAGGTGTGCACCGCCCGCCTGTCGGCCCTCATGCCCCTCGACCTCGCGACCCCCGCATCGGGCCCTGAGCCGGTACCGGGCTCGCCCTCCGCCGCTCTCGCACCGGCCTGCGCCCTCGAACACGCCCTGGCGGACCTGTGGGCCCGTACGGCGCGGCCGATGTCGCCCGACGCGCGCCGTGCGTTCCGTACGGCCATCGAGTCGATGACCTCCAGCTGGCTCTGGGAACTGGACAACCAGGCCCAGCACCGCATCCCCGACCCGGTCGACTACATCGAGATGCGCCGGTCGACCTTCGGCTCGGAACTCACCATGAGCCTCAGCCGTATCGGACACGGCCGGCAGGTCCCGCCCGAGATCTACCGCACCGGCCCGATGCGCTCCCTGGAGAACGCGGCCGCCGACTACGCCTGCCTCCTCAACGACGTCTTCTCGTACCAGAAGGAGATCGAGTACGAGGGCGAGGTCCACAACGGCATCCTGGTCGTCCAGAACTTCTTCCACTGCGACTACCCGACCGCGCTCGCCGTCATCCACGATCTGATGACCTCCCGGATGAGCGAGTTCCAGCATGTCGCCGCCCATCAACTCCCGGTCCTGTACGACGATTTCCAGCTCTCGGCCGAGGCGCGCGCGGCCCTCGACGGCTATGTGAAAGAGCTGGAGAACTGGCTGGCCGGCATCCTCACCTGGCACCGGGAATGCCGCCGCTACCGCGAGGCCGACCTGCGCCACGGCCCCGGCTCCGTGCAGCGGCTCATGGGCCCCACCGGACTGGGCACCTCGGCCGCCCGCCTGGTCCGGTCGGCCGTGAGCGTGGGGTAGGGGAGGGGCGTCGGACCGTACGGGTACGGAGCGCGTACGCAGCGACGCACGCGTACGGTCCCCGGCTCCGGCCACGGTCCGGCGCCGGGAGCCCCGTCCGTCGTCAGGCGCGCCGCCCCACCAGCTGTCCGGCCGGCTTGTCGAGGCGTCGGACGGTGCGGCCCTCGGTGGCGGCCACGTCCAGGGCCGCTTCCTCGGCTTCCTGGGCCAGGAACGCGTCAACATCGTCGAGCTCAACCACGATCTGGCCCGGCAGCCGTGACCGCGCCTCCGCGAACCGGGCCGGCGGGCCCCGCGTACCGGCGCGGCCCGCGCGGGCGTCGGCTCACCCGCCGCCCGCCCGGTCGACCAGCAGGTGGCGGGGGCCGCGCAGCACCGGGCTGCGCCGGTACGGGGGCGGGTCCTCGACCAGGCGGGGAGCGTCGAGGTGGCGGAGCAGCTCGGTCAGCGCGATCCGGGCCTCGACCCGGGCGAGCGGTGCGCCGAAGCAGTTGTGGATACCGCTGCCGAAGCCGAAGTGCTGGTTGTCCTGCCGGGCCGGGTCGAAACGGTCGGGATCCTCGAACCGCAGCGGGTCCCGGTTGCCGGCGGCGAGCACCAGGATCAGGGGTGCGCCCCGGGGGACGGTGATGCCCCCGACCTCGACGTCGGTGAGCGGGGTCCGCTGCGGCAGCAGCTGCACGGGCGGCTCGTAGCGCAGCAGTTCCTCCACCGCCGACGGCATCAGCTCCGGCGCCCCGCGCAGCCGCGCCAGCACGTCCGGGTGGCGCAGGAAGGTGAGCATGCCGTTGGTGATCAGGTTGACGGTCGTCTCGTGCCCGGCGATGAGCAGCAGGACCGAGGTCGCCATCAGCTCCGGCGTGGTGAGCCGTCCCTCGGGGCCCGCATCGTTGACGAGGGCGGAGAGCAGATCGCCGGACGGGTGGCCGCGCCGGGACCCGGCGAGCTCCGCCAGATAGTGCGCCATCGCCGTCCGGGCCTCACCGGCCGCACGCCATCGCCGCTCCGGGTCCGTCCCGGGGGTGAAGTCGAAACCGGCGATGACCGCGTTCGTCCAGGCGCGGATCTGGGGCACGTCCTCCTGGGGCACGCCCAGCAGCCCGCAGATCACGGTGACGGGCAGCGGATAGGCGAAGTCGTCCACGAGGTCGATCCGGTCCTTGCCCCGGAAGGCGTCGATCAGCTCCCGGGCGATCCGCGTGATGTCACCGTGCAGGGCGTCGATCCGCCCGGGGGAGTGCGGCGGGCCGAACGGCCGCATGGTGATGCGGCGCAGCCGGTCGTGTTCGGGGTCGTCCACCCCGATGAAGGCCGGCGGCAGATCGCCCCTTCTGAGCAGCGCGTCGCCCGGGTCCGTACGGTGCCGGACGTCCGAGCTGATCCGCGGGTCGTGGAGCAGCGCGGCGATCTCGTGGTACGTGCCCACCAGATAGCTGCCGTCGTCCTGCCGGGCCACCCCGTTCTCCCGGAGCTCGGCGTAGAGCGGATAGGGGTCGGCGCGGTGGGCGTAGTCGGTGATCCGGTGGAACAGGGTGTCCGTGGACATGCGCGCGGGCTCCTCATCGGGGGCGGGGGCGGGGGAGGTGTGCTGAGGGCGGCGGGTCAGCCGTTCTGCCGTACCACCACGGTCAGCCGCCGGTCCGGCAGATGGCCCGTGAGGGTGACGGTCGGGCCGTGCGAGAGCACCTTGGGGTCCGGTACGTCGGAGGGGACGGGGACCGGGGACTCCGGCCGGTCGGCGGCACCGGCCGCGGGCGGGAACGGCGCCGCGGACTCGATCAGCGTCTGGTAGTGCTCCAGCCACTTGGCCCGGTTCACGCTGACCGCCGCGGTGATGCGGCCCCGGTACCCGTAGACCGCGACCAGCCGGCCCTCCTTCAACGAGCCCTGGGCGATGACCACCTGGTCGGAGAACGTCGGTACGCCGACGGACTTGATGTTGAGGCCGAACTGGCTGGACCAGAAGGCCGGCACCGTCAGGTGCGGGCGCCGGCGCGGCCCCGGGCTGACCATGTTGTGGGCCGCCACCTCGGCCTGCGCGACCGCGTTGCCCCAGTGTTCGAGGGAGAGCATCTGGTACTCGAAGAGCGGATGCGGGAACCGGGCCACGTCACCGGCGACGAAGACATCGTCGGTGACGATCCCGTACATGTTGAAGGCCCGGCACCCCGCGTCGCAGGCCACGCCCCGGGGGCCGGCGGCGAGCCCCGATCCGGCCAGCCATTCGGTGTTGCGGACCGCGCCCAGGGCGACCACGGCGATCTCGGCGTCGATCCGGGTGCCGTCGGACAGGTCGGCGCCGGTGAGCCTGCCGCCGCTGCCGCGCAGCGCGGTGACCGTCACCCCGCAGCGCAGATCGACTCCGTGCGCGCGCTGCAACTTCGCGGCGAAGGCGCCGAGGGTCCCGCCGAGCGCGCCGACCAGCGGCGCGGGTCCGCGTTCGGCGACCGTCACCGCCAGACCGCGTTCCCGGCAGGCGGACGCGATCTCCGAGCCGGTGAACCCGGCGCCGATCACCAGGACCCGGCGCGGTCGGGCGTCGAGACGCTCGGCGAGGCGGGCCGCGTCGTCGAGCGTGCGCAGCGTCAGCACCCCGTCCAGCCGGGCCTGGTCGGGCCGCGGCCAGGGCCGGGCCCGCGTTCCGGTGGCGATCAGCAGCCGGTCGAAGGGCAGGTGCTCGCCGTCGGCGAGCAGTACCAGCTTCTCGACCGGATCCAGCCCGCTGGCCCGCACCCCGAGCTTCCACCGCGCGTCCACCGCGTGGCGGCGCGGCAGCCCGGCGTCCGCCGCGCGCACCCGCCCGAGCAGCACCTGCTTGGACAGCGGCGGCCGGTCGTACGGGGGATGGGGCTCATCCCCGACCAGCGTCAGCGAACCGCCGAAGCCTTCCGCGCGCAGCGTCTCGGCGGCCCGCAGCCCGGCCAGCGACGCACCGACGATGACGATCCGCCCACTGTGCCCGCCCCACGCTTCACCGGCCATCGACGCCCGCCCGTCCACCACCGGCACCGGCCGCCGGACCACCGGCACCGGAAGGCGCGGCACCGTCCCCCGCCGGTTCGCCGACGAGGATGGCCTGCACTGGGCAGGCCGCCGCCGCCCGCCGTACGTGTTCCCGCTGATCGCCCGGTACCGCCGGCGCGTACATCAGGGCCTCCTCACCGTGCAGCTCGAACACGCGCGGCGCGAGGAACACGCACTGCGCATAGCTCTGACACCGATTGAGGTCGACAACGATCTGCATCCCGGTCCGATCCACGCCTCGGCGCCACCCGTCCCCTCCGTCCTACTCCCCCGCACCGCACGGCGCGGCCGGAGCGGGGCCGGTCGGGGGACGCCGGGGCGCCGGCGCGGGTGCCGGCGGGACCGTCCGCCCGCGCCGGTGCGGTTCGCGGAGCGTCCGGCGCCGACCGGCTGCCGCGGGTCAGGGCGTACGAGGAGCACGGACCCGCATGAACCGCAGGCCCCACGTCAGTTGTCCCGTACGCCATCTCCGCGTCACCCGCGGTATCCGCGGCCCTGGTGTGCTCTGAGCCGGAGGCGGCGTGTGCCGTTCCGTCTAGGAGGAGATCGCATGTCCCGTTCCCGTATGCACCGCCGCGGCCTGGCCTGGGGCGCTGCGGCCCTGCTGGTCGCCGGTGTCGCGGTGCCCGCCGTCGCGTACGCGTCCGACTCCGGCCAGAGCGTCGCGCACACGGCCAAGAGCAAGCAGGCGAAGAACGTCATCCTGCTGATCGGCGACGGGATGGGCGACTCCGAGATCACCCTCGCCCGCGACTACACGGTGGGCGCGGCGGGCCGGCTGAACATGGACAAGTTCCCGAGCACCGGTGCGTACACCACCTACGCCGTCGACAAGAACGGCAAGCCGGACTACGTCACCGACTCCGCCGCGAGCGGCACCGGCTGGGCCACCGGCCACAAGACCGTCAACGGCCGGATCTCCAAGACCCCGGGCACCGACAAGGCGCTGCCGACGATCCTGGAGCTGGCGCAGAAGAACGGGCTGGCCACCGGCAGCGTCACCACCGCCGAGCTGACCGACGCCACCCCCGCCGTACTCGCCTCGCACGTCGGCGACCGCAGCTGCCAGGGCCCGGCCGACATGAAGAAGTGCTCCGCGGACACCCTCCGCAACGGCGGCCTCGGCTCGATCGCCGAGCAGAGCGTCAACCACAAGGTGGACGTGCTCCTCGGCGGCGGCAAGGCCCGCTTCGACCAGACCATCACCGAAGGCCCGTACAAGGGCAGGACGGTCACCGAGCAGGCCCGACGGCTCGGCTACCAGATCGTGACCGACGACAAGGGCCTGAGCGCCGTCAAGCCCGGCAAGCCGGTCCTCGGCCTCTTCGCGCCGGGCAACGTGCCCGTCGAGTGGACGGGCAAGCCCGCGGCCGTCGGCGGCACCGACCCGCAGCGCTGCACCACCAGCAACGCCGGGCGTCCGGCCGGCACCCCGAGCCTGGAGAACCAGACCCGCAAGGCCCTCGCCCTGCTGGAGACCAAGCAGAGCAAGAAGCACGGCAGCAACGGCAAGGGGTTCTTCCTCCAGGTCGAGGGCGCCTCGATCGACAAGCAGGACCACGCCGCCGACCCGTGCGGCCAGATCGGTGAGACCGCCGCCTTCGACCGCGCCGTCAAGGTCGCCCGCGACTACGCCGCCAAGCACCCCGACACCCTCGTGGTCACCACCGCCGACCACGGCCACACCAGCCAGATCGTGCCGCTGGAGGCCACCCCGCCCGGCCTCTCCGCCACCCTCGTCACCAACGAGGGCGGGAAGCTGAAGGTCAACTACTCCACCAACACCCCGGGCCAGTCCCAGGAGCACACCGGCACCCAGGTCCGGATCGCCGCCCAGGGCCCCAACGCCGACCGGGTCCTCGGCGTCACCGACCAGACCGACCTCTTCACCACCCTCCGCACGGCCCTGCGGCTGCGCTGAACCCTGCCACCCTGGTGAGGTGAGGGAGGGCCGGTGCACCCGGCCCTCCCTCACGCATTCGGTCCTCCCTCTCATGCACTCGGCCTTCTCCCGTAACAGCCGAGAGCTGACGGGAAACCCGGGAACTGACGGGGATTCCGGGAACTGACGGGAATTCCGGGAACTGGCTCACACCTGTCACTCACGCCGAGTGCACCGGTCACGCGAAGCTCAGCTCTCGATGCCTCGCCTCGCCAGATCGGCCGCGATGCCGTCCAGAACGCCGGCGAGACCCGAGACGAACAAGGCGTCGAGATCCCAGGGGTCGGCGCCGGCCCGCATCGCGGGGCCGAGCCGGGGATACGCACCGGGCACGAAGAGCGGACTCCGTACGTCCCCAGAACCCCCTGAAACCCCAGAAACCCCCGCAATCGGCCCCTCCCCCTGCTCTTCTCGCCCCTCTTGCCTCCAGGCCGATATGAACGACTTCGTCAAGCTGCTCATGAAGCGGCTGCGGCATCCGTGACCGTCGCGACCGGCACGCCGGTGGTGCCCGACGGCGATGGGGCTCGATAGCGAAGGGACCCGATGACGAAGGGACGGCGCGGCAAGGACCCGGCGTACCACCCTGAGGGCCCGCCGTGCGGTCATGAGGGCCCGCCGTGCGGTCATGAGAACCCGCCGTGCGGTCATGAGAACCCGCCGTGCAGTCATGAGGGCCCGACGTACAACACAGTGAGCGGGGCGGCTACCGTACACGGGCCCGTGATCCAGGCCCACACCGTGACCATCGGCGGCCGCCCGCGCTCACGTTTCGAGAAGGCGCTGGACAACGACGCGGACCTGCTCGCGGAATCGCTCCGCAATCAGTGGCGGGCGGAGGAGGAGCAGCGCAAGATCCGGGACCCGATCCCGCTGCCGGTCCGCTGGCTACTGGCGCCCGACGAGTTGATGGACCACTGGTCCAACATCCACCGCTCTTCGGACGGGAGCGTCTGCCACCGGGAGCGTCTGCCACCCGCTGTCCCTGGCCGGCCGGCTGGACGAGATCCTGGAGGTCCATCGCCGGATTCCCTCCCGGCGGCTGGTGGTGCTGGGCCGGGCGGGATCGGGAAAACGATCCTGACCATACGGTTCGTCCTGGACCGGCTGGCCGCCCGCGACACCCCCGCCGACCCCGTGCCGGTGCTCTTCAGCCTGGCGTCGTGGAATCCGTCCACCACGACGCTGCGCGGCTGGATGACCAGCCAACTGGAGCGCGACCACCCCCGCTTGGCCGACAAGCGCGACCAGCCCGGCTTGGCCAGGGCCGGCCCCGGCAGGTGGACACGGGCCGCCGCGTTGGTCGGCAACGACCGCATCCTGCCCGTCCTGGACGGGTTCGACGAGATCGCCGACGGTCTGCACCGTCCCGCGCTGGAAGCGCTCAACGACACCGACATGCCCCTGCTGCTGACCAGCCGCCGTACCGAATACGCCGCCGCGGTGACGGGAACCAAGGCCCTGAACTCCGCCGCGGTCGTCGAACTGACCGCCCTCTCCCTGACCGCCCTCTCCCTGACCGACCTCAACAACTACCTGCCGCGCACCACGCGCAAGGCGACGCCCACCTCGACCGGGTGGGAGCCCGTCCTGGAACACCTGCGCGACCATCCTCGGCACCCGGCCAGCGTCCGTCTCACCACGGTGCTGGCGACTCCGTTGATGGGCGCGCTCGCCCGCACCATCTACCGCGACACTCCGGACCGCGACCCGTCGGAGCTGCTGGACACCGACGGGTTCCGCACCCCCGAGGCTCTTGGAGATCACCTCCTGGACAACTTCATCCCCACGGTCTACCGCGACCAGGCCCCGGCGCACCGCGCACGCATCCCGCACCGGCTCGGCTATCTCGCCCAGCACCTGGACCGGCTCGGCACCCGCGACCTCGCCTGGTGGCAGCTGGGCAGCACCCTGCGCCGCTCGTCGCGCATGTGCGTCATCGGGCTCGTGACCGCGCTGGTCTTCGGACTCATGGACGCGCTGCTGATGTGGTTCGTGCTCTGGTACGAGGGGGCCGGACCTGTGCCGGGACTCCTGACCGGACTTCTGAACGGGCTCTCGTTCGGGTCCGCAGCCGGTCTGGCCTTCGGACTCGCGTACGGACTCATGTACGGGAACGCGGCACCGGAGCCGTCGCGCGTACGGGTGCGGCTGCTCGGCGGCACGAAGGAGCTGCGCAAGGAGATCGTCCCCAGGCTGCTGATCGGATTCGTCGGCGGGTTCGGCTTCGGATTCATGGCCTGGACCGTGGACACACTCGTGATCGGACTGGCGGGACCGTCCGGGGACGGGCTCCTGACCTTTCTCGCCCACGGGGCGCGAACCGGGCTCATCAACAGGCTCATGTACGGACTCGCCGCCGGTCTCACGTTCGCGCTCACGGCTGTGTTCGAAGCCCCCATCGATATCGACACCGCCGTCAGTCCCCCCGACCTGCTGCGCACCAACCGTGTGATGGTGCTCTTCCACCTGCTGGTGTTCGTGCTCTTCACCGGGATCGGGGGCGGGATCCTGTGCTGGACCCAGTTGATCAGGATCGTCGACTGGATCTCGATCGGGGCCGTGGGCGGCCTGGGCGGCGGGCTCGCCTACGCACTCAGCCTGACGGCATGGGGCCAGTGGGTGACCCTGTCCCGCATCTGGCTGCCGCTCACCGGCCGGCTCCCCTGGGCCGTGCACGCCTTCCTGAAGGACGCTCACCGGCGCGGCGTACTGCGCCAGTCCGGCGCCGTCTACCAGTTCCGCCACGCCCGGCTCCAGGACCACCTCACCCACGCCTCCCGAATGCCCCGGTGAGACGGCACGGCGCCGCCCGTACCCACGCGAGGCAACAGCAGCCAAAACCGCAACCACACACGTCGAAGGGCCCCACCGCGAACGGTGGGGCCCTTCGACATCGTGCCCGGTGAGGCACTGGCGGAGGATACGAGATTCGAACTCGTGAGGGGTTGCCCCCAACACGCTTTCCAAATGTTCGTATGGGGGTCCGGCGGGGGTCGTGCCCGTCCTGACCTGCGGCGGAGCGTTTGGCGTGGCTTGGTCTGTACGGTCCCGGACGGGGGTGAATGAGACCAGGACTGAGACCGGGAGCGTGCCTCACTCACACAGACCAGATTGGTCAGAAAGATACGGCTTGGTATCCAATCCAGATATCCCAGTACGTCCGCTCACGCATTGCTCACGCACGGCGGGACCAGCCCCGCACGGCGATCTCCGCAGTTGTCGTCGTCCAGCAGTCTCTGTGTAGGGACACCGAGGGCGGTCGACCCAGAAGCCTGAACCGCTCTGGATGCGGGGCGAGGATCTCGTGAACCGTCCACGAGACCTCTGGATGGCGCTTCTCCGGCGGCCAGGCAACTGCGACCCTGCGATACCGCTCTAGCCGTTGGACCGAGAGCCCGATCTCCTCAGCGAAGCGGACCATCATGGCGTGGCGCTGACGGCGGGTACAGCCCAGTTGCTGAGTCAGGGAAACAGCTAGGTCTCCGATACCGAACTTCTGCTCACCGCTGAGACGGATCTTGCTCCGGTCCCTGCCGAGGCCGTCCGTGGGGCTCGTAGTCGGATTCGAGCTTGCTGTAGAAGGCATCGCAGATTCCTTCGTACCAGGTGCGCATGGAGCCGGCGGCGATGACATCTTCCAACGGGGCGAGTCCGTAGCCGCACACCGTGCAGACGATAAGGCTGCCGTCCGGGCCGACGCCGATTCGCCGACGGCGGTAGCAGTACTTGCAGTACCAGACTTCTGGGATCAGCCTGCGGCGGGTCATAGCTCAACGGTCACCTCCCCGGTCCACAGATGGTGGGCGCAGTCTTGGCAGCACTGAACGAGCGGGAGGCAGGACGGCGGCGCGCCCCTCTGTCGTTTGGGCGCCCGCGAGCTGCATGTACTTGGCCAAGATGGAGGGGCTGATGTCTATCTGGCGTGCAAGGATCCGAAGCACCTTGTTGTCCCTGACTCGCGTTTTCAGCGCCCTGAGCGCGAGATCACCAAGGTCGACTTGCGGCCGGCGCTTCTCGCTCGCCAACCGCCCGCCGCGCCGGACACTCTCCTCCCCCGGGGCATGGCCAGTCTGAGGGGCACCGGGGTGCTCGCACATAAAGGCACCTCCTTGATGCCGCAGGGTGCGTCTCTCCTTCCAGCATCGCTCCTGTCGCTTCCTGGGGAGTCGGGAGCTGTGCCGTTCCAGGCACCCGCAGGGCGATGACCAGCGGAGTAGATTGGTAGGTAGACGGTTAAGAGCCGCCGGGGGCTGGTGTTGTTGCTTAACGGCCCCGTACAGCGTTAGACGAGCGGGCACGGACCGGCTCAAGGGCACACGTGCCTGGCACACGAGTGAGGAGGCTCCTCGTGGCAACCCTGACCCTCCCTCCTGGCTATACGAAGGCCGAATGGGAGCCGATCGTCCGCAAGGGGCGGAAGCTGATCAAGCAGAAGTCCAGCATTCAGTTCGCGCTGGGCGATCTCGTGATCGATTCCCTGGTCGGCCACTCACGTGGACACGGTGAGGTGGCGCAGGTCATCGAACTCCTCGCCCATCAGATCGGCATCAACGCGGCCACGCTCCGAAACCACTACGCGGTTGCATCGCAGTGGCCCAAAGAAAAGCGTCGCGCGGACGTCTGCTACTCCGTCCACAGAGAGCTTTCCTACGTCCGGAGCCGCTACATCCTGATCCGGAAGGATCCGTACGACCCGATCTCGAAGGAGAACCGCTGGACCGAGAACGAGGCCCAGAAGGTCGCGAACCACGCCTTTGACACGCCCAGCAACAAGGACGAACGGCTGGCCCGGACCCGACGGCTCCTGCACAGCGATGAGGATGCAGCAGAGGTCGTCAAGGAAATGATCACCAGACCGGAGGTTCGAGGCCGGGTCGTGGCCGACCGGCGCTCGCGCAATCTGTTGCGTGAGGCCCAGTACGAACACTGGCAGCAAGTCGATCACGAGATCGAGGCCGAGGCTGAGCTCGCCCCCACAGAGGATGCTGGGGAAGTCGAGGAAGTTGCCGAGGAGACGGCAGCCCCGGCGGTCGACTACAAGGAGGCGCCCCTGGAGATCCTTCGGCTGATCGGGAGCTTCGCATCGTTCTTCGTTTCCCTGCAGCGGATCATTCCCGAGATCCACGCCCAGGACTACAACGAGGAGACGAAGGCAGCGGTACTCGACAACGTCCTCAAGGCACGCATGCTCCTCGATTGGTGCGAGAGCGCCATCAGGACAGGCCGTACCGACATGGACAAGGCGCTGGCGAGCCTGCTGGAGGACGAAGAAGGAGAGTAACGATGGCCACGCAGCGCCGCCAGGCGGCGCACGACAGTGGAGAGGATATTTGGGACCGAGTGGTCGAGGCAGGCGAGGACGGCCTTGAGCGGGAGGATGCGATTGGCCGCAACACGCCCTCTCAGTTCGAGCGGGGCAAGGCGTGGATCCGCGACCACCAATGCGCGAACAAGAAGACCAACTTCACGCTGGTACACGGCCGCTATGCGGCTTCGAATGATGTCGACAAGGCCAAGTTGTACGCAACGATACGGCTGGAGTCGTTGTACAGGTCGGCTGTGCGCGTCTACAAATGCTCGTTGGCGAATCTTCCGCCAGAGGCTCAGAGCGACCTGTCGATCATGCTGCTGACCAAGACCTGCAAGGACATCTTCGCCGCGATGCAGTTCCTGGAGGAGGCAGGCTTCTCTGCTCAGGCCGCAGCGGAGACCTCGAAGGTCAAATCCAAGACGTCTACCGCATCGGCAAAAGGCCGGAAGGCGTCGAGGGCCACCGCGCGGCACTGATCTGAAGGGACACGGGTCGGGCCCACAACAAGGGTGGGCCCGACCCGTGCACGTCGAGCGTCACCGGATTGGGGCTGCTCTGCAAGTCGATCCTGCGTGTGCCGCTTGCCTTCCGGGCTCCTTTCAGTAGGCCCGCGTTAACTGATCCAGATCCCCTGGGGCGAGACCCGGCGGGCGAGCTGCTGGCCGGCGTCACTCACAGGGGTCGACCAGGACACGTCGGCCACTTGGCATCCGAAGTCGTCGGCCAATGCTTGAACGAGCATGGCGCCGACGCCCTGGCGGCGATAGATGTCCGCGACCCAGATCAGGATGATGCGCGGGCGCAAGGTGCTGTCGTGGTCGCCGTCAGGAGAACCGTCGACCAGGTCCCAACGGAGATGCTCGCTGGCGTCGTTGGCGGCCAGGTAGCCGATGACGTGCCCGTTCGCCTTCAGTAGGTAGGCCCGTACGTTGTCCGAGGTTGCTTCAGGTTCGCCAAGGTGGTTCCACGAGTTGAAGTCGTAGTGCTCTTCCTTCTGCGGCATCCGCGCTACCCGGTTGGCCAGCCTGCGCCACGAGATGGGTGACTGCGTCGTCACGACGGCCAGGTCGCTGTGCCATTCAAGGTTCTTGGGCGCCCTGATGCCGAACGTCCATGCTGTGTGGTGGGTGGTGTGCTGGCTATCGCCGTCCGCCAGGTCTCGCAGGCTCATCCCGCAAGGGCATCCGGAGCGGTCTGGTGTTGTCACCTCGCGGAACTCGACGCGGGTCGCCCCGTAACTGAGGTCCTGGTCTTGTCCGCCCACCCAGGGTCGGATGGGCATACTGTCCGGCTCGTCATACTCGGACCAGCGGTCCACCCAGCCGGGGTACCGCTCGGGGCGGTTCTCCCGTAGCAGCTTCTCGACGGGCGACAGCGTCGGGCGGACCCACACGCTGCCGGCCGTGGCCCGCCCGTTGAGGCGCACTCCCTGCTGCCTGGCCTTGCCCCGCAGGAACCTCAGGAACACACGGGGCGGCGGATCGAAGTCGACACCACGGATCAGCTCCCGCTCGCCAGGGGCCAGCCAGTCGTCGACGGGCAGGGCCAGCTGGTCAGCAAGTGCCCTGGCAGCACCGTAGTCGTGGTTCAGCTCGGCGACGTGCAGGGCCTCGACCGCGGCCTTGACCTGCCGGAATGGAACGAACAACGTGACCCAGCTCGGCCCGTTGCTCCACGAGAAGCTGTCCGAGCTGCCGTCGTACCGGAGACGGTCGATGGCCGCACCGCGCGCCGCATCGATGGCTTCCTGGTAGGCGGAGGGCAGTTCGGGGTCAAGGCCCTGCCGCCGCGCGACCTCGGCATACCCGTCGCGGTTGAGCTGGACTGTGGCGTACCAACGGGAAGGACGGACTTCGATTTTCCGGGTGCGCCAGTTGTAGGGGGGAGGGTCGAGGTAGACAGTTTGCTCGGTCATGCACTCTGCTCCGGAGGGCTACAGACATCGGCACGGGGGACGTCATACAGGGTGCCGGGTAGATCGTGCGGCCATAGGGTTTTGCGCATCTTTCGTCTGCTGATCTGCGCGGAGTACCAGCCATCGAACGCGAGAGCCAACGCGATTCGGGCAGCGCATATTTGGCCGAGGGCGCACCAGGCCATGCGGCTACAGCTCGCGCAGGCCGGTCAGGACTCGTCCTATGACCAAGGGCGCGGCTTGCTGACTGCCGATGCCGGGCTCACTCAGGTCGCCGGTGGGGCAAGCGGGGACCTCTGCCCAGACGATCTTTCCGGGGGGTATCTGTGCGGGCGAGTAGCCCCAGCGATCGGCCATGGCCTGGATGAGCACGAGTCCGCGGCCTTCGGTGGCGCTGGCGTCATGGGGGCGAGGCGTCGGCGGTCGCGGGTCGGGGTCACTGACTGCGAGGATGATGCCGTCGTCGGTGGGCCAGAGCCCGAGAACGATGATGCCGAGACCCATGGATCCGGAATCGGTCGGCTCAGTAGCCCCCGCCGACTGGGCGTGCCGGATTGCGTTGGTGGCCAGTTCCGAGATGACGAGTCGGGCGACTTCGATGCCATCGGAGGGGAAGCGCCAGCGCTGGAGGACGTCGACGGTGTGGCGACGTGCCCAGGCGACGGCGTTGGGAGTGGCGGCGAGGGTCAGCTCGCTGATGGGCGGGAGGGCCTGGTTCATCGGGGTGGCTCCCTCGGCGGCGCTGTCTGGTGGGTGAGTGGCGCCGTGGCGTGGGCGGATGCCCGCGAGCCCGGGGCGGCTAGGGACGGGGCGTCCCGGACTCGCGGGCTGCTTGAGGGGCTACTTCGTCGCGACCACGTAGACACTGCCCCAGCGGCGCTTCGGATTGGCCATGGCGGGGTCGAACGTCCAGGGCTCGACGCTGGTGAAGCCCGCCTCGGTGAAGAGCTGGACGAGCTTCTCGTGGTCGTAGGCCCACAGGTGCGGGGTGTAGGTGGGGTCGTCGTCCTGGTCGCGGAAGACGAGGTTGACGAGGTCGAGGCGGGTGTTGATGTCGCCCCGGCAGTCGCGCTTGGCGTACCAGCGCTCGATCGTCTCGTCGACGGCGTCCAGAGGGCCGGGGTACTGGTTGAGGGCGAAGGCGGCATCGGGGACGCCGGTGATGATCCGGCCGCCCGGCACAAGGACACGGTGGGCCTCGCGGGCGTAGTGCTTGGCCGAGCGCGGGTAGTCGATGTGCTCCAGGAAGTGCTCGGAGAAGATCTCGTCGGCGCTGTCGTCCTGGAGGGGGATGCCTTCGCGGATGTCCCAGAGGAGGTCGGCCGGTGGGACGAGGTCGATGTTGAAGAAGCCGTCGATGCGGTGGGCCCCGCCGCCGATCTGCACCTTGGTGGGCTTGGCGTCGATCCGGCCGTGGGGCCAAGCGCGCCGGCTGGCGTGGTGGTAGCGGTGGAGTTCGATCTCCTTGGCGGCGGTCCGGAGGCTACGGGCGAGGCCGTGGGTGGTGGCGGGGTCGGCGAGGACAGAGGCGATCTGTTCGCCGAGAAGGTCGGCGGAGGGCATGCCGGAGGGACTCATCACGGATCTCCTGCGTGTGAGGTTGCTCGGGGTGGTGTGGGCCGCGAGAGGCGGCGGTGGTCAGGCGGCGCTGGGCGCGGGGGCCGTCCACTGGTTGTTGCGCATCAGGGTGTACTTGATGTCCACCAGCCGCGGGGCGATGGTCAGCGAGAGCTCTTCGGCCGGGTGGAGGTGGCCGGCGACGTCCTGCTCGGCGCGCCAGACGCGGTAGTCGAGGTTGGGGTAGGCCGGGTTAATGCCGATCTCGCCCTTGGGCATCGTGCCGTTGAACGGGGCGACGATGTCCATGTGGTTCCAGTAGTTCCAGGCTTGCAGCGCCTTGTACTGATCGAAGTAGAAGTAGAAGTCGGGGTAGCGGCCGAAGGTGCGCAGTTCCCGGTGGATGAGGTGGCCCAGGAGCGGTCCGAGCTGGGTGGCCAGCGAGTCGAACTCCCAGCGCGTGTGGTGCCAGGCTTCGGGGGCGTCGCCGGGCGCGAAGAGGCGGGCGGCGACGAGGTAGCTGATCCGCTCAACGAGGTACGCGCTCGCGTGACCGGTGTCGATGGTCGGGTCGACGTGGTGGATGAGCCCGGCCAGCTGCTTCGGGCGGGGGCGGAAGCTCGCGAGGTCGAACTTGCCGGCCATGGCGGGGAAGGAGGCGAACAGCATCTCCTTGTACAGCCAGTTGTTCAGCTCGCCGAGCTCGGCCAGGCGCCGGGTGCGGTGCGAGGTGGAGTGGAGCATCAAGTACTCGGCGACCGCCTCGAAGTACAGGTAGCCGAGGATCGGCAGTCGCGGGATCGTCTCGTCGAGCAGCTTCAGGAAGGGCTCGGCATCGACCTGCGTGCCCTGGTGGGCGACGCCGGCAGCGGTGGCGAGGAGCGCGGACGAGTTCTTGACCCGGCTGACGACGGTCTCGCGCAGCTGGTGCCGTTCGTTCTTGCTCAGCAGGTATTCGAGGTGGCTGTAGATCTGTAGGTGGATGAGGCCCAGCCGCAGGTAGTCCACACCGGCGAGCCCGCGGTACGCGTGCGGCGGGGTGTTGATCTCGAAGATCAGCGGGGTGGGGACGCGGTCGGTGACGCCGAGCTTGGTCAGGAAGCCCGGCGCTTCTTTCGTCAGGACGTAGGCGCCGAGGTTGTGCATGCGGAAGCCCTGGTCGGTCGCGGTGAGCGGCGCGCAGTAGATGCTTCCGACGAGGCAGCCGCCCGACGGGTAGAGCACGCCCTGCCGGCTGATCTCCTCCAAGGCGTGGGTGACGTGCAGCAGGTGAAGCTTGCCGTTGCCACTCAGGGCCTCGAAGAGGGCGTTCTGCCGCAGCAGGTGGCCGTTCGGCGTCTCCTCGGCGAGCCGTCGTTCCCAATCCGCAGTCTGAGTGGCGAGCGGGTCGGTGTGGTCGGTGGGGCTGGGGGCGAGGGTGGAGTCGAAGAAGGCGTGGGCGTCGGCCCACAGGTGGTAGGCGTCGAGGAAGTCCATGGTCAGACCAGGCCCTTCTCGGCGAGCGCGTAGCGGACGGCCGCGGTGCCACTGGCCCCTGCGAGGTAGGCCCTCTCAGAGGCGAGGACCAGGTCGAAGGCGAGGTCACGCTGCTGGTCGAAGGCGGGTTCGCGAACGTACCGGGCGTCCGGCCACCACTTCAGTTTCGGCAGGCGGTAGCGGTCCAGGGCATCTGCGGCCTTGAGCACGTCGGTGATGCGCTCGGCCCGGGAGTGATCGGCCCGGTCGTCGGCGGTGAACGCCTCGTACGGGACGTCGTGCAGTCGTACGGCGGTCGCCACCTGCACGATTCGCCGTGGTGTGGCAATGAGGCCGAAGTGGCCCCAGACGGTGTCGGCGTTCGCGGCGAGCCAGATGGCCGCGCGGGCGCCATGCCCGCGGTCGTCCTGGTCGTGGCGTCGCTGGCAGTCGTGCACGGCGGCGGCGAGGATCGCCGCGGCCGTGTCGCCTTCGTCGAGGCCGTTCGCCTCGACGAGGACGGCAGCGAGCGCCGCCGTCCTCATGGCGTGCCGGACGCCGTGGAGCGACGTGTACAGGTGGGGGTCGGCCCACCATGGGGTGGGCAGTCCGCCGTGGGCGAGCAGGTCCTTCGATTGCGGGCGCAGGACCGGTGCCGGCGTCGGCGGGAGGTCGGGCCTGTTGTCGCTGATCCACGCGAGGGTGGCGTGGTCCATGTGCTGGTGGAGCGGAAGCTGCCCACGGGCAGCCAGGTCGATCAGACTTGCGGTCAACGGGGTCGTGCTCATTCGTGCCCACCCCCCTGGTGGTCTCCGCGGTGATGTCGTCTACCGGATCGGCGCGGCCTGCTCTTCGCGCGCTTTGCGCTCCTTCTCCGCGGCCTCGAAGGCGGCGGTGAAGTCGGCCAGCTCCTGCTCCGTCATCAACGTGACCCCGAGCGCCGTGGCGACGTCCGTGATCCTGGCCTCCGCTTCGGTGCGAGCGGCGTCCGAGGAGCCGTCCTCCAGCAGGACCTCGAACTCGGCGTGGTAGCCCCACGCCTCACTCCACTTGACCGCGATCTCGACCTCGTCGAAGCGGAAGTTGTGGCGGAAGTTGAACGCTTCGTGCATCGCCGTCTCGAACCCGAGGGCGTTGAACACCTTCACCGCGGCGGGAACGTCGGCGGGAGCGATGGCGAACTCGGTCTCCGCGAAGGCCGCGCCCTGCCCGATCTTGCTGCCCTTGAGAGTGACCTTGGCGGTGCCGGCGGCGGTGTTGTCGGTGACCTTCAGGAGCTGGTCGGGCAATACGTAGAAGTAGATGTGCTTGTCGTCGGGGCCCAGGTCCTCCCCGTCCGCCTTCAGGCGGGTGACGAGCTGGTCGTGGATCTCCTTGGTGAAGCGGGCTCGCATCTCGATTTCGACGGCCACGGGGCTGCTGCCTCCTCGTTTCAGGCATGGCGAAGCCAGCCGGACCCTGCCGCGCGGGGGCTGTCCGGTCGGGCGATGACTATGGGATTGGTGGTCGAGCGGGGGTGATGCGGCCGGTGTAGGGGCCGCATCACCCCAGTGGATCGGTGGGTGTCAGTCGAGGGTGCCGAAGCGCTTCTCGACGACGCCCGGGTGCAGGTAGGTCGGCAGCTGGACGCCTCCCACCGATGTGCGGCCGGTGGCGGCCTGCTCCTCCGTCTCGCCGGGGAAGCCCTCCAGCAGACGCAGGCACTGTTGGGCCCATTCCTGCGACGCGGGCCAGTCACCCAGGTCGCGATGGCGCGCTGCCAGGGCGTATGCGGTCTCGGTGGCCGCCCACCGGTCGGTGGTCAGCTCACGCTGGAAGATCGACTCCAGCTCGTCGGTGGAGGCCAAGCGGGTTTGATTGGTCATGGTGCCCTCTCGATTCAAACGGTCGTGCCCCAGTGGTGATCAACGCCGCGGCGTATCCGCGGTGACGCCGTGGCCCCCTGCTAGTACGTGTAGATCTCGGCCAGCGTCTTGTAGTCCTGGAGCTCGTCCTTGTCGAACCACAGCTCCACCTCCTGCTTGGCCTCTTCCGCGTTTCCGGAGGCGTGCACGAGGTTCGCGACCGCCTTGCCCGAGGCGACGCTGGCCGCCGCGCTGTAGTGCGAGAGATCGCCTCGCACCGTGCCGGCAGGAGCCTCGTTCGGGTACGTGCTGCCGACGATCTTGCGGACGGTGGCGATGGCGTCGAAGCCTTCGAGTACCAGGGCAATAACCGGCCCCTGCTGCATGAAGGTCGACGTGAGGTTGTAGACCTCCGAACCCAGCCGTTCCTCAAGGTCGAAGTAGTGCCGACGGGTGAACTCCTCGTCCATCCACTTCATCTTGGTGCCGACGATCTTCAGCGCGGCATCCTCGAACCGCGTGATGACCCTTCCTGCCAGGCCACGCGCCAGCGCATCGGGCTTGAGCAGGACGAGCGTGCGCTCGACAGTGTGTGCCTGAACCTCGGACATTGACTCCCTTTCGCCTTGCTGGCAACCGAACATGACGGATGATCAGCCGTCATCCGCTGAGGCTACCGGCGCCGGCGGGGCGGTTCGGGCGTGCGGGCAATACCCCAAACAGGCGAACCCTGGCCAGGGTGCTCCGGTCAGCCGACCGAAGGCCCTCGATTCGGCCAACTTCTCCTTCTTCGCGATCCTCTGGTCGTACCCACCTAGAATCTCCTCGTGGTCGTCCGGCGCTCTTGCGCCTCTTATGCGCCTCCCAGGGACTGTGCCTTCGGCGGGTGGTTCCTCGGCCCCCGGTGACTCTGATTCTTCCGGGGCTCTTCTCGCGCGACCATGAAGTGCCGGTGCAGTGGGAGTGCACTTTCAGCGCGCGGATTCCTGCACCGGGGCGGCGACGAGGGGACAATCCTGTGGACGTGATCGAGCGTTGGAGCGGTCGGTACGCCTGCCTGTTGCAGTCCGCCCTACGGCTCGGCAACGAACAGTTCGCCGGCCATCTGGGCATCGCGGTACGGACCGTGGCCGCCTGGCACTCCGATGCGTCCGTCGTGCCGCGGCGAGAGATGCAGCAACTCCTTGACACGGCGTATGAGCAGGCTCCTCCGGGCGCGCGACAGCGCTTCGCGCTCCTGCTGGCGAAGGAGCGGGCCCCAGCGGACTCGACGCCTCCGGGCGTCCAGGCCCTACGGGTGGCCATCGCGGTGGTCGTCCGCGGCAGCGATGTCCTCCTGGTGTGCAGGCGAGATGATGGTGCTGCTGGAATCACGTGGCAGTTCCCGGCCGGTGTCATCAAGCCGGGCAACAAAGCGGAGACCGTCACCGTGCGGGAGACCTTGGACGAGACAGGTATCCACTGCGCGGTCCGGCAGCACCTCGGGAGTCGGCTTCACCCCGTGACCGGCGTGCTGTGCGAGTACTTCCTGTGCGAGTACCTGGCGGGCGAGGCAACGAACAGCGACGCGGCCGAGAACATCGACGTCATGTGGGTGCCCGGAAATGCAGTGCCCCGCTTCATCCCCGTCGATACGATCTTCCCACCCACCCTGGCCGCCCTGGAGGAGCAGACGTGACGCAGCAGAACGCGGACGAGCGGCCGGGCATCGCCGCTGCCATCGTCGTGAACGAGGGGCACGTGCTGATGGTGCGCCGCCGGGTCAGCGAAGGGCAGCTCTCCTGGCAGTTCCCGGCCGGAGAGGTCGAGCCCGGCGAGACCCGCGAGGACGCCGCTGTGCGGGAAACCCAGGAGGAGACCGGGCTGACCGTGGCGGCTGTGAAGCTGCTCGGCGAGCGGGTCCACCCGAAGACGGGCCGGCTGATGTCGTACACCGCCTGCGAAGTGTTGGAAGGTACGGCGTACGTCGCGGACACCGAGGAGCTGGCCGAGCTGGCGTGGGTGGCTCATGGCGAGATCGCGGAGTATGTGCCGTACGGGCTGTTCGAGCCGGTGCAGGAGTACCTGGACTCGGCCCTCGTTTCCTGACTGCCCCGGGGAACACGGTCATGTCCGCTTCGCCGTCCTGAGATACGGCGAAGCGGGGCATGGGCTGCTACGACCAGTGTGCTCAGAACGGGGCCCGCTCTCAACCAGTGGTGAGCTTCGCGCGAAGACGCTCGTTCTCCTCCTCCAGTGCCTTGACGCGTCGTTCGAGCTCGGCTCGTGTCGGCTTTTTCGGGGGCGGCGGAGGCATGGGCACTGTCAGTTTCGGCGGCTCGGCACGCAGACCGATCGGCTCGAAGGCCACGATCGTTGACTGCTTTCCCTTGCACTCGTCGCATCGCTCGCTACCCACACCAGCCGAGACGGGGTCGGCGTATGTGTAGTGCGCCTGCTTCTCGACGATATGGCCGCAGTAGAGCCGGATACGCCACCGCATGATCTCGTGGTCGGCCTTCTTGAAGGACCGCATCAGCTTGGCGGCTTCCTCAAACGCCTGGCGACGGCGCTCCGCCCTCGCCGGATCTGCCCGGCATTTGGCGATGTCCTCATCAATCTGCCGTTGAGCCCACTGACTGGTCTCCTCACCCTGCTTCTGACGGCGGTGATCTCCGCGAGCGAGTTCGTATGTCTCCAACGGCACGCCACTGCTTTTGTATTCGACTTCGTGCATGACCGGCAGCGTAGTGACGGCGCGGCTGGGCCGACCTCCTCACAGCCGTGGTCGGTTGGCCGGATTCGAGGGTGCAGGAGTTGCTGCGGGCTGTGCCACGTACGCCGCGGGGCCGGTCGTATATGCCTGCGTGGTGGTGCGTAGGCGGGCGGCTTCGGCGCGCGGATTGGGTGCGGGGTTCCGGCTGGTGTGCTGGATGCGTGTGATCAGGACGCGGGCGGGTTGGCGGGCGGTGGTGAGTTCGCGCCTGGCGGCGGCTTCCTTGAGGAGTTGGCGGGGTTTGTGGCCGCCGGCTTCGGCGTCGGCGAGGACGGTGGCGAGGGCGGGCCAGGCGGGGTCAGTGAGGATGCGGTCGGCGTGCTCGGGGACGGCGGCGCGGACGTCGTGGGCGAGGGTCCGGCGGGCCTGGTCGCTCGGCTGACGGGCGGCGAGGCTGTCGACGACCGGGGCGAGGGCGTGGTCTGCGGCGGTCTGGAGGTGGTGAACGGCCTGACGGGCGGCTTCGGCCTGGTGGGCGTGGTTCTTCGCCTCGTGCCAGCGGGCGGCGACGATCGTGGCCCAGACGAGGGCAGCCAGCAGGGTGGCCAGGGCACTGTCGTCGGGTCCGGTGGCGGTGTGGGCGATGTCGCGGGCTGCTTGGCGAAGGGTGCGGGCGGCCTGGTTCTCGGCGCGGATCTGGGAGCGCTGGGCGCGGGCGAACGCCTTCGAGGCCACACGCAGTTCCACCCGGAGGTGGACGGGGGCCGTCTGGGCGGTGGCTTCGATCAGTTCGCCGAGCGCGGTGATACGAGCCTGGTTGTGGGTGTCGTCGACCACGTCGGTGTGGAGGGTGTCGAGGGCGTCGGTGGCCCGGTGCCAGGGGGTGGTGGGGCGGCCGCGGCGGGCGGTGGGGTGTTCCTCCGGTGTGGTGGTCTCCAGGCGGGCCTTGAGCTTGGGGAGGGTGAGGTCGGGGGCGATCTTTCCGCCGGGGTGGAAGATCTGTTCGCCATCCTTGTTGAGGTCGCCGGGGCGGCCGACGGCGTAGCCGAGGAGGTCTCCGGAAGGTCCGCGGCGCGGCTTGACCGCGATGCCGTCGGCCTGGAGGTAGGCGAGGAGTTCCTCGGCGTTGCTGGCATGGGGGACGGCGGAGCGGATGCGGTCCTGGAGCCACGCGCGGCTGGTCTGCTCCCAGCCGAGGCGTTCGGCCTTGTGCATCTCGGCCTGGGTGGGGCGGCGCCCGGCGGTGCGGTCGCCCTTCTTCAGTTGGCGCAGGCCGTAATCGGTCTCGATCTGGCGGCAGGCATCGCCGACGTGGATGCCGCTGTCGTGAAGCTTGGGGCGGCGGCCGTCTTCGCGGACGGTGGTGGCGAGGATGTGGATGTGGTCGTCGGCGTGGCGTACGGCGATCCACCGGCAGCCGAGGTCGTCGCCGGGCGGGGCGATGCCGGCGGCTTCGACGATGCGCTGCGCGATGTCGGCCCACTCGGCGTCGGAGAGCTGCCGGTCTTCGGGGGCGGTGCGGACAGGGCAGTGCCAGACGTGGTCGGTGACCTTCTTGCCGAACTCGCTGTTCCGAAGGTGCACGGGCTCGTCGAGGTGGCGGGCGAGCTGGGTGAGGGTGGCGTCCTGGTCGCGGCCGGGGTCGGACATTCCGAGCATGGCGAAGCCGGCGACGATGTGCGGGTCGGTGTGCTCGTCGTGCCGACCGGGGCCGTAGAGGTAGGCGAGCAGGCCGCGGGTGTTGGCCCCGGCCGGTTTGATGGCGGCGATCACGCGGCCTCGTCCTTCCTGGTGTCGGCGGGTTCGCGCAGGGCCTCGGCGATCAGCTCCAGCAGGTCGTGCAGCTCACCAAGGCGCCGACGGATGTCGGGTGGGGTGAGATCGCTGTTGAGGGCGCGGGCGATCTGGTTGACGTTGACGCCGATGCGGTTGAGTTCGCGCAGCACCTGGGCGCGGAACATGTGAGTGCGGCGGCGGTCCTCGGACAGCGGCAGGTTGGCGGTGAACCGGCCGGTGATGAAGGCGAGGACGATGTCGGCGGCGAAGCCGGATTCCCCCTTGTAGCCGTGCTCGGTAGCGGCCTCCTGGAGGGCGGCGTGCTCGTCGCCGGTGAAGCGCAGCGGGCCGACGCGGGCGGTCCGCTTGGTACCGGTGAAACGGCGGATCGCTGGCTGGATGCTCTGCACTGCCCGCTCGCTGGCCGTCGGCTCGGTGGCGGGTGCGGGGCGGAGGATCTGCTGCTGAGCGGCATGGAGCTCGTCCAGGTCAGGGCCGCTCTCGGTCCCGACCTCACGGTCCGGCGCCCCCTGGTGCTGGACCGTCTCCGCCACCCCCGGGGCGGAGATCCCCGAAGTCCGGCCTTGAGTCGGACTCGGGGTACTACTGGCTCCGCCAGGGGCCGTCCGTCCGAACGCCCGCCGCAAACGCCCCAGCAGCGTAGGCGACTTCGCCAGCGACGGAAGTACGTCGGGGTCTTGATCGGTGTGGTGGGGGTCGTGCGTCACGATGGGGTTCTCCGGGAGGGGCGGGAAGCGGGGCGAGGCGCTTGTCAGCCTTCGCGTGAGGCGTTCAGTTCGGCCTTGATCGCGCGGACGATGTCGCCGGCGTCGTCGCTGGCGACGCTGTATCCGTTGCTGCGTACGGCCTCTTCCAGGAGGTCGCGGGACAGTCGGCCGTGCTCGTCGAGGAGCTGGTGGGCGTAGTTGCGAAGGACGGTGCTGGTGGCGCGCGGTTTGCGGCCCGGCCGCTTCGTTTCCGCCGTAGCACGCTCGCCCGGCGAGGTGTGCGAACCGCTGCCCGTGGAAGGCGCAGCCGCCTCCTGCGGGCGGGCTGTCCTTTCCGGGCCGGAGCGGGCGGTGGGGTCCGGGCGGGCGGATTGCGGGCGGGCGCCCGCGTGCGGTTTCTCTTCGCCCGGATCCGATGGGTGCGGGCGGGCGCGGTCTTCTGCCCGCCCGTTGCCTTCTGCCCGTTCGTGGGCGTCCGCCCGGGAGAGGTCGGGCCGCGCCGCGGGCGGGCTGACGGGCAGCTCGGCGAGGGCAGTCCAGCGCCCGGGCAGATCGATGGTGGCCAGAGCGGCTGCCTGACGGCGGGTGGCGAGCTGGCGCAGCAGTTGCTCATTGCGGCGCGGGTCGGCGTCGATGCCGGAGCGGGCGAGGGCCTTGGACAGGCGGTGCACGATGCGTCGGCCCGTCCGTCCGGTGCGTTGCTCGGGCGTCATCTCGGCGAGGCGGGCGGCCAGGGCGACGGCCCGCTGCGTGGCCCTTTCGTGGATGATCTGGGCGGCGCCCTGGTCCTGCTCGACGATCCCCAGGCGGGCGAGCAACTGCTCGCGGGCCTGCCGTGCGAGGACGGTGGCGAGCCCGCGGGAGGCGGCGTCGGGGGTGTGCTGGCGGAGCTCGATGCCCATGGCCACGTGCCACAGCACGGCCGCCATCACCGGGCCGGTGAAGGCACGCACGGTGCCACCGACCGGGCCGGATTCGGCGTAAGCGGGGATGGCCTGCATGGCGGTGATCACCCAGACCAGGGTTCCGGGCAGGCCAGCTGCCTGCCTCGGGCCGTGCAGGTTCTGGCGGGCCATCAGCGCCAACGAGAACAGCGCAAGTTCGGCGGCGGCGAACATCGCCATGCGCTCGGAGGTGTCGTGCATGTCGAGGTAGTGGGCGGCGAACCGCCAGCTCGTGTCCGCGCTGTAGGCGGTGCACACCAGCGCCGCCACGGCCGCTGCGATGACTGCGGCCGAGAGGCGCCGCTTCCGCTCGTGGGGGCGGTGTTGGCTGCGTCGGGCCCTCAGACCCGCCAGCAGTACGCCGACGGCGACGGCCAAGGCGGCCACGGGCAGGAGCGGACTATCGGTGTACGGGAAGGAAGCGGTGGCGAGCGTGTCGGATATCGCGGGCGGCATGTACGGGGCTACTCCGAGGCGTGGTGCGGAGGCGATCGCGGCGTTCACGGAGGGGGCGTACACGCGGGGCCCCCTTCTAGAGGGGGCCCCGCGCGTGATCGCTTGGGTGCGTGTACGGCGTGGACGGTCGCGTGATCGCTCTACCTGCGGTTTTGCGGTGAGCGTGTGCGCTGTGAGCGGTTCACGGCGATGTTTGGGCGCAGGGGCCGCGTGTACGGTCGCGTGAACGCTCCGCAAGGGCTGGTGAAGGGGTCAGCCGATGGCGGTGAGGTGGCGGGCGGAGGCGTAGTAGCGGGCCTGCTGGCCGCCTCCGGCTCCTCCGGCGATGCCGTCGGCCTTGGTGGCCAGGCCGCTGTCGACGAGGCGGCCGAGGTGGCGTCGCGCCTTCTCGATGTCGGCGCGTTCGGGGTCGCCTCCGCCGATAAGGACGGTCGCCAGATCTCGTGCGGTCAGGCCGTTGGGGGCGTTGCGCAGCAGGACGGCGGGGTCCTTGGTGGGGTCGACGGTGGTGGTGCCGCGCACGTGGTCGTGCGTGACGTCCAGGGGTCCGACTTCACCGGTGGGGGTCTTGAGATGGTGCAGAGTGACCGCGGGGTCGCCCGCCCGGCCGGTGACGAACAGGACGCTGCCCGCACCGGCGGTGATCCAGGCGGAGCCGTAGACCTGGTCGAGGCTCGGGCGCTGACCGCGCGGCGCGTCGGCGGTGGCCTTGCGCTGGTGGTGCAGCTCAAGGATCTCCACGCCGTTGCGCAGGGCGCGCATGCGGGCGCTGTGGAAGGCGACCGCGAGGCCGTCGTCGACCATCGTGCTGACCGCGTCCTTGAGGCTGTCGATCACGATGGTGTCGGCCTGATGGGCGGCGGCGAGGTCGGCGAGGAGGTCGGGCTCCTTGTCGAGGGTGGCGGGCAGGGGGCCTTCCCAGACGACGAGCCGCTCGCGCAGGGTCTTCTCGTCACTGGCGAAGACGCGGCGGGCCATGGCCTTGGCGATCTGCTTGGGCCGGTCCATCGCCAGGTAGAGCACACGCCTGCTGGGGGCGACGGGCATCTCCAGGACGGTCTCCTGCAAGCCGAGTCGGGCGAAGATCACCTGGTGGGCCAGGGTGGTCTTGCCGACGCCCGGAGCGCCGACGATCATCAGGCTCTCGCCGGGGGCCCAGAGGGTCTTCTCGCGTGTGCCCCACAGGGGTTCGGCGTCCGCGCCGCTCTCTTTGACGAACGACCAGCCGTCGGTGGCGAAGCGGGACAGCCGTCCCTGCCCCGAGGCGAGGGCGCGCTCGCGTTCGGCGCGTACGTCGGCTTCGACCTCGCTGCGTATCGCCTCGGGGTCTGCGCCTGGTTCCTGGGCCTGTTGGAGAGTGCGTACGGCAGAAGTCACCAGGCGGCGCAGGTCGGCCTTCTCGCGGACGATCCCTGCGTGGTGCTCCGCGCTGCCGGTCCCGTAGGGCGTGTCGGCGAGCTGGAACACGTAGGCGTGACCACCGACCCGCTGGAGGTCGCCTTGCTGCTGGAGCAGCTCGGTGAGGACGATCGGGTCGGTCGGCTTGTCCTCGCGGCGCTGGGCGAGGAGCGCGCGCCAGATGGTCTCGTGCGCCGGCCGGTAGAAGGCGTCGTCCCCGAGGATGGGCCGGACCGCGTCGATGAGGTCGGCTTTGTGCATGCACGCGCCGAGGACCGCGCGCTCGGCGTCGATGTTGAACGGAGGCTCCATCGGCGTGGGGCCCTCGCCGAAGTGGGATGGCATCTCGGGAGGCAGGGTCGTACCCTGAGGCATAGAGCTCCTCACCCGGCAGGCCATTACGGGGCGGCAACCCCGGCCGATGCCGGTTTCGATCGTTCAGGGATGGATGGTTGTGCGGTGGAGCCTCTACTTCGGCCCCGGTGTTCGTAGCACCGGGGCCGCTTGCGTGTGCGGATCCGTCCACCGCTGTACGGCGGACCACGACCATAGCCGAGATTTTCGGCAACGCAACGACTTGCATTTCACTCCGCAACGATGTTTAGTTGTGGACGCTGGCCCCGGTGGACCCGTTGTCGCGTGAAGGGAGGTGCGCATGAGCAGCGAGGAAGGTGCGGAGCGCGCCGGTCCCGGTCGTCCGGTGCCGGAGGATCACGTCGCCGCCCGCATCAAGCTGGAACGCGAGGTCCGCGGTTGGAGCACGGTGAAGCTCGCCGAGGAGATGGCTGCTGCCGGCCATCCGATCAACCAGTCGGCGATCTGGCGCATCGAGAGCGGCAAGCCGCGTCGCAGGGTCAACCTCGACGAGGCGCTCGGCTTCTGCAAGGTCTTCGACATCACCATGCAGGACCTGACCGGACCACCAGGAGAGCTGGCCACCCCCCGCATCCGCCAGCTCGCCCATGAGTACGTCCAGATGACGCTGGAGTACCGCCAACTGCGTGCGGCAATCGACCGGAACCAGATGCACCTGCACGAGATCGAGATGGAACTCAACGCCTACGGGGACAAGGGACCCGAGCAGAGAGGACAGGTCGACGAACTCCTCCAGCTCGAAGAACGAGCGCTGCGGAGGAGCCTGCACCCGTCCCAGGCGCACCTGCGAAACCAGGGGCAGCCACCCACTGGCGAGTAGTCGGCCATCGTTCCTCTCCCGGCGCTACGAACGCCGAAGAGCCTCACGCACGGCGACCTTCGTTGCCGACGATCAACCATCCAGCCATCCATCCCTGAACGACACCACCGGCCAGGCCCACGGGAGTTGCCGCTCCCGTGGCGCCGCCATGCCGGCGGGAGGAGTACCCCTTGCCGCAGTCCGCCCTGCCCATTTCCCAGATAGCCCAGCTCCTGGACGTCCCCGAAGACGCCCTGCGCACCCTGCTGGCCGAGCGGCGATCCACCGGCGACACGACCCTGGTCGCCCTCACCGTCGCCGAGGCCGCCCGCCGGATCGGCATCGGCCGCACCAAGTTGTACGAGTACGTTTCCTCCGGCGAGATCGCCTCGGTCAAGATCGGCAGCTTGCGCCGTATCCCGGCCGAGGCAGTGAATGACTTCTTGGCCCGCCGCCTGTCGGCGACCGACTTCGGGGCCGCCGCGTGACGCGAGCCTCCGCACCGAAGTCCCGTCAGCCCAATGGCGCCTCGTCCATCTACCTCGGCAAGGACGGTCGCTGGCACGGACGCGTCACCGTCGGCGTCAAGGACGACGGCACCCCGGACCGACGCCATGTCAGCCGCAAGACCCGCGCCGAGGTCACCAAGGTCGTCCGCGAGCTGGAGCGCCAGCGCGACAAGGGCGCCGTCCGCAAGGCCGGCCAGTCGTGGACCGTGAAGACGTGGCTCACCCACTGGGCCGAGAACATCGCCGCCGCGCACGTCTCGGAGAACACGATCGACGGCTACCGGGTGGCGGTCTATCACCACCTCATCCCCGGCCTGGGTGCCCATCGCCTGGAGAAGCTCGACCCCGAGCACCTGGAGCGCTTCTACAAGAAGATGCAGGACAACGGCAGCGCCGCAGGCACCGCCCACCAGGCCCACCGCACGATCCGCACGGCACTGAACGAGGCCGTGCGCCGCCAGCACCTCACCTCGAACCCGGCAACCATCGCCAAGGCCCCCAAGGTCGAAGAGGAGGAGGTCGAGCCGTACACGGTCGAGGAGGTCCAGCGCCTCCTCGCCGAAGCGGGCAAGCACCGCAACACCGCCCGCTGGGTCATCGCGCTCGCCCTGGGCCTGCGCCAGGGCGAGGTCCTCGGCATGCAGTGGGACGACGTCGACTTCGAGCTCGGCGTCATCCGCGTACGGCGTGGCCGCCTGCGGCCCCGCTACAAGCACGGCTGCGGCGACCGCTGCGGCCGGAAGCCCGGCTTCTGCCCCCAGAAGATCAACACCCGCCGCGAGACGAAGAACGCCAAGTCCCGCGCCGGTCAACGCCCCATCGGCGTCCCCGAAGAGCTGCTCCAGCTCCTGCGCCAGCACAAGGAGGTGCAGGACCGCGAGCGCACCAGGGCCCGCGACCTGTGGACGGAGAAGGGGTACGTGTTCACCTCTCCCATCGGCGAGCCCTTGAACCCGAACACGGACTACCACAAGTGGAAGGAGCTGTTGAAGGCCGCAGGCGTCCGCGATGCCCGCCTCCACGACGCCCGTCACACGGCGGCGACCGTCCTGCTCATTCTCGGCGTCTCCGACGCGGTCGTCGACGCCATCATGGGCTGGGAACCCGGCAAGTCCGCCCGGATGCGCCGCCGCTACCAGCATCTGACCAGCCGCGTTCTCAAGGACACCGCGGCCAAGGTCGGCGGCCTCTTGTGGGGCACGGACCAGGCCGAGGGCAGTCCCGTGCCGGAGGCCGGGCAGAGCCCCGTTCCCGCCGAGCTGGTGGTCCATGTCGCCCGCCTCGGCGAGCGGCGCATTGCCTTCCTTCACCGTGAGCACGCCGACGAGGTCGTCGCACGGTGGAGCGAGGACTGGCCCGACTATGCCGCCGAGGTCGAGGAGTGGGACCGCTGGCGTTGCGAAAGCCAGGGCCCCGGTGGGGCGAGCGCCATCCGCGACCGGGTGCCGGAGCGGGCCGTTGTCTTCCACGCCCGAGCTCTGTTCCTTCCCGGCGGGGAGCGCGCGGCGACCGGGGGCCCGGAGCAGTGGTCGGTGCCCGCCTGGGATTTCGAGACCGACCGCTACACCGACCGCGCCTCAGCCTGGCGCACGGCCCGACGCACCGGTACGGGCCAGGAGGTCGAGGCCCAGGTGCGAGGCACGGACAAGGCCGCTGTGGAGACGGCCTTCATCGCGGCGCGTGCACAGGCTGTGGACCGGGCCAGGAACCCGGGGAAGTACGGCGACATCGACGAATGGTGAGCTGCAGCACTGCCGTCGGTGGTACGGCTTGGCCGCTAAGCCGTACCACCGACGGTTCACTTTCCTGGCAACAGGTCCAGGATTCGGCCAACGCGGTGCCAGCCCCCGACCATAATCGCCGCCAGGACAGAGCATCCGACGATGAGCCACGGGCGAAGATCGTCCTTGACGCCCAAAGACGGTAGGAGCGCGGAAGCGGCGATGGCCGCCGCCATCGCGACGAGGATGACTACTGCCACGTGCGCTGACTCCCGGATCGCGGTGCGGGTCGCGGACACCGGCGTGATCTCTTCCAGGGACTCTTCGGGAAGCAGGGCCCCGATCCGGCCTTCCGCACATCGCTCGCCGATCAAGGTCAGCATGGCCCCTAGGCGGGGCAGCGCCTCGTCGGGGTTCGCGTCGATCCGTAAGCCCTCTGCGCGCAATGCGCCGGCAACCTTCGCCGCGTGAGATCGGGCTGCCGCACGCCTGGGTGACCGCCGAGGGATGGTCCTCGCGTAGCGGTGCGCTCGCAGGATCGCGTCCTCTGTCTCCTGGAGGCTGCGGTCAAGGTCTCGGAGCTGGACGCATCGGTCTCCGGGGGCCCTGCTGTACGCCTCGGCGCAGCGCCTGAGGGCTTCCACGATCTGGACGGTGACGCGATGGCGATAGGCGACTCCTCTGGCCGGCCGACGAGACGCCAGCCACCAGAAAGGGGTGACGATGACCGCGATGGTTGTGATGAGGAAGATCGGCACGTCCCAGCCGTGAAGGGGTTGGTTGGCAGTGCCAGGGCGAAACAGCCAGATGAAGTGGGCTGCTGCTCGCCGGACGGATTCGACCCCGGCGGAGGCGGCTAGATCGCGGATCATGAGTGCTTGAACCTTGAGAAGCCTTATGCCAAGCCAGGTCGCGGCAATCGCGCAGGCGATCGACCCATAGGGCATTGTTTCGAGTGTCGCTCGCGTGTCCCGTAGCGCCCGCCGAGTATGGGGCAGAGCCCGGTCAGCCACAGCAAGCGTTTGAAGTGATGCCCCCAACTCCCGGAGTCGGCTGCCGACCACTCTCTGGTTGACGCGGAGGCGCCAGGACGCGATCCGCGATCGCGCTTGAGTCATGTGCGGAACCAACTGCTGGGCGGTTGTGCGGGCCAGGCTCACGATGTCCCCTCCGTGTGGATGGTCCGATGGTGCCCGGAAGCGCGGCATGCCGCTCAGCCTCAGAGAAAAGATCTTGGATGGGGGGGAGGGCAGGCCAGTTCGGACGCCAACTGAGACCAAAACTGAGACCACCAACGTTGAAGGGCCCCGCTGCAAGCAGCGGGGCCCTTCAACATCGTGCCCGGTGAGGCACTGGCGGAGGATACGAGATTCGAACTCGTGAGGGGTTGCCCCCAACACGCTTTCCAAGCGTGCGCCCTAGGCCACTAGGCGAATCCTCCGCCGCAAACAATACAAGACGTTGGGGAGTGCTCGCGAACATGATCCGGGGGGACGGGATCGGGTGCGGGCCCGGGTCGTTTCGGGGGTGAGGGATCCGCTACTGTGGTGCGCAGCCCCTCACGTGGCGCTATCTGACTGAACTCCCCCAGGGCCGGAAGGCAGCAAGGGTAGGTCGGCTCTGGCGGGTGCGTGGGGGGCGCTTGCGTTTGCGGACGGGCCGGTTGTCGGTGGGGGCCGATATCGTCGTATGCGTGTCGTCCCTCGCGCTGTACCGCCGCTACCGACCCGAGACCTTCGCCGAGGTCATCGGGCAAGAGCATGTGACCGATCCGTTGCAGCAGGCGCTGCGGAACAATCGCGTCAACCACGCGTATCTGTTCAGCGGGCCCCGGGGCTGCGGCAAGACGACGAGTGCGCGGATCCTGGCGCGCTGCCTCAACTGTGAGCAAGGTCCCACTCCGACACCGTGCGGGGAGTGCCAGTCGTGCGTGGACCTGGCCAGGAACGGCCGGGGATCGATCGACGTGATCGAGATCGACGCGGCGTCGCACGGTGGTGTGGACGACGCGCGTGAGCTGCGCGAGAAGGCGTTCTTCGGGCCGGCGAGCAGCCGCTACAAGATCTACATCATCGACGAGGCGCACATGGTCACCTCGGCGGGCTTCAACGCCCTGCTGAAGGTGGTCGAGGAGCCGCCGGAGCATCTGAAGTTCATCTTCGCGACGACGGAGCCCGAGAAGGTCATCGGGACGATCCGGTCGCGTACGCATCACTATCCGTTCCGGCTGGTGCCGCCCGGGACGCTGCGCGACTACCTGGCGGAGGTGTGCGGGCAGGAGGACAGCCGAGTCGAGGACGGCGTGCTGCCGCTGGTCGTGCGGGCCGGGGCCGGGTCGGTGCGTGACTCGATGTCCGTGATGGACCAGCTGCTCGCCGGTGCCGGTGAGGGCGGTGTGACGTATGCCATGGCGACGGCGCTGCTCGGGTATACGGAGGGCTCGCTGCTGGACTCGATCATCGAGGCGTTCGCCTCGGGGGACGGCGCGGCGGCCTTCGAGGTCGTGGACCGCGTCATCGAGGGCGGGAACGACCCGCGGCGCTTCGTGGCGGACCTGCTGGAGCGGCTGCGGGACCTGGTGATCCTGGCGGCCGTGCCGGACGCGGGGGAGAAGGGGCTGATCGATGCCCCCGCGGATGTGGTGGAGCGGATGACGGCGCAGGCGTCCGTCTTCGGGGCGGCGGAGCTGAGCCGGGCCGCCGACCTGGTCAACACGGGCCTGACGGAGATGCGCGGGGCGACCTCGCCGCGGCTCCAGCTGGAGCTGATCTGTGCCCGGGTGCTGCTGCCCGCGGCGTACGGCGACGAGCGGTCGGTGCAGGCGCGGCTCGACCGCCTGGAGCGCGGTGCGGGTGCGGCGGCGCTGGGCGGTGCGGGCGCCAGGGGCGGTGCCGGTGCCGGGGCGCCGGTCGTGGACTCCGGGGGCGGGCCCGCGGCCGGGTACGTGCCGGGGCCGGAGGCCCATGCGGTGGCGCCGCCGTCGGGACCGTCCGGGCCGGCCGCCGCGCGCGCGGCGGTACGGGCGGCGGGCGGCGGCAGCGGCAATGGCGGTGCCGGCGGGCCGGCTGCCCCGGAGGCCCCGGTGGCTCCCGAGGGCGCTCAGGGCGGGCCTTCCGGTGGCGAGCAGCAGTGGGCGCAGGCCGGGGGCGCGGCGGCGCCGCAGGCCGGTCCGCAGCCGGCCGAGCGGGAAAGCGCGCCTTCCCGGCCCGGAGCGTGGCCGGGTGCTGCGGGGGGTGGTGCGACGGGTTCTTCCGGTGGTGCTCCGGGGGCTCCCGGCGCCGCCGAGAGCGCACCCGGCCCCTCCGGTGGCGAGGGCGCTCCGGCGCGGCCCGGGGCGTGGCCCGGAAGCGGTGGCGGCGCGAGCAGTGGTGGCGGTGCCGGACGGCAGCCCGGCGGGTGGCCTTCGGCCGTGGCACCGGGACAGGGCGGCCAGGGAGCCGGGGGCGGCGGAGTACCCGCCGGGCCGCCCGCCGCCGGGCCCGCGCAGCCCGCGCCCGTACCGCAGCCGCCGCAGGCCGGGGCCGCGCCGGGCATGGCACAGGGGGCCGCGCAGGTGCGGCAGATGTGGCCGGAGATCCTGGAGGCGGTCAAGGGACGTCGACGTTTCACGTGGATCCTGCTCAGTCAGAACGCCCAGGTCTCCGGGTTCGACGGCACCACCTTGCAGATCGGCTTCCCCAACGCCGGGGCGCGCGACAGCTTCGCCAACGGCGGAAGCGAGGACGTGCTCAAGGACGTACTGGCCGAGAAGTTCCACGTGCAGTGGCGGGTCGAGGCGATCGTCGATCCGTCGGGCGGCGCCAATCCGCCGGCCGGGGGCGCACCCCGTAGCGGCGGGGGCGGCTTCGGCGGCGGCGGTGGTTTCGGCGGCGGGGCGCCCGCCGCGGGGCCGCAGTCGCCGGCCCAGCCCAGCGCTCCGGCGGCCCCTGGCGGACCGTCCGGACAGGGCGGCGGGGCCGCCGGCGGCAGCCAGGGCGCACGGATGGCACGGGAGGCCGTGGCCCCGTCGGCGTCCGCGGGGGGCGGGCCGGGCGCTCCCGCTGCGGAGCCCTCGTACACCCCGCCCGAGCCGCCGCCGATGTCGATCGAGTACGACATGCCGGCCGAGGACGACCCCGACCTCGTCGACTCCGCGCTCAGCGGCCACGACCTGATCATGCGCGAGCTGGGCGCGACAGTGGTTGAGGAGTACAACAACGAGTAGCGAGCAGCGAGCAGTTAGTAGCGAGTGGCGTGGAGAGGCGGGCAGCCGGGAGCGGGGCTGCCGCCGGGCCGGGCAGGGTCCGGCGGTGCGGGCGCGGCGCGGGCGGGGGCCTGCGGGGTACTTCCGGGCTCCTCCGTACGGCGTAGGGCGCGCCGCCCCTGAAACACGTAGGCTCGGGCTACCGCATCAATGTTGTCGTACGGCAGGAGTCACGTCGTGATCCCCGGTGGTCAGCCCAATATGCAGCAGCTGCTTCAGCAGGCTCAGAAGATGCAGCAGGACCTCGCGGCCGCTCAGCAGGAGCTGGCCGAGACGCCCGTCGAGGGGTCCGCGGGCGGTGGTCTGGTCAAGGCGACGGTGACCGGCTCCGGTGAGTTGCAGAGCCTGGTCATCGACCCGAAGGTGATCGACCCGGAGGCCGGCTCCGCGGAGGAGACCGCCGAGACGATCGCCGACCTCGTCCTGGCCGCCGTCCGGGACGCGAACGCCAGCGCCCAGCAGCTCCAGCAGCAGAAGCTCGGCCCGCTCGCCCAGGGACTCGGCGGCGGCGGAATCCCCGGCCTCCCCTTCTGAGGAGCGGCCAACTAGCGTACTCAGCACGGCAGACGTACCCAGCGCGGCAGAAGAGAGAAGACGTTCCGTGTACGAAGGCGTGGTTCAGGATCTGATCGACGAGCTGGGCAGGCTGCCCGGCGTCGGTCCCAAGAGCGCGCAGCGGATCGCCTTCCACGTTCTTCAGGCCGAGCCGACCGATGTCCGCCGGCTCGCCAACGCGCTGATGGAGGTCAAGGCGAAGGTCCGGTTCTGCAGCGTGTGCGGCAATGTCGCGCAGGAGGAGCAGTGCCGGGTCTGCCTCGACCCGCGGCGCGACCGGGCGGTCATCTGCGTCGTGGAGGAGCCCAAGGACGTCGTGGCGATCGAGCGGACGCGCGAGTTCCGCGGCCGTTACCACGTCCTGGGCGGGGCGATCAGCCCGATCGAGGGCGTCGGCCCCGATGATCTGCGGATACGGGAACTGCTGGCCAGGCTCGCGGACGGCACCGTCACCGAGCTGATCCTGGCCACCGACCCCAACCTGGAGGGCGAGGCCACGGCCACATACCTGGCCCGCATGATCAAACCCATGGGGCTGAGAGTCACGCGACTGGCCAGCGGACTGCCGGTCGGAGGCGACCTGGAGTATGCCGACGAGGTCACGCTCGGGCGGGCCTTCGAAGGGAGGAGACTTCTCGATGTCTGATGCCACCCTGCACAACGCGACCCAGAATCCGGACGATTTCGCCGTACAGATCTCCGACTCGATCGAGAGTTTCATCGTCGCGGTGACAGAGGTCGCCAAGGGGGACGAACCGGACAGCGCGGTGCCGTTCCTGCTGCTGGAGATCTCCCAGCTGCTGCTCACCGGCGGCCGGCTGGGGGCGCACGAGGACATCGTCCCGGACGAGCGGTACGAGCCGGACACCGGCCCGGAACCGGACGTGGACGAACTGCGCGAGCGCTTCGCGACCCTGCTCGAACCGGTGGATGTGTACTCCGAGGTCTTCGACCCGTACGTGCCGCGCAGCGAGCCGGTCGCCTCCCGGATCTCCGACGACCTCGCCGACATCATCACCGACCTGCGGCACGGCCTGGCGCACTACCGCGCGGGCCGGGTCAGCGAGGCCCTGTGGTGGTGGCAGTTCTCCTACCTCTCCAACTGGGGGCCGACCGCCTCCGCCGCCCTGCGCGCGATCCAGTCGCTGGTCGCCCACGTACGCCTCGACCAGCCGCTGGACGAGCTGGACGGGCTGGACACCGACAGCACCGCGAGCGTGGACGAGGAACTCCTCGCCGAGCAGGCGGGCCGGGTCATGTCGGAGGAGATCGCGGGGCCGCTGGGGCTGCGGCGGGTGTGAGCCGTCCGCGGGCGGCCCGGATGCCGGGCTCAGGTCCGGCGGCAGGCCCGCGAGCCGGGGTGTGTGACCTGGGTTACGTTCCCGTGTGCGCCGGTTCGCAGGGGGCAGGCGTTCGCCGAGCGGGCGCGACGATGCGCCGCGCGGATCCGCCTCCGGGCGCGGTGGCCGGCCCGGTGACGGTGGGTCGCCGGGCACCGCGATCACGTCGGTCACCGGGACAGCCGTGACCGCACTGGCCGCAGCGGCCCCACCGGCCGTAGCGACCGCCGTGACCGGTGCGACCGCAGAGTGAGTCCCGTGTCTCATGATGTGGTATCGGCGAGGCGGGATCCGCCTGCTCGGTAGACTGAGCCGACCGCAGTACCCCCATTTCCGGGGGTCCGGGAGGAAACTCCCGAAGAGACAGTTGCGAGGAGCGCACGTGGGCCTTGTCGTGCAGAAGTACGGCGGCTCATCCGTTGCGGATGCCGAGGGCATCAAGCGCGTTGCCAAGCGAGTCGTCGAAGCCAAGAAGAACGGCCACCAAGTGGTCGTCGTGGTTTCGGCGATGGGCGACACGACGGACGAGCTGATCGATCTCGCTCAGGAAGTGTCCCCGATTCCATCGGGGCGCGAGTTCGACATGCTGCTGACCGCCGGAGAGCGGATCTCCATGGCCCTGCTGGCGATGGCGATCAAAAACCTCGGCCACGAGGCGCAGTCCTTCACCGGCAGCCAGGCGGGTGTCATCACCGACTCCGTGCACAACAAGGCACGGATCATCGATGTCACGCCCGGCCGTATCAAGACCTCCGTCGACGAGGGCAATATCGCCATCGTCGCCGGCTTCCAGGGCGTGTCCCAGGACAAGAAGGACATCACGACGCTGGGGCGCGGCGGGTCGGACACCACCGCCGTCGCGCTGGCGGCCGCCCTGGACGCCGATGTCTGTGAGATCTACACCGATGTGGACGGTGTCTTCACCGCCGACCCGCGGGTCGTGAAGAGGGCCCGGAAGATCGACTGGATCTCCTTCGAGGACATGCTGGAGCTGGCCAGCTCCGGTTCCAAGGTGCTGCTGCACCGCTGCGTCGAGTACGCACGCCGATACAACATCCCGATCCACGTCCGCTCCTCCTTCTCGGGGCTGAAGGGCACGTGGGTCAGCAACGAACCGCAAGGGGACCAGCCGATGGAGCAGGCGATCATCTCGGGCGTCGCGCACGACACCTCCGAGGCGAAGGTCACGGTTGTCGGAGTCCCGGACAAGCCGGGCGAGGCCGCGCGCATCTTCCGGGCGATCGCGGACTCCGAGGTCAATATCGACATGGTCGTCCAGAACGTCTCGGCCGCGGCCACGGGTCTGACCGACATTTCGTTCACGCTGCCGAAGGACGAGGGCCGCAAGGCCGTCGCCGCGCTGGAGAAGACCCGTGCGGCGGTCGGTTTCGACTCGCTGCGCTACGACGACCAGATCGCCAAGATCTCGCTGGTCGGCGCGGGTATGAAGACCAACCCGGGCGTGACGGCGACGTTCTTCGAGGCGCTGTCGAACGCGGGCGTGAACATCGAGCTCATCTCGACCTCCGAGATCCGCATCTCGGTCGTCACCCGCGCCGATGACGTCAAGGAGGCAGTGCAGGCCGTGCACAGCGCCTTCGGTCTCGACTCGGAGAGCGACGAGGCCGTGGTCTATGGCGGCACCGGACGATGATTCCGGCCGAGGCGGGCCGTCCGTCCCATGCGGTCACCGCGGGGGCGGACGCCCGTACGGCCCGTAAGCCGCATCTCGCCGTCGTCGGTGCCACCGGTGCCGTCGGCTCGGTGCTGCTCGGCATCCTGTCCGAGCGGGCCGACATCTGGGGCGAGATCCGGCTGATCGCCTCCCCCCGTTCGGCCGGCCGCAAGCTGACCGTACGGGGCGCGCAGACCGAGGTCATCGCGCTCGACGAGGACGCCTTCGACGGCATCGACGTCGCGATGTTCGACGTCCCGGACGAGATCTCCGCGCGGTGGGCGCCGGTCGCGGTGTCCAAGGGCGCGGTGGTCGTGGACAACTCCGCAGCGTTCCGGATGGACCCGGACGTGCCCCTCGTGGTGCCCGAGGTCAACGCGCACGCGGCGCGGGTGCGCCCGCGCGGCATCATCGCGAACCCGAACTGCACGACGCTCTCGATGATCGTCGCACTGGGCGCGCTGCACGCCGAGTACGGCCTGAGCGAGCTGATCGTCTCCTCGTACCAGGCGGTCTCGGGTGCGGGGCAGGCCGGGATCGACACCCTGCGGGCGCAGCTGGCGGCCGTGTCCGGTACGGAGCTGGGCACGACGCCCGGCGATGTGCGGCGGGTGGTCGGCGACACGCTGGGGCCGTTCCCGGCGCCGATCGCGCTCAATGTCGTGCCGTGGGCGGGTTCGCTCCAGGAGGGCGGCTGGTCCTCCGAGGAGCTCAAGGTCCGTAACGAGTCGCGCAAGATCCTGGGACTGCCGGGGCTGCCGGTCACCGCGACCTGTGTCCGGGTGCCGGTGCTCACCACCCACTCGCTGACCGTGCACGCGCGGTTCGAGAACGAGGTCACCGTCGCCGGTGCGCACGAGATCCTGGCCGCGGCGCCCGGCGTGGTGGTCAGCGACGACCCGGCGGGGGGCGAGTTCCCGACACCTTCCGACGTGGTGGGGACGGATCCGACGTGGGTCGGGCGGGTCCGGCGGTCGCTGGACGACCCGCGGGCGCTCGAACTGTTCGTGAGCGGCGACAACTTGCGCAAGGGGGCGGCGCTGAATACGGCGCAGATCGGTGAGTTGGTCGCGGGAGAACTGGGCGGGTAAAGGGGTTTCCTCCGGGTTGGGGTGGGTGTCCGGCCGTGGTCCGGTGCGGCCTTCGGCCCGGCCGTCCGGCTCCGGCGGCGCGCTCGGGCAGCCGGTGCGGGGGCGCGCGTGACTTGGCGGAATTGACCGTCGCGGACTTGACTGCTTAGGACATACTTTGAGGGACGTGTGAAGATCCCGTGAGCGAGTTGTCGGTCCAAACCACTTGATCTGGGCCGATGGTCTGTTCGACCATTCGCTCCCCGTCGTACTGCAACCGGCAGTCGGACGGGGAGCGTCTTTGTGGCCACTCCGCAAGGACGGTCCGGGGTGTTCGGGATCGCTTCAGATGCCCCTGGATACCGGGGCAGATGCGTCGGGATAAATGGGGCATTGGGGAAGAGCTGGTACGCATGAGGGCATTTGATGCACCGTCAAAGGCGGTGCCTTGCGCGTACAACCCTGATGGGGGGAAGCGTGTCCAACAAGCGTGGCAGAGGTACTCGGATTCAGCATCGCCCCAGGGGGGACAGCCGGCGCGGCAGTGCGCCCGCCGCGCTCCCGGGCGCCCGGGGGTATGCCGGTGATCGCTCCCTGGTCCGCCACGCGTCCCGCGCAGATTCCTTCTCAGCGTGGGGACACTGACGAGGCGATGGCAGCGGGCACCACAGTCGACCATCTCACCGAGACCTACCGCGCGCACTACCGTTCACTGCTCGGTCTCGCCGCACTGCTCCTCGACGACACCGCCTCCTGCGAGGACGTCGTACAGGAAGCCTTCATCCGTGTGCACTCCGCCCGCGGGCGGGTGCGCGACCCCGAGAAGACCCTCGCCTACCTGCGGCAGACCGTCGTCAACCTCTCGCGCTCCGCGCTGCGCCGCCGCATCCTCGGCCTCAAGCTGCTCTCCAAGCCGATGCCCGACATGGCGAGCGCCGAGGAAGGCGCGTACGACCTGCTGGAGCGGGACCAGCTCATCCAGGCGATGCGCGGTCTGCAACGACGGCAGCGTGAGGTGCTGGTGCTGCGTTACTTCGCCGATATGACCGAGGCGCAGGTCGCCCAGACGCTGGGGATCTCGCTCGGCTCGGTCAAGGCGTACGGGTCGCGGGGCATCGCGGCGCTCCGCGTCGCGATGGAGGCTCCGGCATGAGTGGCAAGACGTTCGGCCCGTACGACCCGCACGACCCGTCTCACCGGAGTGACTGGTTCGGCCGCGGTGACGGGCCCGGCCGGGGTGAGGGGCGTGAGCCGCGGGCGGGCCGGGGCGGTCGTGGCGGCTGGGGGAGCCAGGGCGCCCACGGGCTTCAGGGGGACCGGGAGGCCCGTAGGACCCATGAGGGCTATGGATTCCATGGGAGCTATGGGGGTGCCCATGGGGAGAGCGGCTCGGGTGTGGCGCGGGGGGCCTCGTGGGGCGCCTCGGGAGGCTCTGATCCGTTCGACTCTTTGAGGCCGCTGGGTACAGGTATCTCGCGTGATGCGGGTGAGCTGAGTGAGCGCGGTACGCCGGGTGGGCGTGGTGCGTCGAGTGAGTGTGGCGCGCTGGGCGAGCGGGGAGCGCGACGTGGCGCACCCGGTCTGCGCGGTGCGTCGGGTGAGGTGCGTGGGCTGTACGTGGCGCGTGAGGTTCAGGGCGCGGGAGACGCGGCCAATGGCCGTCGGCAGGACCCGTCGGACGGGTCGGCCGGCCGCCGGCCGGGTGCCGGGCCCGGGGATGACATCGCTGTCGGCGAGGGTGCCGGTGGTGCGGCGAGCGGTGCCGCAACGGGCGGCGGAAGCGGCCGGGACGGCGGGGCCGGGAACGGTGGCCGGGGCGACGGCGGCCGGGGCGGCGATGGCTTCGGCGGCGGGGACGGCAGCGGCTTCGGCGGCGAGGACGAGCTGCGGCGGCTGTTGCAGTCCCGCGTCGGCGAGCTGGAGCCCGCCGCCGACGCGCTGGACCGGCTGCGCCGCGCGGTACCGGCCCGGCGCCAGCGCCGTCGGCATCTCGTCGTCGGCGCCGCCGCCGCGCTGCTGCTCGGCGGTACGTCGATCCCCGCCATGGTGCATGTGGTGAGTCTCGGCGACGGCCCCGAGGACCGGCCCGCCAACGCCGCCAGCAGCCAGCGCGCGCACGGCGGCCTCGAAGGCGCGCACGGCGAGGGCACCGAGCAGACGGGGACGCGGCCGGCCGGCAAGGACGGCCGGAAGCCGGACGCCGGCGCGCCCGAGGAGAAGGGCGCGGCGAAGGAGCGGGACGGCCAGGGCCACGAGGCGGGCGCCGGTACCCCCGATCCGCACGCGACCATGGACGTCAGCTCGCCCGTCTGCGGACGCCAGCAGCTCGGCAACGGCACTGGCACGGTCGGCGCGGCGGACTCGGCGGGCCGCGTCTACGGCGCGTTCCGCGTCGTCAACACCTCCGGGAGCGCCTGCACGGTCGACGGCGGCGGCGCGGTCGGCCTGGTCGCCCAGGGCGCCACCAAGCCCGACCGCGTCCATATCGTCGACCACACCTCGGGCGACGACGCCTCCGGCCTGCCCGATCCGGCCACCGCCCCCGGCAAGCTGGTCCTCAAACCGGGCGAGGCGTACGAGATCAAGTTCGCCTGGATCCCGGAGTCCGGCGGCTCCACCACCGGCTGCGTCAACCCTGGTCCCTCGCCGACTCCCGTCCCCTCGAAGGCGGCCGGGGAGACCCCGGCCGCCTCCTCCGTCGCGGGCGACGGCGGCGGCCAGGCGGGCGGCAGCGACGGACCCGGCGACGGCGGCGCGGTGCCCGGCGCCGTCCTCCTCAGCCATACGCCCGAGGCGGGCGAGCCCGCGGCGGCCGATGCCAAGATCCCGGACGCCTGCGCGGGCACGGTGTACCGCACCGGGGTGCTGGCGGCGAAGTGACGGCCGGCCCGCCCGGTGGCCGGGGCGGTGCCGGGGAGGGGGCGGTGTGGCGCCGCCGTCGTGGCCCCGTACCTTTGAAGGCGTGTACCGGTTCCTGCTGACCCCGCGGTGGTGGGGAATCAACGTCTTCGCCGTACTGGCGATCCCCTTCTGCATCTTCATGGGCAGCTGGCAGCTGAGCCGCTTCGAGGCGCGCGTCGATACCCACCAGCAGCAGGAGGTCCGCGCCGCCGACGCCAAGGCCGCGGCCGCCCGCCCGCTGGACAGCCTGCTGCCGGTCGACACCGTCACCTCCGGGCACCAGGCCGGCGCCCGCGGGCGCTACGACGCGGACCACCAACTCCTCGTACCGGGCCGTACGGTGGAGGACAAGCAGGGCAAGCGGCAGGGCTTCTACGTCCTGACCCTGCTGCGGACGGACCACGGCAAGGCCCTCCCGGTCGTCCGGGGCTGGCTGCCCGGCGACCCGGGCAACCGGGCCGACGCGGCGAAGGTGCCCGCCCCGCCGAAGGGCGAGGTGACGGTCACCGGGGCGCTCCAGGCGTCCGAGAACCAGGGCAGCACCGGGGTGCACGCCGACGGCGGACTGCCGCCGGGCCAGCTCGGCATGATCAGCGCGGCGTCGCTGGTGAACATCGTGCCGTACGACGTCTACGACGCGTGGATCACGCTCACCGACACCCAGGCCCCGCTGCGCGCCGTCCCGCCGGCTGCCGCCCAGGGCACCGGGCTGGACCTGAAGGCGTTCCAGAACCTCGGCTACACCGGCGAGTGGTTCGTCTTCGCGGGCTTCGTCGTCTTCATGTGGTTCCGCCTCTTCCGCCGCGAGGCCGAGGCCGCCAGGGACGCGGCACTGGGCATCGTGCCGGCGGACGAGACACCGGGGACGCCGGCGGCGGAGGAACCGGACGCGGGCGCGCGGGCAGCGGACGAGAGCACACCGGTGCCGCACGTCTGAGCCGGTACGTCCCGCCGGGCGACCGTCCGGCCGCCGCGCGGGGCCACGGACGGCCGAGCGGCCGCCCGGCCGGGGACGGCCGCTCCCGGCCGGGCGCCGGCCCGGCGCCCGGTGCGGGTCAGGCCCCCGGGCCGCCCACGTGCCGTCGCGCGAAGTCGAGTTCCAGGCGGACCTGCTTGATGCGCTCCTCCACGACGAGGGAGCCGTGCCCGGCGTCGTAGCGGTAGACCTCGTGCGGGTGGGCGCGCCGGGCCAGCCGCTGGACGTAGTTCTCCACCTGCTGGATCGGGCAGCGCGGGTCGTTGACGCCCGCGGAGATGTAGACCGGGGCCCGCACCGCGTCCACGTACGTCAGCGGCGAGGACGCCTCGAAACGCTCAGGTACCTCCTCCGGCGTGCCGCCCAGCAGCGTCCGGTCCATCGCCTTGAGGGCCTCCATCTCGTCGTGGTACGCCGTGACGTAGTCCGCGACCGGGACCGCCGCCAGACCGACGGCCCACGCCTCCGGCTGCGTACCGAGCCCCAGCAGTGTCAGATAGCCGCCCCACGAACCGCCCGCCAGCACCAGCCGCCCGGGATCGGCCAGCCCGGAGGAGACCGCCCAGGCGCGCACCGCGGCGATGTCCTCCAGCTCGATCAGCCCGACGCGGTGCTTGAGCGCATCCGTCCAGGCGCGGCCGTAACCGGTGGAGCCGCGGTAGTTGACGCGGACGACCGCGAAGCCGTGGTCCACCCAGGCCGCCGGGGCCGAGGCGAACGCGTCGCTGTCGTGCCAGGTCGGGCCGCCGTGGATGTCGAAGACCGTCGGGAACGGCCCCTCGCCGGCCGGCTGCTGCACCAGGGCGTGGATACGCCCGCCGGGGCCGTCCACCCAGACGTCCGTCACCGGTACCGAAGCGGGCGCCTTCATCCCGGGCGGGTCCAGGACGACCGCGCCGCTCGTCGAGCGGACCTCGGACGGCTGCGCCGCCGAGGACCACAGGAACTCCACCGTCCCGTCCGGCCGGGCCGTCGCGCCCGAGACCGTGCCCGCCGGGGTCTCGACCCGGGTCAGCAGCGGGCCGGCCGCGTCACCGGCCCCGCCCAGCTGGTAGCGCCACAGCTCGCTGCGGGCCTGGTACTCGTGCTCCACCAGCAGCGCCGAACCGTCCGGATACCAGTCCGCGGCCACATCACCGGGCAGCTCGATCGCCAGCGCCGTCTCCACACCCGTCAGCGGATCCCAGAGCATCGGCTCCCAGCGGCCCCGCCGCTGATGGCCCACCAGCATCCGGGTGTCACCGTCCACCGGTGCGAAGCCCATCACCGACAGGCCCAGCTCCTCGGTGCCGCCCTTGGTGTCGTCCAGCTCCGCGACCGTCGAACCGTCCGGGCGGACGACGCGGATCGCGGAGTGCATCGCGTCGCCGTGCTCGGTGTGCTCGATGGCGATCAGGGTGCTGTCGTGGGAGAGGTCGCCGACGCCCGCCGACTCGCGGTGGCGGTAGATCTCCACCGGTGGCTCCCCGGGCCGTACGACATGGATCGTCGAGCCCTCCTCGTCCGTGGAGCGCCCGACGACCGTCGTGCCGTCCCGGCCGATCGCCAGCCCGCTCGCGTACGAGGCGGCCAGCCCCGGGGTGGCGGGCTCATCCGCGCCGCCCGCGAACGGCTGCCGCATCCAGACGCCGAACTCGTCCCCGTCGGTGTCCGCGAACCACCAGATCCATTCGCCGTCCGGCGACAGCGTGCCGTCCGTCGTGCCGTTCGGCCGGTCCGTGGCCTGCCGCTGACCGCCGGTCGCCCGGTCCCACGCGTACAGCTCGTAGGTGCCCGTGGCATTCGAGAGGAACAGGGACCGGTCCGGGGCGTCCTCGGCCCAGTCCGGCAGCCCGATCCGCGGGGCGCGGAACCGCTTCTCCCAGTCCGGCATGCCGGCTCCCGCTGATCCGGCCGGGCCGGTCGAGTTGTGGGAAGGGGCCGGAGTGGTGGTGTGGCCGGGGTCGCGGGCGATGGCGTGGTCGGAGCCCTTGGTCTCGTCAGTCATGGCCCCATTCTGCGCCTGGCCGCCGTAATTCCGTTGGCGAGGCCGTGAGCCTGTGGATAACTTCGCGGCATGCGTGCACATACGGGACCCGACGACTGGCGCGAGGCCAACCGTGCGAGGTGGGACGAACGCGTCGCCATCCACACCCTGAGCGACTTCTACGACCAGGCGGGCTTCCGCGACAGCCGGGACGTCATCCGGGACTTCGAGGCGGCGGAGGTCGGCGACGTCACCGGCCGGAGCCTCCTCCACCTCCAGTGTCACTTCGGCCAGGACACCCTCTCCTGGGCCCACCGCGGCGCCACCCGCGTCGTCGGCCTGGACTTCTCCGAACGGGCGACAGAGACCGCGCGCGAACTGGCCGCCGAACTCGGCTACGGCCCCGACCGCGCGTCCTTCGTCACCGCCGATGTCTACGACGCCGTCGAGGCCGTCCCCGACACCTCCTACGACATCGTCTACACCGGCATCGGCGCGCTGAACTGGCTCCCGGACCTGGGCCGCTGGGCGGCGACGGCCGCCTCCCTCGTCGCCCCCGGCGGCTTCCTCTACCTCGCCGAATTCCACCCGCTGTGCGACGCCCTCGACGACGGGACGGGATCGCGCATCACCCACGACTACTTCCGCCACGACGCCTGGGTGGACGAGACCTCCGGTACCTACACGGATATCGACGCGCCCACGGTCCACAACCGCAGCGTCGAATGGACGCACACCCTCGGCGACGTCGTCACCGCCCTGGCCGCCGCCGGGCTGCGCATCGACTTCCTGCACGAGCACGACGTGACGCTCTTCCAGCGCTTCGCCGACCTGCGCCGCGGCGCCGACGGCTATTACCGCCTCCCCGCCGACCGTCCCCGCATCCCCCTCATGTACTCGCTGAAGGCGACGCGTACGTCCTGAAGAGGTGCCGTACGACTTCACGGCTGCCGTACGTCTTCCCGGCGGTCCGTCCGCCATGGCGGAGTCATCGCAGGTGGGGGCAGGCGGGGGCTGGTGGAGGCGCCGGTGCGCGACCGGGGGCGGCGCCGGGCGCTCCGCCCCCGGCCGGTTAGTCTGTCGGGCCTGCCCGGAGCGGGGCACGGACGGGCCGAGAACAGCGGTCCGAGAACAACGGTCCGAGAACAGGGACCCGGAACAGCGGTCCGGGATCAACGGGGGAATGGTGCGGGTGCGCAGGCGAACAACGGGTGCCGTGGGTGCGGGTGTGGTCATGCTGCTGGCCGCGGGGTGTGCCGGTGCGGCCACCGGAGGGAAGGCGTCCCCCGGGGCATCCGCCTCCGTCGTGGCCGCCGAGCCACTGCCGCTGCCGCCCACGCCGCGTGCGGTCACCTGGACCGACTCCGGCCATCAGGCGCACCCGCTGCGGGTCACGCCCACCCGGCTGGCCCGGGGCGACGCGGCCAACCTTGAGAACGTCAGGCTGGACGACGACCTCAAGGGGATGGTGCCGTACTACCTCACCTTCTCGTACACCAACACCGGCAAGGCTCCGGTGAGCAAGATGGACCCGGCGGGCAACTTCTCGGTCAACGGTGTGGACGGGCGGGCCGGGCAGCCGGTCTCCCTCTTCCGGACCAATCCGCTGGCCACCAGCTCGGGCCAGCCCGACGAGTGCCGCGAGAGCGGCCGGGCGCAGCTGGCCGCCGGTGAGACCGCGGCGCTCTGCCAGATCTTCATGCTGCCCAAGGACCGGCAGGTGGCGACCGTCTCCTACAAGGACGACGGGGGCGACACCTTCCTCTGGGACATCGACGGCGTCGCCGCCGAGGGGAATACCGCCGGGGTGCTCCCCGCCGGCCGGCCCGCCGACTCCGTCACGCAGGACACCTACGACCACTCTGTCCCCGTGCACATCACGCCGAAGGGCGTACGGACCGGGACACTGGCCGATCTGGGCCGCTTCGACCTGAGTGCGGAGACCAAGAAGATGGTCCCGTACTACGTCACGATCGAGTACCGCAACAACGGCAAGTACGACCTGCTGCCGAGCATGAAGGACGGCGTGGTGCTGCGGAGCGCCGGTGGCCGGGAAGCGAAGAAGATGCTGCTGCTGGACATCGGCGGCCCCGGGGTCGGCCAGTGCCCCGAGTCCGTCCCGCACCGGATGGTGCGGCCGCGGGCCACCGTCACCGAATGCTCCATCCACCTGCTGCCGAGGGGCGACCGCCCGGTCACCGTCGTCTTCCAGGGCAAGGGGCAGGGCGCGCAGCCGGTCGTCTGGCGGGCCACCGGCGGCGACCGGTAGTCCGGGGCGCGCGTTACGGGGGTCGTTCCGCGCGCGTTACGGGGGTCGTTCCGCGCGCGTTTCGGGCGTCGTCCGGCGCGCGCCGGACGAGCGTCGTCCGGCCCCCGTCACCGCTCCGTCAAGACCGCCGTCATCCGCGTCAGCACGGCGTCAAAGCGTCCCGGAGTCGGACACGTCCGTCCCAGACTGGGCAACACGGGGCGGACGACGTATCCGTACGGGCCGATGGAGGGCGCGTGCCGAGCACCGCCGGAACCGTGCGCAGCCCGGAAGCGGGGGCCTTGGGCTGATGCCGAGACGCCACGCGGATACGTCGTCCCGCCACCGGCCCGCCGCCCCACCGCCGTCCGCTCCGCCACCGTTACCGCCACCGTTACCGGCACCGTCTCTCCCGCCGCCGGGCCGCCCCTTCCGCCGCGCGTGCGCCCCGCGGCCGTGGTACCCAGAGCGAAGACGGAGCAGTACGCCGACGGACCGATCCGAAGAGATGGAGAGGTGGAGAGGTGGCGTGTGTGACCGGATGGACCGGATACCCGCTGCGGGACCGGATCGCGGTGCTCGCCGCGCTCGTGGGCCCGTTCCTGGTCGCGCTCGCACTCGTGCCCTTCCGTACGGACCTCTCGGACACCAACGCGGCGCTGATACTCGTCGTGGTGGTGGTCGCGGTGGCGGCCGCCGGCAACCGTGTCGCGGGCGCACTCGCGGCGCTGTCGGCCACGGTGTGGTTCGACTTCTTCCTCACCCGCCCGTACCAGCGGTTCGCCATCACCGACGCGGTCGATGTCGCGACCGCCGTGCTGCTCCTGATCGTCGGGCTGATCGTCTCGCAGCTGGCCGCCAGGGAACGGCGGCTGAAGGTGATCACGGTGACCGATGCGGCGCACCTGGCACGCGTCCACGACACCGCCGCCCTGGCCCGGACCGCGGCCTCGCCCGACGCGGTGGTCGACCACGTACGACAGGAACTGACCGGACTGCTCCTGCTGCGCGGCTGCCGCTTCGAGTACGGCACGCTGATGGGCCGGCCGCCGCGCCTGGAGCAGGACGGCGGCGTGGCCGTCGGCCGCAGACGCTGGGACCTCGACCACACCGGCTGGCCCCCGGGTGAGATCGAACTGCGGGCGAGCGCCCGCGGCCGCTACTACGGCCGGTTCATGCTCACCCCCACACCGGGCTCGGTGCCCCCACTGCCGGCTCGCCTCGTCGCGGTGACCCTCGCCGACCAGGTGGGCACGGCCCTCGACACGGCGGGCCCGCCGCAGGACGGGTGACGCGGCGAAGGACGGCCGGTGTACCGGTGGACGGCGGGGCGCCGGCCGACCCCGGGGCAGCCCGGGACATACGTCCCATGGGGACAGCCGTCCGCCGCGTACCGGAACCGCCCGTAAACCGCCCCGCCCCGCGCCGTTCCGCTCCGTTCGCCGCCCGCCTTCCCCGTCATCCGCGGCGCCGGGACGCATCCGGAGAAGCATCTTCCGCCGGGGAAAGAGACACCTGCCTTCAGGTGATTTGAAGGGCTTTCCCCCATAACTTCCCGGCATCCACGGAACATTGCTTCCCCCGGGTGCGTGACGCGTGCCCGCCAACGAGAGGTGATTCGCGTGCGAGTGTTCACACGTGCCGCGCTGGCCGTGGCGTGTGCGGCCGGTGCCGCCCTGTCCTTCGTCCCGGCGGCGCAGGCGGCCCCTGGTACGGCCGCAGCCGGTTGCCGGTACTACTACACCAGTTGGTTCCACGGTCCGAACGGCGAGACCACCGGCAGCGGCAACTACGCCGAGGGAGACATCGACCCCGAGGGCCGGGTCTGCCGGAACGGCTGGTGGATGGGCCAGTACGACGACGGGGGCCTCTTGGGCTGACGGCACCGCGGGGGAGTCCGTACCCGCCGAGGTTCCTTCCGGGGCGCGGAACCCGTGCCCCGGAAGGACGGCTCCCGGCTCCCGGACCGGAAGCGCCCGCCGAGCGGTTCTTCGCCGGTCCGGCCCGTGAGGTGCCCACCCTCGTCGGTACCGGGGCGGGCCACGACGGTGCGATCGCCGAGGTGGCGGAGGCCGGCCGTGACGAGTGAGTCCTTCGCGGCATTCGTGGACGTGGACGGGTACCGCGTCCGCTACCGGGCCACGGGCACCGGGCGGCCGGTGGTCCTGCCGCACGGCATCGGCCGCAGCCTGGAGGGCTGGTAGCCGCTGCGCCGCACGCTCACGCTGTCCGCGCGGCGGCTGTTCGCCCCCGACCTGGCCGGTTCCGGCCTGGCCGGTTCCGGCCGGTCCCAGCCCCTGCCGGACCTCCGGCTCGGGGCGTTGGCCGAGCATGTCGCGGAGACCCTGGACCGGCTCGGGGTCACCGCTCCCGCGCACGTGGTGGGCAGTTCGCCGGGCGGCGCCGTCGCGATGCGGCTCGCCGTCCACGACCCCGCCCGGGTGACCTCGCCGGCTCTGGCCGACAGTGCCGGAATCGGCCGTGAGGTCACCTGGATGCTGCGCGCCCTCGACCTGCCGGTGCTCTGGCGGCTCCTGCTGCGCCCCGACGAGTACGGCGCGCGGACGACGGAGCGCTCCCTCTTCCGCCACCCGGCCTTCGCCACCCCCTACGCATCGCGCTGGCCCGGGAACGGGCCCGGCGACCGGACGCGGCAAAGGCGATGCGCCAAGTGGCCCGTGCCTTCGGTTCGTTGAGCGGGGTGCGCGCCGACTGGCGCGGGAGCCTGCTGGCCGCACTTGAGGCGCTCGACATCCCCACCCTCGTCGTCCGGGGCGCCCAGGACCGCATCCTGCCCGTTACCCACCTCACCAACGCGGCGACCGCCCCCCCCGGGCCCGCACCCACCTGTTCGCCCGCACCGGCCATCTGCCCCGGCCATCTGCCGCAGATCGAACGGGCCGCGGAGTCCGCCGCCGTGCCTGACGAATTCTGGGCGGACTGGACCGGCTGCCGCTGTGTGCCGTGTGCCGTGTGCCGTACGCGGTGCGCACCAGCGCGTAGCGGGTGAGGCCAGGACGCCGCGCCGATCGCGACACCGCACCGGCCGACGATCCATTGAAAACGATCGTAAATATTTCGATAGTTTATGATCTGGTGGTGTGGTGTGGTGTGGTGCGGTGCGCGTGAATGACCTCGACGCCGCCGTAACGGCACCGCGCCGGGGCGACCGGCCTCGGCGTGACCGGCTCCCACCCTCTTCCGCGCGTTCACCCGGGCCGCGCACCGCGCTCAGCCCGCGCCGTACCGTCGTCCACACCCGAAAGGCCCGCCACGCCATGACTTCCCCGCGCGACACGTCAACGCCCGTCGTGCGGGTCCCCACCCGGATGCTCGTCGAGGCGCTGGTCCGCACCGATCACACGGTCGACACCGGCGAGGTCTACGCCACCGCGTCCCTGCTGGGCATGAGCGATCAGCAGGTGCGCCTGTGCATCAAGCGGCTGGTGGTCGAGGGACGCTTCACGCAGGAAGGCAGAGGCCGCAAGGCGCTGCTGAGGGCCACCGACGCCACGGAGCAAGTGCTGGGCCCCGACGCCGACTTCGTCGCCCACGCCTACCGGCAGGACGCCGGCCTCGCCCCCTGGGACGGGACCTGGCACCTGGTCGCCTTCGCCGTCCCCGAAACCGCACGCGTGGCACGCGACGCACTGCGCACCGCCCTCACGCGCCTGGGCGGCGGCCCCGTCCAAGGCGGCCTCTACGTCAGCCCGAACGCCTGGGAGCCGTATGTGGAGGAGCAGGTCCGCCACCTCGGCGTCCTCGACCATGTCTCGTTCCTGACCACGGACGACCTGCGGCACGGCAGCGAACGCGATCCCGCGGCGCTCGCTCGCCTCTGGTGGCCGCAAGCGGAGATAGCCGACCGCTACCACCGCCTCACCACCGTGACCGGACCACGTCTCGCCCGACTCCGCGCACCCGAGGATCTCCCCCAGGCCCAGCGGCTCACCATCGCGGTCGAACTCGCCGCCGAGTTCACCCGCGCCATGGAGCCCGACCCGCTACTGCCGCCCGAACTTCTCTCTCAACCCTGGCCCGGCACGAAGGCCCGTGAGCTCGTCGCCCGGTGCTGGTCACTCCTGGCCGACCACGAGGAGCCGGCCTCGGCCTTGGAGCCGGGGCCGGGCCCGGAAGGAGAGAGCGTCCGCCTCTTCCGCCTCTACAGCGATGTCATCAACCAAGCGGCCACCGATATGTGAGGCGCCTGCGCGGCAGACGGTCCGGAGGCGGCCACACCGCGAGGTCTGCGGGCAGCGGACCGGCAGCGGATCCGCCCCGAAATCCGGACCGGAGCCGCCCTGTAATTCTGACCGGAGCCGCCTCGAAATCCAGACCGGCGCCGCCTCCTGGACGGCATCCTCAAAAGTCCACGCCGGAATGACAGTCACGCAGTTGGCCACGCACAACGAGTCAGGGCCACCTAGGAACGTTCCTAGGTGGCCCTGATCTGCTACTTCTCAGTCGGGGTGGCGGGATTTGAACCCACGACCTCTTCGTCCCGAAGCAATCTGGGCGCCGCTGTGACCTGGAGAGTGCTCGCTGCTGACCTGCGGCAACGGTTCGTGAGCGTCCGTGGTTGTTCGCCTTGGTACGTGACCGTTGTAGCGCAGTTAGACACTCACCGGATCGCCCAACTTGCCACGAGGGTGGCGCGCTGAGCGGAGCGCCCAAGACGGGATGAGCCACATCGCGGCAGCAGATAGCTCCCCCCTCGGCCACGGTTCAGGGTTCGGTCCGCTCATGCTCTCGCACCCATGACGACGTCGGTACGGCGATCGGCCCCCGCCGGCCGTTCTGCCCGGAGCGCTCGCCTGCCCCGCCCCCACCCCTTCCGTAGCTTGCCCTTTCGGGGGAACCAAGTCCCGTGCCGCGGTAGGCGGTGCGCCCGTCACGTAAACCGCCCACCGTTTCCGCCCCACCCCACCACCTTCTTCCTCACACTTCCTCGCCGCCCCCGGGGCTCCCGCCTGGACTCGCTCCTGGGCTACGGGTGCCTGGTGACTGCTCGGCCTGTCCTGGGGTGGTGGCTGCGGCCGATCTTTCGGGGAGGTGTGAGTGGTGGTGTCGGCTGGTGGGGTGTCTGCTCGTTCCGGCGCTGCTTTTGGGCGGGGCAAAGCGTGTACGGAGAACCCCGGGGCAACTTCGGTGGCGCGGGGCCGGGGGCCGGGCGGAGCGTGCCGCAGGCGAAAGCGGCGCCCGAGTCCCCGTGCCCGCGCCGGCCCGCTCGTGCGGGCCGGTGGGGTGTGCTTCGTAGCGGCGGCTGCAAAGCCGTTGACCGGCGCGCCGGATGCCGAAGGCAAGAGCACCCGCCAGGCCAGAGCCACAAGCCGAAGGTTCCCGTGGGGTCCGGTGCGCCTGGTGCTGACCGATGAGGTGGAAGGGTGGCTGCTGGCCTCCATCGGCTCTCTACGGGCTCAATGGGCAGATCCAACGTGACTGGCACCTGGAGACCTGGCAAAGGGAACGGCACCACCCGCGAGAACCCCGGAGTGCTCCCCTTCCCCGCCCCCTTCCCCGACCGGAGGGAGGGCTTGATGAGGTAGAGAAACCTGTAACAACCCTGCTCCCGACGGATAGTTTGGGATTCTCCTGCCGCCGGCCACTCGGGACTGACATGTCTAACCCTGACGGTGATCTCGCAGCCAACCGCCCCGGTGATGCAGTCCGCCGCAAGCTCATCGAGCTGGAACCGAGCGCGGTCAAACGCCTGTTGTCCCGCTGGTCGAAGGCAGACAGCACCCGGGAACTGAGAAGCTGGCGCCAAGGGCTCGTCGGGGAACGTCATACCGCGCGTCGTCTGCGCAGCCTCGGCCGCGGCTGGTACACCCTGCACGCCGTGCAGTACCCGTCCGGCACAGACGTGGACCACCTGGTGATCGGCCCGCCAGGAGTGTTCACTGTGAACTCCAAGCACCACAAGGGCAAGAAGGTCTGGTACGGCGACCGCGCCATAACCGTCAACGGCGGTAAGACCCGGCACATCCCGGCCAGCCTCAGTGAAGCGCGGAAGGCATCGGCGGCGCTCACCCGCGCCTGCGGCTTCACCGTCAAGGCTCGGCCCGTTCTTGCCGTGGTGGGCGCCGCGAAACTCGAAGTGCGTCAGGCCGCGCCGCCGGTCCTCGTCCTGGCCGCCGATGATCTGCCGTCGAGGCTCAGCGGCATGTCCCCAGTGCTCGCGCCTGATGAGGTGGAGCGCATCTACGCGGTTGCCCGCATCGGTCGTACATGGTCCGACTGAGGGTCCTCACGCGTCGAACGCGTACTCCAGGACATACGACGCGGAATCAAGCGTCATCTCGTTGACCTCGACAGGGTTGCCGTCCTCCGCGTACGCCGTGCGGCACACCAACATGACGGGTGTCCCGGGCGAGAGTTGCAGCGCATCAGTCTCGGCCTGCAACGGCATCCGTGAACGGATCTCCTCGCGGAAGTGGACCGGCTTGTACCCCAGCTCACCGAGGCGCGCGTAGATACCGCCGGGGCCGGTGTCCTTCTGCGTGATGGGTGAGCCCGCGACGAGTGCGGCGGGCAGGTAGCTGGTAGCCAGCATGACCGGTTTGCCGTCGAGTACGAACCGCCGGCTTCGCACGCAGACAGTGGTGCCCGGGGCCACGTCCAGCACGGGCGCGATGTGGTCGGGTACGGCATCCTCGCGCACCTCGACCTGATCCACGTTGAGCGTGCGGTCTCCCAGGTCGGCGGCCCAGATCGAGTGACCGCTGCCCCACTGCTGCTCGGAGAGTCGCTTGATGCCCTGCCGGCGCAGCGGGCGGAAGTTGCGTACGAACACTCCGGCCCCCTTCCGCGCCTCGACCAGACCCTCACTTTGCAGGACCCCGATCGCCTGGCGGGCGGTCATGCGGGCTACCTCGTAGGTGGCCATGAGGTCGTTTTCGCCTGGCAACCGGTCACCGGGGCTGTAGTCGCCCGCCTCGATCGCCGCCTTGAGGTCACTCGCGATCACCTGGTACTTCGGCTGGCGGTTTTTGCCCTGGTTAGCCATAAAAACTCACCCTCCTTCCTCATCTCTAGACAACCCTAGTTCACCGTCCCGGTCATGTCTCTCCTGCCCTCCTGAGCTGGCATTTTCGATCTTCTCTAGAGACCTGATTGACATCTCTAGAGATCTCGGCTTCTCTAGAGATGTAGCCGCTCCGCCCGAGCGGCCGGATTCAAGGAGAGACGCATGCCTTCGTTCAAGATCGACACTTCGACCGCGGTCGTGTTCGTCGCGACTGCGCCGGCGCCGAAGATGAAGAACAAGCGGACCGGTGAGGTCGCCACGGACAGCGAGACGGGCGCCAACATGATGACCGTGGGCCTGCTGATCTCGGATGAGGGAGAGGGGAACCTCTACCAGGTGTCCGTTCCGCAGACGGGTGTCCCGGAGGGGCTGACCCCGGGCATGCCGGTCTCGGTGGTTGGTCTCAAGGCCCGGGACTGGGAGAACGAGTTCAACGGCGAGAAGCGTCACGGCATCGCGTTCCGCGCGGTTGCGATCACGGTGGGGGTCTGACCGTGTCGGACGTGTCCACGCTGCTGGAGATCGCCGCGCCGCTGGCCGGTGTCGGTGGTCTCGGCTACGCCAAGGCCCGCGCGCCCCGGGTGTACTGGTCGCTGGTGGGTCTGCCGGTCACCTGGGCCCGGTTCACCGTCTCCTACCGCTCCACGATGGATGTGTGCGGGCTGACGGTACAGCCGTCGTCGCTGCGGGCGTTCCTGGCTCGTAATGTCGCCCGCCGGCGGGATGTTCAGCCGGTCCCGCCGAAGGTTCGCCGGGTGCGCGGAGTCTCGACCGGGCTGCGTGTGACGCTCCGGCTTCCTGCGGGTCTTGAGCCTGCGGACGTGGCTGCCGCGTCGGAGCGTCTGCGGCACGCCTGGGGTGTGCATTCCGTCCGTGTGGTGGAGGCCAAGCCGGGAACGGTCGAACTGCGGATGACTGGCTACGACGTGCTTAAGCGGGTGCGGATGCCACGCCGCGGCAAGTTCGGCCCGTTGGTCGTTCCGGTTGCGCTGCGCGATGACGGTACGGCGTTCGTGCGCGACTACCGCGAGGTGCCGCACAGCCTGACGCTGGGTGCGAACCAGTCGGGCAAGTCGATGTATCAGCGCAGTCTTATCGTCGGCTTAGCGAAGCTGCCGGTGGGCTTGGTGGGGATCGACTGCAAGCGTGGTGTGGAGCAAGGCCGTTTCGCTCCCCGGCTCTCCGCGCTGGCCACGACTCCTGATGAAGCCTCCCACTTGCTCGATGTCCTGGTGGCCGAGATGGAAGCGCGTTTCAGGGTGCTGAGTGTCCATCAGGTCTCGGATCTGTGGGATCTGCCCAAGGATGCACGGCCTGTGCCGCTCGTGATCCTCGTGGATGAGGTGGCGGAGCTGTTCCTGACCGCAGCGAAGAAGGATGAGGAACGCCGGGACCGGATGGTCATGCAGATGATCCGTCTCGCGCAGATGGCCCGCGCGGTCGGCATCTACTTGGAGGTCTGTGGCCAGCGCTTCGGCTCCGAACTCGGCAAGGGCGCCACCATGCTGCGCGCGCAGCTCACGGGCCGTGTGATCCACCGCGTCAATGACAAGCAGACCGCGGAGATGGGTCTGGGGGACATCGCTCCCGACGCTGTCTCGGCCGTGACGACCATCGCCCCGGACCGCCCGGGTGTGGCAGTGGCCGGCGACTCCTCCGGTGGGTGGTCCCGCATCCGAACCCCCGAGACCACCTCGGCCGAAGCCGTGGCCGTCTGCCAGCAGTACGCCCACCTGACGCCTGACCTCCCGGCGCTGGCCCCGTTCCGGCCGCACATCCCCGCCGGCCCCGTGTCCACGGGCGGCCCGTCGCTGGTCAAGGTCCTTCCCGTCACCAAGTAGCCCCCCGCCTTCCACGGCCGGCGTGACCGCCTCGCGCCAAGTCCCTACCCCTCCCATGCCCGGAACGGCTCATAGAAAGGAGACAGTCCGTGGCTACACGCAAGGCCACCGCCCGCCGTCCCGCGAAGAAAGCCGCGGCCCCGGCCGAGCAGACCGACTGCACGACCTGTCAGGGCTCCGGAGTGGTCCTGGTGACGGTTCGCGTCGGTCGCCACCGCCGCACGGTCGGCCAGCAGGAGGGCTTCTGCCTCGACTGCTTCGGCACCGGCATCGCCTCCAAATCCTGACCACTTGGCGCCGGGCGGACGACACCGCCCGCCCGGCCCGGCACCACCTCGATAGGAGGTGTTCTACGTGTTCCGCAAGATCCGCCCGGACGCCGTTCTGATTCAGGCCGTGATCGCTGGCGCCCTGTCCTTCGCCCACCTGCACGACCTGGCCGAAGCTGCCGGACAGGACGGCTGGAAAGCCTGGGCCTACCCCGTCTCCGTCGATCTGCTGTTCGTCGCGGCCTGGCACCGGCTACGCACCCTGCACGGCACCGACGGGGCCACCCGCGCCGCCTGGACCTGGTTCGTCATCGCCCTGGCCGCGTCCCTGGGTGCCAACGTCGCCACCGCCGGACTCCTCGACCTGCACCACGTACCGGCCTGGCTGCGCATCCTCGTCGCAGGATGGCCCGCGCTCGCCTTCCTCGGCGGCACGCTCCTCGCCCACGCCCCGGCCACAGCACCCGCCGAACCGGAAACCACAGTGGCCGAGTCCGACCCCGTTCTGCCACTCGTTCCCGATCCGGGTCCGGCGCCGGAAGTCAGCGTGGAACGCGCACCCGAGCCCACCCCGGAACAGCCGCCCGTCATCGTGTCGGCGCCCGTGCCGGCCGTGGCCGTGCCCCCGGCTCTGCTCGATCACGCCCGCAAGGTCGCCGACACCCACCGCGCCACCACCGGCTCACCGATCGACGTCGAGATCTTGCGCACGCGCCTCGGCGTCCCGCTGGGGCTCGCCAAGGCCATCACCGCCCAACTCGCCTGAAAGGACAGCTGACCATGCGTCCGTCCATCCGCAATGCGCTGGAGTACTCCGCGGAACTGACCCGCAACAACCGCCTCGTTGACGCCATGCACGTCGGAGAGGCTGCCATCAACCAGGCCACCGAGGATGAACAGCCCGAGATCAAGCAGTGGCTCGCTGACCACGTCGGCGACTTCACCGGGCAGGACGGCTGATCTGATGCCGCGCCCGAACCGCTTCTACGACGTGCTTCGCATCGGCCCCGTCCAGGTCGGCAGTCACCACGACGGCCGCGGACGCACCAAGCACACCGCCGCCTGCACCGCCCCCGGCTGCGGCTTCTCCGCCGACTACCGCGACCGCTCCGCCGCCGAACTCGCTGCCCGCACCCACCGCTGCAACCTCTGACAGGAGTCGCCATGCTCACCCCGAAATACCCGTCCGGTGACACCGCCTCGACGCCGGCCCCGGCCCCGGTCATGCAGCCGGCCACCCCGCTCGTCCCGGCCGAGAACGCCACCACCGTCACCTCGGAGACCTCCCCGGTGCCCGTTCCGGTCGCGCCGCCCCGCCGGTCTGTGCCGCTCACCCCCGGTGCGCTGGTCACGGTCGCCGCCGGTGGAGCCGCCGCCGTCCTCGTCGTCGGCACGGTACTGGTCTCCCTGCTCCTGGCCACCGCCATCACCGCCGCGTCCGTCGCGCTGTGCGCCGTCGTCCTGCGCTCGCTCCTCAACAACAAGGCCCGGTGACTGACATGGAGGTCCCCGCACTCGCCGCCGCGTTACCCGCTATCGGCTGGGCCCTTCACAGCGGCCTGCTCACCCGCCGTCTTGCCACCGCCCGCCGCGACCCCCTGACCGGCCTCCACACCCGCGCCGGATGGACCACCCGCGCCGAACACATGCTGGCCAAGCACCCCGGTGCCCTCGTCCTCCTGATTGACCTGGACGACTTCAAGACCATCAACGACAGCCACGGCCACGCCGCCGGGGACGCGGTCCTCACCGCCACCGCCGAACGCCTGGCCCACTGGTGTGGTCGCCACGGCATCGCCGCCCGCCTCGGCGGAGACGAGTTCGCCGCCATCGTCCCCACCCTCGGCACGGTCAGCCTCTTCGACCTCTGGGCCGCGCTGGATCAGTCGGTCATGCACAACGGTCACCTCCTGCCGGTGTCGGCTTCGGTCGGCTATTGCGTCCGTGACCAGCTCCCGGTGCCGACCCTCACTGACGCCCTCTCGGCCGCCGACGCGGCCATGTACGTGGCCAAGGGTCACGGCCGACGCAACAACACACCCCGATGAAAGGACGCCCCGCCATGGGCCTGTTCAGCCGCAAGACCAACGACAGCTCCGACGACCCGGCCATGACCGAACTCGGTCGCGAGTACGCCATCTCCAAGCGCCACGGCGACCGCAAGACCGCGCGCCGCATCGACCGGCAGATCAGCAAGGACACGAGCGACGCCGACCGTGCCGCGTTCGAGAACGGCAAGGACGCCTACGACGCGATCCCGCCGGCCTACTCCAAGCCCCGGCGCACCCGGCGCCGCTGACAGCCCCCGGGGCGGCCTCCACTGCCAAGTATCCGCCGCCCCGGGTGCCTCAACCCATCCCAGATCCAAGGACCCGAAAGGGATAGACCCATCATGCCCCAGCACGTGCCGACCGACGCTCGCGTCTGCCCGTCCTGCGACGGCTTCTCCACCGCCGCCATCACGACCGGCACCCGTCACCAGGACGGCTCCCGCGTCCTCGTCCCCGTCACCTGCCGGTCTTGCCACGGTGCCGGGTACGCCCCCGCCTGGCTCGCCGCGCCGTCCCCGATCCACGCCGGGCGGTGACGGCCGTGGCTCTCCTGAACTGGCGCGACAGCTCCCACTTCGACCGCACCGGCGACAAGCCCTGTGTGATCTGCACCAAGCCGACTCCGCTCCGCTCCGACCGCGGCAAGCCCGTCCACAAGGTGTGCGCGGAGGAGTGGATCGAGACCCACACCCAGCACGACAACCGGCAGGAGGGCAAGTGAGCGTCATCGACCGCAAGGGTCTGAGGGTCCTTGACCTGTTCTGCTGCTCCGGCGGCGCCGGCATGGGCTACTACCGCGCCGGCTTCGAGGTAGACGGTGTGGACATCACCGACCGCCCCCGCTACCCCTTCGCCTACCACCGGGGCGACGCCCTGGAATACCTCGCCCACCTGATCACCACAGGAGAGATCGCACGGTACGAGCTCGTGCACGCCTCCCCGCCCTGCCAAGCCGGCTGTGCCCTCACGGTTGGCACGAACCGGTCGCAGGGTTGGGGCGGCACCCACACCGACCTCATCGACGCCACCCACGAGCTTCTTGACGCGACCGGGCTGCCGTACGTGATTGAACAGCCGAACGGCCGTGCCGAGATCCGCAAAGACCTGACCCTGTGCGGTGAGATGTTCGGCTTGGGTGTCCTGCGTCACCGCAACTTCGAACTCGGCCACTGGGCCACCCCGCAGCCCCCGCACCCCCGGCACCGCGGCTACGTCCGCGGCCACCGTCATGGCGTCCGCCGCGACGGCCCATACGTCGCCGCCTACGGCTCCGGCGGCGGCAAGGCCACCGTGCCCGAAATGCAGGCCGCGATGGGCATTACCTGGACCGACGTCCGCGAAGAACTCACGGAAGCGATCCCGCCTGCCTTCACGGAATGGATCGGCACGGCCTTCCGCACATGCCGGCAAGAGGTGATCGTGTGACCGACACCGCCACCGCGGCGGGCCTGGACCCGGCCACCCTGGGGGACCTCCTCAGGGTGGCCGGGGACCCCGGCTTCGACCGCTTACACGAACAGATCCGCCGCACCGGCGGCTGCTCCGACCCGATCCACCTCATCGGCTCCACCAAGACCCTCGACCCGGCCACCGGCACCGTCCTGCACGCCTACGCCACCGACAAAGAACCCGGCGGACGGCTCCGCGTCGCGTGCGGCAACCGCCGCGCCTCCCGCTGCCCCTCCTGCGCCTGGACCTACGCCGGAGACACCTACCACCTCATCCGCGCTGGCCTCACCGGCGACCCGGCCAAAGGCACGCCCCACTCGGTCCGCGAACACCCGCGAGTCTTCGCCACCCTCACCGCCCCGTCCTTCGGCCCCGTCCACAATCGCCCCGGCAACCGCCCCTGCCGCTGCGGCACCCACCACCCCGACAACGCACCCGAACTCGGCACCGCCCTCGACCCGGCCACCTACGACTACGCGGGCGCCGTGCTGTGGAACAACCACGCTTCCGACCTGTGGCGCTACTTCACGATCTACCTGCGCCGCGAAATCGCCGCCCACGCCGGCCTCACCCAGAAAGCAGCCCGCGGCCTGGTCCGCGTCTCCTTCGGCAAGGTCGCCGAGTACCAAAAGCGCGGCGCCGTCCACTTCCACGCGGTCATCCGCTTCGACGGACCCGACGGACCCGACACTCCGCCCCCGGCCTGGGCCACCCACGACTTGCTCACCGACGCCATCCGGGCCGCCGCCGTCCGTGTCGAAGTCACCGTTCCGGCCGCCGAAGAGTACGACTATCCCGGATGGGACCTGCGCTGGGGCACACAGATCGACATCCAACCCATCGGCGCGTTCGGTGCCGGTGAAGACCTCACTGAACAGGCCGTGGCTTCCTACGTCGCCAAGTACGCCACCAAGGCCGCTGAGACTACTGGCACCGTTGACCGCCGCGTCGGCAACCGCGAAGCAGCCCTTCTCCTCGGCGTCCCCGATCACCCCCGCCGCCTGATGGAAGCCTGCTTCGACCTCGCGTCGGCCTACCCCGACCGCAAGCTCACCGCCTGGGCTCACATGCTCGGCTTCCGCGGCCACTTCTCGACCAAGTCCCGCAAGTACTCCACCACCCTCGGCGCCCTCCGGCAGGTCCGCGCTGACTACCGCGCCCGCCAGCAACGCGAAGCTCTCGGCCTGCCCGACCCTGACGACAATCCCGAAGCGACAACGCTGACCCTCGCCCACTGGGCCTATGCCGGCCACGGTCACACCCCCGGCGAGTCCTGGCTCGCGGCCAACATCGCCCGCGACATCAAGACCAACCGCGACACCGCCCGCGCCGCCCTGGCGGAACTCCAAGACGACGACACCGAGGGGGAATGGTGATCAAGACGGACCGCCGAATAGCGGAGGTCGTGCCCGTGCTTTACCGGATCTCTGAAGCCACGCGGGCTCTGGGCATGAGCCGAACTGTTTTGTACGACCTGATCAGGGCCGGGCGTTTGCGGACTGTCAAAGAGGGGCGTACGCGGCTCGTTCCTGTATCCGCGGTTGCTGAGTACGTGGACTTGCTGGAACGTGAGGCAGGTGCGCGCCGATGACGAAACGACGGAGCCGCGGGGATGGCGGGCTGCACTGGGACGAGACGCGACAGCGCTGGATTGCTACCGCCAGCCTGGGCTTCGACCCCAGCGGCAAGCGCATCATGAAGCGCGGAAGTGGCAAGACCAAGACCGAAGCCAAGACCAAGCTGAGGGAAGTCCTTCGGGACCATGAAGACGGCCTTGCCATCGCGCCCTCCGGCTACACGGTGGAGAACGCGGTGAACGACTGGCTGTTGTACGGGTTGGCGGGCAAGGACAAAGGCACGCTCGACAACTGCACGACGCTCAGCCGAACGCATGTGATCCCCTCGCTCGGGGCTCGGAAGCTTCGGGACCTGAGCGCGGAAGACGTGGATAAGTGGCTTGCCCAGAAGGCGAATTTGCTCAGCACACGGACCTTGCAGAGCATTCACTCTTGCCTGAACCGCTCTGTGAAGCGGGCGATGGTGCGAGACAAGGTGAAGCGCAACGTGGTGGAGCTGTGCTCTGTTCCGACGGGACAGCCGGGGCGTCCGTCCAAGGCCCTGACGCTGGTGCAGGCTGAGGCGGTCCTGAGAGCGGCTGAGGGCACGTCCATGCATGCCTACATCGTGCTGGCGCTGCTCACGGGAGCGCGTACGGAAGAGCTGCGGGCACTCGCATGGGATCACGTCTTCCTCAAGGGGGACTCTGCCGCGAGTCCGCCCGTCCCGCCGTACATCGCGGTATGGCGGTCGGTGCGCACCGGCGGCGACACCAAGACCCGGAAGTCCCGACGGACCCTTGCCCTCCCGATTCGCTGCATCGACGTGCTGTGGCAGCAGTGGGAGGACCAGGGATGGGATCGGCTGGCCGCCGGCGACGCCTGGGAGGAGAACGGGCTTGTCTTCTCGTCGGCCGTCGGGAAGGAACTCGACTCGACCAACGTCCGGAGAGCCTTCCGCCAAGCGATCAACAAGGCGGAGGGGGTGAGCGCCAAGGAGTGGACGCCACGTGAACTACGTCACAGCTTCGTTTCGCTGCTGTCGGACAGTGGTGTTCCGCTCGAAGAGATCTCGCGTCTGGTCGGGCATTCTGGGACGGCGGTCACCGAGGAGGTCTACCGGAAGCAGATCCGCCCCGTGATCCAGACAGGAGCGGTTGCCATGGACGGCATCTTCAAGGTGGATCCGCAGCGCTAGTCACGCACTTAGTCACGCACAACGAGTCAGGGCCACCTAGGAACGTTCCTAGGTGGCCCTGATCTGCTACTTCTCAGTCGGGGTGGCGGGATTTGAACCCACGACCTCTTCGTCCCGAACGAAGCGCGCTGCCAAGCTGCGCTACACCCCGAAGCAACGAGCTCTACTTTAGCGGACTGATCCCCATAGGCGAAATCCGGTTGTCGGAACGCGGGGGAGAGGGGCTGACCTGGTCGGTCGCGGGTTCCCGGTGGCCGGGCCGCGGGCCGCCTCCCTGCCCCGGGGCGCCCCCCTGAGCACGTACCCCGGCCGCCCGCACCCGAGCGCCCTCGGTTCCCCGTGCCCCCCCGATCCCGCGTCTCCTCAGTCCCGCGTCTCCTCAGTCCCGCGCGGTGAGGGTGAGCAGCGTGGCCTCAGGGGGGCAGGCGAAGCGGACGGGGGTGTAGCGGTTGGTGCCGCAGCCGGCGGAGACGTGGAGGAAGGCGGTGTGGCCGCCCGCGGTGTGGGTGGACAAGCCCTTGACCCGCTCCGGGTCGATGTCGCAGTTGGTGACCAGGGCCCCGTAGAAGGGGATGCAGAGCTGGCCGCCGTGGGTGTGGCCGGCCAGGATCAGCGGGTAGCCGTCGGTGGCGAAGGCGTCCAGGGAGCGCAGGTAGGGGGCGTGGACGACGGCGAGGGAGAGATCGGCGCCGGATTCCGGGCCGCCGGCCACCTCGGCGTAGCGGTCGCGCTTGATGTGCGGGTCGTCCAGGCCGGTCAGGGCGATCTCCGTGCCCTCCAGCTTCAGGCGCCCGCGGGAATTGGACAGGCCGATCCAGCCGGCCGCGTCGAAGGCGTCGCGCAGGTCTTCCCACGGGTTGTGGACGGCGTGCACGGCGGGTGCGTTGCCGTTGAGGCCGTGCTGTCCCTTGAACCGCTCGGTCAGATAGCGGGCGGGGTTGCGCAGCCTGGGGCCGTAGTAGTCGTTGGAGCCGAAGACATACGCGCCGGGGAACTCCATCAGCGGGCCGAGGGCGTCCAGCGCCTCTGGGACGCCCTCGGGGTCGGAGAGGTTGTCTCCCGTGTTGATGACGAAGTCGGGGCGCAGCCCGGCGAGCGACTGGAGCCAGTGGCGCTTCTTGCGTTGCCCGCGGACCATGTGGATGTCGGAGACCTGAAGGACGCGCAACGGCCGCATGCCGCGGGGCAGTACGGGCACGGTGACGCGCCGGAGGCGGAACGAGCGGACTTCGAAGGCGGCGGCGTAGGCCAGGCCGGCCGCGCCGACTGCGGTCAGGGACAGGGGTACTCCGTATCGCGCGCGCATGTATCCCATCGTCGCAGAGCGGAGGGCGGACGGGGCCGCCGAGGGGAGCGGATGCGGGCCCGGCACGGGGTGCCGGGGCGAAATCGCTCGGCGTTGTCCGTGCGTACGGGCATACTCGACGGCATGACGACGCTCAAGGCCAGACTGCACGACGACCTCACCCTCGCGATCAAGGCGCACGACAAGCTGCGCTCCTCCACCCTCCGTCTGACGCTGACCGCGATCCAGAAGGAAGAGGTCGCGGGTACCGCGGCGCGTGAGCTGTCGGACGGCGAGGTCGAGAAGATCATCGCGCGGGAGGCCAAGAAGCGCCGCGAGGCCGCGGAGGCGTTCGACAAGGGCGGCCGGATCGAGCAGGCCGAGCAGGAGCGCGCGGAGGGCGAGGTGCTCGCCGACTACCTGCCCAAGCCGCTGACCGACGAGGAACTGGCGGAGCTGGTCGCGGCCGCCGTGGCCGAGGCCAAGGAGGCCGGGGCCGAGGGGCCGCGCGCGATGGGCGCCGTCATGAAGATCGTGAACCCGAAGGTGGCGGGCCGGGCCGACGGTGGCCGGGTGGCCGCCGCGGTGAAGAAGCTGCTGGCCTGAGGGGCGGCAGGGGCGGCAGGGGCGGCAGGGGCGGCAGGGGCGGCAGAGGCGGAGGGTGCGCGACCTCGTCGCGCAGCGGGTAGGCCCGACGCGCCGGCCGTGCCCGATGACGCAGACGCAGATACTGATACAGACGCAGATGTAGACGTGGATGTAGACGTACGTACGCATCGACTCCACTCATGAGAAGGGGCGCCCCCAGGTAGGGGGCGCCCCTTCGGTGTGACGTCGTCCGGCAGGTTCAACGAGGGTGGTTCCCCCGTCAGGCCGTGGCTGTCCGGTCAGGCAACAGCCGGTTCACCAGCCGCCGTTGCCGCCGCCCGGTGTGCCGGGGAAGCCGGGGATGTCCCAGCCGCCGCCCGGCTTGTTGTCGCCGCCGTGGCCGGGCTTGCCCTTGCCGTTCGGCTGGCCTTTGCCCTTGCCTTTTCCCTTCCCCTTGCCCTTGTTGTCGTCGTTGCCCGGGGCGCCCTGGTCCGGGTCGCCGCCGTCGTCGATCGCGACAGTGGGCAGGGGCGGTGCGGGCCGGTTGGCCAGGGCGCCGGACATCGCGTCGCGCCAGATGGGGCCGGGGGTGTCGGCGCCGTAGACCTTGTCGTGGTAGCTGCCGCCGATCTTGATGTCGAACATCTTGCGCCGGTGCTGCGGGTCGCCGACCCAGACCGCACCGGCCGCGTTCGGGGTGTAGCCCACGAACCAGGCGGCGTAGCGGTTGTCGCTGGTACCGGTCTTGCCCGCGCTGTCCCGGCCCTGGAGACCGGCCTCCTTGCCGGTGCCGTCCTCGACGACGCCCTTGAGGAGGGTGTTGATCGTCTCCGCGGTCTTCTGGGACATCGCGCGGCGGCAACTGGTCTGCGGCACGCTCATCGCCTTGCCCTGGGCGTCGGTGATCGACGCGATGGCGACCGGCGAGCAGTACTGGCCGCCGTTGGCGAAGGCGGCGTAACCGGCGGCCATCGTCAGCGGCGACATCTCCTGCACGCCCAGCGTCATCGACGGCACCTGCTCCAGCTTCTTGCCGTCGGCCCGCTGGACGCCCATGTTCTCGGCCATCTTGACCGCCGGGCAGATGCCCATATCGCTGATCAGCTGCACGTAGTAGGTGTTGACCGACTTCGCGGTCGCCTCCTTCATACCGTACGGGCCGACTTCCTCGGGGTTCTCGTTCTCGGTGGAATCGTGGCCCTTCCACTCGCCGTTGCAGGTCTGCACCGGGCTCGGGTAGGCCATCCGGTACGGCGAGGAGTACTCCTTGTACGGGCTCATGCCCTGCTCCAGGGCGGCCGCCGCGATCACCGGTTTGAAGGTCGAGCCGGGCTGGTAGCCGGCGCCGCCGCCCATGCTCCGGTCCACCGAGAGATTGATCTGGGTCTGGTGCTCGCCGAAGCCGTAGGGGCGCGACTGGCCCATGCCGAGGATCTTGCCGGTGCCCGGTTCGACGATGGACGCCGCGCTGGCGACCGGGTCGTCGTCGTAGACGTGATCACCTATCGACGCCTGGATCGACTTCTGAGTCTGCGGATCGAGGGTGGTGCGGATCGTCATACCGCCCTGGTTCCAGCGCTGTGCGCGGATCTTGCGGGTCTCGCCGAACGCCTTGTCGGTGAGGAAGACCTCGCGGACGTAGTCACAGAAGAAGCCGGCGCCATTGGTGGCGGTGATGCAGCCGTTCTTGGGGCGGCTGACCGACAGCTTGAGCGGCTTCCTGGCGGCCGCGTCGGCCTGCGCCTGGGTGATGTCCTTCAGGTCGGCCATCCGCTGGAGCACGGTGTTGCGCCGCCGGGTGGCCTCCTTCGGGTCGTTGACCGGGTCGTAGCGGCTCGGCGACTGGACGATACCGGCCAGCAGGGCCGACTCCTCCAGCGTCAGGTCCTTGGCGTGCTTGCTGAAGTAGCGCTGGGCGGCGGCCTCCACGCCGTATGCCTGCTGCCCGAAGAAGGTGATGTTGAGGTAGTTCTGCAAGATCTTGCTCTTGCCGAGCTCCTTCTCCACCTGGATCGCGTACTTCAGCTCCTTGACCTTGCGGCCGATGGTCTGCTGGGTGGCCTGCGCGACCTTGTCCGGGTCGTCGCCCGCCTCCTCGATGAAGACGTTCTTCACATACTGCTGGGTCAGCGTCGAGGCGCCTTCGGAGACGTTGCCGGAACGGGCGTTCTTGTTGAGCGCGCGAAGGATGCCCTTCAGGTCGATGGCACCGTGCTGGTAGAAGCGCGCGTCCTCGATCGCGACGAGCGCCTTCTGTATGTACGGCGACATGTCCTTGAGGTCCACCACGGTGCGGTCGCGGGAGTAGACCTTCGCGATCTCGCCGCCCTTGGCGTCCAGGATGGTGGTCCGCTGGCTGAGCGGTGGTCTCTTGAGGTTGGCCGGGATCTCGTCGAAGCCCTCGACCGAACCCTTGGCCGCGAGGCCGAGTGCGCCGGCGGCGGGGAGCGCGAGGCCGGCGAGGACCGCTCCGGCCAGCACGCTGACACCGAGGAACTTGGCGGCCTGCTGGGTCTTGGACAGACCCCCGCCGTCGTGCGTCTTAGCCATGAGGGCACCCTACGTTCTCAATCGCCGGACAGGGGCGCACGTGTTCGCTTAACCTGTTCACAACCGTCCCAGCGGAATGCTTTTGCCTCGTTCGCCAACCTCCTCTCCCCGAATAAGCCCTGCCTCGGGTGTCGCTTGTGCCACCTTGTGTTACGAGATAACCGGTGTGACCACGGTGAACTGTCCTGCCTTGTAAGGAAAGCGACGTATGCCGTCCGGTCACTCCGTTGGGTGATCTGCCGCATACGCATAGTCCGTTCGGGCCATTCAAGATTGGGCCCGAAGGGGGTGTTGCGCCCTGCCTGCCTTCCGTAACGTCCTCAACTGGCAACGGTGAATATGCCGCTTGCCGCCGTGGGGGAGCCTCGATTCGGGAGAGGACGGCGCCAGCATGGGCTGGGTAACCGACTGGAATGCACAGGCAGCCTGCCGCAGTACTGATCCGGATGAACTGTTCGTTCAAGGAGCGGCGCAGAATCGGGCCAAGGCGGTGTGCACCGGATGTCCGGTGCGTACGGAGTGCCTGGCCGATGCCCTGGACAACCGGGTGGAGTTCGGCGTGTGGGGCGGGATGACCGAGCGCGAGCGGAGGGCGCTGCTGCGCCGCCGCCCGACGGTGACGTCATGGCGCCGCCTGTTGGAGACAGCGCGCACGGAATACGAGCGCAGCACGGGCATCCTGCCGGTGGACTGCGACGACGAGACCTTCGACGAGTACGCCGCGGCCGGCTAGCGACGCGCACGCCGGGGCGGCCGAGAGGGTTCGGGCGGCCGGCGGCGGACGTGGCCCGGGGCGGGCGGACGGTGGCCGGAGACGGACATGCGGTCGGCGGCCACGAACGGTCGGCGCGGCAGTGTGCCGGAGGGGTCGACCGTGAGTTCGGCGTGCCCTGGGGCCGGGTGTTCGTGGCGTCGGGGAGCGTGTGCGCATGGCGCTGTCGTGCGGCGTTGTGCGGTGATGCGACGCTGTGGGGTGCCGTCGGGGCGGGCGGCCGTGCTGGTACGCGTCAGCCGCGGGGCGGGCAGGGGCGAGCGCGTTGGCCTGTTGATCGGGGCGGCCAGGGTGACCGGCGGCCCGTCGGTGGGCTGCTGGGCCGGGGTGTCCGTGGGTCGGAGTGTCCGTGGGGCAGGGTGCCCGCGGGTCAGCTGCCGGCGTCGGCGGAGCCGAGGGCGAGACGCTCGCCGATCGCGCGCAGGCCCGCGAGATCGTGCACATCTCCGGGCAGCGCGGCGACCTCGGTCACCGGTACCTCGGGATGCAATGCGGTGAAGCGGTCCCGGGTGCGCCGTTCGCGTGCGAGGACCTGCATGCGCTCCGCGTGGAGTCGCAGCAGTCCGGCGGCGAGTTGTGGCGCCGAGGCCGGAGGGGGTGTCACATGCTCCGCCGCGGCGGGGGAGTGGCCACTGGCGGTACGAGATCCAGCATTCCCGCCGTCGAGATCCACAATGCCGGTCGGGACAAGATTTTCGGCGCAGTCGGCTCCGGGGGCGTCTTCGTGCGCGGTACCGGGAGCGACGGGCGTGGCGGCGGAGGCGGGATCGGCGCCCGTGCCGGCTTCGGTGCCCGAGTCGGTTGCGGCGTCGGCGGGAGCGCAGTCGCCGGGATCGGTGTCCGTGTCGTCCGGCGTCCGGTCCGTCAGCGCTTCCGCGGCGGCCAGGGCGCGCTCCGCGCTGAGCTGCGCGGCGCCGCTGCCGTGCACCCTGTTCAGTACGAGACCGGCCAGCGGCATCTGCTCGGCGGCCAGCCGCTCGACGAAGTACGCCGCCTCGCGCAGCGCGTCCCGCTCCGGCGCGGCCACCACGAGAAACGCCGTGCCGGGTGCCTGGAGCAGCCGGTACGTGGCGTCCGCGCGGGTGCGGAAGCCGCCGAACATGGTGTCCATCGCGGCCACGAACGTCTGTACATCGCGCAGGAGCTGGCCGCCCATCAGCTTGCTGAGGGTGCCGGTCATCATCGACATACCGACATTGAGGAACTTCATCCCGGCCCGTCCGCCGACCTTCGCGGGTGCCATCAGGACCCGGATGAACCTGCCGTCCAGGAAGGAGCCGAGGCGCTTGGGCGCGTCCAGGAAGTCCAGCGCGGAACGGCTCGGCGGGGTGTCGACGACGATCAGATCCCACTCGTCGCGCGCGCGGAGCTGGCCGAGCTTCTCCATGGCCATGTACTCCTGTGTGCCCGCGAAACCGGCCGACAGGGACTGGTAGAAGGGGTTCTCCAGGATGGCGCGGGCCCGGTCCGCGTCCGCGTGCCCCTCGACGATCTCGTCGAAGGTGCGCTTCATGTCCAGCATCATCGCGTGCAGTTCGCCGCCGGGCGCCTCCTCGACGCCCTTGACCCGCCGCGGGACGTTGTCGAGTTCGGAGATGCCCATCGACTGCGCCAGCCGCCTGGCCGGGTCGATGGTCAGCACGACGACCTTGCGGCCGCGCTCGGCGGCCCGTACGCCCAGTGCGGCGGCGGTGGTGGTCTTGCCGACGCCGCCGGAGCCGCAGCACACCACGATGCGGGTGCCCGGATCGTCGATCAGCGCGTCCACTTCCAGCCAGGGGGCCGAGGCGTCCAGCGTCGTGTCGTCCGAGGTCATATGGGCCCCTGTTTCCGCAGATCTCTCGCCAGGCGGTAGAGCCCGGCGAGATCCACTCCCTCGGGGAGCAGCTCCAACTCGTAGGTGGGCAGGCCGAGTCCGGTCAGCTCCGCATACTGGACGCGCTCCAGCTCGACGCGCTCGGCATGCTCGCGGGCCTGCTCCAGCAGCGGGTCGATCAGCCGGTCCGCCCACCCGTCACCCACCACCGCCCCGGCGGGAGACGCTTCGCGTCGCACCTTTCGCCCGTCACCCGCCACCGCCCCGGCCGGAGACGCCTCGCGTCGCCCCGCCTTGAGGTGGTCGTCGGCGCGGCGGGGCCCGCCCAGGCCGGCCTGGGCGAGGGCCTTGGCGATGCCCGTACGCGCCCCGCGGGCGGCGATGTCGAGATCGCCGGTGTCCAGCACGGCGGGCCGGGTCATGTTGATGACGGTGCCGCCCACCGGGAGGCCGGCGGCGCGCAGCTCCGCGACGCCGTCCGCGGTCTCCTGGACCGGCATCTCCTCCAGGAGGGTCACCAGATGCACCGCGGTCTCGGGCGATTTGAGGACCCGCATGACGGCCTGTGCCTGATTGTGGATCGGCCCTATCCGGGCCAGCCCGGCGACCTCGTCGTTGACGTTCAGGAAGCGGGTGATGCGGCCGGTCGGCGGGGCGTCCATCACGATCGCGTCGTAGACGAACTTGCCGCGCTTGTCCTTGCGGCGCACCGCCTCGCACGCCTTGCCGGTCAGCAGGACGTCCCGCAGGCCCGGCGCGATGGTCGTGGCGAAGTCGATGGCGCCGAGCTTCTTGAGCGCCCGGCCCGCGCTGCCGAGTTTGTAGAACATCTGGAGGTAGTCCAGGAGCGCGCGCTCGGCGTCGATGGCCAGGGCGTGCACCTCGCCACCGCCCGGCGCCACGGCGATCTTGCGCTCTTCGTACGGAAGCGCTTCGGTCTCGAACACCTGGGCAATGCCCTGCCGGCCCTCGACCTCGACCAGCAGGGTCCGGCGTCCCTCGGTGGCGAGGGCGAGGGCGAGGGCAGCGGCGACCGTGGTCTTTCCGGTGCCGCCCTTGCCGCTGACGACATGGAGCCTGCTCACGCCAAGGAGCCTAACCAGTCCGCGTCCCCGCTACGCACCGGATCCGCCGGGGACATCCCTGGGAAAGGCCCCGGAAACGTCAGGGAAACCATGGGGATGTGCCCTGGGGCCCGGTCCGGCCCCCTGGCGCGCGCGGGCTTGCGGGACGGCGTCCGCCCGAGTCCTGGACAGGCATTACGCTCGGCCCCATGACCAAGTGGGAATACGCGACTGTGCCGCTTCTCGTGCACGCGACGAAGCAGATTCTGGACACCTGGGGCGAGGACGGCTGGGAGCTGGTCCAGGTCGTGCCGGGCCCGAACAACCCTGAGCAGCTGGTGGCCTATCTGAAGCGGGAGAAGCAGGCATGAGCGCGGTGGAGGACAAGATCGCGGCGCTCGGTCTGAAGCTGCCGCAGGTCGTGCCGCCGCTGGCCAAGTACCAGCCCGCCGTGCGCTCGGGCAGCTATGTCTTCACCTCCGGCCAGCTGCCGATGGTGGACGGCGCGCTGCCGGCCACCGGCAAGGTGGGCGCCGAGGTCGGCCCGGAGCAGGCCAAGGAACTCGCCGCGGTCTGCGCGCTCAACGCGCTGGCCGCCGTGAAGTCGGTGATCGGCGACCTGGACCGGATCCAGCGCGTCGTGAAGGTCGTCGGTTTCGTGGCCTCCGCACCGGACTTCACCGGCCAGCCGGGCGTCGTCAACGGTGCCAGCGAGCTGCTCGGCGAGGTCCTGGGCGACAAGGGCGTGCACGCCCGGTCCGCGGTCGGCGTCGCGGTGCTGCCGGTCGACGCCCCGGTCGAGGTCGAGATCCAGGTCGAGATCGCCGAATAACGGCGGACCGGCCGGCGCCGCGCGGTACCGGCGGGCGCCGGCCACCGCGCGGTCGCCCACTGGCCGGAGATCCCCTCGAACATCCACGCGTGAGCGCATAACATCCGGCCATGTCGTCGACGACCAATGGCCAGTGGTACCCGCCGGAATGGCCGGACCGCATTCGGGCGCTCACGAATGGCGAGCTGACCCCCGCCGCGCCCCGGCGGGCCGCGACCGTCCTGCTGCTGCGGGATTCCGACTCCGGCGGCCCCGCCGTCCACATGCTGCGCAGACGCGCCTCCATGGCCTTCGCCGGAGGCGCGTACGCCTATCCGGGCGGTTCCGTGGACCCGCGGGACGAACGGCCGGTGGCCTGGGCCGGGCCGTCGCGCGCCCAGTGGGCCGTACGCCTGGGCGTCGATCAGGCCGCCGCACAGGCCATCGTCTGTGCCGCCGTCCGCGAGACCTTCGAGGAGGCGGGCGTGCTGCTCGCCGGCGCCTCGGCCGGGACCGTCGTGGCGGACACCACGGGCGAGGACTGGGAGGCGGACCGTGCGGCGCTGGTCGCCCACGAGCTGTCGTTCGCCGACTTCCTGAGCCGCCGCGGCCTGGTCCTGCGCTCCGATCTGCTCGCCGCCTGGGCCCGCTGGATCACGCCGGAGTTCGAACCGCGGCGCTACGACACCTGGTTCTTCGTCGCCGCGCTGCCCGCCGGCCAGCGCACCCGCGACGTCTCCACGGAGGCGGACCGTACGGTGTGGATCCGGCCGGCGGAGGCCGCCGCCGGGTACGACCGCGGGGAACTGCTGATGATGCCCCCGACCATCTCGATGCTGCGCGCCCTGGAGCCGTACGACAGCGTCGCCCGGACCCTGGCCGCGGCGCCCGCGCAGGACCTCACGCCGGTGCTGGCACGCGCGGAGCTGGTGGCCGGCGAGATCGTGCTGAGCTGGCCGGGCCACCACGAGTTCACCCGGCACATCGCGCCGGACCGGGACGGCACCCGGGGCGCCGGACCCGGTGCCACCGACGGCCCATCGAGCACCCCCAGACCCACGGGAGGTACCCCCGCATGACCGACGCAGCCGCCCTGCCAGGACAGCCCCGTGGCGGAGTCATCTCGGGACCGGCCACCGCGCGCGCCCGGTGCGTGCTGGCGCCGAACCCGTCGCCGATGACCCTGGACGGCACCAACACCTGGATCATCGCCGAGCCGGACTCCGATCTCGCCGTCGTCATCGACCCCGGGCCGCTCGACGAGGCCCACCTCCAGGCCGTCATCGACACCGCGGCACAGGCCGGCAAGCGCATCGGGCTGACCCTGCTGACCCACCACCACGCGGACCACGCCGAAGGCGCCGGCCGCTTCGCCGAACTGACCCGTACGGCCGTACGGGCCCTCGACCCGGCGCTGAGCCTGGGGGGCGAGGGGCTGGCAGCGGGTGACGTCATCACCACCGGTGGCCTGGAACTGCGTGTGGTGCCCACACCGGGCCACACTTCCGACTCGCTCTGCTTCCATCTGCCGGCCGACGGCGCGGTCCTCACCGGCGACACGATCCTGGGCCGCGGCACCACCATGGTCGCCCACCCCGACGGGCGGCTGGGGGACTACCTCGACTCGCTGCGCCGGCTGCGCTCGCTCACCGTCGACGACGGCGTCTCGACCGTCCTGCCCGGCCACGGACCGGTGCTGAACGATGCCCAGGGGGCGGTGGAGTTCTATCTGGCGCACCGCGCCCACCGGCTCGCCCAGGTGGAGACGGCGGTCGAATCCGGCCATCGCACGCCCGCCGAGGTTGTCGCGAACGTCTACGCCGAAGTCGACCGCTCCCTGTGGCCGGCCGCCGAGATGTCCGTACGGGCGCAACTGGAGTATCTGGGGGAGCACGGGCTGATCTGAGCGGGCCGGCTGACGCCGCGGCTCCCCGCCCGGTAGCGGCGCGCTCCGCCGGTCACCGGGAGGGGGCCGCCGCCACGCGCCCGGCCGCGTACGGGGCCGGGCGCGCCGGTCCCCCGCCCCTGAGCGAGGTGCCCGATGGCGAAGGCCCCGGTGGCGCGGGTCCCCATGGCGAAGGGCCCCGCCGGAGCGGGGCCCTTCGGATGCCGGTACGGCGGGTGCGCGGGGCGCACGGCCGAGGTACGCGCCCGTGCGGGCTGTGCCTCGTACGGACCGTACGTCGCATGGACCGCGTGTCGTACGGGCCCGTGCGTCGTACGGGGGAGGCGGCGTCAGCGTGAGCGCTTGGCCAGCCGCTCGACGTCCAGCAGGATCACGGCGCGCGCCTCCAGGCGCAGCCAGCCGCGGCCGGCGAAGTCCGCGAGGGCCTTGTTGACCGTCTCGCGGGAGGCGCCCACCAGCTGGGCCAGCTCCTCCTGCGTCAGGTCGTGCACGACGTGGATGCCCTCTTCGGACTGCACACCGAAGCGGCGCGACAGATCCAGCAGGGCGCGCGCCACGCGGCCCGGCACATCCGAGAAGACCAGGTCGGACATCTGGTCGTTGGTCTTGCGCAGCCGGCGGGCGACCGCGCGCAGCAGGGCCGTGGCCACTTCGGGGCGGGCGTTCAGCCAGGGCTGGAGGTCGCCGTGGCCCAGGCCGAGGAGCTTGACCTCGGTGAGGGCGGATGCGGTGGCGGTGCGCGGACCCGGGTCGAAGAGCGAAAGCTCGCCGATCAGTTCCCCGGGGCCCAGGACGGCGAGCATGTTCTCCCGGCCGTCCGGGGAGGTGCGGTGCAGCTTCACCTTGCCCTCGGTGACCACGTACAGGCGGTCGCCGGGGTCCCCTTCATGGAACAGGGCGTCGCCGCGGGCGAGCGTCACCTCTCCCATCGAGGCGCGCAGCTCGGCCGCCTGCTCATCGTCGAGCGCCGCAAAGAGCGGTGCGCGCCGCAGAACGTCGTCCACGAGTTCTCTCCTTGTCGACATGCTCCGGGGGCTGTGCTCCCCATCATGCCGGAATGCAAAACAGTGCGATCAATCACAAGGATGCCGGACCCGTGGCCCAAGCCATACGGCAGGGGGCCGATTGGGGTGAGGAACGAGGGTGATCGAGTCGGATGTCAGTGGGTGGCCTTACTCTGGCCGGGTGTCCAACAGGCCGGTGAGAGCACAGGACAAGGGGGTTGGACGAGTGAACGCAGAGCGTGATTCCGCTGTGGGCGAACAGCCGTCCGTCGATGCTCTGGATAAGGGCAAAAGCGACAAATCGTCCTCCAGGGTGACGTCCGGCCGGAAACCGGCGGGACGCGGATCCGGCGCGTCGCGGTCGACGGTGGGGAGGACGGCGGCGGGGGAGACGGCCGCGCAGCCGCCGGCGAAGACCGCCGCGAAGGCACCGGCGGCGAAGAAGGCCGCCGCGCCGAAGAAGACCGCCGCCAAGCGGACGGCCGCGAAGACCACCGCGGCCAAGCGGACGACCGCGAAGGCCGCCGCCGCGAAGACTCCCGCCGCCAAGGCCCCCGCGCGCAAGCCCGAGTCGCGGGCCGCCATGATCCGGCGGGCCCGCCGGATCAACCGCGAGCTGGCGGAGGTGTATCCGTACGCCCACCCGGAGCTGGACTTCACCAACCCCTTCGAGCTGCTGGTCGCGACGGTGCTCTCCGCGCAGACCACCGACCTGCGGGTCAACCAGACCACCCCCGCCCTGTTCGCGCTCTGCCCGACGCCGGAGGACATGGCGGCGATGGATCCGGAGCGGCTGGAGGAACTGATCCGGCCGGCCGGTTTCTTCCGTGCCAAGACGAAGTCGCTGCTCGGCCTGTCGGCGGCGCTGCGCGACCGGTTCGGCGGTGAGGTGCCGGGCCGGCTGGAGGATCTCGTCTCGCTGCCCGGCGTCGGCCGCAAGACCGCCAATGTGGTGCTGGGCAACGCCTTCGGGTTTCACCGTTCGGGACTACGGTCCGAACATGCCTCTGACCTGTGCACTCTCTAGGGTTCGCACAGCTCAGCAGTACAGATAGGCAACCGGCTCCCTAGTCCCCAGGTGCAAGCCCCCACGGGCCATGGCACCTACGAGACAGGGAGACCACCAATGGTCCCGGCAACCTTCGCGCCCGCCCGTCCGACAGCCTTCGACGCCCACGACCTTCCCCAGATCGAGACGATTGCCGCCAGTTACATCCGGCAGTCATCCGCGAAGGCGGACAAGACCGAAGCCTCACCGATGGTCCAGCGGGAGGCCAACGAGACTGAGACGGGCAAGCGCGAAGCCCGATTCTTCCGCCACTTCGAGGACATCGGCATTTCGGGCTGGAACCCTGACGCCTACCGTGAGGGCTTCGAAGCGATGCTCACGGCGGCTCGTAACCGGCTCTTCAACATGCTCGTGGTGTACGACGTGAGCCGCTTCTCCCGCCAGGAAGTGGCTGACGCCATCCCGATCGTGACTGAACTCCACCGCCTGGGGATCACCATCGTCAGCGTCATGGATGGGGTCTTCGCCCCGCGCGACACGATGGCGCTGATCTACCTGATCATGCGACTTGACGCCGTTCACCAGGAGTCCCAGAAGAAGAGTCAGAAGGTCCGGGACGTGAAGGCGGCCCAGCGCTCTCACGGAAGTTGGCTGGGCGGTCAGGCGCCGTACGGCTTCGAGTCGGAGAAGTACCTCAGCCCTGACAGTAAGTACCCGCTGTACCGGCTCGTGCATGTCCCGAAGGAAGCGGCGAACCTCCGTCGCATCTGGGCGACGATCAAGAAGCACAAGCACATTCCGATTCAGCCCCGTAAGGCTCACCCCGGCTCCGTCTCCGGCATCTGCACCGACATGAACAAGCGTGGTGTCCCGACGAAGGGCCAGAACATCGGCAAGGAGCGCACCGCGTCTCAGTGGTCGGTGCGCACGCTCAAGGGCATCCTCATCAACCCGGTGATCGCGGGCATGAGCGCGGAGCCTGTTTACCGGGTCAAGGCGGACGGTACCCAGACCTGCACGGTTGAGGGGTACCGAATCCATCGGGACGAAGACGGACGACCGGTCGTGATCTGCAAGCCGATCATCCCGCCGGCTGAGTGGTACGAGCTTCAGGACTGGCTCAACGGGCGTGGCCCGGGTGAGGGCTTGGCCCGTGGCGAATCGCTCCTTTCGGGCCTCCGGGACGCGGACAGGAAGGCGGTCTCAGTGTGTGAGTGCAACCGGCCGCTCAAGGGTCTCAACAGCGGACCGAAGCCGGTCTACAAGTGCACCCGCGCCAGTCAGGCAGTCCCGGCGGACGGGGAGCACGAGAGCGGCAACAGTGCCATGCAGTCGCACATTGACGACTACGTGGCCCGCAAGGTGTTCGCCTTGATCCAAGACGCGACGCGGAGCGACCCGAAGCCGGAAACGCTTCTCGCGGTCCGAGCGGCAACCATGGTCTTCTCTCAGGCCAAGGAGGACCCGAAGACGGCCGCTGAGCGGCACGAGCTGAAGGCGGAGCGCGATGACGCCCAGCGGGCCATGGACGAGCTGTACGACGCCCTAGACGCGGGTCTGTACGAAGGGCCCGTTGGCCGGGAGCGATTCCTCAAGCGCAAGACCAACATTGAGGCCCGCCTTGAGCGCATGAAGACCCGGTTGGAGAGCCTGAGCGCCCCTGAGACGGTGGAGCTCCCCCTTGAGGCGTGGCTCCACAACGACGGGGATTCGACGGACCCCCTGGGCGAAGGCTCGTGGTGGGCTTCGGTGGGTCTGGACGAGCGCCGAAAGTTCATAGCGATGTTCGTGCACCGCGTCACGATCAAGAAGGCTGCCACGGCCCACGCGGGGCGCGCCAGGGGCGGGTACAAGATCGACAACCGCGTTGCAGTGGAGTTCGTGCGACCGGCCAAGACGGAGGTCCCGACCACGGAAGCCTTCGAGCTGAGCGCCTAGTAAGGGGTGGGGGTCGGGCTTCCGGGTCCGGCCCCTTCTTCGTGGGTACGATATTGACATGCGCATGTCTTATCTTGGGGTTCGGCGGTGGGGCGGGGCGCGGATTGCCCCGTTAAGTCCGCTACAGAGAGTCAGGAAATCGGACACCCAGTGATCACTAGTGACGAAGTGCTGAAGTGACGAAGAGTTCCAATCCATCCTACGAAGCTCAAATATGTCTTCTATGGGAGTAACCCCGGACCGCCCACCACTCCGTCACTTCGTCACTGGGGCCCGCCACGAGCCCCAGCCGGCCCGGCCAACTTCCCGCCTCTGTCGGGCAATCCACACACTAGATACGGGGTGAGGGCGGGATACCGCGCACCCTTCCGGCTACGTGCCATCCGGCGGACTGAGACCCCCCCTCCTTGCCTGTGTGGCTCCCCAGTGCGGTTTCCGTCTGGGTTCTGAGCCCCAGGCTCTGCGGGTGTAGCTCAGTGGGAGAGCGGCGGTTTCCAACACCGTTGACGGGGGTTCGATTCCTTCCGCCTGTGCGAGCGCGTGAAAGCCCTCAGCAGGGGTGGCAGCGCGTTTAAGGGGCTCGTTTGCGATCCCTTGGCGTGGTGGGTAGCTCTCACGGAATCGCCTAAAGCGGTGGTCGTTCAGCGGCCCAGGACTCTTCCGGTGAGGGAGTAACGCCGGTTCGAATCCGGCCCACCGCGAGCTAGCCCGCCTGACCCAATTGGTAGAGGTGCGCGGTACCGGCCCTGGGGGGATGTCGGCCGCAGAGTTCCCGGTTCGAGTCCGGGGGCGGGTGCTTGGGCGTAGGGGGGGCTTCCCGGAGAGGGGGGTCTCTGAATAAGGGGGGGCTCCCTGAATGGGGGGGGCCGGGCAAAAGGGGGGGCATGCGTACTCGTTGTCTGGACTGTCGTGCGTTCGCCACTCATGCGGGGCGATGCGCTGAGCATCACCGGGCCTATGAGTCCGGGCGGTCTGTGCAGTCTCACCGCAAGCGCCGTGAGGCTATCGCTTCGGGGAACCAGGCTGCGGCTCGTGTGCGGCGTGCGCTGAAGCGTGTCGGTCGTGGCTCGTGTGCGCGGTGCGGTCTGTGCTTCCTGGCTTCGGCCATGGACGTGGACCACATCGTTCCTCTGTCGCGTGGTGGTGAGGACGTGGACGGCAACGTTCAGACCTTGTGCCGTCCGTGTCACAAGGCGAAGACGCGAACTGACTTTGATTTTCAGGCTCCTCCTTTCTGATGGAGGGGGAGAGCGGCCGGAAAGTTCGCGGCCGTTGCTGCTGGCGATCCCGGCCCCAGCTCGGATTACGCGCCCTAGGTGCGGCTCCGTTTTTGGCGGCCCGGCCCGGTGTTGGCCTAGGTGGACGCCGGTTGAGGGGTTCGAGAACGAGCCCGTTAAACCCCTGCTAAGCCCCCTGAACATGACTGTTCCGCCCGTGCACCCCGCGCCCCGCGTCACCCGGGGCGGACTGAGGGAGTCGTGAGGTGGGACGCCGGAGGACGCGCCGCCTGGCGGTGGCCGTGCTCGTGAGCTTGGCGCCGGTGGCGCCGCCCCTCCGGCAACTTCTTCCCTGAGCCACACACCCGCTGAGGGGTCCAACTCCCCGCTGAGGTAGGTGTCCGATGTCCCGCGCGAAGTCTCCCGCCCAGCGAACGGGCAACCCGAACGGAGCCGCTTCTCCGGAGGCGGCCCCGGTGGTCTACGAGGGCCGTGCCCCGCGCGTGCCGGGCCACCTGAAGGCATCGGGCCGGGAAGTGTGGCGGGCGGTCTGGCAGGCGGGCAGCGGGGCGTACAGCCCGGAGACGGACCGCAACATCATCCTGCGGTACGCGGAGCTTCACGACCGGCGGGCGGACCTCCTGGCGCTCATCGACGCTGAGGGCCTGTCCGTCGTGGGGTCCACCGGTCAGCCGGCCATTCATCCGGCCATGCGGTACGTGGAGACCACGGAGCGCGAACTCCGCGCCATCGAAACAGCCATTGGCTTCAGCCCGGAAGCACGGATGCGCCTGGGCATCGTCGCGGCGGAGGCCCGCCGTGTGGCGGCAAGCCCCGCTGACTTCTGACCCGGGGGGTGTCGCATGTGGGATGGGCTTGATCCTGTCATCGCGCGGCACATACCCGCGGGGGCCGACTCCGCGTCGGAGGGCCACCGCGTGGCCAACTGGATTGAGAAGTTCTGTGTCCTGACCGGGAGCTTCTCCGGTCAGCCGTTCACGCTTCTCCCGTGGCAGCGCGAACTACTCATTGACGCCTACCGCCTTGAGCCGGACGCCTTCGGGCGGTGGCGCCGCAAGCACCGGACCGCAGTGGTCTGCGTGGCCCGGAAGAACGGCAAGTCAACCCTTGCCGCCGGGATCATGCTGTACCACCTTGTGGCGGACCGGGCGGACACTCAGCGTCAGATCATCGCTGCGGCCAACGACCGGGCGCAGGCCCGCATGGTCTTCGACGCGGCCAAGTCCATGGTCCTGGCTTCCCCGAAGCTCTCTGCGGTCTGTGAGGTCCAGCGCGACATCATCCGGTACGCGGACAACACCTACCGCGTGGTGTCCGCTGACGCGGGCAGGCAACAGGGTCTGAACCCCTCTTCGGTCTCGCTGGACGAATACGCCTTCGCCAAGAGCGCGGACCTGTTCGACGCGTTGACCCTGGGGTCCGCTGCCCGTGCTCAACCGATGTTCTGGATCATCAGCACCGCCGGCCCGGACCCTGATGGGGCCTTCGCCCAGCTCTGCACTCAGGGCGAGCGCGTGAACTCTGGGGAGCTTGAGGACCCCACGCTCTTCTACCGGAGTTGGGGCCCGCGCATCGGGGACACGGTGGACCACACCGACCCCGAAGTCTGGGAGCGCTGCAACCCCTCCTTCGAGATCCTGAACGTGGCCGACTTCGAAGCCGCGTGTCAGCGCAGTACCGAAGCGTCCTTCCGGATCTATCGCCTGTCGCAATTCGTGCGGGGCGGTAGCTCGTGGCTGCCGCATGGCCTCTGGGACTCCCTGGCCGTGGACGACGAACTCAGCCCCGGTGACGCCGTGGTCCTGGGCTTCGACGGAAGTTGGAAGGGCGACTCAACAGCGTTGATCGCTGCCCGCGTTCACGATCTCCGGGTCTTCGTACTGGGCCACTGGGAAGCGCCACCGGATGACGCTCACTGGCGCGTCCCCATGGCGGACGTGAGGGACGCTCTCCGCTCCGCCCTGAACACGTACAAGGTCCGCGTCCTTGTGGCCGACCCGTACCGCTGGGAAGAGACCCTTGACCGCCTTGAGGCGGAAGGCCACCCAGTCGAAGCGTTCCCAACGAACTCATTGAAACGGATGATCCCCGCGACTCAGGCCGTGTACGACGCGGCCCGGGACGGGCGACTCAGCCACGACGGGAACCCGGCGCTTGCCCGCCACATCGGCAACGCCGTACTGCGGGAGGACCGGCACGGGGCCCGCATCACCAAAGAGCACGCTTCGAGCCGCCGGAAAATTGACCTTGCCATAGCCATGATTCTCGCCGTTCACGGCGCGGTTCTGTGGCGTGAGGACAACCCCGGCTTCGTTGACGCGCCAATCCTCGCCACCTGGGAGACCGGCGGTGAGGTCTTCGCCTACGGGGGTAGCGCGGAGTTCTTCAACGATCTTTGAACCTACTCACGTGAGTAGGTTGGGGGGTGGGGATCGTGGGCTTCTGGTCTGCGCTTTTCAAGCCCCGCGCTCCTGAGACGCGGGCAAACTGGGAACCGGACACGGACCTCTATCCCTTCCCGGGAGTGGTCTCGTCCGCCGGTCAACGGGTCAACGCAACCACGGCACTTCAGGTGTCGGCGGTCTTCGCGTGCATCCGTCTTCTGTCGGAGACGATTGCCACCCTGCCCGTCACGACGTACTCACGCCGGGGCGGGGTCCGCCGTGAGGCGAAGTCCCCCTTGTGGCTGGACTACCCCACGGCGGAGCCGGGCGGACTGGGCCGTATCGACCTGATCTCTCAGATCGTCTTGTCCCTCCTTCTTGAGGGCAACGCGTATCTCGCCGTGCGGTGGTCGGCGGACAACACCCAGATCGTGGGGTTGGACGTGCTGGACCCGTCCCGCATCGTGACCCACGCGGTGGTGGTGGACGGTGCCCGGCGCAAGGTCTTCGAGGCGTTCGACATCGACGCGGACGGCAACGAGGTGGCCGTTGGCTACTTCACGTCCCGGGAGATCCTGCACATACCCGGGATGATGCTCCCCGGGGAATTCACCGGGGTCAGCCCCATCAACTACGCCCGGGAGTCCATCGGTCTCGCGCTCGCTGCGCAGACCTTCGGCGCCAAGTTCTTCAGCAACGGTGCCGTGCCTTCCGCCATCGTGGAAGTCCCCGGCGCCATGAGCGAAGAGGGCCTTGTCCGTGCCCGTGAGGCGTGGCGGCTCGCCAACTCCGGCCCGGAGAACGCGCACAGAGTCGCCCTTTTGACGGAGGGCGCCAAATTCTCAAAGGTCAGCCTCACCCCGGACGAAGCCCAGTTCCTTCAGACCCGGGCCTTTCAGGTCCCGGAGATCGCGCGCATCTTCGGCGTGCCTCCGCACCTGATAGCGGACGCGTCCGGCTCCACGAGCTGGGGCAGCGGACTGGCCGAACAGAACCAGGCATTTTCGATGTTCTCGCTTCGGCCGTGGCTTGAGCGGATCGAAGCCGGATTCACGCGGCTTCTTTTCGCGGAGACCGCCGACCGCCACAAGTTCGTCAAGTTCTCGCTTGACGGAATTCAGCGGGGCGCCCCGAAGGAACGCATGGAGCTTTACAGCCTGGGTCTTCAGAACGGGATCTATTCCATTGACGAAGTCCGGGCCGCTGAAGACCTTGAGCCCCTGCCAGATGGTCAGGGCGCCGCGTATCGCGTGCCGCTGAACCTGGGCGACGTGACCGCCGAAGACGAGCCCCCCGCGCCGGAGACGGAGCCGGAGCCGGAAGACCCGGCCCCGGACGAGACGAACGAGGGGGACAACCAGGATGACGAAGGAGACCCGGAGCCTGACCGCTCCGGCTGAGGTCCGGGCCAACGGCGACGTGACCACCATGCGCGGGTACGCGTACCGGTTCGGGGAGCTGTCCCACGACCTGGGCGGCTTCCGGGAGCGCATCGCGCCGGGGGCCGGGATGGCGTCCCTTGAGCGCAACGACGTGGTGGCCACCTTCAACCACAACATCAACGGGGTACTTGGCCGGCGCTCGTCCGGCACGCTCCGGGTGGGCGAAGACGATCACGGCGGTTGGTACGAGGTGGATCTACCGAACACCACCACGGGCCGGGACCTTGCCGAACTCCTCAAGCGCGGGGACGTGAAGGGATCTTCCTTCACCTTCCGCGTGGGCAGGGGTGGGCAGCGCCGGGCGGGCACCGACCCGGAGACCGGTCTCCCGATTCGGGAGATCACCGAAATGGATGTTGCCGAACTGGGGCCAGTCCTCAACCCGGCGTATCCCACAACTGACGCGGCACTTCGGTCCATTGAGGCAGTGCTAGGCGTCGCGCTCCGTGCCGCGAAGCCGGACGACGAAGACCCGGACGAGTCCGAAGAGGACGCGCCGGACGAGTCGCCGGAGAGCACGGACGGACCGGCTGGGGAGCCGGACGAGAAGGACCCGGCGGACGAGCCGGACGAGCACAAGGACGCGCGTGCACTGTTCCGCGCGCTCATCACCACGGGGGGAACCACATGGACGCAACGACCCTGAGCGCGAACTTTGAGGCGCGCGAGCGGGCCACCGCTGAACTTCGTTCGCTGAGCGAGGAGTTCGCGGGCAAGGAGATGGACGGGGAGTCCCGGGCCAAGGAGACCAAGCTCCTGGGCACCATCGCGGACTATGACGGCCGGATCAAGCGGGGCATTGAAGTCCTGAAGTCCGGTGAGTCCGTCAGTGCCCTCATGCAGGGGCTGAACGGCACCGGCTCGAAGAAGGAGACCCAGGACAAGTTGGCGGAGGCTGCCACCCAGCTCCGCGCCCTGGGCGTGAACCAGACGGTGGCCTTCGCGCCGGAGTCCCGCGCGGCCATCGACACGAAGACCAACCCGGGCAACACCGTCATCGCGCGGACCCTGTACGGGCGTCTCCTGGCGGAGGCCGTTGAGCGGTCCACCGTCATGCGTGGCGGCGCCACGATCCTGACCACGTCCAGCGGTGAGCCCATGGACTTCACCGTTGTCGTGGGTCGGGCCCAGGCGAGCATTGTCAACGAGAACGCGAACATCCCGGAGTCGAACCCCACCACGGTTCAGCGCTCCGTTGGCGCGTTCAAGTACGGCTACGCGTCCACCGTGTCCAGTGAGTTCGTCTCTGATCAGGCACTTGACCTTGTCGGGTTCCTGGTGGGTGACGCGGGCCCGGCCATCGGTGCGGGCATGGGTGACCACTTCCTGACCGGGTCCGGCACGAACCAGCCGCGTGGTCTCATCACCGCCGGTTCGCCGGCCACCGCCACCTTTGCCGCCACGGCGAAGGACGCGACGGTCAGTGACGCGCTCATTGACCTGTACTACGAGCTGCCCAGCTCCTACCGCGCCAACGCGGCCTTCGTCGTGTCCGACAAGGTGGCGGCCCAGATGCGGAAGCTCAAGAACACTGACGGTCAGTACCTGTGGCAGTCGTCCGTGATCGTCGGCGCCCCGGACACCTTCAACGGGCGCCCGGTCCTCTCCGACGTGGGTATCCCGGACGCCAAGGTCACCTTCGGGGACCTGTCGAAGTACACCGTCCGCCTGGCGGGCCCGCTCCGTGTCGAGCGGTCCGTTGACCTGAAGTTCCTGAGTGACCAGATCGTTTACCGGTTCCTTCAGCGCGCGGACGGTCTCCTTGTGGATGAGCGTGCGGTCAAGGTGCTGACGGTCGGCGGTGGGGGCTCCGGCGCGTAAGGCGCCGCACTATCCGAGGTCAAGCTACTCACGTGAGTAGCTTGACCCCCTGCCTGGGGAGATGCCTTGTCATACGCAACCGTTGAGGAGTTGCGCGATCTGGACGGGCTGGGAGACGCGGGGCTCTTTCCGGACGCGACGCTCAGCGAAGCCATCGACTACGCCGTTGAGACCGTTGAAAGCTACTGCGGCCGGAAGTGGGAAGGCGTTGATGCCCCGCCGGAAACGATCCGGTGGTGTGTCCGCAAACTTGCCCGCCAGTACTGCCTTGACCTTGTGTCCCGCATGCCGGACCGCGCGCTTCAGCTGCAATCCGAATTCGGCTCCATCCAGCTCGCCCAGGCGGGCGGGCACTGGCGGCCCACGAGCCTGCCGGAAGTCAATGCGCATCTGAACCGCTACCGCGTCCGGCTGCCGTTCATCTTTCTGTGAGGGGCCGCCGTGCCACTGATTTTTGACGCCAAGGTTGCGCTCTTCGAAGCGCTCAGGGGACTCGTCCCCGCGGGGGTGCAGTGCACCTTCGCGGAGACGGGCAAGTCCGACCGTCGGCAACAGCTCTGGTTGGGCGCCACCACGGACGAAGAGCTTGAGCCGGTCGCCATGCGCGCCGGGTTGCGTAAGCCCACGGCTGTCACGGGCTACGTGGAGGCTCACGCGGTGGTGATTGCCCCGGGCGACCCGGTTGGAGCTGAGCGGGGCGCCTACGTGCTCCGGGACGTAGTGGCGGACGCGTGCCGGGCCGTGGACCGGGCGGCCGTGGCGGGGCTTGTGGATCTCCGCCCGGAGTCTTCGACCGTTGAGACTGCCGAGACCACTGACGGGGCGTTCAGCGCCCTGACTGTCCGCGTGAGAGTGCGCGGACGCACCACGACTTAGGGGGAAGCATGGCGCTTGACGCTGCCATTGGCATTGGGGAAGAGACCGCTTACGGCACGTCGGCCGAATCCACCATCGGTTACGAGGGGAAGGCCGATTCGTGGAAGGTGGCCAAGGAATTCATTGAGTCGGTGGGGTTCCGGCGGGGTATGCAGACCGCCCGCGCGGATCGCCGCAACATCATTCAGATGGGCGGGGAGGGAGAGCTTGAGGTTGACCTCCTGGACGTGGGGGCCGCCGCTCTCCTGAGTGCCGCGTTCGACAAGTACACCTTTACCGACACGGCCACGTCCCGGGTGCACGTCTTTGAGACCGCCACCTTCAGCGGGGCGCCGTCGTGGACGGCCCAGATGATCCGCCCGACCGTTGAGGGCACGGAGGTGGCCTACCGGCACGTGGGCTGTGTCGCCACTGAGTGGGAGCTGACCGCCGAGACTGAGGCCGCGGTCACGCTCAACGTGTCCTTTGACTTTCAGGACGTGTCGCACAGCACCGCGCCGGCTGAGGCGCTGCCCATCGACTACCCGGCGGAGGCCCGGCCTTACGACTGGTCACGGACCGCGCTGACCCTGACCCGGGGCGGCTCCGCCGTGACGCTGGACGCGTCGAAGTTCTCCATGACCGGAGACCTGGGCATGAAGACGGACCGGCGGTTCCTGCGGGGCACGGCCCTGAAGAAGAAGCCCGTCCGGGCCGCCGTGCCGACGTATGAGGGTGAGCTGGAGGGGGAGTTCACCGGGGAGTCCCTGAAGCTGTACGAGGCGTTCGTTGCCGGTGACGTGGTCTCCCTCCGGGTGGACCTCACGGGCCTGACCCCGGGCACGATTTTCTGTGTGGACGCTCCGGCTATCCAGTTTACCGGGGAGTCTCCGGAGGCGTCTCCGGATGAGGTGACCGCCCACACTCTGCCCTTCCGCGTACTGGACCCAGGCACCGGTGAGGCCGCGATCAAGGCGACCTACACGGAGCCGAAGCCGGTTGCTTCGCTGAAGGCAACAGGCACCCCAGAGAAGGGGTGAGGGCCGCATGGCCCGCACGTCCGCGTACACGGTGCGCGTAAAAGGCATGCGAGAGATGCAGCGCAACATACGCAGGCTCAGAAGCCGGGAGCTGAATAACTCGGTCCGGGCCGCGAACAAGGCGGCGGCGGAGGTCGTCAAGCCTGCGGCGGAGTCCACCGCGCCGAAGGGCCGGCGGGACGCGAAGTCCGGCAGGCGCTACAAGCCGGGGAAGCTGGCGAAGTCCGTGAAGGTGACCGCTTCCGGCAAGGGCGCTGCGATCAAGGCGGGCTCAGCCGCTCGTGTGCCCTACGCGGGGGCGATCCACTTCGGTTATCCGAAGCGCCACATCCGGCCCAACCGGTTCCTGTACCGGGCCATGGCACGCAAGAGCGACGCCGTATCTGAGACCTATGAGCGTGAGATCAGCGCGGTAGTCCGCCAGTTTCTTGAGGGGGAGTAAACACATGGCAGCGAAGAAGCCGGGCGGGGATCTGGGAGAGCTTCTGTCCCTTGATCTCGACAACCTGTCCATAGACGAAATCGACATCATCGAGGAGATCACCGGCGGGTCGCTGGACGAGCTGAAGAAGCCGGGTACCCGCCGGGGCCCGATGCTGCGGGCTATGGCCGTGGTGCTCAAGCGCCGTACCGACCCTAATTTCTCCATTAAGGACGCGGGCCGGCTCCGTATCCAGCTCAAGCCGGGCAAGGCCAAGCCGGACCCTACCGCGCCCAGCGCGTAGTGACGTGCGCCCGGCTCGTGGGTCACTTCCGTGGACTCACGTGGTCGGACGTGCGGTCTCTCCAACTGCGGGATTTCAACGCGCTGGTTGACCAGATGGCAGCCGATATCGAAGAGCAGAACAAACAGAGCCGGCGTGCGCCGCGGGGGCGTGCGTCTGGTAGCTCAACGGGGGAACGGCGTACGCCGGTCATGACGTAAAGGGGGGGCCGGTGGCGAAGCCCATTGTCATCACGCTGCTGGGTGACGGGTCGGACCTTGAACGGTCCCTGTCCCAGACAGGCAACGATGTCTCCGAACTGGGGCGCCGCCTGGCAGCCGCTTTGCAGGATGCGACCGGCGAAGCGGCCCAGATGGGCGACGCGGTGGCCGAAGGCGTCAAGAAGGCAGAGAAGGAAACCAGCGGCTTCGGCAGCAAGATCAAGGGTGCCGCTCTGCTGGCGGGCGCGGGCGTCGCTGCCGGTCTCACGGCCGGAATCATGGAAGCCATGGACCGCGAAGCGGGCAACGACCTGCTGGCCGCCCAAGTGGGTGCCACCCCGGAACAAGCCAAGACGCTCGGCCGGGCAGCCGGGGAGATCTTCTCTTCCGGGCTGGGCGATTCCATGGGAGAAGTCAACGACGGTCTCAAGGCGCTGTGGCAACAGGGGCTCGTGCCGGCGGGCGCCACCGCTGACGAGATATCCGAAATCGGCTCCAAGCTCATGAACGTCTCAAAGATCATGGGCGAAGACCTGGGGCCCACAGCCAACGCGGCTGGCCAGATGGTCAAGACGGGCCTTGTCGATACCTTCGATGACGGCATGGACCTGTTGGTTCGTGGCACTCAGCTAGGTATCAACAAGTCTGAAGACCTGTTGGATACGTTCAACGAGTACGGAACCCAGTTCCGCAAAATCGTGCTGGACGGCCCGAAGGCGCTGGGTCTGATGAACCAGGCGTTGCAGGCGGGTGCCCGGGACTCCGATGTTGCCGCGGACGCGCTCAAGGAATTCACGCTCAACAGTATCGACCTGGGCAAGAGCGCGGACGCTTACGAGAAGCTTGGTCTCAACGGCGACAAAATGGTGAAGGCGCTTTCCGGGGGCGGACCGAGAGCCGCTCAGGCCACGCAACAGATCTTTGACGCCATGCACAAGCTGAAAGACCCCGTGGACCTCAACACCGTCTCCCTGGGGCTCTTCGGCACGAAGGCTGAAGATCTCGGTGCCGCCCTGAATGCGATGGACCCCAGCACGGCCGTGAAGTCCTTGGGCGACTTCAAGGGGGCCGCCGACGAAGCAGGAAAGACACTCAACGACAATGCGGCAACGAAGGTGAAGGCATTCAGCCGGACGATTCAAACGCACATCGTTGATTTCATCGGGGCTAAAGTCATACCAGGTCTTGAGAGCATCGGGCGGAAATTCGCTCCCGTCGCGGAAGCTGTGAAAACGGCGCTGACAGGCACCGTCATTCCCATGCTCAAGAGCCTTGGTCAGAAATTCGCTCCCATCGCACAAGCGGCCAAGGAAGCATTCGTCGGGGTGATCATTCCGGCGCTGGTGAAACTCGTGGGGTATGTCGGCCCCGTCGTCGGCGCTCTTGCGGACGTGGCGAAATGGATGTGGAACAACCGTGCCCCCATCCTCATTGTGGCCGGCGTCATCACCGCCGTTCTGTTGCCAGCGCTCATTGCGTGGGGCGTTCAGGCCACGACGGCGGCACTCGCCAACGCAACGGCCTGGGTGACAAGCACGGCCACGGCGACCGCGAGCGCCGCCACCCAGGTACTGGCCCACTGGTCAGTGGTCGGAGGGTGGCTCAAGGCGGCCGGACAAGCTGTGATCTCCGCCGCCATCGTCGTGGCCGGCTGGGTCGCCATGGGCGCCCAGGCGCTCATTCAGGCGGCCCGCATGGCTGCCGCGTGGCTGATCGCCATGGGCCCCGTGGGGCTGATCATCGCTGCCGTTGCCGGTCTTGCCGCCCTGATCTGGGCCAACTGGGACAAGATCAAAACATGGACGCTGGAGGCGTTTGACTGGGTGTGGAACAAGATTCTCAGCGTCTTCAACTGGCTCAAGGATCTCTTCCTGAACTTCAGCGGCGCTAGCTTGATCATCAAACATTGGGACACCATCAAAGAAAAGACGAGCGAGGCTTTTCAATGGGTCTGGGACAAGATCACCGGCGTCTTTGAATGGCTCAAGAATCTCTTCTTGAACTTCACCGGGCCCGGCCTGATCATCAAGCATTGGGACAAGATCAAGGAAGCCACGGCAAACGCGTTCGGCTTCGTCAGGGACAAGGCGAAGGCCGGTCTTGACGCGGTGGTGGATTTCGTAAGGTCCCTCCCGGGCCGCATCCTGTCCGCCGCGGCTTCCCTCCTGAACGCCGGGAAGTCACTAGGGGCAAAGGTGATCGACGGGATAAAGAGCGGCTTGAGCAAACTGGGCGGCTTCGCCACCTCGCTGGCTCTCGCCATCTCCCGCGCGGCGAAGGGGGCGATCAATAGCGTCATTGATCTCATGAACTGGGCAATACCCGATAAATTGGGCTGGGGTAAATTCTCGATCGACCTGCCCAAAAACCCGATTCCCCATGTGCGCGCTATGGGCGGTCCGGTATCCGGCCTTACGCGCGTCGGCGAACGCGGGCCGGAATGGGTCAATCTACCTACCGGATCAACCGTGATCCCAAACCATGCTGCCCCGAACTCCGGGGGCGTGGTGGTCAATGTGCAGACCAACGCCGATCCGTGGGCTATCGGTCGCGAAGTCGCCTGGGCGCTTCGTACCGCACCGAGGTAATGAAGCTACTCACGTGAGTAGGTAACGGGGGGTTGAAATGGCGGAGTTGGACGACTGGACATGTGAGTTCAACGGGCTCGTCGTGGGAGCCCCTGACTCCGCCATCTCGATCGTTGCCGTTGACGGGCTGCTGTCCACGCCCGACGTGAGAACCGCGGACCTGGCCCTTGTGCAGCGTCATGGGCTCTGGGCCGGGGACGATTACCTAGGCGGCCGGACGGTCACGCTCACGCTGGAAATCTACGGTACGAGGGAGGAGTTCACGCGGGCGCTGACACAGGTGCAGGCGGCTTTCCTGCCGGCCACGCCTGAGCGTCCCTTCCGCTTCCGCTTCCCCGGAGCGGCCGGAGACCGGACAGCGGTGATCAAGGCGCGAACCAGGAAGCGGAGCGGTCCGCTTGACTTGAACTTCGCCCATCGGGTGTGCAACGTCGTGGTGGAACTCTTCGCCACCGACCCGACGATCTACGGGCAGGGAGCCCGCACGGTGACGGTCCGGAGTTCGGTCCGGCCTCCGCTGGACGGCGGACTGACCTTTCCCGTATCCGTCCCCTTCACCATCAAGGGCAGTAGCGCACCGCCGCCCGACCCCATATCCCGCTTCACTCAGTGGGGTTCGGTCGCTGCCCGTCCTGTCATCGAGTTCCGGGACGCGAAGAACCCTGTCTTGCGGGATGACACGACGGGCCGGTGGTTCGGGGTGAGGTTCGACGGGGCCTGCACCGTGGACAGCGCCGCCCAGCTCGTGACGCGCACAGACGGCACGGACATCACCGGGCTCGTCATGACGGGTTCTACATGGCCCGAGTACGCGAGCGGTGACCACCGGCTTCGGATGAGGCACGACAACGAGTTCAGTGCGGCTGCGGCCGAACTGGCATGGATCGATGAATGGGTGTGATGGCATGGCGGGCTTCGCATGGTTCCAGGAAGGGGCGACGTACGGCGCTTCCGATATGGCTACCTGGAATGCACTTTTGACCTCCCGGGGTTCGGCGCGGCACCTGTTTGTGGCGAATGAGTTCGTGCTGACCTCCGATCAGAGCGCGCGCACGGTGTATGTGGGCGCCGTATCCGCGCTCGTGGGTCACCCGACCAACGGCGCCACCTGGGCGTGGTGCCAAGGCGCCACCGTCGCCGTGCCCATGCCCGACAACAACAACCCCAGGCGGGACCTGATCCTTGCCCGCCTTCGGTCCACGGCAGCCGGTGACCCGATCAACGGCTTTGAGGTGGAACTCATCCCCGGCACGCCGGCCGCGTCACCGTCCGCTCCGGCGCGTCCGGACAACGCGGTTGCGCTGGGCTGGGTGGACGTGCCGAAGGCAACCACGACGTTCACGACCACGCCCGTCCGCATTACGGGCCAGTACCAAGACCAGATGTTCAGCCCCGCGCCGGGCACGGTCGCCGTGGACTGGAACGGCCAACTCCCCATGCCCGCACCGTTTCGCCCGGGGGCCGTGTGCATGGACCTGAGCACCGGTCAGCGCTGGGTGCGCACGAAGGCCGGTGAGTGGTTCACCTCCGATCCCGGGCCGTGGCGTGTGTGTACGCTTCAGAACTTCACGAACTCCGCCGGGGCGACCATCACGACCACCGGCACTCTGTGGGTCCGGGAAAGTTCAACGAGCTGGGAACTGTCGGGGAACCTGACCTTCTCCCCGGGCAACACTGCCTTGAACAAGCTCGTGATCCTCGCGACCCTGCCCGCTGCCACCACGAAGCCGAAGACGAACACGTACGGGACCGTCGGCGCTTCGTACACGTCGGCGTCCGCGGGAACGGCCCGCATCGCACTCATGACGTCCGGCGCGATCGAGTTCGGCACGGCCGGAGTGACGGGCAACGCCTACATCAACGAGAGCTTCAGTAAGTCTCCGGCCAACACGTAGGGGGTGGCGTGGCAGCGCGGTACGAAGTGCTTCAGACGAACATGATGACCGGTGAAGCAGTCGCCTCTTTGCCGGTCACCGCCATCCGGTACACGGAGAGCCTGAACGCGGCTGGGTCAGCGGCCGTCACGATTCCGCTGAACGCCCCCGAGGCGGACGGGAGTTTGTACCCGGTGGGCACTGGGCTCGTGGTGGTGCGGGACAGCGAACCTGTCTGGGGTGGCATCCTGTGGACCCTCAACGCTGATCTGGCCGGCGGCACGCTGACACTCAACGCGTCGGGATACCACTCGTACTACTCCGGACGCTTTCTGGAAAACGGATACGACCGGGCCGCTTCGGATCAAAGCCTGTTGCTCACGGAGTGGGTCGAGTACGCCAACGACAACGGCGGTATCAGTACCGATACGTCCTACCTCTCGCCCACGGGCGGGAAGCGGTCGCGCAAATGGTTCGACTATGAGTACAAGAACATAGGCGAAGCCATCGACGAGCTGGCCGACGACTTCGGCGGTTTCAACTTCCGCTACGTGCCCTACTGGGCGGACCGCGGGAAGCGGGTGGGCAATCGCCTGCTGAAGTCGGCCCGGGGTGACTCGCTCTTTCCGTATCAGCTTCAGCACGGCGTGAATTGCAACGTGACCGCGGTGTCCTATGACGGCTCATCTCTGGCCACTACCGTGACCGTCTTCGGTGCGGACAACGGCGCCGGGGGCCGACCACGGGCCCAGGTTGCCAACCCGGGCGTTGCCGGGCGCATTCCTCGGAAGGCGGTTACGGCTTCGTACTCCGATGTGAAGGATTCCGGGTCGCTCGTTCCGAAGGCCGCTGCCCTGGCTGCCGTGGGGCGTACGGCCATAGCGGTACCCACGCTGACCCTGTACCCCGGGCTTTTCAGCCCCACGGAGTTCACTCCAGGGGACACCGGAACGGTAATTGCGGAATCTGGCTATGTGGCGCTCTTTGACGAATTTGTGGTGACTGAGCGCGCGGTGGACGTGGACGACAACGGAACCGAATCCATCAGCCTTGCCATGGCCAACAAGGAGGTCTTCGCGAGTGGTAATTCAGACTAATGCCTACCCTCCGTCGCTCGTGGCTGAGCTGAACGAGATGAAGCGCCGCCTGACCGCCCTTGAGCGCAAGCCCCAGTTCGGCAGCGTCTTCGAGCGGCTTCCCGTCGGCTCGTTCCAGTCCGATTACCTTGAAGGCGTGGCTGACGCCAACGTCTTCCACATCTTGGGGGCAGTGAACACGACCGGCGCGAACATGCCCGTTGTCTTTGCCGTGGTGCCGTTCTTCATCCCGACGCTGGACGGTACGAATCCGCTGGACGTGGCGGCAACCTTCAGCCTGTACGACCCGATCACCGGGACGCGGTCCGTTGAGTTTCAGGTGACCAAGTCGCACTTCACCGGGACGACTCAGGAGCTGGCCTTTGTATGGCGGCACCCGCAGCCCATCGGGTTTGAGGACGACCACGCATGGCGGGCCATCCGCGTGGACTACCGGCTCAACAAGGTCGTGATCCAGAGCGGCACGCGGTACACCGTGGCCGCAGGCCCCCCAACGCTCGCTGTGGGACTTCCCCTCAACACATTCGTTGAGGAATCGGCCGCCGGAGCCATCGGGGTAGGGACCGACTGGCTCCACCGGACATGAGGTGACGCGGGATGGATCTAGCCCGCCTGGCAGCGAGCGCCGAAGTAGTCGTTCCCGTGCTCGTGTTCCTGGCTATCTCGCTGAACAAGTGGAAGTCGGGAATGCGGGACGCATGGCGCCAAGAAGCGGAAGCCTTCGCCAGCAAATCCCAGCGGCAGGCAGACGAAATCGTTGAACTCCGCAAGCAGGTTATTGAGTTGAGGCGCGAAAACGCAGAGCTTCGCGCACAGATAGCGGAACTCCTAGCGCGCCCTTAACCGCGCATCCGGACTATTTCTTTGGGGGACGCATGACCACGCCTACCGAGACGAGCCCGCTGCCGTCCAGCATTCCGACCGTGCGTGTCCACGGCCGATATCTGGGACCGGACGGCCGGTCCCTGAGCGGAAACATCACATTCTCCGCCCCGGGACTTCTGACCTTCCCGGAAGCGGATCTCTTCATTGCCGGCCCGGTGATCGCCCAGCTTGACGAGAGGGGCGCGTTCACCGCTGAGCTGCCCGCCACGGACGCCCCCGGCATGAATCCGTCCGGCTGGGCCTACAGCGTCAAGGAGAACCTTGCGGGCGTGGTCGGCTCCCGGTCCTTCGCCATGCTGCTTCCCCAGAACGTTCCGGACGTGGACCTTGCCGACATCGCGCCCGCGGACCCGACCACGCCCAACTACGTGCCCGTTGTCGGTCCCCAGGGTGGCCAGGGAGAGACCGGGGCCAGTGCCTATCAGGTGGCGGTCAGCGGCGGGTACGTCGGCACTGAAGGGCAGTGGATCGCGTCGCTCGTTGGCCCGCCCGGTCCGAAGGGTGACAAGGGCGCAGCCGGAGCGGATAGTTCAGTTCCCGGTCCTGCGGGCGACACCGGCCCGGCCGGTGCTCAGGGGGCTCCGGGGCTGAGCGCCTACGCGGTAGCTGTGGCCGGCGGGTACACCGGCAGCGAAGAGCAGTGGCTCGCATCGCTTATTGGCCCGGCCGGTCCGAAGGGGGACAAGGGCGACCCTGGGGCAGGCTCCGTCAGCAGCGTGGATGACTGGCGACCCGCGGACCTGGGCCTGACAGCCTGGGCCTTCGACCCGGCCGTGGGAATGTCCAAGCCCATCTATTCCGGCAACGGAGCCCTTCGCCTGGCGGCCGTTGTCCTTCGTGCCCCAACCACCGTGGCCAAAATCGTCTGGCACTTCGGCGGGTATGCCGGGGGGATGCTCGCAGGCTCCTGGGGAGCGATCTATGACGCAAGCGGTACCCGCGTGGGCACCACGGCAGCGCTGACCGGTGAGACCGTCATCGCCGGAGTCCACAACTTGGGCGGGACAGCCGTCTCCGCGCCGCTGACGGCAAGTGTGTCCCTGCCCGCTGGGATCTACTACGTGGCGTGGGCATTTCGCTACAACACGAGCACAAATGACGGGCCCATGATGCTGTGCGCCGATTCGGCTTTCGATGCCCCGCCGAACGTCTTCGGACTCAGCAGCGTGAAGCGCTATGGCGTGATCAGCGGCACGGCCGCCATGTCCGCCCCCGCGTCCATCACGGTCAGCGCGATCGAGAACGGCGCCAACCGATTCTGGGCCGCTTTGGCCTGAGTGCCTACTCACGTGAGTAGGCAACCGGCCCACCAGACCCACGACGAACATGCCCCGTCCACCGACGGGGCGTTCCCGAAAATGGAGGAGTGCGCCCATGGCGCGATTCAACGGGGCTGCATGGAAGCCCATTTCCGTGAACCACACGGCCGGCGGCCAGGAGGCAGTCAGGGGCGTGGTCGTCCACATCATGGACGGGTCCTACGCCGGAACCGACTCCTGGTTCAGGAACCCGGCGGCCCAGGCGTCCAGCCACTTCGGCACGAGCCGCGCCGGTCAGCTCTGCCAGTGGGTGGACACGGCCAACAGGGCATGGGCCCAGGCAGGCGGCAACAGGAGCTGGCTCTCCATCGAGAACGAAGGCCGTGGGGGTGACGCGCTGACGGACGCCCAGCTCACCCGGTGCGCCGAAGTGCTCGCCTGGGCCCACAAGACCCACGGTGTCCCGCTTCAGCTCACCACCGACCCTTCGGGTCGGGGCCTGGGCTACCACGGTATGGGCGGAAGCGCCTGGGGCGGTCACACGTCGTGTCCCGGCTCCCACGTGGTGGCCCAGCTCCCGGAGATCCTGAAGCGCGCGAAGACCATCGTTGGCGGCTCCAACCCGGCCCCGTCCACCGGCACGTACACCGTGAAGGCCGGGGACACCCTGTCCGGCATCGGCAAGGCCCTGGGGATCAGGTGGGAAACCCTTGCACAGCTCAATGGGATCAAGGCGCCCTACGTGATCCAGCCGGGCCAGAAACTCAAGACGAAGGCGAGCGCTCCGCAGTACGCGCCGTTCCCCGGGGCGGCCTTCTTCAAGAGCAGTCCCAACAGTGCGCTCGTCACCGCCATGGGCCGCCGGCTCGTGGCTGAGGCGTGCTCCGCGTACGTCGAAGGCCCGGGGCCGCGCTGGACCGAGGCAGACCGCAAGAGCTACCAGAAGTGGCAGCGGAAGTTGGGCTTCACCGGCTCCGACGCTGACGGGTGGCCGGGGCGGACGAGCTGGGACAAGCTCCGCGTGCCGAAGGTCTGACCGTCACCCAACGTGCCGCGGGATGCCGCCGGAGCGTCCCCGCGTGGACGAGCTGGCTCACGACGCGGCCCACACCATCACTCACAGCAACAACAGGGGGTTCCCAACATGGAGTTCGTCAAGTCGCACGCTGCCCGCCTCTACACCGTGGCCGTGGCCGTTCTCGCGCTCGTGACCCACTTCGTCCCGTCACTGCCGTCCGCGCTCATCCTGGGTGTGGTCGCTGCTGTGCTGGGCACCGGTGAGGCGGTCCAGCGCCTTGAGGACCGCAAGACCCTGGCCGCGTACGCGGGCAAGTACCGGCCATAGGCAATCGGCTCCCCAGAGCGCAGGTGAGACCAACTCACCGAAGGGGACTGGGGATGACCTATCGACACGTCGCACTCATGGGCCGGGCCGGGTCGGGCAAGGACACCATCGGTCGGCGGCTCGCGTCCGCCTGGGCCTTCACACGGGTTGCCTTCGCAGACCCGCTCAAGGACATGGCACTCAGCCTTGACCCTGTGGTCATGTACGAGCCCGCCGGATACGGTCCGCTGCCCGTTCGCCTGACTCAGGTAGTCCGGCGCTGGGGCTGGGACAAGGCCAAGAACACATGCCCGGAGATCCGGCGCACCCTTCAACGCCTGGGGCAGGCTGCCCGTGATGAGAACCCGGACCACTGGGTTGATCTCGCCATGGACAAGGTGGCCGTTGCCGACACGTGGAACCTCCCCGTGGTCGTAACCGACGTACGCCACGCCAACGAATGCGCGGCGCTCAGGGCTCGTGGCTTCCTTCTCGTTCGGGTGAACCGGCCCGGCGCCCCGAACCTGGGAACGAACGCGAATCACGAGAGCGAGACCGCGCTGGACAAGCACCCGGCGGACCGCACGGTGACGAATGCCGGGAGCCTCGCTGAGCTGGACTGTGCCGCTGACCGGCTCGTTCGGTACCGGTGACCGATGGATGGCCCCTCACCCCAGGCGGGTGGGGGGTTTTCGTCGTTTCCAAGCTACTCACGTGAGTAGCTTGTTTCCGTAAAGTGGTTACTGGGGGCCTGAGTTGCTGCTACGGTTTTCCAGAAAATGCGGGACGGGGCAGTAGGGGGGTTGGCGTGGTGTCTGTGACGAAGCCGAAGGGCTTTGAGGTCTTCTACCTGGCCACGGGCAAGGTCGTGCACACGGCCCGGGGTGCCGACATCCGCACGTTGTGCAACAAGCCGATCAACGGTGTTCGTCACTGTGGCACCCCCTACGTCACATGTACTCCGTGCGTAAGGCTCGTTGCCGCCATGGCGGCGGACGAGAAGCAGGAAGCTGCGCCGAACGCCCGCCGGCGCAAAGCAGAGCTTGAGATCACCGTTGAGAACCAGAACACACGGGAGAAGGCCCACATGACCGCGAACGACGCGATTACGGCAGAGGTCAAGGCGAACGTTGAGCGGGTCCGCTCGCACATTGCGGACGGGGCCGACGCGGACGCGGTGGCGGAACTCGTCATGGTGACCGAAGGGCTTCTCAAGGACCTCAAGGGAACCGGGTCCGTGAAGCTCCGGAGCACGCTCCGCGGCGAACTGACGGACGCCCTCAAGGTGATGGGGCCGGAAGCAGCGGACGCCGAGGAGCCCGCCGGGGACGTAGAGAAGCCTGGAAGCACACCGCTTTTCGAAGGCACCATCATCACGCCGGAGATGGAAGCGCTCGTTGCCAAGGGCGCGGAGGCGGCCCTTGAGGGGATCAGCCTGGGCGTGAAGATGCGGGAGATCGGCAAGACGGTCTTCCAGATCATGTTGGCCATGCGCAAGGAGAGCGAATACAAGGAGCTGCCGGACCTCAACGCCGGGGCGAAGGCCACCCGCGACCGCGCCAAGATGATCTATAACCGAGTGAGCGATGCGCTCGCCGTGGACGACGTGGACCGGGCGGACGCGCTGGACGAGCTGAAGCGCTCCGTCCAGAACAAGCGCTCTGACGTTCTCGTTGAGTACCTGCGTGGTCTCGACGTGGACAAGGAAGCGGGCCTTGAGGAGGTCACTCGGTACTACCCGGAGGCCGCTGCCGCGTACCTCAAGGCCAAGGAGAAGGAGACGGAGGAGAACCCCGCAAGCCTCACGGAAGCCGTGTACGAGCTGTACGCGGCACGGGACATCGAACTTCCCCGCAAGGGGCGTACTGAGATCGAGCGGGAGCGCCGCGCTGCCGCGAAGGAGCTTGAGGGCGGGAAGGCGGATGAGTCCAAGCTGACCCCCGAAGCCCGCCTTGAGAACTACTTCACCACGATCCAGGGGGAGTTGGACAAGGCGGAGAAAAACGCGGCGAAGCTCAACGGCACCCAGAAGCGCAAGGTCCGCAACAGGCTCAAGGCGCTTGCCGCGCGTGCTCAGGAGCTGTCTGAGCAGATCTGACCCAGCAGTTGCCCGTAGCCCCGTCGGACCCCAGCGGACCGGCGGGGCTTTCGCGTACCCGAAGGAGACCACCGCATGACATCCGAAGAGCGCATTGCCCGCCTTACCCGGCTCGTTGAAGACCTCCTCACATCACCGCGGCGAGCGGAGGAGCTAGCGGACGAGATCCGCGCGGCGCTCGCTGACGTTGCGGCCATTCCGGCGGAGGAGCGGAAGCGCAGGTACGAAGCTGTCCGCCAAGCCGCCCACACCGCGTTTCACCGGGGCCGTGGCCGGGGCCGGCGGTAGGGCAGCGTCGGCAGAGTGACGAAGTGCCGGAATGACGAGTGGTTTGGTTCCAGGCAGGAGACCAGCCACTCATATATAGGGCTGCATTGCGGGAGGACCGTCATTCCGGCACTCCGTCACTGCCTGGGCAATCGACCCACCAGACCCGTGGTGACCCACTCACCACGAGCCTGAAGGGGGCCCGACCCATGGGCCAGATCCGAACCATCACCCGAAGCGGCAGCCGCTTCTACTTCGACCCCGAAAAGCCTGACCTCAAGGTTCCCGGCGTCACGTCCGTGATCTCCATGCTTCCGAAGCCGTTCTTGCAGCACTGGGCGGCCAAGATGACCGCGGAACTGGCCATTGACTCCATCGACTTCGTGGCATCCATGGCGGAGCGCGACCGTCAGGGCGCCGTTGACTACCTCAAGGGCGCCGCCAGGCGGTACACGAAGCGCCGTGCTGACGTGGGCTCCGCTGCCCACGACCTGTTTGAGCGCATGATTCGGGGTGAGGCCCTGGGCCGCGTGCACCCGGACCTGATCCCCTACCGCGACCACTTCGCGGAGTTCCTTGAGGCGGTCAATCCCCAGCTTGTCCGCGCCGAAGACGTGGCGTGGTCGGATCAGCACGGGTACGCCGGGAGCTTTGACGCCATCCTCAACGTGTGGCTGGACGAGAACGGGAAGCCGACCCCGGACCGCTCCGGGGAGCGGCACGCCGTGATTGCGGACTGGAAGACGTCGAAGGCGACCTACCCGGACGTGGCGCTTCAGATGTCCGCGTACGCGCACGCTGACCGGATCATCGACGCCCAGGGCGTGAGTGAGCCCATGCCGGAGCTTGACGGTGCGTGTGTCCTCCACATCACGGACGAGACATGGGCTTTCAAGCCGGTCCGTATCGACTCCGCCGACGTGTTCGCCACCTTCCTGCGGCTCCGCCAGATCTTCACCTGGGACCGCGAAACGTCCAAGACCGTCATTGGCCGGGCCATCGCCCAGGCTGCCGCCAAGCTCGTGACGGGCACCCAGCGCCGCGCCAAGTAGACCCGCCTCCGCCCCCGGTGACTTCGGTTGCCGGGGGCTTTCGCATCGTCCCCAGGCCGTGGGCAATCGGCCCCCTAGACCCCGGGTGAAGGAGGAAGGCGCGGCCGGCCCAGAGTCCCGCCCTTCCCCCTGATCACTCAACACCCCAGGGGGAGAGCGCATATGGCGCTTCAGATTTTCGCCACCGACCCGGACGCCAAGCCGAAGCCGAAGCCGGAGCACGAGTTCAGCAACGACTACGCGTTTCAGTTCCGGTCGGGCATGGTGGTCAAGAAGAAGCCCGTCAGTCTCGCCAACTGGCGCGTGCTGACCGGCGACCCGACCGTTGCCGACGCTATCGCCCAGCTCATGGGCGGCGCCGTTGAGGAGTACGACCCGACGAAGGAAGCCAATCTTCAGGTCCTGACGGACACCCCGTCCGTGGAGATCGTCATTGCCGGTAGCAAGGCGATTGAAGACAAGCTCATCCTCTGGGGCCGTACCGGTCCGGTCCACGAGTGCGACGGCGTGAGCTTCCTGTCCCCGCCGGAGCGCAAGGGGGAGCCGTGCGGCTGCCCGAAGCTCATGAGTGAGCGCAAGGACGCGGCCCGTCAGGGCATCGGCCCGGCCCCGTCCATCAACGTGACGTTCCGTCTCGCCCATGACTACGAGCTGGGCAAGGGCAAGCTCATCGCTTCCGCGTGGACGCTCGCTGAGGTCATTCACGAAGTCAAGGACGCGCTTGACGCGGTTGAGGGTGAGGCCCTGTGCCGGCTGACCCTGGAACACGTCAGTTTCATCAACGGCTCCGGTGAGAAGGTGGACTTCCGCAAGCCCGTCATCGAGGTACTGGGCGCGTACGACGACGCGATTGCAGAGGAGCGGTGACCGGGCACCTTCCCGGTCCGCACTCGACTGTGAAGACGGGGGCCGGGGAGTTCGCCACGCTCCTTCGGTCCCTGCCGGACCCGGCGCTCAAGGCGCCGCTCTGGGAATGGAAGCCGGGTGCGATTCCGCATGTGATCCACGAGCGACGACGACGTTTCGGCGTGGACGAGGAATTCGTCTATGGGTAGGCGTGGGACGGTCTCCGACTACGCAGGCAACGAGCTGTACCGGGGAGATCTGATCACCTACGGTGCGCGGCAGGGAAACAGGGTCCGCAAGGTGGACGGCATCCTTCGCCCCATGCTTCTCGTACAGCCGACCGGGGCCGAATCGGGCTTCGTTCCGCGTAAGCGGCTGCGGAAGGAATGGATCTCGAACGAACACGCGCGGCTGTGCCTGTCCAACGTGACGGAGCGCGACGCGTAGACCGCAAGGAAGGGCCGGACGGAACCCGCTGGGTGCTGTCCGGCCTTTCGCATTTTCAACCTACTCACGTGAGTAGGTGCAAGGGGGAGGAATGAAAACGCAGATCTCCGGAGCGGCGCTGAACTGTGAGCCCTTTGCGCTCGCCTTGGCTGGCTCACTCGCACTTGCCGCACTCGCCTTCCTGCTGGTGGTCGCCTTTGCGCTGTGGGGGTGGTGGCGTGGCTAACCCCAGTAAAACGCGGGGGACCGCGTGGGAGTCCGCCGTTCGTGATCACCTCAACGAAGCCCTGGGGCTTGTTGACGAGACGGGCAGGCTCAAGGACATCTTCTCTGCCCTCAACGTCAGGCGGGCCGCCCAGGAAGGCGTCAAGGACGTGGGCGACGTGCACTGCCCGCCCTTCGTCCTTGAGTGCAAGGACGTGAAATCCCCGGCGGTCCCCACGTGGCTCCGCCAGGCGCACGTTGAGGCGTTCCACGCGGGCTACCCGTACGGCGTGGTGGTGCACAAGCTTCGGCGGGCCAACGTCCGTCTGGGCAGGGTGCACTTCGGCGTACGGACGTGGACGCGGGTGCGTGTCGCCCTGGGGGTGTCCACGCGGGAGATGTGCGAGCGGTACGCCTTTGCTCCCGCGGTGCGCGGTCTCGACTCCGGCCGCTGGTACCTGACTACCGACGTGGAGCACTTCACCCAGCTCGTTGCCGACATGCGCGCCGGGGTGCCGTAGGCAATCAGCGCCCCAGAGACCGGGTGAAGGAGGCGCGCACATGCTTTTCACTCACCTACTCGCCCGGTTCTCCCAGGTCTCTGAAGAGGCGGACGGGGGTTATCTCGCCTTGTGCCCCGCGCACGGGGATTCCCGTCCGTCACTTCGGATCTGGCGCGGGGATGACCACAAGGTCCGTTTCGTCTGCCGGGCCGGCTGCCGCAACGAAGACGTGATCGGCGCCGTGGGGCTCCGCTTCCCGGACCTGTTCGACTCAGACGGGGAGGGTCTGACCGTGTCGTCCGTGCGCCCCCAGCTCGTGGGCGTCGCGGAGACGGCTGCGCTCGCCCGGTACGTGGACGAGTCGGCAACGAAGCTGGGGGACTTCACGGACCATGCCGCCGGGGCGGCGCGGGCGTACGTTGCTCAGCGCTTCGGACTGGTCGTGGAGGCGGCGGCGGACCTCATGCTTGGCGTGGACGCGCCGGGCTACGGCTTCGCCTTCGCGTACCGCTCGCGCTCGTTTCTGGCGTATCCACGTCTGACGGTTCCGCTGAGGGACTTCTCCGGCGTGGTCCGGGGGCTTCAGGGCCGGGATCTCACTGGGCAGTGCCCGGGGCGGTGGCTGAGCCTGATGAACCCGGAAGGGATGCACTGGGCCGCGTACGGCGTGTTTCGCGGCGGAGGCGGGTACGGCGTCACCATCGTCACGGAGGGGCCCGGAGACGCGCTCACCGTGACAGGCGTGGGCTACGACGCGGTGGCCGTACGGGGCGCGAGTCTGGCCGGAAATCCGGACCTGATCCGGGAGTTGGCTGACGGACTCAGGGGCTCCCAGGTCATCGTTGCCGGTGACCACGACCCGGCGGGGGCCGGGTTTACCCAGCGCCTGGCGGAGGGACTTGCCGCCTACGGATTGGAAGTCTTTGCGCTAGACATTCCCACGGCCGGCCACGACCTGACCCGGTGGCGTGAGGACGACCCAGCCGCCTTCCCCACGGCTCTGCACCGGGCGGTGAAGGCAGCCTGCCCGATCAATCCGGTCGGCAGCGCACTTGTTGACGGCGCCACGGGGGCACTCGTTCCGGACGCTGACGAAGCCGCCCGTGCGGTCCGCCTCATGACGGAGTTCGCGGAGCGCTACGGCTCGTCCGACGTGCTCAACGCCCATGCCTTGGTTGCCTTCACGCAGGGCACGATCAAGCATGCCCCGGGCCTGGGCTTCTACATGTGGTCCGGGACGGTCTGGGAGCGCAGTGACATCCGTGTCCGTCAGGCCATCCACTACATGGGCGCCGCCCTGACCGTGGCAGCCGCTGAGCTGAGCGCCGCCCACGCGGAGAAGGGCGGGGAGCCCAAGGACGACCCTGGGGCCCGGCTTCAGCAGACCGCCCAGGGCTTCACCCTCACCCGGAAGATCGACAGCCTGATACGGGAGCTGCGGGCGGTTCCGTCCGTCCATGTGGACGCGGCGGCGTTCGACGCCCACCCGGAGCTTCTGACCTTCGCCAACGGCACGGTGGACCTCCGGTCCGGGGAGCTGCGGGAGCACAACAAAGCCGACATGCTCACGTATGCGCTGGATCTCGACTACCGGCCCGAAGCCGAGTGTCCGCGGTGGCTCTCCTTCCTGTCCGAAGTCTTCCCGGACCGGCCGGAGTTGGCCGACTACTTCCGGCGGCTCGTGGGTTACGGGATCACCGGCAGCGTGGCCGAACAGTGCTTCGTGATCCTGTGGGGGAAGGGCGCGAACGGCAAGTCAGTGGCGACCGACACGTTGACCAGCGTATTCCGGTCGGTTACGAAGACCACCGCGTTTGCCACCTTCGAAGAGCGACCCAGCGGCGGAATCCCCAACGACATTGCGGCACTCAGGGGTAGCCGGCTCGTCATGGCGAGCGAAGGCGAGAGCGGAAAGCCCATGTCGGAAGCGATTCTCAAGCGCGCGTCCGGCAAGGACATGATGTCTGCCCGGTTCATGAGACAGGAATTCTTTGAATTCAAGCCCAGCTTCCTTATCGTCCTTTCCACGAATCACAAGCCGCGCTTCCGGGGGCAGGACGAAGGGCTCTGGCGCCGCGTCAAAATGCTTCCGTTTACGAGATGGTTCGCGCCGGAAGAGCGCGATCCCTACCTTGACCAGAAGCTCACAGCTGAGGCTGAGGGCATTGCAGCCTGGGCGGTCCAGGGCGCCATGGAGTGGTACGCGGGCGGGCTTCAGGACCCGCCGGTCATCGCAGATGCCACGCGGGAGTACCGGGAGACCTCCGACGCGCTGAGCGGATTCTTTCCCGGCGTCCTTGATCGACACGACGAGAGCCAGATGCCGGGCGGGGCCGCCTTCAACACCTATCTCGATTGGTGCACGGCGGAAAACCTGCCCGCCAAGGAGATTTGGACGCGGCGTGCGTTCTTCGGGGCCATGGAGGAGCGCGGGGTTGTCCGCAAGAAGACCAACAAGGGCATCGCGCTTGTGGGTGTCCGCCTGGCCGACGACGACGCGATGCCGGCCGGTCTCGGCGTCTTCGCCAAGTAGGCCCACACGTAAGGGGGGTGGGCTCGTCATGCCCATTTTGGAATTGTGCAGCGGTTACGGGGGCCTGGGGCTTGCCGTGGAGGCACTGACCGGGGAGCGCGTGCGCTACGTCGCGGAGATTGACCCGCACGCCTCCCAGATCCTGGCGGCCCGGTACCCGGACGCCCCGAACCTGGGGGATGTGCAGGCCATCAACTGGGCCGCCCTCATTGGAGAAATCGACATTGTCACGGCGGGCTTCCCGTGCCAGGGAATCAGCAACGCCGGACGAAGAGGGGGGCTGAGTGATGCAAGGTCAGCGATCTGGTTCAACGTCCTTGACGCCGTTCGCGTCCTTCGACCGGATTTCGTTTTCTTGGAAAACGTTGCCGCGATCCGGACGCGCGGGCTCGCGGAAGTCCTCGCGGGGCTGGCCGAGAGCGGGTATGACGCTAAATGGATCAGCCTTCGAGCTTCCGAAATCGGAGCACCCCACCACCGAGATAGATGGTTCTGCGTCGCCGTACCTGCGGACGCCAACGGCGAATCTCGGTTCGAATGGCGGAGCCCAACACCCCCTGAAACGACTGAAGAAGATCGAATCTGCGGGGGGGGGGGGGGGGGGGGGGAGGGCGCGCCTGCCCCGCCCGCGCCCAGCCCTTCCGCGCCGTTCGTCACCCTTCCGTCCGCCACACCGAGGAGATCCCTTCCGTGGTCCGCGCCGTCGTACTGCCCGCCGTCAATGCCCCGCTC
>NZ_JAJPWM010000018.1:0-215156 GCF_046549095.1 Streptomyces sp. x-80
GCGACCCTGCGAGCGTGGGAGCCGTCCGAGAGGTTCGAAGAGATCAGTCAGGCCCACCTCCTCCTTGGACGACGACCGAGCGCCCGCGGCGGGCGGTGACCTTGACGAGGCTCAGCTGGGAAGGTCTGGCCGACCCCGGGCACCTCCCCCGTGGGCTGCGGGCGCTGGCGGTCGGCGGGGACCGGCTCGCGCCCGCGGAGGTGGCGGACCTGCTGGCCGCGTGGCCGTCCGCGGAGCTGTACCTGACCTACGGGCTCACCGAGGCCGGGCCCCGCGTGTCGACACCGGCCGCGCACGCCGAGCCCGCGCACCGGTACGGCTCGATCGGCCGCCCGCTGCCCGGGGTGCGCGCGTCGCTGCGCGAGGTACGGGACGAGGTGGGCGAGGTACGGGACGAGGTGGGCGAGCTGCTGGTCGAATCCGGCACCGTACTGCTGCGACGGGTCGGGCAGCACAGCGAGCGCGTCCTGCCGGGACCGCGGACCATCGCCACCGGGGACGCCTTCTCGATCGACGACGGCTATCTGACCTTCCACGGACGGCTGTCGGACCTCGTGGTGCTGCGCGGCGAGAAGGTCTCGCTGAACACCGTCCGGCAGGCCGCACACGCCATCCCGGGGGTGGTGCACTGCGTGCCCAAGGTGGTGGACGAGGGCGGCACCCAGGTCCTCGACGTCCATCTGTCGGTCACCGACTCCCTGCCCGGCGGGGAGAAAGCGGTACGCCGCCTCCTCAACTCCCAGCTGCTGCCCGCCGAACGCCCGCGCGCGGTCTTCATCTCCGCCGCCGACCCGGAGAGCTTCCGCAAATGACCCTCCGCCTCGGCTGGACCGTTCCGACGACCCTGACACCCGCCGGACTCCGCGAGTTCGCGGTCACCGCGGAGAACCTCGGGTACCACCACCTGTCCGTCCCGGAGCACCTGGTGTCCAGCGCCCCCGCCTACGAGAGCCTGACGCTGGTGGCGTTCCTGGCCGCGGTCACCACCCGCATCGAGCTGGCCACCGCGATGACGATCCTGCCGCACCGCCCGGTGGTGCTCGCCGCCAAGCAGGCAGCCCAACTGGCCCATCTCAGCGGCGACCGGCTGCGGCTGGGCGTCGCCGTCGGATCCGATCCCGCCGAGTCCACCGCCCTCGGCGTCGCCCCGGGCGCCCGCACGGCACTGTTCGAGGAACAGATCCACGCACTGCGCCTGCTGTGGACGCGGCCGCAAGCGGATTTCGCCGGCGCGCACCTCGCGTTCTCCGGCGTCACCCTCACCCCCCGGCCGCGCCCGATCCCCCTCTGGCTGGGCGGCGGCACCCCGCGCACCGGAGGCAGACCGCGCTCACTGCACCGGATCGCCACCCTCGCCGACGGCTTCACCATGTCCGGCCTGCTCGCCAACCGGGTCAACCGCGGCGGCGCACTCATCGCCGATCTGCACACGGCGGTAACCGAAGCCGGCCGCGACTGAACCACCTTCGGCATCGAAGCCCGCCTCCACCCCACCCCCGGCCAACCGGCCACCTGGCGCACCCTCGCCCACTCCTGGCACTCCGCCGGCACCACCCACCTCACCGTCACCACCGACGACATCGCCCTGCTGGCTCCGGTACATGCGGCGGTGAGGGGGTAGGGGGGCGTTGCTGGGGGCGGGAGGCCACGGCGATCGGAGCGCCGGCCAGGAACCCGGCGAATCCAGGAGGCGAGGGCCGCCACGGCGAAGCTGGAGGCGAGTCCCCTCCGCCGCAGAGCACGGAGCGGGCGAAGGCGGTGAAGGTTTCGCCGGGTGCCGCCTGCCGCGGCTCTGTGCGGTCTCCGTGATCCGACCCCTTGGACGGCTCACTCCGCGAAACGCGCACGAGCCCGCGCCGCCTCACTTCCCGTCAGGGGCAGGCGATGACCTGTGCCGCGTAGCTGAGGCCCGCACCGAAGCCCATCAGCAGGATCGCGTCCCCGGGCCGGACCTGGCCGAGGTCGATCAGCCGGGACAGCGCCAACGGCACGGAGGCCGCCGAGGTGTTGCCGGTCTCCACGATGTCCCGGGCCACGGCGGCGTTCGTGGCGCCGAGGCTCGTCGCCAGGCGTTCGATCATCCGCAGGTTCGCCTGGTGCGTCACGAAGCCCTTGAGGTCGGCCGGGGCGATCCCGGCGCGTGCGCAGGCCGCTGCCGCCACCGCGGCCAGCTCCGAGGTCACCCAGCGGTAGACGGCCTGGCCCTGCATGGTCACGCTGCCGTGCCGGTCGGGGATGGCGACCAGCCCGGCCTTGTCGCCGTCCCCGCCCCACTCCACCGGATGGATCCCCGCCCGCTCCGCGGCGACGACGACCGCGGCACCGGCCCCGTCGGCGAAGACGGTGGCGGTGTCCACGTCTCCCTGGTCCACCCAGTCGGTCATCCGCTCGGCCCCGATGACCAGGGCACGGCGGCTGGTGCGGGAGCGGATGAGGCCGTCGGCGACGCCGAGGGCGTAACAGAAGCCCGCGCAGGCCGCGTTGACGTCGAAGGCCGCGATGCGCGGGACACCGAGGAGCGCCGCGACGGACGCCGCGCCGCTCGGCATGGGCGACGGCATGGAGCAGGTGGCCAGGACCAGCAGATCGATGTCGGCGGGAGCGAGACCCGCCGTCGAGAGCGCTTTGGCCGCCGCGCCGGCCGCCATCCCCGTGACGGTCTCCTCCGCTCCGGCGAACCGCCGCTCGCGGACGCCCACCCGTCGCTCGATCCACTCGGCCGTGACGCCGAGGCCCCTGCCCAGCTCTTCGTTGCCGACGACCCGTTCGGGGCGGACGCCGGCGACGGCCGCGATCCGGGAACCAGCCGCGGCGCCGAAACCGGTCAGAGCGGATGAATTGGACGACATACGGTCACCTCTAGCTGTCTGCGACGGCGGATGGTCCGTCGGGCATCAAAAATTCGACCCTCCGGGACCCTGAATACGGGCGGCTTTTTGCACGGAGCCGTCAATTCCACTTGACGGAGAGATTCCCTTACCCGCATCCGACTCCGCACACGGCCGCGAACCAGAGGAGGGAGGACTGATTGAAGGGCCGGATTGCGGTGCGGATTGCCTTTCGCCACCCCTGCGGAGAATTCCGCACGAGGACCGAAAGGCGCGCGTCCGCCCCTCGGTGACCACCACCGCGGGGCCGGACCGAGCCACCCGCCACGGCGAACCCGCATGTCAGCAGTGGCAGTTGAGCGCTTGACCAATTATGATGGCGACCACCGAATTCATCGGAGAAGGCTTGAACGGAGCACCACCTCGCCTTACGCTCCCTGGACGCACCGACGCGCATGTGCGTGGAATCCAGTTCCGACTGGCGGCCCTCACCGTGGGGGTACAGTGGAGTGATGCACGTCACAACAGCGGCCGGCCGGTTCGGGTGCTGTCTTATTTCCTGTCGGGTCGAAGGGGGAATAGCGGTTGTGTGCAATAGATCGGTCCCGTTCCTCCCGCGGTGACGACTTCCTCAAGGAGTTGGAGAACGCATGCACGGGGAGAGGCTTCAGGTCGGCGGGGGCATCGGTAGGCGAATAGGGGGCGGTGGCGGCCGCCCGGCATCGGGGGAAGGGTCCGTCCTGCAGGTGCTGACGCCACGGGAACTCGAAGTGTTCAGCGTGCTGCCGGACGGTGAGGGGAACCGGGAGCTCGCCCGCCGGCTCGGCATCGCAGAGCGGACCGTCAAGGCCCATCTGACCAGCATCACGAGGAAGCTGGGGCTGCGGTCCCGGGTGGAGGCCGCACTCCTCTCCGCGGAGTGGTCGGACGACCTCCGGCCCGATCCGAAGGACCTCGACAGGCCGTAGTGGCACCTTCATGACTGAGTCCCTTCCGGCAGGGGCGGCAGGCGGGCCGCCCGGACCTCACGACACCGACACGGACGATCCGCTCGGCACGGCGGACAGGACCGACGCGGTCGACGTGTGGACGCTGTGGATTCCGGACCACGCCGCGGCAGCCGCCGCGCGCTCCGGGATCCTCGACACCGAAGAGGCGGAGCGTGCCGCCGGGTTCCAGGACCCAGCGGCGCGCAGGCGCTTCGTCACCTCCCACGTGGGGCTGCGCGTGCTGCTCGGCGTCCGTCTCGGCACCGCGCCACAGGACGTCACCCTCGTCCGCGAGCGGTGCGGGATGCCCGGCTGCGAGAAGCCGCACGGGCGTCCCGCCGTCGCCGGTCACTCCGGGGTGCACTTCTCGCTCTCGCACGCCGGGGACATCGCGCTCTACGCGCTGGCCGCCTCGCCGGTCGGGGCCGACATCGAGTCCCTGGAACTGGTCGGCGGCGGCCTCGAACGGATGGCCCGGCGCCTGCATCCCGACGAGCGGCGCGCCCTCGACACCCTGCATCCGACGGCGCGTCAGGAGGCGCTGCTGGGTTGCTGGGTGCGCAAGGAAGCCTTCCTCAAAGGGATGGGCACCGGACTGCCCGGCGGGGTCGGCGCCCACCACGTCGGCCTCGCCGCGGCACTGGCCCCACCCTGGGCACCGCCCGGGCCCGACGGTTGGGCCCTTCTCGACGTGCCCGCGCCCGACGGCTGTCACGCGGCCGTCGCCCTGCGTCTCCAGGGTCCCGCGGGACGGGGACGGATCCCCACCATACGTACCTCCCGACTGCTGATGGAATGACTGGGGCGAGGGGCACACGGCTCACGTCCGGACGACTGGCCGGCGTGGGAGACGTGGCCGCGGAGCCCGGCAGAGGTGGACGGGATGAACAGCGTGCCGGGCAGGACACCTTCGAGTCGGCCGCTCTACCGCTCCGCCGCCGACTTGACCACTTTGTTCAACCGGTGCATCCGGGTCGCCAGGCTCATCCGGCCCTCCAGGCGGAACGCCGGCGGCTGCCGTCCGTCCACGTCGGCAAAGCCGTACTCGACCGCCAGGTCACCGGTGCTGAGCACCTTGCCCGTGCGCTCCACCACCTCGGGGTCCGCAAGCAGGGCCGCGATCGCCCGCCCCACGTACTCCGGGGAGTGCACCACCGACGCGGGGCCGTCGCCCATCGCCTCCCAGGCCGCCTCCACCCGCTCCGTACGGACGAAGCCCGGGTGCAGGGAGAGCGCCGCGACGCCCTTCTTGCGCAGGTCGGCGGCGAAGCCCCGGCACAGGCGGTCGGACGCCGATTTGAAGACGTCGTAGCCGGCCTGGCCGAGGTAGATGTCGCCGTCGGAGAAGCTGATGCCGACGATCAGGCCGCTCCGCTGCGGCAGCATCAGCGGGACGAGCCTGCGAGTGACGTCGTACTGCGCGCGCAGCGACGTCTCGAAAAGTTCGTAGCGCCACATCGGCTGGTCCCAGAAGGGCGCGTCGAAGCGGACCTCGGAGGAACGTTCGTAGCCTCCCCAGGCGTTGTTGACCAGCAGGTCCAGCTTGCCGTGGTCGGCCTGGACACGGGCGGCGAGCGCCTCGTTGTCCGCGGCCGCTCCGTGATCGCAGCGCACAGCGATGCCCTTGCCGCCGCGCCCGGTGACCTCCTCGGCGGTGTCGTCCACCGTGCCGGGCAGTCCTTCGGTGCGCGCGCCGTCCCGAGTGCTGCAGCCCGTGACGTACACGGTGGCGCCCGCAGCGCCGAGCGCGAGCGCGATGCCGCGGCCCACGCCACGGCTGGCGCCGGTGACCACGGCCACCTTGCCGCGCAGGTCAGGCGAGTTCCAGTCCTCGTTCACAGCATGTCCTTCCGTTCGTCCGGCCGCTTGGACCGGCCGCTCACTCCGGCCGCGTGACCCGGCCGTCCGGTCTAGCCGAGGTGCTCCGCCGCGTACTCCAAGCTCTTCAAATAAGCCGCCCTGTCGTCGACTTGTGGAATGCCATAGCGCTCGCGCAGCTCGGGCATGGAGGTGGGCAGCACACCGCCGCTGCACCGGGTGACCTCGCTGACGTCGCGCAGGACGGACAGGTAGGAGCGGGTCCGCGGGGCGGTGTTCCCGATGGCGTCCGGGGCGAGCTCGTCGGCGTTCACCACCGGCGGCGGCAGCAGCGAACGCCCACGCCCGGCGGCGTGCTCGGCCAGCACCCGCAGGCAGGACTCCAGGTCCATGGCCTCCGGACCGTACGTCACCCAGAACTCGCCTGCGTCGTCGCTCAGTTCGATGGCGCGCAGGACCGCCTTGGACAGCAGGTCCTGCGGGACGAAGTCCATCCGGATGCCCGGGTGCACGGGGACGAAGGGCGCCCTGCCGCGGCCCAGCCAGTCCGACATCAGCTGCACGATCTGGCCCTGCGAGGTCCAGCCCGTGGTGGAGTCGCCGATGAGGTTGGTGGGACGGAAGACGGTGTGCCTCACCCCGCTGTCGCGCAGGACGCGCTCCGCCTCCCGCTTGGAGCTGATGTAGTTGCGGCAGACGTTGTCCGCGCCGAGCGGCACGGGCGCGGTGTCCGCGAGCGCGGCGACGAACGCCGTGCTGATGAAGTGGACGGTGGCGTCCGCCCGTTCGGCGAACTCCGCAACCCGTCGGGTGCCCTCGATGTTGATCGGGCGGTAGTCCTCGGCGGGCAGGCCCCACTCCGTCAGGCCCGCGGAGTGGATGACGACATCGACCTCGGCGACGAGGGCGGCGTAGCTGTCCTCGCAGAGGCCGAAGCGCTCCGCGGTCATGTCCAGGCGCACCGACCGCGCGTCCCCGGCCTCGGGCACCGGCGTGCTGTGGGTGGCGACGACGAACCGCGGGCCGTCCGGCTCCCGCAGGAGGGAGCGTCCGACGACCCCGGACGCGCCGGTCAGGAGGACGGTGGGGCGAGCTTCCGCGCCGCTCACGGTACGGCTCATGCGCGGGAGTCCTTCCAGTCCATCAGCCGTGCCACGGCACGGGCGCCGGCGAACAGGACCGGGTCGGGCGGGAAGGCGGCGGGCGGCTTACGCCGCTCGTCGTCCACGAAGAGCAGCCGCGAGAAGTCCGTGTCCTTGCCGAGCGTGAGGTCGCGAAGGACCTTGCCCCCGGTGTGGGTGGCCGCGATGCCGTTGCCGCAATAACCGTATCCGTACAGGATGTTGCCGCCGCCGAGCCTGCCGAAGTGCGGGGCGAAGTCGCGGACGACATCGGCGGTCCCGCCGTACGCGTAGCTGAACTCCACGTCGCCCCACATCGGGAAGAACCGCAAGAACTCCCGGTGGATCTCCCGGTAGACCTCGGGCCGGTTCATGTTCCGCTGCCGCTTGTCCCTGCCGTAGTAGTACGGGGTCGGGCCGCCGGCGAACATGATGCGGTTGCCGTGCGTGAAGCGGGCGCAGGTCAGCAGTGACTTGGCCTCGACCAGGCCCTCGCGCCCCTCCCAGTTCACGCGTCCCAGCTGCGCGTCGGAGAGCGGCTCGCTCACCATCGCGTACGTCCAGATCGGGATGACCTTCCTGCGGAACGGCGGGAAGGCGTCCATGTGGACGTTGGTGGCCAGGACGACCTTGTCGGCCTTGACCTGCCCGCCGGCGGTCACGACAGTCGGCCGCACTCCCGGTTCCACGCGCAGGCAGGGCGAGTTGTCGTAGATCGTCACGCCCTTCTCCCGCACCACGCGGGCGATGCCGCGGGAGAGTTTGAAGGGGTTCACGAGCGCGCCGCCGGTGCGCATGCTGCCGAGCACCGCGGGTGAGCCGATGACGGCCCGGGACTCCTCGCGCGGGAGGATCTCCGCCTGGGCGGCGCCCATCCGCTCGGCGAGAGCGCGGTCGTGTTCCAGCCGCTTGAGCTGGGCGGCGTCGGTGGCCACCATCAGGTAGTCGTTGGCCTCGTACTCCGCGTCGACGCGGTTCTTGCGGGCAAACCGGCCGATTTCCAGGATCGAGCGGCCGACCGCCTGTGATGCCTCAAGCGCGCGCTGGAGCCCGAATTCTTTCACCAAAGCTTGGATGTCTTTGCCGATGGTTGGCGTGACGAATCCGTCGGCGCGGCCCGAGGCGCCGTAGCCGGAGTGGTTCGCCTCGACGATGCGGATGTCGAGCGCGGGCTCGGCCTCTTTGAGGAAGTAGGCGGTCCAGAGTCCCGTGAAACCGCCGCCGACAATACAGACGTCGCAGTCGACGCGTTCCCGGAGAGGAGCCTCGATGGTGACTTTTTCGGTGTCGTGCCAATAGACGACGTGCTTGTACGCGTTCAAATGAGTGCTCCTCAAGAGGACCCGCCGGTGGAGCTGTCGGTCACACGGCTTCGAGGACGATCCTCGACAGGCCCAGATGACGGTTCCTGAAGTGGCCGACCGTGGAACTCAGATATCGCTCGTAGTTGGCGACGTTTTCCTCGCCGGCCACCTTCACGGCCTGATCGCGGTTGGCCCGCAACCGGTCGAACCATTCCTGGCAGGTGCGGCTGTAGTGATCCGGGTCGTTGCGCAGATGGACGACGTCAAAGCGCTTCTCGCTCGATTCGAGAACCTCGGAGAGCGCCGGAATCTCGGACTCCGGGAAAATGATGTCGACAATGAAAAGCAGGTCCCGCACGGTCTGCTTGTCCATCTGGACGTTGTTTCCCTTGATGTTCGTCTGCAGCGCGATCCTGCCGCCCTTGGGCAGCCAGGCGCGGCAGCGCTCGAAGAACTCGCGGTACGCGGCGACCCGTTCGGCACGGGACAGGCCGGTGCGCGCGAAGTGCTCGAAGGCGCCGATGGAGATGATCGCGTCGTACCGCTCGGCGGGCTCGTGGTCGAGCCAGTTCTCCACCCGCACCTCGGTGCGCTCAAGTGCCAGCTCACGCAGGCGTTCCGCCTGGCTGTCGCTGAGGGTGAGGCCGACGGCCTGCTGCACGCCGTGCGTGCGGACCAGCCGTTCGAGCAGGCTTCCCCAGCCGCAGCCGACGTCGAGGACGCGGCGCGCGCCGGCCGCCCGCGCACCGTCGATGAGGTAATCGAGCTTGCGCTTCTGGGCGCTTTCGAGCGTGTCGCCCTCGTCCCACAGCGCACATGTGTACGTGAGGTCCGTGTCCAGCCACAGCGCGAAGAAGTCGTTGGAGACGTCGTAATGATGCTTGATGGACTCCGCGGTGGCGCCCTGGTAATCGATGGCCGTCACGCGGCGGCGCTGCCCTGCTGGGTTTCCTCGGCGAGCTTCACCAGGTCCGCAACCGTCTTCACGCTCGCGGCCTTGCTCTCGTCGAATTCGATCTCCAGGTCGTCCTCGATGGTGTAGACGATGTCGGCGATCTGCAGGCTCGACAGGCCCACGGAGTCGAACGCGGTGTCCTCGTTGAGGGTGTACGAATTCGCCTTGCTGCCGAGCTTCTTGGCAATGCGGACGCACACTTCTTCAGCAGTGATCACGGAACAGCCTTTCCGGTGTACGGTGATGGGATGACCGGGGTTCTGTAAGCCCACGATCCGGCTGATGCGCCAGGAGTTCGAGGGCGAGATTCCGGAGTAATGACCTCTGAGGCGCGGGCTGAAGCCGCACGGCGTATCTCGTCCGTGCACTCGTCCTTCACCTTGCGGCGGACGGCTCCGGCACGGGAGTTGCCACAGTACCCAGACGTCCGCCGGCCGACTATTGCCCTTAAGGGCAATGATCGTTCTCAGCCTGGTTGTTGCTGGCGAAAATGAGTCCGAGATGTTTTGCTTGCCCCGGCTCACCTGTCCGGCGGCTGCCGCACCGCGCAACTGGGCATCGAGTGTTGCGTCCGGTGCGAGCATCCCTTCGCGACCTCCCGAACCCGTACAGCTCCGAGGAGATGTGAAATGGCTGAGGTAGACCTTTCGGCTGGCACGGTGGAGTATCAGGACACCGGCGGTGAGGGGCCGGTCGTGGTTCTGCTGCACGGTGTCGCGATGGACGGCTCTCTGTGGCGGAACGTGGTGGCGCCTCTGCGTTCCGACTTCCGGTGCGTGGTACCGACGTTGCCGCTGGGTGGTCACCGCCGGCCGATGAAGCCGGACGCGGACCTGTCGATCGCGGGCGTGGCCCGGCTGGTCGCGGAGTTCCTCGACCGGCTCGACCTGCGCGACGTCACGCTGGTGATGAGCGACTGGGGCGGTGCGCAGGCCCTGGTCTCCGAGGGCAGGGACGAGCGGATCGGGCGCCTCGTCATCACCTCGTGCGAGGCGTTCGACAACTTCCCGCCGGGCGTACCCGGAAGCAACCTCTTCACCTCGGCGAAGCTGCCGGGCGGCATAAACCTCGCCTTCAAGCTGCTGAAGTGGAAGCCGATGCGCCGGCTGCCCATGACCTGGGGCTGGATGAGCAAGCGGCCGGTCCCGCACGAAGTGATGAACGGCTGGTTCGAACCGCTGTGGACCTCCAAGGAGGTCCGCCGCGACCTGCGCAAGTACGTGCTCGGAGTGCCGTCGAAGAGTGAACTTCTCGGCTGGGCCGAAAAGTTGCGCGACTTCGACCGGCCCGCTCTCGTGGTCTGGGCCGCCGAGGACAAGGTGATGCCGCCCGAGCACGGACGCAAGCTCGCCGAGCTGCTGCCCAAGGGCCAGCTCGTCGAGATCGAAGACAGCTACACCCTCATTCCCGAGGACCAGCCGGAACAGCTCAGCGCGCACATCCGGTCCTTCCTGCTGACGGGCAAGGCCACCTCCTCGTAGGAGGCTCCCCGGAGGAGTGCCTCCCAGCGGGAGGACGGCCTCCCACCAGGGCGGACGACGGAACTCTGTGGCCGTATCCCGTATACGGGAGCGGCGGCGAGGCGCGGGGGCGCAGGGAGACGACGTGGAGGACGGCATGGCTGACCCGATGGACGAGCGGACCCGGCGATCAGAGCCGGACCAGGACGTGCGGGCCGGGGAGTCCGGGGCTGCCGAGGGGGTGGCGGGGCGCCTGGCCGGGCTGCCGGCCGACCGCCGCTCGGCGGCCCTGCTCGACCTGGTCCGCGAGGAGACCGCGGGCCTGGCGGGCACGGACCCGCTCGGCATCGACCCGGAGATGGCCTACCGCGACTACGGCTACAACTCCCTTGCGGCCGTGGAGCTGACCAGTCGGCTGAGCCAGGCCACCGGCCTGGAACTGCCGCTCACCCTGCTCTTCGACCACCCGACGGCGGCCGCCGTGGCGGAGCACCTGCTCGGCCTGCTCGGCTTCGCGCACCCCGAGGACGACGCCCCGGCGGCGGAAGCAGCGGACGCCGGCGCGGGCCCGGACCCCGACGATGACCCCATCGCCGTCGTGGGCATGGCCTGCCGGTATCCGGGCGGCGTGGCCTCCCCCGACGACCTGTGGGACCTGGTGGCCGCCGGCCGCGACGTCGTCACGGACTTCCCCCGCGACCGGGGCTGGGACCTCGACGGCCTCTTCTCCACCGACCCCGAGCAGCCCGGCACCAGTTACGCCCGCACCGGCGGATTCCTCGACCCGGTCGCCGACTTCGACGCGGAGTTCTTCGGCATCGCGCGCCGCGAGGCCCTGGCGATGGACCCCCAGCAGCGGCTGCTCCTGCAAACCGTCTGGGAGACCCTGGAGAACGCGGGCATCGCCCCCGGCGGCCTGAAGAAATCGCGGACCGGCGTGTACGTGGGCAGCAGCGGCCAGGACTACGAGAGCGTGGCGCGGTCCGGCCCCGGCGAGTTGGAGGGCTACTGGGGCATCGGCTCCGCGGGCAGCGTCCTGTCGGGCCGGGTCGCCTACGCTTTCGGCTTCGAGGGGCCGGCTCTCACTGTCGACACGGCCTGCTCGTCGTCACTGGTGAGCGTGCACCTCGCGGTACAGGCCCTGCGCCAGGGCGAATGCACACTCGCCCTGGCCGGCGGCGCCACCGTCATGGCCACACCAAAAGTCTTCACCGAATTCAGCAGACAACGCGCACTCTCACCGGACGGCAGATGCCGCTCCTACGCCGAAGCCGCCAACGGCACCGGCTGGGCCGAAGGCATCGGAATCATCCTGCTCGAACGCCTCAGCCAAGCCCACCGCAACAACCACCGCATCCTCGCCCTCATCCCAGGCACCGCAGTCAACCAGGACGGCGCCAGCAACGGCCTCACCGCCCCCAACGGCACCTCCCAACAACGCGTCATCACCCAGGCACTCACCACCGCACGACTCCACCCCCACGACATCGACGCCGTCGAAGGACACGGCACCGGCACCACCCTCGGCGACCCCATCGAAATCGACGCCCTCACAGCCGCCTACGGCCACAACCGCCCCACCGCACAACCCCTACGACTCGGCTCACTCAAATCCAACATCGGACACACCCAAGCCGCCGCAGGCATCGGCGGACTGATCAAAATGATCCAGGCACTCCGCCACGAAACACTGCCCAAAACCCTCCACGTCGACCGGCCCACACCCAAAGCCAACTGGCCCGACAACGGCATCTCCCTCCTCACCGAAACCACCCCCTGGCCACGCAGCCAACGCATCCGCCGAGCCGGAGTATCCGCCTTCGGTATGGGCGGGACCAACGCGCACGTCCTCGTGGAGGAGGCACCCGCCGTGCAGGCGGAGACGCCGGGGTCCGGACTTCCCTCCTCCCTTGCGACGCCTCCCGTGGTGCCGTGGGTGCTCTCCGCCAAGACGCCCACCGCCCTGCGCGCCCAGGCACGCCGCCTGCACACCCACCTCACCACCACACACCCCCACGCCACCCCCACCCAGATCGGCGCCGCCCTCGCCCACACCCGCACCCACTTCGACCACCGAGCCACCCTCACCGGCACCACCCGCACCGAACTCCTCGACGCGGTCGCTGCGGTCGCCCGGGGCGAGGAGGCGGATCAGGTGACCCGGGCCCGCGCCCGCGCCGGGAAGACCGTCTTCGTCTTCCCCGGCCAGGGCTCCCAGTGGATCGGCATGGGCCGTGAACTCGCCGCTGCGCACCCGGTGTTCGCCGAGGAGTTCAGCGCCTGCGCCGACGCACTCGCGCCCTACACCGACTTCTCACTCGACCAGGTCCTGAGCGGAGCGCCCGATGCTCCCCCGCTGGACCGGGTGGACGTCGTGCAGCCCGCGTTGTTCGCGGTGATGGCGGCGCTCGCCGCGCTCTGGCGCCACCATGGCGTGCACCCGGACGCCGTGGTCGGGCACTCGCAGGGCGAGATAGCCGCCGCGTACGTCGCCGGGGGCCTCTCGCTCCAGGACGCCGCCCGCGTCGTGGCGCTGCGCAGCAAGGCCATCGCGGAGATGGCGGGGCGGGGCGGCATGGCGTCGATGACGGCGTCGCCCGAGCGGCTGCTGCCGCTCCTGGCGGACTGGGACGGACTCATATCGGTCGCCGCCGTCAACGGCCCCTCGTCCATGACGGTTTCCGGGGACTCCGACGCCCTGGACGGGCTGCTCGCCCGCTGCGCCGCCGAGGACATCTGGGCCCGGCGGGTCCCCGTGGACTACGCCTCGCACTCCCCCCAGGTCGAGTCGCTCAAGGAGCGTCTGGCCGAGGTTCTGGCACCGATCGCGCCGCGCTCCGCAGAGGTGCTCTTCCACTCCACGGTCACCGCGGGCGCGTTCGACACCAGTGGCCTCGACGCCGACTACTGGTACCGGAACCTGCGCCGGACCGTGCGGTTCGAGGAGGTCGTCCGCACGCTGCTCGACCAGGGACACACCACGTTCATCGAGGTGAGTCCGCACCCGATCCTCACCTTCGCGATGGAGCAGACGGTGGAGCGGGCGGGGGGACGGGAAGGCGGGACCGGCCGGGCCGCCGCGGCCGTCCTCGGCTCGGCCCGGCGCGGGCGGGAACATGCACAGTTCACCGCCTCGCTGGCCGCCGTGCACGCCCATGGGGCGCCCGTGGACTGGGCCGCGGTGTTCGATCCGGCCGCCGCGCGCCACGTCGAACTCCCCACGTACGCCTTTGAGCCGACGCGCTACTGGGCGGCGCCCCGGCCCGCCGCGGGCGACATCGGAGAAGCGGGACTGCACTCCACCGGACACCGGCTCCTGACCGCCGGAGCCGAACTCGCCGACGGCAGCGGGTGGGTGTTCACCGGGCGCGTCTCGCGGGGCACGCACGGCTGGCTGGACGACCACTCGGTCTACGGCACCGTACTGCTGCCGGGCACCGCCTTCGTGGACATGGCCGTCCTCGCCGCCTCGCACGTCGGCTGCGACGTGGTCGAGGAGCTGACGCTGGAGGAGCCGCTGGTGCTCCCCGACGAGGGCGCCGCCGACCTCCAGGCATCGGTCGGCGCCCCGGACGCCCGGGGACGGCGGCCGGTGGCGGTCCACTCCCGGCCGGCCGACGCGGCGGGCGGCGGCGACTGGACGCGGCACGCCGGCGGCTTCCTCGCGCCCGCCCCGGCGCACCGCGACGACTCCCCCGGTCCCGCCTCCTGGCCCCCGTCGGGCGCCGAGCCGCTGGACGTCGACGGCCTCTACGACCGGCTCGCCGACCGGGGCTTCGGATACGGGCCCGTCTTCCGCGGGCTACGCGCGGCCTGGCGGCGCGACGGTGTGCTCCTCGCCGAGGTGGACACCGCGGCGGCCGGGGGCAGCGGGAACGCCGAGGGGTACGGGGTGCACCCGGCCCTGCTCGACGCCGCGTTCCACGCCCAGCTCACCGAACTGGCCGGTACCGACGGAGCGTCCGGGCAGGCATGGCTGCCGTTCACCTGGTCCGGTGTGCGCGTCGTCCGGGCGGGCGCCACGCACCTGCGGGTGTCCCTCACCACACTCGGCGAGGGCACCGTACAGATGTCCGCGGTCGACGCGGCAGGCGCCCCGGTGGTCACCGTCGACTCGGTCACGGCCCGCCCGGTGAACCCGGCCCGCCTGGCCGGCGCGCACGGGCCGGCCGATTCCCTCTTCCGCGTGGAGTGGCAGGCGGCACCGGCCCCGGACCCCGCCCCGGCCACCGTGTCCGGACGCTGGGCGGTCCTGGCCGAGGACGGGACGACCATGGCGTGCCCAGGTGCCGTGAGCGGCTCGGACGCCCCGCACCTCCCCACCTACACCGCCCTCCCCCACCTCGTCGCTGCGCTCGACGCGGGCAGACCCGTGCCGGACACCGTCATCGCGTTCGTGCCCGCGGCGTACGGCACGCCCACCGCGGAGGCGGCTCGCGCCCGCGCCCACCACACCCTCACGCTGCTGCGCGGCTGGCTGGCCGATGAGCGGTTCGCCGACGCGCGCCTGACGCTGGTCACCCGGAACGCCGTGGCCACCGCTCCCGGCGCGGCCGTCTCCCCCGACCTCGCGCCCCTGTGGGGGCTGGTACGCAGCGCGCAGTCCGAGCATCCCGGCCGCTTCGCACTCGTCGATCTGACCGGCGACGCCTCCGACGATCCCGCGCGCGTCCTGCCCGTCGCACTGGCCGCCGAGGAGCCTCAGGTCGCCGTACGCAACGGCGTGCTCCACGTCCCCCGTGCCGTCCGTGTCCGCGGCGCCTTCGGCGGGCCGCTCCCCTTCGACCCGGACGGCACGGTCCTGATCACCGGGGGCACCGGCGGACTCGGCGCCCAGCTGGCCCGGCATCTCGCCGCCGAACGGGGCGCGCGGCATCTGCTCCTGGTCAGCCGTCGCGGCCGGGACTCCGACGGCGTGCCGGAGCTGACGGCCGAACTGGCCGGCCTCGGCGCCCAGGTCACCGTCGCGGCGTGCGACGTCACGGACCGGTCGGCGACGGCGACGCTCCTCGCATCGGTCGACGCCACGCATCCGCTGACCGCCGTCGTCCACTCCGCGGGGGCGCTCGACGACGGCCTCCTGGAGACGCTGACGCCCGAGCGGCTGGACCGCGTTCTGCGGCCCAAGGTGGACGCGGCCCTGCACCTGCACGAGCTGACCGAGTCCGTGCCGCTCGCCGCGTTCGTCCTGTTCTCCTCGGTCGCGGGCACCATCGGCGGCCCGGGGCAGGGCAACTACGCGGCGGCCAACACGTTCCTCGACGCCTTCGCGCAGTGGCGGCGCGCCCAGGGGCTGCCCGCGCTCTCGCTGGCCTGGGGCCTGTGGGAGGAGGCGAGCGACATGACCCGGCACCTCGGGGACGCCGAGGTGGCCCAGCTGGGCAGGTCGGGGCTGGCGCCGCTCGCCACCGACGAGGGGCTGCGCCTGTTCGACGCGGTGCACGGCACGGAGGACGCCCTGCTGCTGCCTGCCCGGCTCGACCTGGCCGCCCTGCGTGCCCAGGCCCGCGAGGGCTCGCTACCCGCCGTGCTGCGGGCCCTGGTGCCGGCCGCGCAGGGGCCCGCGGGCCGGGAAGGCGCGGCGCTGCCCGTCCGCCTTGCGGCCGCTCCGCCCGAGGAGCGGGACGCGCTGGTGCTGGCGGCGGTCGCCGCGGAGGTCGCCGTGGTCCTCGGGTACGAGGACGCGGGCGCGGTCGACCCGGAGCGTCCCTTCAAGGAACTGGGCCTGGACTCGCTGGGCGCGGTGCGGCTGCGCAACCGGCTGAGTCAGGTGACCGGCCTCTCTCTGCCGTCCACCCTGGTGTTCGGCCACCCGACGGTTCCCGCGCTCGCCGCGCATCTGCGCACGCTGCTCGACGAGCACGCCGCCGGGGGCCAGAAGGCGGCGCCCGGTGTGCACACGGATCTGGACCGCCTCGCCGGGCTGCTTCCGTCGGTCGCCGAGTCCGACGTGGCGGCCGTCCGCACGCGGTTGCGGTCCCTGCTCGCGGCGCTCGACGACAGGGGCGGCGGCCTGCGCAGGGAGCGTATCGACGAAGCGTCCGCCGACGACCTGTTCGACCTGATCGACAACGACTTGGGGGTGGGCTGAACCATGCCGGACGACGACAAGACACTGCGGTACCTCAAGCGTGTCACCGCCGAACTGCAGGCCACCCGTGAGCAGTTGCGGCAGGCCGAGCAGCGCGCGTACGAGCCGGTCGCGGTCGTGGGCATGGCCTGCCGGTATCCGGGCGGCGTGGCCTCCCCCGACGACCTGTGGGACCTGGTGGCCGCCGGGCGCGACGTCGTCACGGACTTCCCCCGCGACCGGGGCTGGGACCTCGACGGCCTCTTCCACGACGACCCGGACCACCCCGGCACGACATACGCCAGGGCCGGCGGGTTCCTGGAGGGGGCGACGGAGTTCGACGCGGAGTTCTTCGGCATCGGCCGCACCGAGGCCCTGGCGATGGACCCCCAGCAGCGGCTGCTCCTCCAGGTCGTCTGGGAGTCCTTGGAGGACGCAGGCATCGCCCCTGGCAGCCTGCGCGGTTCGCAGACGGGTGTGTTCGTGGGGACGACGGGCCAGGACTACGCCCAGTTGGCGCAGTCGGGTCCGGACGAGTTGGAGGGTTACTGGGGCATCGGATCGGCGGGCAGCGTGCTCTCCGGTCGCGTCTCGTACGTGCTGGGCTTCGAGGGGCCGGCTCTCACTGTCGACACGGCCTGTTCGTCGTCACTGGTGAGCGTGCACCTCGCGGTACAGGCCCTGCGCCAGGGCGAGTGCACACTCGCCCTGGCCGGCGGCGCCACCGTCATGGCCACACCAAAAGTCTTCACCGAATTCAGCAGACAACGCGCACTCTCACCGGACGGCAAATGCCGCTCCTACGCCGAAGCCGCCAACGGCACCGGCTGGGCCGAAGGCATCGGAATCGTCCTGCTCGAACGCCTCAGCCAAGCCCACCGCAACAACCACCGCATCCTCGCCCTCATCCCAGGCTCCGCAGTCAACCAGGACGGCGCCAGCAACGGCCTGACCGCCCCCAACGGCACCTCCCAACAACGCGTCATCACCCAGGCACTCACCACCGCACGACTCCACCCCCACGACATCGACGCCGTCGAAGGACACGGCACCGGCACCACCCTCGGCGACCCCATCGAAATCGACGCCCTCACAGCCGCCTACGGCCACAACCGCCCCACCGCACAACCCCTACGACTCGGCTCACTCAAATCCAACATCGGACACACCCAAGCCGCCGCAGGCATCGGCGGACTGATCAAAATGATCCAGGCACTCCGCCACGAAACACTGCCCAAAACCCTCCACGTCGACCGGCCCACACCCAAAGCCAACTGGTCCGACAACAGCATCTCCCTCCTCACCGAAACCACCCCCTGGCCACGCAGCCAACGCATCCGCCGAGCCGCAGTATCCGCCTTCGGCATCAGCGGCAGCAACGCACACGTCGTGGTGGAGGAGGCACCGCTCGACGCGTCCTCCGACACCGGGGCGGGGCTGGATCCGGAGGCCCTGCCGGTGGTGCCGTGGGTGCTGTCCGCCAAGACACCCACCGCCCTGCGCGCCCAGGCACGCCGCCTGCACACCCACCTCACCACCACACACCCCCACGCCACCCCCACCCAGATCGGCGCCGCCCTCGCCCACACCCGCACCCACTTCGACCACCGAGCCACCCTCACCGGCACCACCCGCACCGAACTCCTCACAGGGCTGGCGGCGTTCGGCGCGGGAGAACTGCCGGGCAACGCCTTCCTGGGAGTGGCGGCGCGGGCGCGGAAGACCGCTTTCCTCTTCTCCGGGCAGGGGTCCCAGCAGGCCGGCATGGGCAGCGGACTCGCCGCCGCCCACCCGGTGTTCGCCGACGCCCTGGATGCGGCCTGCGCCGAACTCGACCGGCATCTGGAGCTGCCCCTGCGCCAGGTGATGGACGCTCCCGAAAGCACCCCGGACGCGGAGCTGCTGCATCGCACGGGCTGGACGCAGCCGGCGCTGTTCGCCCTTGAGGTGGCCCTCTACCGCCTCGTCGAGTCCTGGGGTCTCACGCCGGACTTCCTGATGGGCCACTCGATCGGCGAACTGTCCGCCGCGCATATCGCCGGGGTGCTGTCCCTGGCCGACGCGAGCGCCCTGGTCGCCGCGCGCGGCAGGCTCATGCAGGCCCTGCCGGAGGGCGGCGCGATGGTCGCCGTGGAGGCGACGGAGGAGGAGGTCCTGGAGCGTCTGGGCGGCGACGGCCGGCTGGCCGTCGCCGCCGTGAACGGGCCCCGCTCGGTCGTCGTGTCGGGCGCCGCCGACCCCCTCGCGGCCTGGCTGCGACCGTGGCAGGAAGAGGGCCGCCGCACCCGCCGGCTGCACGTCAGCCATGCCTTCCACTCGCCCCTGATGCGGCCCGTGCTCGGCGAACTCGCGGCCGTGGCGAGCGGCTTGAGCTACCACGCGCCGACCGTGCCGATCGTCTCGAACGTGACGGGGGCCTTCGCCGACGCGGCCACTCTGGCCACGCCCGATTACTGGGTCCGCCACGCCGAGCGCCCCGTCCGCTTCCACGACGGGGTACGCCGCCTGGAGGGCGCGGGGGCGACGGCGTTCCTGGAGCTCGGGCCGAGCGGTGTGCTGACCTCGATGACCCGGCACTGCCTGCGCGACCCGGGGTCCGCGGTGCTCGTTCCCGCCCTCGACGGGCGCGCGCCCGAGCCCGCCGCGCTCACGACCGCGCTCGCCGAGCTGCACACGCACGGCGCGTGCGGCGACCTGGCGGCCCTCCTGCCCCGGGACGCGGCGCGCCAGGTGCCCCTTCCCACGTACGCCTTCCAACCGCGCCGCCACTGGATCGACGTGCCGCAGACCGTACGGAGCACGGATCCCGGCCCGTCCGCGGACCAGGCGGCTGCGGCACCGGCCGCGCAGGAACAGCCGGACCGGGACGAGCCGGAGCGGGCGGACCAGGAGCAGGACGTACTCGGGCTGGTCCGCACCCAGGCGGCCTTCGTCCTCGGTTACGAGGACGGTGCGCGGATCGACCCGGACCTGACGCTGCTGGAGCTCGGCATCGACTCGCTCGGCGCCGTCCGCTTCCAGCGGCGCCTGGCCTCGGTCACCGGCCTCGACCTTCCTGCCACCCTCCTGGTCGACCACCCCACCCCGGCGGCCCTCGCGGAGCACCTGCGGCCGCTGCTCGCCCCGAGCACCCCGAGCGGCCCCGCCGACCTGCTCAGGGACCTGCACCGGCGAGGACAACTCGGTGACGCCGTACCGCTGCTGCGGGCGGCCGCCGCGGGCCGGCCCGCCTTCTCCACGGACGAACGGCCCGTGGGCCCGTCGGAGTCCGTGCTGGTCTCCGACGGGCCCGCCACGCCCGCCGTGGTCTGTGTGCCGTCCTTCCTGGCCGGGTCGGGCCCGCACCAGTTCGCGCGGTTCGCCGCCGGATTCACCCACCGGCCACGGATGTCCGCGCTCACCCTGCCCGGCCTCGGCACCTCGCCGCTGCTGCCCGGCTCGTGGCGGACGGCGGTCGACAGCCTGGCCGCCGCCGCGCTGCACACCGCGGGCGGTGCCCCGCTGGTCCTCGCGGGGCACTCCATCGGCGGCGCCCTCGCGCACGCCGCCGCCGCATCGCTGGAGCGCGCCGGGCACCGCGTCGAAGGGGTCGTGCTGATCGACACGTACGAGCCCGAACCCGCCCAGCAGCAAGCGGTGTTCGCCTGGGCGATGGGCCGCATCCTCGCCCGGGACGGCGCGCCCGCCGACGTCGACGACGACGGTGTACTGGCCATGGGCGGCTATCTGCGGCTCTTCGACGACTGGGCGGCCGACCCGCTGACGGCGCCCGCGCTGCTCCTGACCGCGAAGCAGGGGCCCGACGCGCCCGACGGCGCGGCCTGGCGGCTCTGGCAGGCCGCGGACACCGTCACGCCCGTCACCGGCGACCACTTCTCGCTCCTTGAGGAGCACGCCGCTCACACGGCACGCACCGTCGAGGACTGGCTTCGAAAGGAACTGTCATGCAGCCCGTCGGCATAGTCGACTTCGGGAGCTATCTGCCCGAGAACGTGGTGGGACCCGAGTTCTTCCTGGACGGGAGCGCCCCGGTGGACCCGCTCGCCAACACCCCGCTGTTCCGTGTGCCCCCGGCCCGGCACCACGTCGCCCCCGGCGAGCGGGCCGCCGACATGATCGCCAAGGCAGCCCGGCCGGTCTTCGAGCGCCTCGGCAAGGAGCCCGCGGGCCAGGTCGACGTGCTGCTGACGAACGTGCTGCTGCCGGACGAACCGTTCATGGGCGTCGGCGCCCAGGCCGCGCACGCCCTAGGCATCGATCCCGAATGGATCGTGGACCTGCACAACGGCGGCTGCGCCTCATTCCCGTACATGCTCTCGCTGGCCCGGAAGATCATGGCCGACGGAGCGGCGCGCACCGCGCTGATCGCCAACGTGCAGAACACCGCGGGCCAGATGTTCGCCCAGTCCGAGGTGCGCAAGCTGTCGCACGCGCCGATCCCCGGCGACGGCTGCGGTGTGGCCTACCTGGAGGCCGGCGCGGGCTCGCCGCTCCTCGGGGTACGGACCCGTAGCATCCCCGCGTACTCCGTGGACCTCGGTATCAAGACCCCGGACGGGCGCAGGTACTGGGAGCCGGGCGAAGGCCAGATGGACATCGGCTTCGACGCCGACAAGACGACGGAGATCCTCCAGCGCGGCAACACCCTCGTCCCCGAGCTCGTCGGGAAGCTCTGCTCCGACCTCGGGGAGCAGCCGTCCGACATCGACGTGCTCGTCACCAACCAGCCGAACCGGATCTTCCTGAAGAACTGGCGCCAGGCCCTGAAGCTGGACGAGGCACGGCACTTGGACACCTTCGACCGCTACGGAAACCTGTACGGCGCCGCCGTACCCGTCACTCTCGACCGGGCTGCCCGCGCCGGAGACCTGCGCGACGGCGACCTCGTGGTGATGTCGGGGTTCGCGCACGCCGGTGACTTCGCGGCCGCCGCGGCGGTGCGCTGGAACGGCGCCTCATGAGCCGGCCGTCCCGGCAAGCCGGGCAGTCCGGCGGGACCGAGCGGCCCGACGCGGCAGAGCGGTCCGGTACGGCGGAACACCCCGGCGGAAACGAGGAGTTCGACGTCATCGTCGTCGGCGCCCGCTGCGCCGGGGCCACGCTCGGCGCGCTCCTCGCCCGCCGCGGTCTGCGAGTCGCCGTGCTCGACCAGGCCACCGAGATCCGCTCGACCCTCTCCTCGAACATCCTCCAGGCCGACTCCCTGGCGTTTCTGAACCGCCTCGGCGTGATGGAGCAGCTGCGTGCGGCCGGGGCCACCACCATGAGCCATGTCGACATGCGCCTGGAGGAGTTCCGCTGCCGGGCCGCGTTCCCGCAGGAGGCCGGCGACGTGGGCGGCGCGGCGTGCATCCGCCGCGAGGTCCTCGACCCGGTCCTGGTGGACGCCGCCCGCACGTCCGGCGCCGAAGTGCGGCTGGGCACCCGGGTCGTCGGGATGATCCGTGAGAGCGGCCGCGTCACGGGGGTCCGGGCGGTGTCGGGCGGCGTCGAGACACAGCTGCGGGCCCGCCTGGTGGTCGGCGCGGACGGACGCAACTCGAAGGTCGCCGAGGCGTGCGGGTCCCGCATGTACCACGTGAGTTCCGGCGAACGCAGCTACTACTGGACGTACTTCGAGGGCGCGGACACCGGTCCGCGGCCGACCTTCGTCTTCCACCGCTGGGGCGACCGGCACATGCTGGGCGGCCCTGCCGACAACGGCCTCTACATCGTGGGCGTCTCCCCGCAGCGGCACGAGCGGGAGAGCTTCCGCGCCGACCTCGACGGCTCCGTGCGCGCCCACGCGATGCGCTGCGCGCCGATCGCCGAGGCCCTCTCGGGCGCCACCAGAGCGAGCCGGATCTACGGCATCCGGCGCTTCTTCGGCTACTTCCGCGAGGCGGCAGGCGCCGGCTGGGTGCTGCTCGGCGACGCCGGGCACTTCAAGGACCCGGCGGGCGGGCGCGGCATCGGCGACGCCTTCCACCAGGCGGAACGGCTCGCCGACGCGGTCGGCGACGCCATCGGGTCGGGCGTCCGGCTCGACCGCGCCGTCGCGGAGTTCGGCCGCTGGCGGGACCGCACGTACGCCGAGTACTACGGCCTGGCCGCAGACCTCGGTGTGGCCGGACCCATCGCGGGCGTCGTCCCGCGGGTCGTGCGCGGGCTGCACGCGCGCGGCAAGGTCGACGGCGTCCTGAACCTGCTGAGCCACCGGTCCTCCGTCCTGGAGGTCCTCACCCCGGCGCGGGTGCTCGGCGCCACGGGAGGGCACCTGCTGGGCGCCCCCGGCCAACGCCGCGCCACGCTCCGCGAGCTGGGGCGGCTCGCGGCCACCGAGATCCGGCGCAGGAACGCGATGCGCAAGCCCGTCTTCCAGAGCGGCCCGGCGCCGCGCCCCGTGCAGCAGGACACGCCCGAACCGGAGCTGAGCCGATGACCAGCACGATCCCGAGCACCGCCGCGCGCGGCCACCTTCCGCCTCCGGGCGTGGAGCTGGCCTTCGAGCAGACGGTGCCCCGCTCCCTCGCCCATCGCAGGCAGATCGGCGAGGTGTTCGTCACCGACTCCGCGCAGGGGTCCGACGACGACTTCCACCTCTCCTTCCAGATCCCCCGCGCCCACAGCCTGTGGTCGGACCAACGACCCGGATTCCACGATCCGTTCGCGTCCGCGGAGGCCGCGCGGCAGTCCATCTTCGTGCTGCTGCACCGCCATTTGGGGGTTCCCCTCGGGCTGCCCTTCAGCCTCCAGCGGATCACGCTGCGGGTGACGGACCCGCAGGCGTACGCCCACGACGGGACGTCGGCGCTCCAGGGTTACGTGCATTACCGGGTCGTCGAACGCCGGAGCAAGGGCTCCGACGTGGTGGGCATGGTCCTCGAAGGCGCCATGGAGATCGGCGGGCGCCCGGCCATGACCCTGAGTGCGGTGCTCGCCTTCATGTCGCAGGAGGACTACGACATCTTCCGGGCCTTCCAACGGGCACAGAAGCCGGTGGCCGACGCCCGCCTGACTCCGGCACGGCGGCTCGACGCCGGCCTGGTGGGGCGCGAGAACCCGCGGAACGTCGTCATCGGCCTGCCGGGACCGGAGGCGCGGACGGACGGCGGGCCCGGCGACGGCGCGTTCCGCTGCCTGCTGGCGGCTGATCCGCACCACCCCGCCTTCTTCGACCACGAGTACGACCATGTGCCGGGCCCGCTGATGGTCGAGGGCATGCGGCAGGCCGCCGTGGCCGCGGCCTGCCGGGCCGGGGCGATGGCCACCCCGCACGCCCTCACCGTCGGCTGCGAGGCAGCCTTCCTGGACTTCGCCGAGTTCGAGGCCGACCTGGTCCACGAGGCGGAGGCCGGCGCCCCCGGCGCGGACGGCCGCGTCCCGGTGGCCGTGGTCCTGCGGCAGTTCGGCAAACCGATCGTCGAGGGCCGCATCGACCTGCTTCCCGACGCGGCCCCGCTTCCCCCATCGACCGCGCGAGCGCACGGAGTCTGATCCATGGCAGTTGCACACACAGGTGACAGCGCACGAAACCGGCGGCGCGTGGCGGTCGTGGGGGCGGGCATCTCCGGCCTCACCGCGGCACTCCGCCTCGATCTCCTCGGGTACGAGGTCGAGCTCATCGAGGCGGCCGGGATCCTCGGCGGCCGCTTCGGCCTCGACAAGCTCGGCGACCGGCAGGTCATGACGGGCGGGAAGAACATCGGCCGCCGCTACCACACGTTCCGCTGGTTCACCTCGGAGCTCGGCGCGGACGCGTACGAGTCCTTCGGCTACAACGCGTCCCGCATCAAGGACGGCCAGATCCTCACCCTCGACAGCGAGCGGCGGAGCCAGACCCTGAAGAACATCCGGCGGATGGGCTCGGCCCGCGACTTCGCGCGGATGGCGGCGATGGCGGCGCGGATCCGCGCCGACGAGCGCAACCGCTTCCTGGGTTCGCGCTACTTCAGCGGCGTCTCGCGGCGCCACGACCACGCCCCGCTCAGCTCGTTCTTCGGACGCGAGATGACTGACATGCTGGTCAGGCCCATGGTCATCCGCAACAACGGGGCCGAGCCCGACGAGGTCTACCCCGGCACGTTCGGCACCAACCTGGCGATGCTGATGGACCATTACGATCAGCTGGCCGGTGGCATCCAGCCGGTCCTGGACGCGTTCGCCAAGCGGGTCCCGGTGCGGCTCGGCGCCACCGTGGAGGGCCTGGAGGTCCGCGACGGCAGGGTCACCGGACTGCGCGTCTCCGAGGACGGGGCGCCCGCGCGGACCAGCGACTACGACGGCGTGGTGCTGGCCACCCCGGCCTACGCGACAGCCGAGATCGTCCGCTCCGCGCGGCCCGCGCTCGCCCGGCGGCTGTCGGACGTGAACTACTTCCCGTCCACCGTGGTGCTCGTCGAGTACGACCGGCCCGTCTTCGGCCACGACGTGCGCGCGCTCGCCATGGACGACGGGCCGTGCAGCAACGCCGGTTCGTACGGCATGGAGGAGCGGCACATCGTCCGCTACACCTACAGCGGGCGCGAGGGGCGTCTGACCGACCTCAGCCCGGAGAACATCGGCCGGCTGACCGGTGAGGCCGAGGAGCGCCTGGTGAAGTACCTGGGGGCACCGCGTGCCGAGCGCGTCAACCTCCTGGTCAAGCACTGGAAAGCGGCCTACAGCGGCTACCTTCCGCACCATGCCGGCTTCCTCGCCGAGGTGCGGGAGAGCGTCGCGGGCGTGGCGGGCCTGGAGCTCGCGGGCGACTACATCCAGGGCGTGTCCATCGAGGCGTGCGCCCGGACGGGCCGTGCCGCGGCCGGCCGGCTCGCCGCACACCTCACGTCGCCCTCGGCGTCCGCGCGGGCGGCGGTGTGAGCGGCCCGGCCGACTGGGCGGTGGTCACCGGCGCCTCCTCCGGCATCGGCGAGCACCTCGCCCGGGGCCTGGCCGCGCGGGGGTACGGGCTGTGGCTCGTCGCCCGCTCCACCGACGCCCTCGAACTGCTCGCCAAGGAGTTGCGCGACCGGCACGGCGTGCCGGTGCGCGTGCGGAGCTGCGACCTCGCGGACCCGGCCGCGCGGCGGGCACTCGGAGAGGAGCTGGCCGGGCAGCCCGTCTCCGTGCTCTGCGCCAACGCGGGCTTTCCCGCCTGCGGGCCGTTCAGCGAGAACGATCCCGCCAAGGAGAGCGCCTCGGTCCAGGTCAACGTCGTCTCGCTGCACGCGCTGACGCAGGCGCTGCTGCCGGGCATGCTGGCCCGGCGGCGGGGCGGGATCCTGGTCACCGGTTCGACCGCGGGCTGCCAGCCCGTGCCGACCGCGGCCACCTACTCGGCCGGCAAGGCGTTCGCCAACACCTTCGCCGAGTCGCTGCACGCCGAACTGCGCGGCACCGGGGTGAGCTGCACCCTGCTCGCCCCCGGGCCGGTGCGCACCAACTTCTACGCGGTGGGCGGCATGTCACGGCTCCAGGAGCGGAAGTTCCTGGCCTGGCTGACGCCCGAGCGGGTCGCCGAGGCGGGCCTGCGCGGCCTGGCGCAGGGGCGCCGCGTGGTGGTCCCGGGGCCGGTCGCCAAGGCCCAGTACCTCGCGGGCCGCCACACGCCGCGTGCCCTGCTCTTTCCCGTGCTGCGCGCGGCGGTGCTGCCCGTCTTCCGCAATGCGCGGAGCGGCTCCCGCACCCGCCCGTCAGTCGGTATTCCCCACTTCCGCAAGTGAGAGGCACAGGTACATGGACGGCAGAAAGCACCGTTGGTTCATCCTCGGGGCGTCGCTGATACCGCTGATCGCGGTGTTCGGCGCCATGGCCCTGCTGTGGAACGAGATCTTCGGCTGGTCGGACGTGGTAGTCCTGGTCATCATGTACGCGGTCTCCGGTTTCGGTATCTCGGCCGGCTACCACCGGATGCTCACCCACCGCTCGTTCGAAACGCACAAGCCCATCCGCGTCGCCCTGGCCACCGCGGGGGTGATGGCCGGGCAGGGTCCGCCGCTGATCTGGGCGGCCCACCACCGCAAGCACCACCGCGTCGCCGACAAGCCCGGTGACCCGCACAGCCCCCACCTGGACTTCGAGCCGGGCTTCCAGGGCACGATGGCCGGTCTCTGGCACGCCCACCTGGGCTGGCTCTTCGACGTCAACCTCACCTCCGACCCGATGCGCTACTGCCCGGATCTGGTGCGCGAGAAGCCGCTGCGCTGGCTCAGCGAGAACCTCCTGCTGGTCACCGCCTCCAGCGTCGTGCTGCCCGGCCTCATCGCCTACGCCATCACCGGCGGCGACTGGCAGGCCGGCCTGACCGGCATGCTCTGGGGCGGACTGGTCCGCATCTTCCTGATCAATCACATGACCTACGCGGTCAACTCCGTCGGGCATGTCTTCGGCCGCCGCCGCTACGAGACCACCGACCAGTCGCGCAACGTCGCCTGGCTCTCCATCCCCTCCTTCGGCGAGGCATGGCACAACAACCACCACGCCTTCCCGCGCTCCGCCCGCCACGGCATGAAGTGGTACGAGATCGACCTCTCCGCGATCCTCATCTGGAGCCTGGAGAAGACCCACCTCGCCTGGAAGGTCGTGCGCATCGACCCCGAGCGCATGGAGATGCGCGAGGCGGGCGTCAGCCGCGTCAACGCGGCCTCCCTGGACAAGAGGGAACTCCTGGAGACCCAGCAGAACATCGCGCCCATGGCGGAGCGCCACCGCGAGGCCCGGGAGGCCGACGCCTCGCTGGTGGACGTGGAATAGCCCGGCCACCGGACGAGCGGACAAGTAGACGGGGATCACGTACATGGAGTTCTTCCACGCCCTGACCAACGGGGCTTCGCACGGCGTGCTGCACGAGTGGACGGGCGAGGGATTCGAGCACACCCCCTGGCGCGATGTCGTCAGGGACGCCCACGGCATGGCCGCCGAGCTCCGCGCCCTCGGCGTCGGGCCGGGCACCCGGGTCGCCGCCATTCTCACCAACACACCCGACACGGTCCGCGGCCTGCTGGCGGTCTGGCTGGCCGGCGGCGCGGTGGCCTCGCTGCCGCTGCCGACCCGCGGCCAGAGCCAGGAGGCGTACGGCGAGCAGCTGGTGGCGCTCTCGGCCCGGCTGGACCCGACGCTGCTCCTGGTCGACGACTGGCTGACCGCCATGGTCCCCGCGGAGCTCGGCAAGGAGCTGCCGGTCCACGGCTGGTCGGCGCTGCGCGGCGGGGGACGCATCGAGCCGAGCCCACCGGGCCGGGACGACCTGGCCTTCATCCAGTACTCGTCCGGTTCCACCAGTACCCCCAAGGGCTGCGCGCTGACCACCCGCGCCATCGAGCAGCAGTTGCAGATCATCCTGCATCTGACCGGCGGCCGCCCCGGCGCCGACACCGTCGCCTCCTGGCTGCCGCTCTCGCACGACATGGGCATGTTCGGCTGCCTGCTGTACTCGTGGGCATACGACTTCGACTTCGTGCTGTCGTCGCCCGACCGGTTCGGGATGGCGCCGCGTACGTGGTTCCGGGACATGTCGGAGTACGGGGCGACGATGACCGCGGGCACGAGCACCGCCGTGTACCTCGCGGCGCGGGCGCAGGGCCGGGGGGCACTGCCCAAGGAGCTGAAGCTGCGGGCGGCCGTGATCGGGGCGGAGCGCGTCGACTGGGACACGCTGGCGGCGGCGACGGAGAAGTTCCGGCCGTTCGGCCTGTCCGACACCGCGTTCCAGCCCGCGTACGGCATGGCCGAGGCGACGCTCGCCGTGACCGGGAAGCCGTGGGCCCAGGCACCCAGGGCCCTCGCCTTCGACGGTCCCGCGCTCGTCGAGGGCTCGGTGATCGAGGTGGCACCCGACCATCCGAAGGCGGCCCGGCTGGTCTCCAACGGAGTGACGCTGCCCGGGGTATCGGTCCGTGCGGGGAGCGGCGGCGGCATCTCCGAGATCCTGGTGTCGTCGCCGAGCCTGGCCGGCGGCTACTACGCGGACCCCGGGCGCACCGCCGCACGGTTCCAGGACGGCTGGCTGCGCACCGGCGACCTCGGCTTCGTACGCGACGACGAGCTGTATGTCCTCGGCCGGGCCGACGACATGCTCTCGGTGGGCGGCCGGAAGGTCTACGCCTCCGAGATCGAGTCGGCGGTCGACTCCCTGAAGAACGTCCGCAAGGGCTGCGCCGTCGTCGTCGACGCGGGCGACTCGGGCATGTCCCGTCTCGTGCTGATGGTGGAGCCCCAGGGCAACCCGAAGGACTTCCAACCGATCGCCGAGGAGGCCGCCTCGCTGGCCCTGGAGAAGGCCGGGGTCGCGCTCGCGGAGTGCCTGTTCCTGGCGCGTGGGGTGCTCCCGAAGACGCCCAGCGGGAAGATCCAGCGGTTCCGCTGCCGTGCACTGCTCGACGAGGGGCGGCTCGTGCCCGTGGCGCGGGTGACGTTCGCCTGACCGGCGGCGAGGGCCGGTCAGGGGCGTGGAGTTCCACCTCTTCGAACCCGGGAGCCGCAGGGTGACGTCCTGGCGGCCTGGCTGCTGCTGCGGCAGGCGGGAGTGACGGCCGGGCGCCTGGCAGACCCCGCAGCCGGGGCGCAGCGGGCCCCACGCTCCTTCTGCCGCGGGAAGGCGGCGACGGCGGCGTTCTTCGCCCGGGCGGTGCTCCAGCCGGTCGCGGCTCACCGGCCGCGAGGACGATGTCCTCACGACGCTGGACGAGGACGCCTGGCGAGCCGGTGCGACGGATCCGTCAGGCGGTCGCGCGCCGCCACCCGACGGCGGCCTCCTCGCGGATGACGTCGACGAGGGGCGCACGGTCCTCGCGGAAGGAGAAGTGCCCGCCGGGCAGGGCGAGCCGGCGGGTGCTGCGGTCCAGGTGTCGGGCCCAGCGTCACCGCGAAGAAGCACACCGATCGACCGACCCACCGCGGCACAAACGCGAAGCGGGCAGGACCCCGCCTCTTCGGCGTGGGTCCTGCCCGCTTCCCTGCCGGTCAGTGTTCGGCCTAGCTCAGGTCCTCCGGCAGGAGATGCCTCGCCACCTGAAGGAGCCGCTCCAACCGCGCCGGGTTCGTCTCCACTTCCTGGAGGAGCCAGTAGGCGAAGAGGGCGCTGCCCATTGCCCTGCCGGACAGCACCTCCTCGTACAGCAGCCACGTACCGGCCCGCACCACGTCCTTGCACTCCTCGGCGAGTTCGTCGACGTTCAGATTGACGAACGACCCGAGCAGGTCCAGGAACTGGTGTCGCGCCGCCACGGAGAGACTCCGCCCCGCCAGCCCGGCCATCAGAACCCGGGCGACCGGTACGACGGTCGCCCGCGCCCAGTATTCCTGGATGACGTGCCCCTCGATCCCCCGCGGCTCGGCCTCCTCCGGTGTCCGGGCATCAGCCAGCCGCAGCAGCGCCTCGGGGACATGCTCCGCCGACTTGCAGTTCAGGCACGGGAGCCGGGACCAGTCATAGAGACCGAGTTCCAATTCCATGGCGCCCACTGCCCGCACTTCCTTTTTCTCCATTTCCTCATTGCTTCCCCATCTCCTTGGTGAAACTGCTTCCACAGAGTCCGCCAGATGCCGCCCTCTTGCGGCTCGGCACCCGGTTCGAACTGGGACGGGAACGGAAGGCCCTCCTGGCACTGACGGCAGACCGCACGTTGACTCGGTTTTCGTACTCTCGGCGGGCTTTGCGCTGTGCCGGGACCGCCGGAACACCTTGAACGCCGTCGAGGGTTGGCACCGGGGGCGTTACCCCTTGATCGTGAACACCCTGATCATAAGATCGTGAAGATCCATAGGGCAGGAGTTCCCGTTGGGGACGTCGAAGTACTCGCCTGAGTGCCGGGCCGGTGCTGTCGCTCCGTACCACGCCGGCCCGGGTGGAACGTATGCGTCGGTGGCAAAGGAGGTGGGCGTCAACCACGAGACGCTGCGCACGTGAGCCCCGGGACGCCGAGCAGGCCGCCCGCCCCGAGACTGTGAGGGCCAGCACGATGGAAAAGAGAACCGGCAGTTGCGGGCGAGGGTGAAGGACGTCGAGCTCAAGCGGGAGATCCTGCGGAGGGCCGCGAAGTATTTTGCGGCCGAGACCAGCTGGTGGGCTGCCGCTTCCAGTTCGTCGCCGACAACCGGGGCGCCTTCGGCGTGAAGCGGCTGTGCCGGATGCTAAAGGTCTCCCGCTCCGGCTTCTATTGGCACTTGGCCGGCGCGGAGGCACGGGCCGACCGGGCTCGGGCCGATGCTGAGCTCACCGAGCGGATCACCGAGATCCACCAGAAATCGGACGGCACCTATGGGGCCCCGCGCGTCACCGCCGAACTCCGAGACGGCGGCGAGCGGGTCAATCACAAGCGGAGGGGGGCACGCGTCATGAGGAAGTTCAGCATCATCGGATTCCACCTGCGCAAGAAAAGGTCTGCACCACCATCCCCGAGCCCTCGGCGACGCCCGTCCCGGACCTCTTGCAGCGCGACTTCACTGCGCCCCAGCCGAACACCCGCTATATGAGTGACATGACCTACCTTCCGATGGGCAATGGACAATTCCTTTACCTGGCGACTGTGTTGCATCTGTGCTCGAAACAGCTGGCGGGCTGGTCGATCTCCCATCACATGCGGACCTCGCTGGTCACCGATGCATTAAAGGCCGCCACTGCGGCCCGGGGTACCGGCGGCCTGCGCGGGGCAATCTTCCACAGCGACAACGGCGCGCAATACGCGTCGAAGGGGCTCACTCAGGTCTGCGGGGACCTCGGTGTGATCAGATCGCGCGGCACGGTGGGCACCAGCGCCGACAACGCCGACTACGCCGCCGCGGAATCTCTGACCGTGACCATGAACGCGAGACACTCCAGGGCAGGAAACGGTGGAACGGGGCCCGTGAGGCCCGGCTCGCAGTCGTCCGATGGGCGACTCGCTACAACACCCGACGAAGACACTCCCGCCTCGGCCAGATCAGCCCGATCACTTACGAACAGTGATCAACTACCCCGGCCACCGCCGCATGGGCATGGAATAGCGCAAAGCCGCCGCCTATCGGAGCAACCACGAGACGTTCCTCCGATCGACACCTATCAAGGATTGATTCATGCCAGGCCGCAGCTCCCTGAACCATCCGGAGAAGAAGCTCTACATCGGTGGCGTCGCCCTGATGGTCCTCTTCGTCATCCTGGCATTCGGCTGGCTGTTCGCCGTGGTCACGGCCGCCCTTCTGGCTGCCGTGTTCCTCGTCGTGACCGCCGCCCGACGGGGCGCCTCCGCTCTGCGCGCGCGGCAGAGGCGCAGAGCGTGGTTGATGCTCGCCCTGGCGACCGTGCCGGTATCGCTCCTGGCTCTGCTCATCTCCTACTGCGTCGGTGTCTTCTCCGGCGCCTTGAGCGTGCAGAAGTCCTGCCGGGTCCAACAGGAGCACTACGACGCCGCCTACCGATCGCAGCACGCGGAGGAAATGGATCGCTGGTTCCCGCTGCACAACAAGTGCAACTCAGACTTCGATCTCGTTCCTGCCTGGGTGAACCCCGCCCTTGTAATCTTCGCCGTGCTCCTGGCAGCCGGCATCATCACGGTCGCCGTCGTCGCCGTGACACATTTCAGAACGACAAGAATGAGGAGAAACACATGACTCGCAGCGCCTTTTCATGACCGTCTCAGCCGGCGTCGCCGGCGCCGTCGCACTCGGGGTCGCCGGAGCAGCCCACCCAGGGGCAGCGGCTGAGCAGGCGGACTGGTTCGGCAAACAATCCGACAACGGCCGGCCCGTACTGGACACCGCGAAGTCCTTCGACATCGAGGGGAGTGACCAGAAGGTCCCGCTCACCGACGGAGACGTGTCAACTGCCCTGACATACGTGGCCCGTCGGTTCCACTACGAGATCGACTCGCTCCGAAACGGCGACGTCCACGGCTGGACGATGAGTTGTGGGCGCTGATCGAGACGCTGCTGCCGCCCTGGCCGGAGCGGTCGCCGGGGCCGAGACCGGTGCCGGACCGACTCTGCCTCCAGGGCATCCTGTACGCCCTCTACAACGACATAACCTGGCAACTCCTGCCGCTGGAGCTGAGGCTCGGGTCAGACGTGCTGGCGGCGTCTGGACCGACGGCAGCAGGCCGGCGTCTTCAACCAGTTCCACCGCATCCTGCTCGCGGAACTGAATGCGGCGGGCGAACTCGACTGGTCGCGAGCCTGCGTGGACGGCTCCCACGTGCGCGCAAAAAAAGGGATGCCGACACCGAGCAAGCCGAGGTGTACGGCATCCCCTGAGCTCCCCTGAGCCTCACCGGCCGGCAGGCTGATCAGAGTGCGCGCCACCGCTTTCGTCAGCCGCTTCGCGGCGGTCGCAGCCGGTACTGGTAGCAGGTGCGTTGTGCGTCGACCGTGATCTCACCCGGCTTGCGGTGCGCCGTAGGAGAACTTGTACCCAGCGAAGTCGGCGACATGGACGTACCCGATGCGCTGGTAGAGGGCATTGCTGGTGGGGTTGTCCGGGTCCGTGAACAGGACGACGTCCGTCGCGCCCGCGGCCAACGCGGTCCTGCTCACCTCGACCGTCACGGCCCCCGCGTAGCCGCAGCCCCGGAGGTGGGCCGGGGTGTAGACGGGGTCCACCCGGACCATGCCGCCGACGATCGAGGTCGCGGCCGCCATCGAGACGGGGGTGCCGTCCGAGGTCTCCCAGAACGTGAAGTGCCTGTCGCCGAAACGCGAGTCGTCCCAGGAACCGGCGTCAATCAAGTCGATGGAGGTCTGCTCCCCGACGTCGACACAGAACTCACGGCACCAGCGCACGACTTGCTCACGATCCTGCCCGCCCGTGATACGACCCCGGCCCTCCGGGCGCGGCTGCGGTGGGGTGAGTGTGCCGAGACGGTAGAGATGCGTCCGCCAGAAAAGTGCCGGTGCCGCGCTCGTATGCCGCTGCCATGACGCGGCGAAAGCGCCGGCAGTGTCGTGGTCCGCGATGACGTTGGCGGGTGAGTGGCCGAGGCCGACCAGGTGAGCGGCGAGGGCGTCGGTCTGCTCGACGGAGAGGGGGGTGAGGCCCAGACGGCCGCCCGGAGTGAGATAGAAGACCGCGTGGACGACGCCTCCTGACTCCAGTCGGCCGAAGACGGGGGCTGCGGCGTCGTGTTCGTCCGCCCCGCGTATCCGCAGTTTCTCGATGTCCGTCAGCGGCGTGTTATGCAAGGCGGGGCGCGAGCGCAGGAAGTCCCCGGCTCGGGCGAGGAAGTCGTCAACGTCTTGGGTGAGGTGCCAGTCATCCGGGAGCATGCTTCATGATCCCGGATCTCCTCGACTCGGGGAACACTTGCTCCATGCCTTTCAGCCACGTGACGTAACTGCCCCGATCAGCCGCAGGCTCTTGTCGGCAAGGGAACGAATGACGACAGGCGCCGCCCGCATCCGATGAACCCGGACTTTCCGCGGCCTCGCGACGACGCCGGTCCCATCAGATCCGATGGCGGCTGATGACAGGGTTTGCTGACAGCGCCTGCGGGCTACAGGTTCCGGGAGTTCGGTGTCATCGACCAGTGCCCCGGCCGTGGCGAACTCGCGGTGCGAGTGCCCGAGGCGATGCGCGCCGGGGACGCCTGCCCAGGGGCGGAGACGTCATCGTCCTGATCCGGCCCCGCTCGCACCAAAAGGAGAGCGAACGGAGGAAAAGGCGAGCTGTCGCGCCTCCGAGTCGGCGGAGAGGCTCGTACCACCAGCAGGCCAGCAGCCTGTTGGATGCTGCACGCATGTGGTTGAGCATGACCACTTGGCACCACAGAATTCTCGGCGCTCCTGCCTCGGCCGGTCAGCCACCAGATCGACTGACCAGCGAAGCAACACAACTGACGCCCCATCAGAACAAGCGCCAATCGAGCGTCAAGATACCTCGGAGAGCATCATTCCAGCGTCAAGATTTCGCCCGCAACGCCCACACCGCACATCATGCGCACGCACAAAATCCCAGCTCAGGCGTCCTTCGTCACCCGATCCAAGATCGCCACGCACTCCACATGGTGCGTCATCGGAAAGAGATCGAACGCCCGCAGCCGACGCGGTCCGTACCCCGCCTCGCGGAAGTACTTGAGGTCGCGGGCGAGGGCGGCCGGGTCGCAGGCGACGTAGGCGATGCGGCGGGGGGTGAGGGCGGCGATCCGGTCGACGGTCTTCTTGCCGGCGCCGGCGCGCGGGGGGTCGAGGACGACGAGGTCGACGTCGGTGATGCCGGTGCGGGGCAGGACCTGTTCGACCTTGCCGTGTTCGATGCGGACCCGGTCGAGGTCCTGGAGGTTGTGGCGGGCGTCCTCGACGGCGCGCTTGCCGGATTCGATACCGAGGACCGCGCCCTTGTCGCCGACGCGTTCGGCGAGTGCGCCGGCGAAGAGGCCGACGCCGCAGTAGAGGTCCAGGGCCATATCGCCCTTCTTGGGCATCAGGCCCTGCATGACGGCCTCGACGAGGAGGTCGGCGGCCTTCGGGTGGATCTGCCAGAAGCCGCCGTCGCCGACCCGCCAGGTGCGGCCGGCGGCGCGCTCGCGGACGAACGGGCGGCCGTGCACGCGGTGCACCGCGCCGTCCTTCTCGCCGATGCGCAGCACCGAGACGGGCCGGTCGAGTTCGACGATCGGGAGCCGGCCGCCGGGCTTGGGGGTGAGGATGACCTGGCGGTCGTGGGAGCCGGTGGCGGCGATCGCCTCGACGGTGGCGATCTGCGGCCACTCGCGGCGCTCGATGCCCAGCTCGGAGACGCCGGGGGCGGCGATCATGCAGTGGTCGACGGGCTCGACGTCGTGCGAGCGGTGCTTGCGCAGCCCGGCGCGGCCCTGCTCGTCGATGGCGTACTGGACGCGGGTGCGCCAGGCCGGTACCTCGCCCTTGGCGACCTTGTCGCCCGGCGCGGGTTCGACGGTGCCGTCCCAGCGGGCCTCCTCCGGCGAGAGGCCGGCCAGCCGCGCCAGCTGCTCGGCGATGACGGCGCCCTTGAAGCGGCGCTGGGCGCCGGGCGCGGCGTGCTGCCAGTCGCAGCCGCCGCATTTGCCGGGGCCGGAGAACGGGCAGGGCGCCGGGACCCGGTCCTTGGCGGGGGTGTGGATCTCGACGGCGTCGGCCCGCAGGAAGCGGGCGCCCTCCTCGCCGTCGGTGACGCGGGCGGTGATCCGCTCGCCGGGCAGGGCGTGCCGGACGAAGAGGACCTGGCCCTCGTCCGTGCGGGCGATGCAGTGGCCGCCGTGTGCGACGGGGCCGACCTCGACCTCGTACTCCTCGCCGACCAGCGACTTCTTCGGTTCTGTCTGCATGGCGGCGGGGCTCCTGGGGTGGGGTGGCGCGGCGGGGCCGCGACCGGGGTACGGCCGGACAACAGCCTTCAAGTCTACGTGCCGGGGTGCGGTGCCCGGTGCCGGGCGGGGCGGCACCGGGCCGTGGCCGCTACTTCTTCGTAGCGGACTTCTCCTTCTTCGGCGGGGTGACCGGTCCGCGGCGGACCGAGCCCGGAGCGTTCCATTCCGCGCGTTTGCGGGCGCGCTTCTTGGCGGCCTCGGAGGAGTCCAGCTGCCAGGGCACGGAGGTGACCATGACGCCGGGGGTGAACAGCAGCCGGCCCTTGAGGCGCAGCGCGCTCTGGTTGTGCAGCAGGTGCTCGTACCAGTGGCCGACGACGTACTCGGGGATGTAGACGGAGACCGCGTCGCGGGGGCTCTCCCGGCGCAGCGACTTGACGTGGTCGATGATCGGCCGGGTGATCTCGCGGTACGGGGAGGCGAGGACCTTGAGGGGGACCTCGATGCCGCGGCGTTCCCACTCGGCCCGCAGGGCCTTGGTCTCGGCGGGGTCCACGTCCACGCTGACCGCTTCGAGGGTGTCCGAGCGCATCAGCTTGGCGTAGTTCAGCGCGCGCAGGGTGGGCTTGTGGACCTTGGAGACCAGGACGAGGGAGTGCACCCGGGAGGGCCGGACGACGTCGTCGTCGGGGGTGTCCTCGGCGGCGATCTCGTCGGCGACCCGGTCGTAGTGGCGGCGGATCGCGGACATCGTGACGAAGAAGATGACCATGCCCAGCAGCGCCACCCAGGCGCCGTGGGTGAACTTCGTCAGCAGGACGACGACGAGGACCAGGCCGGTGAGGGAGGCGCCGAAGGCGTTGATGGCGCGCGAGCGGTGCATGCGGCGGCGCTTGGCGGTGTCCTTCTCGGTCAGCAGGTGGCGGTTCCAGTGCCGGACCATGCCGATCTGGCTGAGCGTGAAGGAGACGAAGACGCCCACGATGTAGAGCTGGATCAGCCGGGTGGAGTCCGCGCCGTAGACGTAGACCAGGACGGCGGCGGCGCCGGCCAGCAGCACGATGCCGTTGGAGAAGGCCAGCCGGTCACCGCGGGTGTGCAGCTGGCGGGGCAGGTAGCGGTCCTGGGCGAGGATCGAGCCGAGCAGCGGGAAGCCGTTGTAGGCGGTGTTGGCGGCCAGGAAGAGGACCAGCGCGGTGGCGGCGGCGAGCACCACGAACAGGACCGAGCCGTTGCCGAAGACCGCTTCGGCGACCTGCGAGATGACCGGGTTCTGGGTGTAGCCCGCGCCGACCGGGGTGCCGTTGTGCAGCAGGTCCCTGGCCGGGGATTCCGCCATCTTGACGTTGGTGGCCATGGCCAGCGCGATGATGCCGCAGAACATGGTGACGGCCAGGCCGCCCATGAGCGCGAGGGTGCTCGCGGCGTTCTTCGACTTCGGCTTGCGGAAGGCGGGGACGCCGTTGCTGATCGCCTCGACGCCGGTGAGCGCGGCGCAGCCGGAGGAGAACGCGCGCAACAGCAGGAAGATCAGCGCGAAGCCGGCCAGTCCGCCCTGTTCGGCGTGGATGGTGAAGTCGGCGGTGGGGGCCTTCATGGTGTCGCCGAGCACCAGGCCGCGGAACGCGCCCCAGACGATCATGATGAAGACGCCGGCCACGAAGATGTACGTCGGGATCGCGAAGAGCTTGCCCGATTCCTTGACGCCGCGCAGGTTCATCAGCGTCAGCAGCACGATGATCCCGATGGCGCAGAGCGTCTTGTGCTCGACGACGAACGGGATCGCGGAGCCCAGGTTCTCCACTCCGGAGGCGATGGAGACCGCGACGGTCAGCACGTAGTCGACCAGCAGGGCACTGGCGACGGTCAGCCCGGCCTTGGGCCCGAGGTTGGTGGTGGCGACCTCGTAGTCGCCGCCGCCGCTCGGGTAGGCGTGCACGTTCTGCCGGTACGACGCCACGACGGTGAACATCAGCACCACGACCGCGAGGGCGATCCAGGGGCTGAAGTGGTAGGCCGACACACCCGCGACGGACAGGACGAGCAGCACCTCGCCGGGCGCGTAGGCCACGGAGGAGAGCGGGTCGGAGGCGAAGACGGGGAGTGCGATGCGCTTGGGGAGAAGCGTTTCCCCCAGCTTGTCGCTGCGCAGCGCGCGCCCGATCAGGATCCGTTTGGGCACGTCGGTCAGTTTGGACACGGAGAGGATGCTAAGCCTTCGTCAAGGCCCCCGCCCACCCGCCACCCGGCCGGAATGCCGGCGGGGGTGCGGCGCCGCACCCCCGCCGGGTGGCGGGTACCTGTCCCGGGCCCCCGCCCCGCCGGGGCTCAGCGCTCCCGCCACCCCGCCTTCACCTGGTGCCAACGGCGGGCCTGTTCCCCGGTGAGGCGGCCGCGCAGCTCCGCGAGCTTGAGGAGGTTGGCCTCGGCGCCGCTCGTCAGGGTCTGTGCCTCGCCGCGGTAGTGGTCGTCGATCAGCGCCTCGACTTCCGTGGCGTTCATCACGGGGACGATGCGGGCGGCGAGCTTGTTGGTGTTGCGGTACGAGCCCTGGAGGAGGAACGGCGGCTCGGTGCGGGTGGCGTCCGCCTGCGCGGCGGAGTCGATATAGGCGCGGTTGACGGCCAGCACGGTCTCCTGGACGTGCAGCAGCTTGGCCAGCACGGCCAGGATCTGGTCGAGCTCGGCCGGGGTGTAGGGGTGGGCGAGCCGGTCGGCGCGGGCCGTCGCATCGCCGCGGGCGAGCCGTACCAGCAGGTCGGTGTCGGCGCGGTCGCGGGCGACGAGCGGGGCCAGGACCGGGTTGGCGGTCAGCGCGTTCTCGATGTGCGAGAGCGCGAAGAGCGCCTCCTTGCCGGCGAGGACATCGCCGAGGTTCCAGACGTCGGCCCGGTTGGCGAGCATGTCCGGCAGCCGGAAGCGCCGCCCGGACTCGGTGTACGGGTTGCCCGCCATGCAGACCGCGAACCGCTTGCCGCGCAGGTCGTAGCTGCGGGCCTCGCCGTCCCACACGCCCTCCATCCGCCGCGTCGCGTCGCAGAGCGGGATGAATTTCTGGAGCAGCTCGGGCGAGGTGTGCTGGATGTCGTCCAGGTAGAGCAGCACGTTGCTGCCCATCTCCAGGGCGAAGGAGATCTTCGCCACCTCGCGGCGGGCGGCGGCGTCGGGGGCCGCGGCCGGGTCGAGGGAGGTGGTGCCGTGGCCGAGCGCCGGGCCGTCGACCTTGACCAGGACCAGGCCGAGCCGGGCGGCGACGTACTCCATCAGCGTCGTCTTGCCGTATCCGGGCGGGGACAGGAGCAGCAGCAGTCCCTGGCTGTCGGTGCGCCGCGCCTCCCCCGCGGCGCCCAGCTGCTTGGCGAGGTTGTCGCCGATGAGGGGCAGGTAGACCTCGTCGATCAGACGGTTGCGGACGAAGGCCGGCATGACCTCGGGGCGGTAGCGCTCCAGCTGGAGGCGGCGGCGCTCGGCCGCCAGCAGTTCGGTGCGCCGGCGGGTGTAGGCGCGGTGGGCGGGGACGCGGGTGGTGCGGAAGTCGTCGGTCCGGGCGAGCAGCTCGTCGATGCGGACCGGCAGCGTGCCGTCGGCCGCGATCCGCGGATGGCTGCCGAGCAGTCCTTCGACGGCGCAGCCGACCGGGTCGTCGATCTCGCGCCGGGCGAGTCCGGGGCCGCACACCTCGATCGCGACGGCCTCGGCGAGGTCCTCGCGGGCGTCGGCGTACGCGCCGAGCCAGCCGGTCACCAGCTGGTGGCGGGCGGCGAGGTGCTCGGCGCCGGGGAGCCCGTCGGCGCCCAGTGCCCGCAGGTCCTCGGCGAACTCCTTGACCGCGGGCGCCTCGGGGCCGCCCAGGGCGCGGTGGAAGCCGGCGAGCAGCGCGCGGGCGGCGGCGCCGGTGGCGAAGCGGGGGCTGCCGGTGGCCAGCTCCTCGAAGAGGTAGCCGCCGACGGCCGGCAGCCCGGTGGCGGTCCCGGCGCCGTCCGCCGTGGTCCCGGCGCCGTCCGGGAGCAGTCCGGCGGCCGCCAGGAAGCCGGCCGCCGCGTCGGACAGCTCGGCGGCGAGGTCGCCGGCCGCGGCGGTGCGGCCGAAGTGGGCGCGGGCGCGGGCCAGGGAGTGCGCGCGGGTGGTCCACCGGGTGCGGGTGGCGGGGTCGGTGCCGTGCTGCCAGAAGAGCTGGGCGGCGGCGCGGGTGCGGGGGGTGAAGCGCAGCAGTCCGGCCGCCGCGCGCAGCCGCAGCAGCGCGGTGAGCACGGCGGTGGCGTCGTGGTCGTGGACACCGCGGTCGTAGCCCTCGTCGTAGCGGGCCTCGGCGGCCTGCCGGACGAGGGTGTGCAGGGTGCCGTCGGCGGCCGCGGTGTGCAGCGCGTCCACGGTGAGCGCGTCCTCGCCGGCCTCGGCGCGCGCCAGGAGGAGGGCGGCGAGGCGCTCGGCCCGGTAGACGGCGGGCGATTCGGAGACCAGCGGCTGGTCCCAGAACGCGCGGTCGGCGGTGAGCCGCTCGTCGCGGGCCACGGCGCGGTAGTCGGTGCCGGTGACGGCGAAGGCGAGCTGCCCCTCGTACGGGACGAGGGTGAGATCGACGGGCTGGGTGTTGACGGCGAAGCGGTGCCGGCCCAGGCGGATGGTGCCGGTCTCGTCGTAGAGATCGGCGCGGTCGCGGAGCGCGCGGGCGGCTTCCTGGCGGGCGGACTTCAGGCGGCCGTCCAGCTCGTCGGCGCGCACCGGGTCGGCGAGCGTGCGCAGTTCGCCGGCGGTGGCGTGGACCTTGGCGACCAGCGGGTCGGCGGCGAAGTAGGCGTTGACCTCGTCGAGGGTGCCGAGCGCGCGGGCCCGCCGGGTGACGGTGGCCAGGACGCGCCGGGCGGACTCGACGAGCCGGTCGGTGTGCCGGGCGCGGGCGTCGAGCTGGGCCTGTTTGCGGGCGGCGAACGCCTCGTAGATCTCCTCGCGCTGGGCGGCGATGCGCTCCAGCCGGTCGTCCTGGGCGGGCGGGGCGCCGCCGTGCTCCGGGGCTCCGGGGCTCTCCAGGCCGCCGAAGCGCGCTTCGAGATTCTCGACCTGGAGGAGCAGCCGGCCGAGCTGTTCGTCGCACTCCTCGGGGGTGGCCGCGGCGGCCAGACCGCCCGCCACCGCCTGCCCGAGCAGCGCGAACTGGGCGGCGAACTCCTCCTGGCCCTCGGCGTCGGCGAGCGTGCGGCGGCGGGCGTCGAGGGTGGCGCGGGCCCGGTTGACGGCGCCCAGTACGTCCCCGACGCGGGCCAGGATGGAGGTCCGTACGGTCGTGTCGGCCAGGTCGAGGGTGCCGACGACCTCGGTGACGATGCGCAGTCCGTCGGCCTGGGCGTCGATCCGCTCCGCCAGGGGCGCGGCCTCGGCCACGGTGGGCACGGCGGCGGCCTCGGCGGTGAGTTCGGCGACCGTGCGGTGGGTGGTGGTGAAGGCGTCGTCGCCGCTGAGGAAGGCGACGGCGCGGCGGCCGGTGGCGGCCAGGTCGTCGGTGAGCGCCGCGGACAGCGCGTCGATCCGGTCCAGGTCGATGTGGCGGATCTCCCGCAGGGTCGCCAAGTGGCCCTGGGCGTGGCGCAGTTCGGCGAGGTTGCGGACCCAGGCGTCGGCGGTGTCCGGCTGGTCGCCACGGACCCGGCGGACCAGGGCGGTGGTGCGGGTGTCGGCCTCCGCGAGCTGCTGGGCGGCCCGCGCGCGGAGTTCGGTGACCCGCTCGAATTCGTCGATGACCTGCGCGGCGGTGGCCCGGACCGCCTCCAACGGCTCGGCCAGTGCGCCGAGTTCGGCCTCGCCGAGCCAGTGGTGGCCGTCGGCGGCGCGGGTCGCGGCGGCCTCGATGGCCGTGAAGACGGCGCCGGCCGGTGCCATCTCGGCGGCCATCCGGGCCACCGCGAGCGCGTCGGAGATCCCGCGGACGAGTTCGGCGTTGCCGACCCTGGCGAGCGGCCCGTCGCCCTCGGGCTGCGCGGCGGCGTACGCGTCGGAGGTGAAGGGGGTGCGCCAGACCTGGACGGGGTGGACACGGGCCGGTTCGGCGCCCTGGGCGCGCAGCACGGCCATGGTGCCGTCGTCGAAGAGGGCGTAGCCGTGGGCGGTGAGCGGGGCGGCGGCCTCCTCGCGGATCACGTTGTAGGGCAGCAGCAGGGTGCGGCCCGCGGCGCGGGCGTGGAAGACGTAGAGGAAGTCCTCGCCGTTCGGGGAGGGCACCGCCCTCTCGAATTCGAGGTCCGTGGTGTCGGTGTCGAAGGTCTTGGTGGTGCCGGTGGTGAGGTAGTAGCCGCCGGGGAAGACGATGCCCTGGTCCTCGGGGAGCGCCCGGCACGCCTGCCCGATGCCGTCGAGGCGGCACGCCTGGCGGGTGCGGGTGTTGAAGACGAGGTAGCGGTGGGCGTTCTCGTTGTACGGGCGGATCCGCAGCAGGATCAGCGGCCCGACCCGGGCGTGCGCGACCTCGGCGTCGGCCAGCGACTGCAACGGCTCGTCGACGGGTTCGGAGTGGATGCCGTCGGCGGTGCCGGTGTCGTCCTCGGCCTTGAGGGTGAGCGCCCCGCCGGAGGTGGAGACGTAGACGGCGCCCTGAACGGCGATGTGCGGGTGGCGGCCGGGGACGTGGTCCTCGCGGGTGGCCGGGGTCCAGGTGAGGTCGTGCGCGGGCGGGAAGGTGTGGTCCCGTTCGCCCTTGGCGTCGAGGTAGCCGGGGGTGCCGTCGGCGGCGAGCCGCCAGCGCAGCACCCGGATGTCGGTGAGCCGTTCGCCGGTGCGGAAGACGGCGAGCAGCAGGGCGCCGGTGCGGCGCAGCTGGAGCAGCCGGGCCTGGCGGTAGTAGCGGTGCAGTTCGTCGAAGTCGCGGACGAAGCGCGGGTCGTCCAGCAGGCCGGGCAGCGCGTCGGGGCCGGCCGCCTCGAAGCGGTCGCCGGTGCGGTGGTACAGCGCGAAGACATCGGCGACGGCGGTCGGCTCCCCCGCCGTCGCGGGCGGGTGGTGGCCGAACAGCAGCACCCCGCCGACCTGCACCACATCGCGGGGTACGCAGGCGTCGCCGGTGCGCAGCCGGTCGGCGGCCAGCAGCGCCAGCTCGGTGCCGCCGAACGTCTGGAGACGGCGGTCGTTGAGCGCCTGGGCGCGGGCGGTGAGTTCCCCGGCGGCCGCGGCCAGCCGGTCCCGCAGCACCTCGTAGGTGCCGGCCTCCAGCCCGCCGCCGGGCGTGGCCGTGCCCGGGGTCTCGTCCGGCGTGCGCGGTGCGCTGTCGGCGTTCACGTTCCCCATCTCCCTGCTCCTGCTCCCTGCCGATGTGCGGCGGGCGGGGCCGGCGGTGCGTGGAACCCCCCGGTCACCACGCACCACCTGCCCCACGCCTCGCTCCCCCTGCGGCGGTCCGGCCGCCGCTCCCCGTTTCCCCCGCCCACCACTCCCTGTTTCCCCCTCCCACCACTCCCTGTTCCCCCCGCCCGCCACTCCCCGTTCCCCCCGCGGCGGTCGCCACCGTGCCCCCGTACCGCCGCTCCCCCGTCCTCGGGCCGGGCCTACTTGCCGGGAGCCCCGGCGCCGGGCACCGCGGTCCCGTTCACCCCGGCGCCGCCCGCCTGCGCCGGCAGCGCGCCGGCCAGGTCCGCGAGCCGGGTCTCGGCCAGCCCGCTCGCCCGTACGGACTCCAGCAGGCCCTGCAACGGACCGGCCTGCGGACCGCCGTCCGCGATCAGCCGGCCGAGCGCACCGGCCAGCGTCAGGTCCCGCAGCCCGGCCGCCCCCAGGCCGCCGACCATGGCGCCGAGGTCCTTGGTGAAGGTGGAGTGCTCCTTGTCGAGCCAGGGGCCCGCGACGGTGCGCACCGTCTCGGAACGGTCGACCAGCGCGTCCAGGCCCTTGGCGGCGCCGATGGAGCCGACCAGCTTGTCGAAGAAGGTGCTCTCGCCGCCGACGATGTCGATCCGGGCGTTCTCCAGGCCGGTGGCCAGCACCGTCGCCTGTGCCTCGGCCACCTGGCGCCGGACGTCGATGTCCGCCAGCCGGATCTCCTTCTCGGCCGCCAGCCGCAGCCGGTACTCCTCGTGCTCGCGGCTCGCCGCGTCCAGCGCGGCCATCGCCGCGGCCTTCTCGGTGAGCCCGGCCGCCTCGGCCTTGAGCTTCTCGCCGATGGCGACGGCGTCCGCGAGCGCCTGGGCCTTGGTGCCCTCGGCGTCCGCCAGCGCCTTGGCGCGGGCGCCCTCGGCCTCGGCCCGGAGCAGTGCGCCGGCCGCCTCGGCCTCGGCGAGCCCGGACTTCTCGATGGCCTGGGCGTTCATCTCCCGGACCCGGACGTCGGCCAGACCGGCCGCGGCCGCCTCCGCCTGCACGCCCTCGGCGAGGCGGATCTTGGCCTGGGCGTCCAGCTCCGCGGTCTTGTGGCGGGTCTCGGCGAGGGTCATCTCCTCGGCGGCGCGGTGGGTGGCCGCCTGCTCGGCGGCCTCGGCCGCCTTGATGTCCTTGACCAGCCGCTGCTGGGCCTCCGCCTCGGCGCGGATGATCAGCGACTGGCGCTCCCGCTCGGCCTCCTCGACCGTGCGCAGCTTCTTGATCTCCTCCTCCTGGGCGGCGACGGTCTTCTCGACCGCGATCCGCTCCCGGATCACATCGGCGATCTCCCGCTTCTCCGCCTCGACCTCCTTGTCCGCGGCGATCCGCGACAGCTGCGTCTCGCGCTCGCGGGCGATGACCTCGAGCAGCCGGTCCTTCTCGATGCGCTCGCTCTCGATGGCGATGACCCGCTCGCGGTTCTTGACCGCCACCGCGATCTCCCGCTCGCGGTTCTCGTTCTGGATGCCGAGCGATTCCTCGGTCTTGAGGTGCGCGGAGTGCGAGCGCAGCCGCTCCTCGGCCTGGACGCGCGCCGTCTCGGCCTCTTCCCTGGCCCGTACGGTCTCGATCTCGCGCTGCTGCTTGATCTCCGCGTCGGCCTGCCGGCGCTCCAGCTCCAGGACGGCCTCCCGGGCGTCGACGTTCTGCCGGGTGATCTCCTTCTCCTCGTTGCGCTGGTACTCGTTGGTGCGGACGTGCTCGATCGCGGTCAGCTCGGTGATCTTGCGGATGCCCTGGGCATCGAGGATGTTGGAACTGTCGAGCTGGACGAGCGGGGTCTGCTCCAGATAGTCGATGGCCGCGTCTTCGAGGCTGTAGCCGTTCAGATCGGTGCCGATGACGGCGATGATGCGGTCCCGGAACTCGTCCCGCATCGTGTAGAGGTCCTGGAAGTCCAGCTGCTTGCCGACGGTCTTGAGCGCCTCGGAGAACTTCGCGTTGAACAGTTCCTGGAGGGTGCTGTCGTGGCTGGCGCGCTCGGTGCCGATCGCCTGGGCCACCTTCACCACGTCCTCCTTGGTCTTGTTGACCCGGACGAAGAACGCGATGCGGATATCGGCGCGGATGTTGTCCTTGCAGATCAGGCCCTCGCGGCCGGTGCGGCCGATCTCGATGGTCTTCACCGCGATGTCCATCACCTCGGCCTTGTGCAGCACGGGCAGCACGACGGCGCCGGTGAAGGTGACATCGACCTTGCGGTACTTGGAGACGATCAGCGCCTGGCCCTGGTTGACCTTGCGGTAGAGGCGGGTGACGGCGAACACCGCCACCAGCACGATGAGCACGACGACGGCGACGGTCACGCCGATTCCTACGGTGATGGCATCCATCGGTGAATCCCTGTGTCGGTTCGGGAAGTTGACGGCGCGTACGGAGCGCGCGGGGCGGAGCCGCGGCGGGCGGGGCGGCGGAGCGGGTGTCCGGTGCCGCCGGCGGGCCTGCGGTGCCGGGCGGTTCCTCAGCCGGCGGACCGGTGCGGGTCGAGCGCGCTGTCGTAGGGCGCGACCCGGAAGAACTCGCCGTCGGCGTCGTAGTCGAAGATGAGGGCGCTGCTGCCCGCGGTCAGTCCGGTCTCCTCGCAGCGCACCTGCACGATCGCGGTGGAGCCGTCCTCGGCTCGTACCTCGGCCTGGCCGAAGTCGTGGGCGACCCGGCCGGTGCGGATGACGCACAATCGGCCGACGAAGTCGTCCCGGGAGGCGACCCGTTCAGGGGGCAGCATCCGCCGGGCCAGGCGGACGGCGAGCCGGGTACCGGCCCAGGCGGCGGCCAGCGCCACGGCCAGTGTGACGGCGCGCAGCGGCGTACTGCCGGTCAGCGCGGCGCCGGCCAGGCTGACGAGCCAGGCGATGAGGATCCCCAGGGACAGGGTCACCGTCACCGGCAGCCCGGCCGTCTCGGCGGTGTCGCCGTGCGCACCCTCACCCCCGTCGAGGATGTGCACGCCGGCGCCGCCGATCAGCACCAGGAGCCAGTACCCGGCGATCACCAGCAGCGCGAAGCTGAACAGCGCCGCGGGAAAGGTGAGCGCGGCGCGCAGAAATTCACCCATGATCGTGCCCCCGTTGCGGTGCCGCTGACGTGCTGCTGTCGATGGAAGGATCCTCACATCACAGGGGCCTTGAGCACATTGCCGGAACCCGGCAATCTTTATGCGTTCTTGATGGCCTGCTATCGCCCTACGGCGTGCGCCGGGGCGTACGGGGCCGCGGCAGAACCCCGCACCGGCCCCGTGTTCCCCCGGCGCGGCCCGCCGCACGCCCGGCTACAGGGGCTTGTCGGGCCATCCCAGCAGGCGGGCGCCCATCGCCGCGGTCTCCAGCGAGTACCGCTGCAGACCATCCGACGGGTCGTAGCCCGTCAGGAACTTGATGCGGTCCAGCCGGTAGGACAGGGTGCGCACGCTCACCTGGAGCCGGCGGGCGGCCTCGGCGTTGACATAGCCCGCCGCGGCACACGCCGCGAGCGTCTCCAGCAGCGGCCCGGCCCCGCCGCGGGCCTGCGTCAGCGGCCCCAGCACGGTGCGGACGAGATCGGCCATGGCCGCCCGGTCACGCAGCAGCACGGGAAAGACCAGCAGCTCCGCGGCGCGCAGCACCGGTTCGGCCAGCTCCAGCTGCACGGCCAGGTCCAGGGCGCTCAGCGCCTCCTCGTAGGAGCGCACCACACCGCCCGCACCGGCGTGCGGCCGGCCGATGGCCACCCGGCGGGCGGCCGGCTGGCCGGCGTCCGGCCGGCGCGCGCAGGCGGCGAAAGCATCCAGGACGGCGCGTTCGCTGCTGGCACCGACACAGATCAGCCGGCCCTCCTTGGTGGTGATCAGCACATCGCGGTCGCCGAAGCGGCCGACCAGTTCGCGCTCCACCCGGCGGGCGACGGGGTGCACATCGTCGAAGGGCTCCTCGCCCTCGGCGACCGCGACCGCGTGTTCATGGGCCAGCCGCAGCCCGAACCGCTCGGCGCGCTCGGCCAGCCGCCCCAGGTCGCTGCGCCCGTACAGCAGATCGTCGACGAACTCCCGGCGGGCGGCCTCCTCCTGGCGCACGGAGAGCCGCTGGGCGCGCTCATGGCCCTCACCGAGCGCGGCGATCGCCGCGTCGACGGCGCCCAGCACCGCGTCGCCGGTCCTGACGCGTTCGGCGGCACCGGCCGCCCGCGCCACGCCGGGGAGGGTGCCCCAGACCCGGCGGGTCTCCCCCAGGAAGAGGCCGACGAGTTCACGCAGCCCGTGCCCGGCCTCGGCGGCCCGCTCCCCCAGGTCGCGCATCGCGTCCAGTTCGGGGCGGCGGGGCAGCCGCCCGGTCGCGGAGACCTCCCTGAGGAGAGTGGCGTAGCCGTCCAGGAAGTCGGCGGATATGGCGGCCGGGGAGGTGCCGGCACGGGTCATCGGGCACCGCCGCGCGCAGCCGCCGCGCCGCCCGCTCCGGTGGGCCGCAACCGGTCCGGCACCGGCCGTCCACCCCCACACACACCCACCACGTCACGTACTCCTCACGCCTTGGTTGCCAGGTCCCGGACATCGGGACCGCCCCAATCCTGCCGGATCCCGGCAGTGCGCCGGCACCGGGCCACCGGATCGCCCGGTCCCGGCGGGTGGCGGGCGGCGTACGGGCGCGGTGCGTATCCGGTGGGCGGCCCCGTGGAAGACCTGCGGAAGGGGGCTGGACGTGTGCTGCGGGACGCGTGATGCGCGGTACGCGGGGGGCACCGTACGAGTCCCGGGGCCGGTGGGAGACACCGCGCGGCGGGCCCCACGGGCGCGCACCGGCGCACCGCCGCGACGGCGCCGGGCCCGCCCGCATCCGGCGGGGCCGACCGCGCCCCCTGCCGGACGCGGCAATACGGCTACGGTTGTACCGGACCGCCGTGCGCCCGACACCGTCGTCGACGCGCCAGGTCCCCGTCGCGAGCCGTAGCTCCGTGTTGCCGGTAGTTGGAGAAAAGAGTAGTGAGCAGGGTGTTTGTGCAGGTCAACGCGCTAGTCCGAAGCACGGGGTAATCAGCATGCACATCGTCATCATGGGGTGTGGGCGCGTGGGCTCCGCCCTCGCGCAGACCCTGGAGAGCCAGGGGCACACCATCGCGGTGGTCGATCAGGACCCCACCGCGTTCCGCCGCCTGGGCTCCGCCTTCGGCGGCCGCCGGGTGACCGGCGTCGGCTTCGACCAGGACACGCTGCGCGAAGCCGGTATCGAGGAGGCGGGCGCCTTCGCCGCCGTCTCCAGCGGTGACAACTCCAACATCATCGCCGCCCGGGTGGCCCGCGAGATGTTCGGCATCGAGAACGTCGCGGCCCGGATCTACGACCCGCGGCGCGCCGAGGTCTACCAGCGCCTGGGCATCCCCACCGTCGCCACCGTCCGCTGGACGGCGGACCAGATGCTGCGCCGGCTGCTGCCCTCGGGCGCCGAGCCGCTGTGGCGGGATCCCAGCGGCGCCGTCCAGCTCGCCGAGGTGCACACCTCCGCGTCCTGGGTCGGCCACAAGATCAGCACGCTCCAGGAGGAGACCGGCGTCCGCGTCGCCTTCCTCACCCGGCTGGGCGAGGCGATGCTGCCGACGTCTCAGACGGTGCTCCAGGAAGGCGATCTGGTGCATGTGATGATGCGCGCCGACGACGTCGAGAAGGTCGAAGCGGCATTCGCCGAAGGTCCCGAGGAGGCGCACGCATGAGGGTCGCGATCGCGGGCGCGGGCGCGGTGGGCCGTTCCATCGCCGGTGAGCTGCTGGAGAACGGTCACGAGATCCTGCTCATCGACAAGGCGCCGACCGCCATCTCGGTCGAGCGGGTGCCCCTCGCGGAGTGGCTGCTGGCCGACGCCTGCGAGATCACCTCGCTGGACGAGGCGGCGCTCCAGCGCTGCAACGTCGTCATCGCGGCGACCGGCGACGACAAGGTCAACCTCGTCGTCTCGCTGCTCGCCAAGACCGAGTACGGCGTGCCCCGGGTCGTCGCCCGGGTCAACAACCCGAAGAACGAGTGGCTCTTCAACGAGGCGTGGGGCGTCGATGTCGCCGTCTCCACGCCGCGCCTGATGTCGGCGCTGGTCGAGGAGGCGGTGAGCGTCGGCGATCTCGTCCGGCTGCTGCGCTTCAGCCACGGCGACGCCAACCTCGTCGAACTGACGCTGCCCCCGGAGGCCGCGCTGGCCGGTACCCGGGTCGGCGACGTCGCCTGGCCCGAGGACACCTCCCTGGTGACGATCATCCGCGGCACGCGGGTGCTCACCCCCAACAAGGAGGACGCGCTGGAAGCCGGCGACGAGCTGCTGTTCGTCGCGGCCCAGTCCCGCGAGGAGCAGCTGGAGGACCTGCTGTCGGTCCGCCGCGAGGACACCACCGGCTGAGACACCGCGGACGCCGGAGGGCCCCGGGACCGATGTGGTCCCGGGGCCCTCCTGTGTACGGGGCGCGGGCGCGGCGTACGGAGCGCGGCGCCCGCCGGTCCGTACGGCCCGCACCGTCAGCGGCGGTGGCGCGGCCCTGGCGAGGGCGGCCCGTCGGCGACCGCCTCGGCCGCGGCACCCGCCGCCGGACCGTCCCCGGCCGCACGCTCCTCGGCCGCCTTCTCCGCCGCCTCCATCTCCGCGAAGACATCGATCGGCGGCGGCGCCTTCGCCAGGAAGACCCAGGTGAGATAGACCGCGAGCAGGAACGGCGGGATCTTCAGCACGATCAGCACCCAGCCCAGCTGGGCGGTGTCGGCCCACCAGTACAGCGGGAAGAGGATCGCGCACTTGGCGAACAGGATCAGCCCCCAGGCCCAGCTGGCCTTGGTGTACGCCTTCTTCCGGCCCGGGTTACGGGTGCGCCAGGAGAGGTTCTCCTTGAACACCGGACCCAGGATCAGGCCGATCAGCGGCACCCCCGCCACCGACGTGACGATGTAGGCGACACTCAGCCCGAGGGTGTAGAGCATCCCCGGCAGATAGAAGTCCTTGGCGTTGCCGGTCATCATCGCGAAGACGACGCCGAAGGCCACCCCGAAGACGCCGCCGAAGGCGTGCTTGACGGTGTCCTTGCGGACCAGGCGGACGGCCGCCAGCACCAGCGAGACGGCCAGTGCGGCGATCGCCGAGACGTGCAGATCCTTGTTGACCGTGAAGATCGTGACGAACAGCAGGCCGGGCAGCACGGTCTCCACCATGCCGCGCACGCCGCCGAACGCCTCGAACAGGGCCGCCTCGGTGACGTCCCTGCCGTCGGCGTCCTTGCCCGTACCCGCGCCGGTGCGCGAGGGGTCGGCGGAAGTGTCGGTCTGCTGGGCGGTGTCGGTGGTCGGTCGGTCGTAAGACGTCACCGGCTACTCCTGTCCGAGCGGTCGCAGTTCGTACTTCGGATTGAAGAGCACCCGGCGTCCGTGGCTCATGGAGACCCGGCCCGAGGCGATGAGCTTACGGCCCGGCTCGATCCCGACGATGGAGCGGCGGCCGAGCCACACCACGTCGAGAGCCGCGGAGCCGTCGAACAGCTCCGCCTCCAGCGCGGGCACTCCGGCGCGCGGCCGCAGCGTCACATGCCGCAGGGTGCCGGTGACCTGCACTATCTGGCGGTCGGCACAGTCGCAGATGCGGGTGCAGCCCGTCGCCTGCGTGTCCTGCCGCAGCTCGGCGGACTGCAACTCCTCCTCGGAGGAGGACAGCCTGTCGAGCATCCGGCGGAAACGACCGGCCGGCTTCTCGGATCGGATCCCAGCACTCATAAACCCAGCGTACCGGTGCGGCCGGTCCCCGATCACGGCCCGCGCACACGCCCGTATCCGGCCCGTGGCGCCCCCGCCGGCCGCCCGCCCCGGCGGCTCACTGCTCGAAGCGGTACCCCATCCCCGGCTCCGTGATGAAATGCCGCGGATGCGAGGGATCGCTCTCCAGCTTGCGGCGCAGCTGGGCCATGTAGACCCGCAGATAGTTGGTCTCGGTGCCGTACGACGGGCCCCAGACCTCCTGGAGCAGCTGCTTCTGGCTGACCAGCCGGCCCGCGTTGCGGACCAGGACCTCCAGCAGATGCCACTCGGTCGGGGTCAGCCGGATGTCCCGGCCCTCGCGGTTGACCTTCTTCGCCGCGAGATCGACGGTGAACCCGCCGGTCTCCACGATCACCTCGTCATCGGCCGGCCCGGTCGGCTCGGCTCTTCGCACCGCGGCCCGCAATCTGGCCAGCAACTCGTCCATCCCGAACGGCTTGGTGACGTAGTCGTCCGCGCCCGCGTCCAGCGCCTCCACCTTCTCGTCGGAGGTCTGCCGGGCGGAGAGCACCAGGATCGGCACCCGCGTCCACCCCCGCAGCCCCTTGATCACCTCGACGCCGTCCATATCGGGCAGCCCCAGGTCCAGGACGATGACGTCGGGGTGGCGGGCCGCGGCCAGCTTGAGGGCGGTGGCCCCGTCCGGAGCGGCGTCCACCTCGTACTTGCGCGCCTTCAGGTTGATCACGAGTGCGCGGACGATCTGCGGCTCGTCATCGACCACAAGCACCCGGTTCACTGGCGTTCTCCTCGTGGTGTCGGTCTCCGCCGGGCACGGCCCGCGGGACGGTCGGTGGGTGTGGCCCGGATGGCCCGGTTCATGTCGTGGCCTGGGCCGGAAGATCGGGTCTGGCCGGCGGCCGGCCGGCCGCGGCCCGGAGCGTGAGCACCATCGTCATCCCCCCTCCGGGGGTGTCCTCGGCGGCGAGCGTGCCGCCCATCGCCTCCGCGAATCCCCGCGCCACGGCCAGCCCGAGGCCCACACCGGCGCCGCGCGGGGCGTCACCATAGCGCTGGAACGGCTCGAAAATCCGGTCCTTGGCACTGTCCGGGACACCGGGTCCGCGGTCCGCGATCCGCAGCTCCACCCGGTCGCCGAGCGCACTGGCCGCGACCAGCACCGTCTCGCCGTCCGGGCTGTACTTCACCGCGTTCTCGACGAGATTGGCCACCGAACGCTCCAGCAGCCCCGGATCGACGGCGACGATCGGCAGCTCCTCGGGGATGTCGAGGGTGACACTGCCCTCCGGCACCCCGCCGAGCGCCATCGGCACCACCTCGTCGAGGTCGATCTCCCGGATCAGCGGGGTGACCGTGCCGGTCTGGAGCCGGGACATGTCCAGCAGATTGCCGACCAGATGGTCCAGCCGGTCCGCGCCCGCCTCGATACCGGCCAGCAGCTCCGCCTCGTCCTCCTCGGACCAGGCCACGTCATCGGAGCGCAGGGACGTCACCGACGCCTTGATACTGGCGAGCGGCGTCCGCAGGTCGTGACTGACCGCGGCCAGCAGCGCCGTCCGGATCCGGTTGCCCTCGGCCAGCTCCTGGGCCCGCTCCGCCTCGCCCACCAGCCGCTGCCGGTCCAGGACGACGGCGGCCTGGGCGGCGAACGCGGCCAGCACCCGCCGGTCCTCCGCGGGCAGCACCCGGCCGGTCAGCGCCAGCGCCATGTGGTCACCGACCGGCATGTCGACATCCGCGTCCTCGGGGCGCACCGGCGCACTCTGCTCCGTCCCCCCCGCCCGGCCCGCACACGTCCACGGATCGACGTCACTGCGCCGCTCCAGCAGCGCCACCGTCTCCATCTTGAACGTCTCCCGCACCCGTTCCAGCAGCGCGTCCAGCGTCTGCTCACCGCGCAGCACACTGCCCGCGAGGAACGACAGGATCTCCGACTCGGCGCGCAGCCTGGCGGCCTGATGGGTACGGCGCGCGGCGAGGTCCACCACCGAGGCGACCGACACCGCCACCGAGAAGAAGATCACTATGGCGAAGAGGTTGTGCGGGTCGCTGACGGTGAGGGTGTGGGTGGGCGGCGTGAAGTAGAAGTTGAGCAGCAGCGAACCGACGGCCGCCGACGCCAGCGCGGGCAGCTGCCCGCCGAGCAGCGCCGCGGCCACCGTCAGGAAGAGGAAGAGCAGCACGTCGTTGGCGAGGCCCGGACCGTGCGCGAGGCGGGTGAGCCCCAGCGACAACAGGGCCGGCGCGGCGACACCCACCAGCCAGCCGGCGATGATCCGGGCCCGGCCCAGCCGCGCACCGCGCGCCACCGGCAGCCCCCGGCCCTTCGCGACCTCGTCGTGCGTGACGATGTGCACATCCAGGTCCGGCCCGGACTCCCGGGCGACGAGCGCCCCCACCCCGGGCCCGAACATGTACTGCCATGCCTTGCGGCGGCTGGAGCCCAGCACGATCTGGGTGGCGTTCACCCCCCGCGCGAACTCCAGCAGCGCACTGGGGATGTCGTCGCCGATGACGTGATGGAACGTACCGCCCAGGTCCTCCACCAGGGTGCGCTGGACGGCGAGTTCCTTGGGCGAGGCGGACGTCAGCCCGTCGCTGCGCGCTATGTAGACGGCGAGCACCTCGCTGCCCGACCCCTTGGCGGCCATCCGGGCGGCGCGGCGGATCAGCGTACGTCCCTCCGGGCCGCCGGTGAGGCCGACGACTATGCGTTCGCGGGCCTGCCAGGTGGAGCGGATGGAGTGCTCGGCGCGGTACTGCTGCAAGTATTCGTCGACGCGGTCGGCGACCCACAGCAGCGCCAGTTCGCGCAGTGCCGTGAGGTTGCCCGGCCGGAAGTAGTTGGACAGGGCGGCGTCCACCTTGTCGGGCTGGTAGATGTTGCCGTGCGCCATCCGGCGGCGGATCGCCTGTGGCGACATGTCGACCAGTTCGATCTGGTCGGCGCGGCGGACGATTTCGTCGGGCACGGTCTCCCGCTGACGGACCCCCGTTATCGACTCGACGACATCCCCGAGCGATTCCAGATGCTGGATGTTGACCGTCGAGATCACATCGATCCCGGCTTCCAGCAGCTCCTCGATGTCCTGCCATCGCTTGGCGTTGCGCGAGCCGGGGACGTTGGTGTGCGCCAGCTCGTCCACCAGCGCCACGGCGGGCCGGCGCGCCAGGACCGCGTCCACGTCCATCTCGGTGAACACCGTCCCGCGGTACTCCAGCTCCTGGCGCTGGATCTGCTCCAGCCCGTGCAGCATGACCTCGGTGCGGGGCCTGCCGTGGTGCTCGACGAACGCCACGACGGCATCCGTCCCCCGCTCCACCCGGCGGTGCGCCTCGGACAGCATCGAGTACGTCTTGCCGACGCCCGGTGCCGCGCCGAGATATATCCGTAGCTTGCCGCGTGCCATGGCCTCATTGTCTTACGTGAAGGCCGCCCCCACCGGGCTGAACCTGTTTCGACCCTACCGACCGAACGCCGGGACAAAAGCCGCAGGTGGCGGCTGCGACCCCGGTCTTTACGCGACTCTGATACGGGGATCTGCAGGGGCCGCGGAACGGGGGACGAACCGCGCGAACACGGCGGCCGGGGCGGGAGCCGGGGGCGGGCGGAACGGAAGCCGGGGGCGGGCGGCGGGTGGAAAGCGGGGAGGGCGGGGACCGGAGCGGCGGCCGGGCGGCAGCACACCGAAATTCCGTCGCCCCGGCACATACCGGCTGCGAGGATGCCCCGCATGACCGAGGTACGCATCGCCCACACCGCCGACCTGGACACCGCCACGCGCAACGCGGCCCGCAGCCTGCTGTACGACGTCTTCGACGACATGACCGCGGAGGACTGGGAGCACGCACTCGGCGGCCTGCACGCACTGATCCACGAGGACGGCGAACTCATCGGGCACGCGTCGGTGGTCCAGCGCCAGCTGCTGCACGGCGGCCGGGCGCTGCGCTGCGGCTACGTGGAAGGCGTGGGAGTCCGCGCGGACCGGCGCGGCCGGGGGCACGGCCGGGCCCTGATGGAAGCCCTGGAGCGGGTGGTGCGCGACGCGTACGACCTCGGCGCGCTGGGCGCCGCCGACGAGGCAGCGGCCTTCTACGCGGCCCGCGGCTGGCGACTGTGGCGCGGCCGCTCCTGGGCACTCACCCCGGAAGGCGTCCACCGCACCGCCGACGAGGACGGCTGCCTCTACGTCCTGCCGACGACCGTCCCCCTCGACCTCGACGCGGACCTCACCTGCGACTGGCGCAACGGGGATCTCTGGTAGCGGGCACTGGTGACGGCCGGCCGGGGGGGCTCCCCTCCCCCGCCCCCACCCACCCCGCTCCTCCCCGCCCCTCGCCCCTCCTCCGCCCGGCCCGCGACCGCCCGGTCTCCGTGGTCGTCCTCCCGTGGTCAGCCCTCCTCCGTGATCACTCCGTCGCTCAGCTCCATGACACGGTCGGCGAGGCCGAGGAGGTTCGCGTCGTGGGTGGCCACCAGGGCGGTGACGCCTTCGCTCCGGACGACGGCGCGCAGCAGTTCCATCACCTCCAGGCCGGTCTCCGCGTCCAGTTGACCGGTGGGTTCGTCCGCGATGAGCAGGGCCGGGCGGTTGGCCAGGGCGCGGGCGATGGCGACGCGTTGCTGCTGGCCGCCGGAGAGTTCGCCGGGCCGCTGCTCGGCATGGTCGGCGAGGCCGACCAGCGACAGCAGCAGCTGGACGCGTTCCTCACGTTCGCGCGGCGGCACCTTGCGCAGCCGCAGCGGCACGCCGACGTTCTCGGCGGCGCTGAGGATCGGTATCAGCCCGAAGGACTGGAAGACGAAACCTATGCGCTCGCGGCGCATCGCGAGCATTCCGCTCTCGTCGAGGTCGGCCAGCGCCGTGCCGTCAACGGTGATCCGGCCGGAGTCGGGGGTGTCCAGGCCGCCGACGAGGTTGAGGAGTGTGGTCTTGCCGGAGCCGGAGCGGCCGCGCAGGGCGACGAGTTCACCGCGCGGGACCCGGCAGGAGACTCCGCGCAGGGCGTGTACGGCGCCGGCGGCGGTGCCGTAGCTGCGGTGCAGGTCCTCGACAAGGACCATCGCCCCCGGCGGCGCCTCGGCGACGGCCGTACCCGCCCCGCCCGCGGGACGCCGTCCGTCGCCCGCGCCATCGGCCCCGCCACCGGCCGCCCCGTGCCGGGCGTCGTACGCGTCATGCGCACCGCCCTGTGCCGCGCCACGGCTCCGGTCCTGGCCCGGCGCGTTGTGTTCACCGCTCATGATCCGCTCCCCCACTCTCGTGCTCGCTCCCGCACGCCGTCCCGTCACCGCTGCGGGATCCGGCGACCGTCACAGCTGCCGCAACGGTCGCTGCGTCCGGCCGCGTTGGCCGCCGGACCGGCGCCTCGTTCGCCGGTTGCGTCAGTATGCGTACGGCGCGGTCCGGCAGGCAACGCCTGTGGATAAGTGGTGGATCAGCGTGAAGTCGCCGCGCGGGGCGAGGGCTCCCGGCCGCCCGCCGGGCCGGTGTGCGGGACGTCGTCGGCAGCGGGGTCCCGGTCCTGTTGCCGGCTTCCGGTTCGTGCGTCACCTGGGCCCGGCACCGGCAGCAGGCAGTTCGCGGGGGGGGGGCGCCCGGCCGGTCGCCGCACAGTGCACCCGCCCGGCCGGCCTGCCACCGGACGAACAGGTACCCCGGGGATCCTCTCCCCGGGGTCACCCGCCCACTGCGCGCCCCGCCGCGGCCCCGGCACCCGCCCCGCCGCCGCGGCCCCGCCCGGCTCTCGCACCGGGTGCCGGGCGCCGTCCCCTGCCCAGCGCTACCTCTTCCCCTGCGTCAGCTCCCGCAGTGCCGTGTTCAGCTCCAGGACGTTGACCCGGGGTTCACCCATGAAGCCCAGGATGCGCCCGTCGGTGTGGTCCTTGACCAGCTGTGCCACCTTGGCCGCGTCGAGGTGGTTCTCCTTGGCGACCCGGTCGGTCTGGAGCCGGGCGTACTCAGGGGAGATGTCCGGGTCGAGGCCGGAGCCCGACGAGGTCACGGCGTCCGCCGGGACCTTCGACTCCGGAATCCCGTACGTCTCGGAGACCCACTTCTTGCGCTCCTTCACCGCCTTGATCAGGTCGGTGTTGGTGGCGCCCTGGTTGGAGGCGCCGGAGATCTGGAGGTCGTACTGGGTGTTGACGCCGTTGGCCTGGTTGCTGCCCAGGCCCGCCGAGGGGCGCGGCTGGAAGTACCTCAGGTCCGGGATGGGGTTGCCGTCCTTGTCCTTGCCCTTGTCGTAGCGCTGGCCGAGCAGCGACGAGCCGACCACCTTGCCCCCGGAGCTGATCTCCGACCCGTTGGCCTTGGCGGGGAAGGCCGCCTGTGCCACTCCCGTGACCACCAGGGGGTAGATCACCCCGCAGACCACGGTCAGGACGAGCAGGGCGCGCAGCCCCGCCGCCATCAACCGGGCGCTGTTGCGTACGGAGTTGTTCATGGCAGTCACCCGATTCCGGGGATCAGAGAGATGAGCAGGTCGATGATCTTGATGCCGATGAACGGCGCGATGAGTCCGCCCAGTCCGTAGACGGCGAGGTTGCGCCGGAGCATCTTGTCGGCGCTCACCGGCCGGTAGCGGACGCCCTTCAGGGCCAGCGGCACCAGCGCGATGATGATCAGCGCGTTGAAGATGATCGCGGACAGGATCGCGGAGTTGGGGCTGGAGAGTCGCATGATGTTGAGGGTGTCCAGGCCCGGGTAGGCCACCGCGAACATGGCCGGGATGATCGCGAAGTACTTCGCGACGTCGTTGGCGATGGAGAACGTCGTCAGCGCGCCCCGGGTGATCAGGAGCTGCTTGCCGATCTCGACGATCTCGATGAGCTTGGTGGGGTTGGAGTCGAGGTCCACCATGTTCCCGGCCTCCTTGGCGGCCGAGGTGCCCGTGTTCATCGCCACGCCGACGTCCGCCTGGGCCAGCGCCGGGGCGTCGTTGGTACCGTCACCGGTCATCGCGACCAGCTTGCCGCCCGCCTGCTCCCGTTTGATGAGCGCCATCTTGTCCTCGGGGGTGGCCTCCGCGAGGAAGTCGTCCACGCCCGCCTCGTCGGCGATGGCCTTGGCCGTCAGCGGGTTGTCGCCCGTGATCATGACGGTCTTGATGCCCATCTTGCGGAGCTCGACGAACCGTTCGCGCATGCCCTCCTTGACGACGTCCTTGAGGTGGATGACGCCGAGGACCCGGGGACCGCTCTCGTCCTCCATGGCGACCAGCAGCGGCGTGCCGCCGGCCTGCGAGATCGTGTCGGTGAGCTGCTGGGCGTCCTCGGCGACGCTGCCGCCGCGCTCCTTGACCCAGTTGATGACCGAACCGGTCGCGCCCTTGCGGACCTTGCGCCCGTCGACGTCCACGCCCGACATCCGGGTCTGGGCGGTGAAGGGCACCCAGTCGGCGTCCGTCAGTTCGCCCTGGTGCCGCTCGCGCAGCCCGTACTTCTCCTTGGCGAGGACCACGATGGAACGGCCCTCGGGCGTCTCGTCGGCCAGCGAGGACAACTGGGCGGCGTCCGCGACCTCCGCCTCGGTGGTGCCGCGTACGGGGACGAACTCGGCGGCCTGGCGATTGCCGAGGGTGATGGTGCCGGTCTTGTCGAGCAGCAGGGTGGAGACGTCACCGGCGGCTTCCACCGCGCGTCCGGACATCGCCAGGACGTTGCGCTGGACGAGCCGGTCCATACCGGCGATGCCGATGGCCGAGAGCAGGGCGCCGATCGTGGTGGGGATCAGGCAGACCAGCAGCGCGAGCAGCACGATCATGGGCTGTTCGGCGCCCGCGTAGATCGCGAACGGCTGGAGGGTGACGACCGCGAGCAGGAAGACGATGGTCAGCGACGCGAGGAGGATGTTCAGCGCGATCTCGTTGGGCGTCTTCTGCCGTGCGGCGCCCTCGACGAGGTTGATCATCCGGTCGATGAAGGTCTCGCCGGGCTTCGTCGTGATCTTGATGACGATGCGGTCGGAGAGCACCTTCGTACCGCCGGTGACCGCCGACCGGTCGCCGCCGGATTCGCGGATGACCGGTGCGGACTCCCCGGTGATGGCGGATTCGTCGACGGAGGCGACGCCTTCGACGACATCGCCGTCTCCGGGGATGATGTCGCCCGCCTCGCAGACGACGAGGTCGCCGATGCGCAGACCGGTGCCCGGCACCTGTTCCTCGGTGGAGCCGCCCGCTATCAGGCGGCGCGCGACGGTGTCCGTCTTGGCCTTGCGCAGGGTGTCGGCCTGCGCCTTGCCGCGGCCCTCGGCGACCGCCTCGGCGAGGTTCGCGAAGATGACGGTCAGCCAGAGCCAGGCGGCGATGGCCCAGCCGAACCAGTCCGCGGGGGACATGACGGCGAAGAGGGTGGTCAGTACGGAGCCGACCTCGACGACGAACATGACGGGGGACTTGACCATCACCCGCGGGTCGAGCTTGCGTATCGCGTCCGGCAGCGAGGTGACCAGTTGCTTGGGGTCGAAGAGACCGCCGCCCACACGGCCGTCGCCGGGCTTGTGCCCGCTGGGGACGTCCTGGTGCGGAGCGCGAGTCGGAGTGGCGGTGGACATGGAGCCGGGCTCCTCAGGTTTCACGGGGGCGGTCATGACAGTCCCTCCGCCAGCGGGCCGAGGGCCAGCGCGGGGAAGTAGGTCAGACCGGTGATGATCAGGATCGTGCCGACGAGCAGCCCGGTGAAGAGCGGCTTCTCGGTGCGCAGGGTGCCCGCGGTCTCGGGGACCGGATTCTGCTCGGCGAGCGAGCCGGCCAGGGCGAGGACGAACACCATCGGCAGGAAGCGGCCGAGCAGCATCGCCAGCCCGATCGTGGTGTTGTACCAGGGGGTGTTGGCGTTCAGCCCGGCGAATGCGGAGCCGTTGTTGTTGGCACCGGAGGTGAAGGCGTAGAGCACTTCGGAGAAGCCGTGCGAACCGGCGTTCAGCGCCTTGGTGTTGAGCATCGACGAGAGGGCGTCGGGCAGCACCATCGAGGCGGCGCTGAAGCCGAGCACCAGGGTCGGGGTGATCAGGATGTAGCAGGCGGCGAGTTTGATCTGGCGGGTGCCGATCTTCTTGCCGAGGTACTCGGGGGTGCGGCCCACCATCAGGCCGGCGATGAACACCGCGATGATCGCCATGACGAGCATGCCGTAGAGGCCGGATCCGACGCCGCCCGGCGCGATCTCGCCGAGCATCATGCCGAGCAGCTGGAGTCCGCCGCCGAAGGCCGTGTACGAGGAGTGGAAGGAGTCGACGGCTCCGGTGGAGGTGAGGGTGGTGGCCACCGAGAAGATCGCGGAGCCGCCGACGCCGAAGCGGTTCTCCTTGCCTTCCATGGCGGCGCCCGCGGCCTGCAACGCCGGGCCGCCGTGGGCGAACTCGGTCCACATCATCAGGGCGGTGAAACCGAGCCAGATGACGCCCATCGTGGCCAGGATGGCGTAGCCCTGCTTCACGTTCCCGGTGAGCCTGCCGAAGGTGCGGGTCAGCGAGAACGGGATGACGAGGATCAGGAAGACCTCGAAGAGGTTGGTGAACGCGTTGGGGTTCTCGAAGGGGTGCGCGGAGTTGGCGTTGAAGTAGCCGCCGCCGTTGGTCCCCAGTTCCTTGATGACCTCCTGGGAGGCCACCGCGCCGCCGTTGGTCTGCTGGGTGCCGCCCATGAACTGCCCGACCTCGTGGATGCCGGAGAAGTTCTGGATGACGCCGCAGGCGACCAGCACGATCGCGCCGAGGACGGCGATCGGGACGAGTACCCGTACGGTGCCGCGCACCAGGTCGGCCCAGAAGTTGCCGAGGTCACCGGTGCGGGAGCGGGCGAAGCCGCGGACGAGGGCGATGGCGACGGCCATGCCGGTGGCGGCGGAGACGAAGTTCTGCACCGCGAGGCCGGCGGTCTGCACGACGTGGCCCATGGCCTGTTCGCCGCTGTAGGACTGCCAGTTGGTGTTGGCGACGAACGACGCCGCGGTGTTGAACGCCTGGTCCGGGCTGATCGACGCGAAGCCGAGGGAGAGCGGCAGGCCGCCCTGGAGGCGCTGGAGCAGGTAGAGGAAGAGCAGCCCCGCCAGGGAGAAGGCGAGGATGCCGCGGAGATAGGCCGGCCAGCGCATCTGGGTGTCCGCGTTGGCACCGATGCAGCGGTAGATGACCTTCTCGATGCGCAGGTGCCGGGGGGAGCTGTAGACGGCGGCCATGTAGTCGCCGAAGGGGCGGTACGCCAGGGCCAGCGCCGCGATGAGCGCTATCAGCTGGAGCACGCCTGCGAGAACGGGGCTCATGGTGGCGCTCAGAACCTCTCCGGGAAGACGAGGGCGAGGACCAGGTAGCCGAGCAGGGCGACGGCGACTATCAGGCCGACGATGTTTTCGACGGTCACAGCTTCGTCACCCCCTTGGCGACGAGAGCCACCAGCGCGAAGACCGCGATCATGATGACGACGAAGGCCACGTCGGCCATCGTGTGCTCCTAGGTGGATGGGGCGGAACGGACTCCTAGAGCAAACCGTCCTTCCGACCACACCCGACCGTTGTTGACGCCTCTCTTACGGCCATTAGCGCCCCGTTGACGATTTTCATACGCTTCTTGCCCTGACCTGCACAAACAACGAGGGGCCGTACTCCCTGTACGGGAGTACGGCCCCTTGTGACCGTCACTATTGAGCCGCCGGGCGGACGCCTGGCGTCCGCTCCGGCCGCACGGCGGATCAGCGGATCTCGGTGATCTCCGGTCCGCGCTCCAGCCGCTCCACGCCGCCGCCGAAGCGCGACCCGGCGGCCGACTCCTGCTGCACACCGTCCGGCACCATCTGGGCGTCGTCCGGCAGCTTCAGGACGATCGGGTCGCGCGGCGCCATCGGCGCGTCACCGCGGACGACGACGGAGTCGAGGAAGATCTGCTCCAGCACCCCGGCGGCCTGCGGCTGTACCGCGCCCTGGCCGGAGATCACCCCGCGCAGGAACCAGCGCGGCCCGTCGACGCCGACGAAGCGCACGACCTGCACGCCGTTCGTCCCGTCCGGCAGCTGTACGGGCACCTGGGCGCGCAGCTCCCAGCCCAGCGGGCCCTCGACCTCGTCGATGACACCGCCCTGCTGGGTGATGCCCGCGGCGATCTCCTCGCGGACCTCGCCCCAGATCCCCTCGTTCTTGGGGGCGGCGAACGCCTGGAGCTGCACGGCGCTGTCCTGGAGCACCACGGTCGCGGCGACGATCGCGTCACCGGCGACCTCCACCCGCAGTTCCATGCCCTCGACACCGGGCACGAACAGACCGCCCAGATCCACCCGGCCCTCGCCGGGCTCGCCGACCTCCGACGCGTCCCAGGGGCCGTCGGGCCGCGGCGCGGGCGGGAGGTTGAGCCGCTGCTCCGTCGCCTCGTCCCCGTCGCCGTCGCTCACCGCTGCGTCCTCGGCGACCGCCGAGACATCCGCCTGCTCTTGTGGAGCCTCGTTCTTCTTGCGACGTCCGAACACGTCACTGTCCTTCCCGGTCGGCACCGACCGCTGCGTATCCATTCCCGCCCGTGGGACCGCCCACCGCCGCATGACCGCCGGTGGACCCGAATCCCCCCTCGGCCCGCGCCGAGCCGGGAAGTTCCGCCACCTCGTGGAAGCGCACCTTCTCGACCTGCTGGACGACCAATTGGGCGATCCGGTCGAACCTCTCGAACCGCACGCTCTCGCGCGGATCCAGATTGACCACGATCACCTTGATCTCTCCACGGTACCCGGCATCCACCGTCCCGGGGGCATTGACCAGCGCCAGTCCGCAGCGGGCTGCCAGGCCCGACCGCGGGTGCACAAATGCCGCATAACCGTCGGGCAGCGCGATCGACACCCCCGTGGGGAGCACCGTCCGCTCCCCCGGCGCGAGCTCGGCGGCCACAGTGGTCACCAGGTCCACCCCCGCGTCGCCCGGGTGCCCGTACGACGGGACGGGCACCTCCGGGTCCAGCCGCCGCAGCAGTACATCCACCGGATTGCGTCCCTGACTCACGGGTTCACCTCAAACGCACGCGCACGCCTGACCTGGTCCGGGTCGGCCATCGCCGCCTGGATCTCCTCGGTCCTTCCATTGTCGATGAAGTGGTCGACCTTCACCTCGATGAAGACCGCCTGGGCACGCACCGCGACCGGGCCGTCCGGGCTCCCTATCCGCCCCACCGCCGTGGAGTAGATCTTCCGCCCGTGCACCGCGGTGATCCGCGCGTCCAGGTGCAGCACCGTGCCCAGCGGCACCGGCCGGACGTAGTCGGTCTCCAGCCGGCCGGTCACCGCGATCACCCGCAGCAGCCAGTTCAGCGAGCCGAGCGTCTCGTCCAGCGCCGTGGCCAGCACCCCGCCGTGCGCCAGGCCGGGTGCGCCCTGGTGGGCCTCCTTGACGGTGAACTCCGCCCGCACACTGACGCCGTCACCGGCCCGCGCCTCCAGGTGCAGCCCGTGCGGCTGCCCCGTGCCACAGCCGAAGCACCGGTCATAGTGCGCGCCGAGGAGTTCTCCGGGCGCCGGCGCGTCGGGGTGCCGGACGGGCGCGACGGCGTCCTGCGGTGGCGTCGTCAGCGCCCTGGGTTCGTCAGTTCCACTCACGAGTGGAGACCCTACCCGCGCGCGTAAGGGGCCCGCGCCGCCGTGCCAAGCTGGATCCATGCAGTCGTATGAAGAACGCCTCACCGCGCCCCGTTCCTGGTGGGTGATCGCCGCCCTGACAGGCGTCGCCTGCGCCCTGATGCTGCTCCCCCTGGGGACGCTCCCGATGCTCGGCGGGCTGATCGGCGGCGCGGCGCTGGCCGCGGTGGCGGTGAGCGCGTACGGCTCGGTGCGGATCCGGGTGGTCGGCGACGCGCTGATCGCGGGCGACGCGAAGATCCCGGCGGCGGCACTGGGCGAGGCGTGGGTGCTGGACAGGGATGAGGCGGTGGCCTGGCGTACGCACAAGGCGGATGTCCGCGCGTTCATGCTGCTGCGCAGCTACATCGGCACCGCGGTGCGGGTGGAGATCACGGATCCGGCGGACCCGACACCGTACGCGTATCTGTCGACACGGGAGCCGGAGCGGCTGGTGGCGGCCCTGGAGGCCGTACGCACCTGACGGCAACCAGGCCCAGGAGTACTCAGCCGCCGGGCGCCGGGCGGGCCCGCCCGGCGCCCGGCGGCGCGGCCGGCGCGGACTCGGGGCGGGCGTCCCAGGGAATCTGCCGGGTGCGCAGGTCCCGGCGGATCTTGTCGGCGAGTCTGCGGGTGTCGCGGCGGTTCACGAACGCGCCGACGGCCGCGCCGACCAGGAACGGGGTGAGGTTGGGGAGGTTGCGCAGGGTGCGCTTCATGACCTGCCGGCGCAGTTCGCGCCGCATCTGCCCGCCCAGCGCGAAGTTCAGCGAGGCCGGCTGGGTGACCTCGATGCCCCGCTCGTCGGTCCAGGACATCAGGTAGGCCACCGCCCGGTGCCGGCCGGTCCCCGGGGGCCGCAGGCCGTAGACCTCGTGCAGCTCGGCGATGAGTTTGATCTCGACCGAGGCGATGCCGGCGACCTCGGCGGCCAGCTCGGCCGGCATGGCGGGCGGTACGGGCAGCATCGCCGCCGCACCGATGCCCGCTCCGACGGTGGCGGTGCCCCGGGAGGCGCCCGCGACGAGCTTGTCGGCGAGTTCCTCGGGGGTCAGGCCGGGGAACTGCGCGCGCAGCGCGGCGAGGTCGCGCACCGGGATCCGCGGGGCGGTCTCGATGATCCGGTCGGCGATGGCGGCGAGCCCGGCCCGCGCGTTCATACCGCCGTTTCTGGCGCCGCGGCGGACCGTCGCCGCGAGCGAGGCCGTGCGGCCCCGCTCCTGCGGTGTACCGGTCGTCCGCTCCGCGGGGAGGGCGGTCGGGTCGGCGGGCACGGGCGCGGTTTCCTCGCGTGATCGTGCGCCTGCCGCCGGGCCTTTCACGCCCTTGGGGCCCTTACGGAACGGGTTCACGCCTGCCACGGCGCAGGCCCGTCCTCAGGCCGCGCAGTCGCGGCAGATGGGCTGGCCGTTCTTGTCCTCCGCCGCGAGCTGGCTGCGGTGGTGCACCAGGTAGCAGCGCATGCAGGTGAACTCGTCCTGCTGCTTGGGCAGGACGCGGACGGCGAGCTCTTCGTTCGAGAGGTCGGCGCCGGGCAGTTCCAGGCCCTCGGCCTGCTCGAACTCGTCGACGTCGACGGCCGAGGCGGACTTGTCGTTCCGCCGCGACTTCAGTTCCTCGATGCTGTCCTCGTTGAGGTCGTCATCCGTCTTACGTGGGGTGTCGTAATCCGTAGCCATGTCGTTCTCCCCCTCTGGGTGTCTGCGGTGTCTCAAGCGCTCGTAACGCGTGAGAGGCCGGACTTGTGCCCGACCTGAGGCGGAGATTTTGCCTCACATCAAGGTCTGTTACTCAATCGACACCCAACCGCACCCCTGATGAGGCGATCGGTTTGGATGGCGATCAGGACCGTACACGGTCCGAATGTCGCACCTCGCGCACGCCATCCCGTGTACTTCCCGTGATCGGGGTACCCGGAAACCCGGATTTTCCCGGCTTTCCACCGGGTGTTTTGATCACGGAGCGTAGATGGCCGGAAATTTGCATCTGTGAGGGATCACACATGTGCAAGGTGGCGGGCGGACCCGCCGAATTCCGCGCAAAGCGAACTCGGCGAGAATGCTCGGGCACCCCCCTTCCCGTCAAACCGGGCGGCGAGGCGGTGTACGGCCGCCCGGCGGGCGGCCGTACATACGGGTATCCGCTGGGACCGCCACGGGCCCCGCGGCGGTCCCAGCGGCCGTACAGGCCCGTCAGAGGGGCAGGATGACCCGCATCACGAGCCCGCCGCCCTCGCGCGGCTCCGCCATGATGCTGCCGTCGTGCGCCCGCACCACGGAACGCACGATGGACAGCCCCAGCCCGACGCCCTTGTCGCTGCCGGTGCGCTCGGTGCGCAGCCGCCGGAACGGCTCGAAGAGGTTCTCCACCTCGTAGGCGGGGACCACCGGGCCGGTGTTGGCGACCACCAGCACCGCACAGCCGGGCTGCGGCTCGGTGGTGACCTCGACCCAGCCCTCCTCGGGGACGTTGTAGCGCACCGCGTTCTGGACGAGATTGAGCGCGATCCGCTCCAGCAGCACACCGTTGCCCTGCACGAAGACCTGCTGGCGCACCCCGCGCAGCTCCACGCCCTTGGTCTGCGCCTCGGTGCGGGTCTGGTCGACGGCCTGGGAGGCGACCTCGGCCAGATCGACCGGTTTCTTGTCCACGACCTTGTTCTCGCTGCGGGCGAGCAGCAGCAGGCCCTCCACCAGCTGCTCGCTCCGCTCGTTGGTCGCCAGCAGCGTCTTCCCCAGCTGCGTCAGATCGGGCGACGCATCAGGGTCGGCGAGCTGGACCTCCAGCAGGGTGCGATTGATCGCCAGAGGTGTCCGGAGCTCGTGCGAGGCATTGGCGACGAAGCGCCGCTGCGACTCGAACGCCCGGTCCAGCCGGTCCAGCATCTCGTCGAAGGTGTCGGCCAGCTCCTTGAGCTCGTCGTCCGGGCCGCCCAGCTCGATCCGGCGGTGCAGATCCGAGCCCGCCACCCGCTGCGCCGTCCGCGTGATCCGGCCCAGCGGCGACAGCACCCGCCCCGCCATCGCATAACCGAAGGCGAAGGCCACGATGGTCAGGCCGAGCAGCGCCAGCAGGGAACGGTTGAGGAGGGTGTTGAGGGCGACCGCACGCTGATGCTGGAGGCAGCGGTCGACCGCCTCCTGGAGGATCTGCCCGGAGGTCTCGGTGGGCAGCGAACAGATGTCACTGGTGGCCTGGAACTTACCGCCGAGGATCTTCAGCGGCAGCGTGCTGCCGTCGTGCAGCGCGGCCGCGGCCAGCATGTAGATGATCGTCAGCAGCACGATGCCGGCCATCAGGAACATGCCGCCGTACAGCAGCGTCAGCCGTATCCGGATGGTGGGGCGCAGCCAGGGAAAGGGCCGGGGGCTGACCGGTTTGGGATCCCAGGTGGGCTTGGGCGGGGTACCGGGAGGCGGGGTGGGCGACGCCTTGGAGAACGAGGGCAACGAGGGCATCGCCGGTCAGATCCGGTAACCCGAGCCCGGGACCGTGACGATCACCGCGGGTTCACCGAGTTTGCGGCGCAGCGTCATGACCGTGACCCGGACGACGTTGGTGAAGGGGTCGGTGTTCTCGTCCCATGCCTTCTCCAGGAGCTGCTCGGCCGAGACGACCGTGCCCTCGCTGCGCATCAGGACCTCCAGCACCGCGAACTCCTTCGGCGCGAGCTGGACCTCCTTGCCGTCGCGGAAGACCTCGCGGCGGTTGGGGTCGAGCTTGATGCCGGCCCGCTCCAGGACGGGCGGCAGGGCGACGGTCGTACGGCGTCCCAGGGCGCGCACCCGGGCCGTCAGCTCGGTGAAGGCGAACGGCTTGGGGAGATAGTCGTCCGCGCCGATCTCCAGACCCGCCACCCGGTCGCTGACGTCGCCGGAGGCGGTGAGCATCAGGACGCGGGTCGGCAGTCCCAGTTCGATGAGCTTGCGGCAGACGTCGTCGCCGTGCACGAGCGGCAGGTCGCGGTCCAGGACGACCACGTCGTAGTCGTTGACCTCGATCCGCTCCAGGGCGGCAGCGCCGTCGTAGACCACGTCGACGGCCATGGCCTCCCGGCGCAGTCCGGTGGCCACCGCATCGGCGAGCAGCTGCTCGTCCTCGACGACGAGAACACGCACGTCGCTAGTCCTTCCTCAGGGCCCTCAGAGCAGGGCACAACAATGTCTCAAAGCCCCTCCATCCTGCCCCGAAGAGCCATAAACCGGCGGTAAGAGGGGGTGCCGAGGGGTCTGGGCGGGGGTGCAAGGCCCGGCCGGCGGGATTCCCGGGCCGGTTGAGGTTTCCCTGAGGTTGCCCGCGGGGAGGACGACTGCACACCCGCGATCACGCCCTGTACGGAGTATTGCCACGATCCGATCCATGGCAGGGACCACGCCGTGATCGATCCGCCCTTCGGCACACCCCCGTGCCACCGACCCACGACGAGGGGGCGCACCATGGACGCGTTCACCACAGGCATTTTGCAGCGCATACAGAACACCGAAGCCGATCTGGACCAGGCCCGCGCGTCGGGCGACGACTTCCTCGCGGAGGTCGAGCAGGCAGAGCTCGAGGATCTGCGGCGGCTGGCCACCGAGCACGGCGTGCACATCGGCGCCGGCAGCACCGCCTGATCCCCCGGCCAGGTACGACGACAGCGCCCCGGCACCCGATGGACGGTGCCGGGGCGCTGTGCTGCCCGCCGGTGGGCGGCGCCGCTAGTCGTGCCAGGCGCCCAGCTCGTCCAGGAGCGGCTGGAGCTGCTCGAAGAGGGCCGGGGACGCGGCGAGGGTCAGCTCGCCGGAGGCCGGCTCGCCGGGGCGTCCCCCGGTGAGCGCGCCGGCCTCGCGGGCGATCAGCTCGCCGGCCGCCAGGTCCCACGGGTTCAGGCCGCGCTCGTAGTAGGCGTCGAGCCGGCCGCAGGCCACATCGCACAGGTCGATCGCGGCCGAGCCGCCGCGCCGGATGTCCCGGACCCGCGGCAGCAGGGTGCGCACCACCTCGGCCTGCCCGGCCCGGCGCTCGGTGAGATAGCCGAAGCCGGTGGCGACCAGCGCCTGGGAGAGCGGCGGTGCGGGCCGGTGGTGCAGGCGCTCGCCGTCGCGGTACGCGCCGCCGCCGCGGACGGCCCGGTAGGTCTCGCCGCGCATCGGGGCGGCGACCACCCCGACGACCGTCTCGCCGTCCTTCTCGGCGGCGATGGACACGGCCCAGGAGGGCAGCCCGTAAAGGTAGTTGACGGTGCCGTCGACCGGGTCGATCACCCAGCGCACCCCGCTGCTGCCCGCCACACTGGCGCCCTCCTCCCCCAGGAACCCGTCGTCGGGGCGGTGCTCCGCGAGGAAGCCGGTGATCAGCTTCTCGGAGGCGATGTCCATCTCGGTGACGACATCGATGGGGCTGGTCTTGGTCGCGGCGACTCCGAGGTCGGCGGGCCGGCCCTCACGCAGCAGCGTCCCGGCGCGGCGGGCGGCCTCCAGGGCCAGTTCGAGGAGTTCGTCGTTCAGCGGGTCGGACACGGGGCTCCTTGCTCGGGCGAGCGGTCGTGGGACGTTCCGGGGGTGTGGCGCGGGGGCGGCTACGCCAGGGTGGCGGCCGGGCCCGTCCAGTCCGCGCCGGCGGCGGCCGGGCGCGGACTCCGCGCGGGGCAGCAGCCGGCCGGGCAGAGGTCGTGGCCGGCGCCGAGGGCGCCCAGCGCGCAGCGCCCCGGGGCGCCGCCGCGCTCGGCCTCCGCGCGCTCCAGGACGAGGTCGCGGACGGCCGCGGCGAACCGCGGATCGGCGCCGACGGTGGCCGACCGGGCGACCGGCAGCCCGAGTTCGGCGGCCTTGGCGGTGGCTTCCGTGTCGAGGTCGTAGCGGACCTCCATGTGGTCGGAGACGAATCCGATGGGGGCCATGACGACGGCGGGGACGCCCGCGGCGTGCCGCTCCTCCAGGTGGTCGCAGATGTCCGGTTCCAGCCAGGGGATGTGCGGGGCGCCGCTGCGGGACTGGTACACGAGCCGCCAGGGGTGGTCCACGCCGGTCTCGGCGCGTACCGCGTCCGCGATCACCCGGGCCACGTCCAGGTGCTGGGCGACGTACGCGCCGCCCGCGCCGTCGTGGGTGTGGTCCGTGGGGGTGCCGGAGGTGTCGGCGGCCGCGGTGGGGATCGAGTGCGTGGTGAAGGCGATATGGGCGCCGGCCCGGGTCTCGGGGGGCAGGGCGGCGAGCGAGGCCAGCACCCCGTCGATCATCGGGCGGACGAAGCCGGGGTGGTTGAAGTAGTGCCGGAGCTTGTCGACCTGCGGTACGGGCAGTCCCTCGGCCTGGAGGGTGCCGAGCGCGTCGGCGAGGTTCTCGCGGTACTGCCGGCAGCCCGAGTACGAGGCGTAGGCGCTGGTCGCCAGGACGGCGATGCGGCGGTGGCCGTCGCGGACCATCGTGCGCAGGGTCTCGGTCAGATACGGCGCCCAGTTGCGGTTGCCCCAGTAGACCGGCAGGTCCAGGCCGTGCTCGGCGAAGTCCTTGCGCAGCGCGTCCAGCAGCGCCCGGTTCTGGGCGTTGATGGGGCTGACCCCGTCGAACAGGAAGTAGTGCCGCCCCACTTCCTTGAGGCGCTCGCGGGGGATGCCGCGACCGCGGGTGACGTTCTCCAGGAACGGGACGACGTCGTCGGGGCCTTCGGGACCGCCGAAGGAGAGCAGCAGCAGGGCGTCGTAAGGACGGGGGTCGCCCCCACCGGAGCGAGAGGCGCAATCGCACTGTTCGGGCATGCCGTCGATCCTGCCACCCTTCCCGCGGAGGCGGCGGGCGGACCCCTGCCCGGCGGCTCCCGTGCCGGGGCCGGTTCCGGCGCGGCCCCGTAGCCGCGTGCGCGGGCCCCGTGCGGGCCTCGGAGCGTTCGTAGGAAAACCCGGAGGCGGGCGGGTCCCGCCGGCCGTAACCTGTACCCGCCTCAGTCAATCCTTACCGAACCGGTTCTTCGGTCCTCACCCGGCGGAGCATCCCCGTTGCCCAGTCCCTACCGCGCCCTCTTCGGCCATCCCGGCACCAAAGCCTTCTCCACCGCCGGGCTGCTGGGCAGGATGCCGCTGTCGATGATGGGCATCGGCATCGTCACGATGGTCTCCCAGCTGACCGGCCGCTACGGCCTGGCCGGGGCGCTGTCCGCGACGATCGCGCTCTCCGTCGCCGTGCTGGGCCCGCAGATCTCCCGGCTGGTGGACCGGCACGGGCAGCGCCGGGTGCTGCGCCCGGCCACCCTCGCCTCGCTCGCCGCGGTCGCCGGGCTCCTGCTGAGCGCGCAGCAGCGCTGGGCGGACTGGACGCTCTTCGTCTTCGCGGCCTGCGTGGGCTGTGTGCCGAGCGTCGGCTCGATGATCCGGGCGCGCTGGGCGGAGATCCACCGGGGTTCCCCGCGCGAGCTGCACACCGCGTACGCGTGGGAGTCGATCGTCGACGAGACGTGTTTCATCTTCGGCCCGATCCTCTCCATCGGGCTGTCGACGGCGTGGTTCCCGGAGGCGGGGCCGCTGCTGGCCGCCGGTTTCCTGGCCGTCGGCGTCTTCTGGCTGACCGCGCAGCGCGCGACGGAGCCGGTGCCGCAGCCGCGGGAGCAGCACGCCAAGGGGTCGGCGCTGCGCTCGCGGGGGCTGCAAGTGCTGGTCGTGACGTTCGTGGCCACCGGCGCGATCTTCGGTGCGATCGATGTGGTGACCGTCGCGTTCGCCGAGGAGGAGGGCCACAAGGCGGCCGCCAGTCTGGTGCTGGCGGTCTACGCGCTCGGCTCGTGCGTGGCCGGTGCCGTCTTCGGGCTGCTGCATCTGAAGGGGCACGCGTCCCGCCGCTGGGTGGTGGGGGTCTGTGCGATGGCCGTGAGCATGGTGCCGCTCCAGCTGGCGGGGTCGCTGCCGGTGCTGGCGGTGGCGCTGTTCATCGCGGGACTGTCGATAGCCCCGACGATGGTGACCACCATGGCGCTGGTCGAGGAGCATGTGCCGCGCACACAGCTGACCGAGGGCATGACCTGGACGAGCACCGGGCTCGCGGTGGGCGTCGCGCTCGGTTCGTCGGCGGCCGGCTGGGTCGTGGACGCCTTCGGGGCGGGCCGCGGCTATCTGGTGCCGATGGTGGCGGGCGCGCTCGCCGCGGTGGTGGCGTTCGCCGGTTACCGCAGGCTCCGGCCGCGGCCCACGGCACCGGGCGCGCCGCCGGTCGCCGGGCACCACGGGCGCGGCGGGCGGGCCGCGCCGGCCGAGAAGCAGGACGAGGGGTCGGCCGCGTAGGCGGGGCGTCCGCGCGCCGGGGCCGTCCGCGGGCTCCGTGCGTTACCGGCGGTACGAGTTGTCCGGGAGCCGGGCGATTCCGGCCGATTCCCCGCTCATGTGATTCGCGTCACTCCGCCTGGACGGCGTCCCGGTGACTGGCATCATGCGCTCACACCACGGCGGCCGGACCCGGCCGGACCGCGCGGAGCGGAGGGACGTCACCATGGCAGTCAGCGCCGTCGGCGGCTCGAACGGACGGACCGGCCCCCGCCCGGCGGGACCGTGGCGCAACTGGGCGGGCAATGTCACCGCCCGCCCCGCCCGGTCCGTCGCCCCCGCCACCACCGAGGAACTGGCCGCCGCCGTCCGCGCGGCCGCCGCGGACGGCCTGACCGTCAAGGCGGCCGGCACCGGCCACTCCTTCACCCCCGCGGCGGTCACCGACGGCCTGCTGATCCGCCCCGAGCGGCTGACCGGCGTCCGGAAGGTGGACCGCGCGGCCGGGACGGTGACCGTGGCGGCCGGGACGCCCCTCAAGCTGCTCAACGAGACGCTGGCCGCGCACGGGCTGTCGCTGACCAACATGGGCGACATCATGGAGCAGACCGTCTCCGGCGCCACCAGTACCGGCACCCACGGCACCGGCCGCGACTCCGCCTCGATCGCCGCCCAGATCACCGGCCTCGAACTGGTCACCGCCGACGGCTCGGTGCTCACCTGCGCCGCGGACCGGCACCCGGACGTCTTCGCGGCGGCCCGGCTGGGCCTGGGCGCGCTCGGTGTACTCACCGAGCTGACCTTCGCCGTCGAGCCGCAGTTCCTGCTGACCGCCCGCGAGGAACCGATGGCCTTCGACGAGGTGACGGACCGGTTCGACGAGCTGGTCGCCGAGAACGAGCACTTCGAGTTCTACTGGTTCCCGCACACCGGCAACTGCAACACCAAGCGCAACAACCGCAGCCAGGGCCCGGCGACGCCGCCCGGCCGGGTCAGCGGCTGGGTCGACGACGAGCTGCTGTCCAACGGCGTCTTCGGGGCCGTCTGCGCCGTCGGCCGGGCCGTGCCCGCGGCGATACCGGGCATCGCCAAGATCTCCAGCCGCGCGCTGTCGGCCCGTACGTACACCGACATCCCGCACAAGGTCTTCACCTCGCCGCGCCGGGTGCGGTTCGTGGAGATGGAGTACGCGGTGCCGCGGGAGGCCGCCGTCGAGGCGCTACGGGAGCTGAAGGCGATGGTGGAGCGCTCGGGGCTGCGGGTCAGCTTCCCGGTGGAGGTGCGCACCGCGCCGGCCGACGACATCCCGCTGTCCACCGCCGCGGGCCGGGACACCACCTATATCGCGGTGCACATGTACCGCGGGACGCCGCACGAGGCGTATTTCGCGGCCACCGAGCGGATCATGACGGCACACGGCGGCCGCCCGCACTGGGGAAAGCTGCACACCCGCGACGCCGGTTACCTCGCCGCCGCCTATCCGCGCTTCGCCGAGTTCACCGCGCTGCGCGACCGGCTGGACCCGGAGCGCAGGTTCGCCAACGGCTATCTGCGGCGGGTCCTGGGCGACTGACGCGCGACGGCCACGACCCGGCGCCCCGTCTCGGGGCGCCGGGTCGCGGCCGTCGACGGTCCGCGCCCTCTTACGGGGCGTTCGGGTCCGGTGCCTGCTGCTGCCCACCGGAGTTCCTCTGCTCGTCCTGGCCCTGGCCGCCGGTGGCTCCGGTGCCGCCGCTGTTGGCACCGCCGGTGCCGCTCTCGCCGCCGGTGCCGCTGGAGTGGCTCGGGGACGGGGCGGGGGACGGGGACGTGTCGGGGCCGGGCGAGGTCTTGCCGCCGTCGCTCGGGGTGGGGGCCGGGGACTGCTTTCCGCGGTCCTTGCCGGTGCCGGTGGAGCCGGTGGTACCGGGGTCGGGTGACGCGCCGTCGGCGCCATGGCCGCCGGTGCCGTGGTCCGTCGAGTGGCCGGGGTCGGGCGACCGGGGCGCGCTGGGCTGGTGCCGGCCGTTGCCACTGGTGTTGGTGATGTTGCTCAGCGTGGTACCCGGTGCGCCGCTCGGCGTCTCGCCGGAGATCATCTCGATACCGGTGACCACCCCCATGGCGAGAACGAAGACCGCGAGCGCGCCGAGCGCCGGCCGCTTCCAGCCACGCATGCGGGTGCCGTACATCGCGGTGCTGACCTCTTCCGTCCCGTGCGGTGCGGTGGCCCCGGCCGGGCGGGGCGCCGACTGTCCCAGCACCATGGTCCGGTCGTCGAGGCGCGGTACCAGCTGCGTCTTGTCGGTGGGCCGCCCCTGGCCGGCGGCGTCCACCGGCCGCAGCGCGCGGGTCGCGTCGGGGTCGGCGGGTCGCAGCATCCGCGTCGCGTCGTCGGCCTCCGGCCCGGGGTGCGCACCGGCCGGGTCGCGCAGCTGCGCATGACCGGCCTGCGGCATCAGCTGCGTACGGTCCGTGTCGGGGCCGCCGGTCCGGACGGTGGTGCCGTCCGTGGCATGGGGTGTGCCGACGGCGGGCTGCACCCCTGTCGGATCGGTGTGCGGCGCCGGTGCCGCGGCGGAGCGGTTGCGGATGACGGAGGAGCGGCGCGGCTTCGGCCGGGTGGTGACCGTCGCTTCCTTGAGCTGCTCACCGGTCCGCCGGAACAGATGCTGGAATACCGAGCCGCCGGTGGTGGCCACCACACTGACCACGCCCGCGCCGATGATGGTTCCGTACACGCCGAGCTGGCCCGCAAGATAGGCGGCGACGGCCGCCGCGAGAGCACTGCCCGCGACCTGAGCGACGCTCAGGTCGATCCGTTTCTCCTTCTTCTCGGTGTCGGTTTCGGTTTTTTCGTCCATCTCCAGCCTCTGATCGACCCTTCGATCCATCTTGCACTGAGAAGGGACCATTCGGCGGAGTCGATAGTTCCGAATCTGGGCAATGTGTGAACCTCACCACCTGTAACCCCGGTAGAGAGATCGACAAGGCGACTCACCCCCACCGCGCCCCGGAAGTTCGGCGGCGCGGCGGTCCACCTCAGTGGCCCGAATGGAGTACTGTGGCGAGCCCTGGCCCCGGTTCCCGTCCGGCTGCCCGGACCCGCGGGGAAGGGCCCTGAAGGCGGCACTCTCCCTGGGGCGCCGCCGCTCGGCACGGGTGACCGGAGACAGGACAGGCGGCATGGTCACTGAGCGTTGCGAACTGGTAACCGTGTCATAACGGCGTTTCTGGGCCAAGCCCCGACACGCCGGGCAACTCGGCAATGTTGTGGCAGGCTGCACCCGGGCAGGCCACACTCGACTAGCGGAAGCAGCGACGCACGTGACGTCGGCAGGCACCACCCGGGAGGTCCCCATGCCCGAACTGCGTGTCGTGGCCGTCTCCAACGACGGCACACGGCTGGTGCTCAAAGCTGCGGACAGCACCGAGTACACGCTTCCGATCGATGAGCGGCTGCGCGCCGCCGTCCGCAATGACCGTGCGCGGCTCGGCCAGATCGAGATCGAGGTCGAGAGCCATCTGCGCCCACGGGACATCCAGGCGCGGATAAGAGCAGGGTCCTCCGCGGAAGAGGTGGCCCAGCTCGCCGGTATCCCCGTCGACCGCGTCCGCCGTTTCGAGGGCCCGGTGCTCGCGGAGCGCGCGTTCATGGCCGAGCGGGCCCGCAAGACCCCGGTGCGGCGGCCCGGCGAGAACACCGGTCCGCAGCTCGGCGAGGCGGTCGCGGAGCGGCTGCTGCTGCGCGGCGCCGACAAGGAAAGCGCCCAGTGGGACTCCTGGCGCCGGGACGACGGCACCTGGGAAGTCCTGCTGGTCTACCGCGTCGCGGCCGAACCGCGCTCGGCGACGTGGACGTACGACCCGCCCCGGCGGCTCGTCCAGGCCGTGGACGACGAGGCGCGGGCGCTGATCGGTGAGGCCGATGACACCCCCGAGCCGAGTTTCCCGTTCGTGCCCCGGATCGCGCGGCTGCCGCGCGACCGGCCGCTGGACCGTGCCCTGGACCGGCAGATGCCGGACCGTGGTGAGCGCTCGGCGCCGGGCTCGGGCGACGAGGCCGAGCCCGAGGAGGCCATCGGTGAGCGCGAGCGGGATTCGCTGACCAGCCTGCTGGAGGCGGTGCCGAGTTTCCGCGGCGACATGATCGTGCCGGAGAGCGCGAAGGCGCCGCACGGCGACGAGGCGATGGAGGACGAGGTCGAGGAGCCGCCCGCCCCGGCGGCGAGCGCCGGCGCGGGTTCCGCGTACGCCGATGTCCTGATGCCCCGGGCGGTGGCCGGCCACCGCGACCGGCTGACCGGGACGACCGACCGGCAGGCCGAGGCGGACGGCGTACGGCCCGGACGCCGGGCCGCCGTACCGAGCTGGGACGAGATCGTCTTCGGCACCCGCCGCAAGAAGCCGGAGTAACCGGCGCACCGGCCGTCCTCCGCGCCGGGTGACCGCCGTCATGACGTCGCTGAGCCCACCCCCTGGCGACAGGGGGCGGGCTCAGCACGTTGTACGGGTCCGGCGGCGGGTCAGCCCGGCTCGGGGCCGGTGGCCACCGGGCGGGACGGGTCGGCCGACCATTCGCTCCAGGAACCGACGTACAGCGCGGCGGGGACGCCCGCGACCGCGAGGGCGAGCACCTCGTGGGCGGCGGAGACACCCGAGCCGCAGTAGACACCGACCTCCGCGTCGGCCGTGGCGCCCAGCGAGGCGAACCGCCGGGCCAGCTCGGCGGCGGTACGGAAGGTGGTGCCGCCCTCGGTGACGTTCTCGCCGGTCGGTGCGGACACCGCGCCCGGGATGTGGCCGCCGACGCGGTCGATCGGCTCCACCTCACCGCGGTAGCGCTCGGCGGCCCGCGCGTCCAGGAGGACACTGCGGCGGGCCAGTGCGGCGGCGTCGTCCGCGGTCAGCAGCGGCAGGTTCCCGGGCACGGGGGTGAAATCACCGGGCTCCGGGGCGGGCGGCGCGTCGGTCAGGGTGCCGCCGGCCGCCCGCCAGGCGGCCAGGCCGCCGTCCAGGACCCGGACATCGGGGTGACCCGTCCAGCGCAGCAGCCACCAGGCGCGGGCGGCGGCCCAACCCTGGCCGCCGTCGAGAACGACCACGGGGCGGTCCGCGCGAACGCCGGCCGCCCGCATGGCCGCCCCGAAGACGGTGAGATCCGGGAGCGGGTGCCGGCCGGCCGGGCCGGCGGCTCCGGCCAGTTCGCCGTCGAGGTCCGTAAAGACGGCGCCGGGCAGATGCCCGGCCTCGTACTCCTGGCGGCCGGGCGGGCCGCCGAGCTGCCAGCGGACGTCCAGAAGCACCGGTGCGGCGGGCCCCGCCAACTCGCTCGCGAGTTCGGTAGCGGTGATGATGACATTCATGGGACTCATCCTTGCGTAGCGATGGCTACGTACAGAAGGGGTGTACCCACCCTCCGTATGGCGGAGTTGCGTCCCCAGGCAACGCCGCCGAAACGGACGCGAAATACCAAAATGGACATTCTCTCCCGGGAACGTGACGCCGACGGCGCGGCCGGGGCACACAGCAGGTCAGAGGGTGCGAGCATCTGCTCGGAACCGGCACCCACCCCCACACCGCCACCACTTCGATGGTCCGAGGAGAGAGTGACAATGACGACCGAGGCAGCGACCCGGCGGATGCCCGGCGCGCCCTGCTGGGTGAGCCTCCTGGCGCACGGCATGACCGCGACCCAGGAGTTCTACGGCGCGCTCTTCGGCTGGGAGTACCGCCCGGGGCCACAGCACTTCGGTCCGTACGCCCGCGCGTACCTCGACGGCCGGGAGGTGGCCGGGCTCGGCGGGCTGCCGCCCGACCGCCGGCTGCCGGTCGCCTGGACCACCTATCTGGCCAGCGACGACGCGGACACGACCGCCGAGCAGATCCGTTCCTGCGGCGGGACGGTGGGCGTCGGGCCGCTGGACGCCGACGACGCGGGGCGGATGGCGATCGGCTCCGACCCGCAGGGCGCGATCTTCGGCATCTGGCAGGGCAGGTCGATGACCGGCACCGCGGTCACCGGGGTACCGGGCACCCCGGTGTGGAACGAGCTGGTCACCCGGGAGACGAGCACCGTCGGGGCGTTCTACGAGCATGTTTTCGGCTACGAGTCGGAGGCGGTGGTCTCGGCCGACTTCGACTATCTGACGCTGTACCTCAAGGGACGGCCGGTGGCGGGCATCCACGGCGTGGGCAACGCCCTGCCCCGCGACCGGGGGCCGCACTGGATGACGTACTTCGCCGTCTCGGACACCGACGCCGCGGCGCGCCGGGTCGCCGAACTGGGCGGGCATGTCCTGCGGCCGCCGCAGGACTCCGCGCACGGGCGGCTGGCCACGGTCGCCGACAGCGAGGGCGCCGCCTTCCGGATCATCCAGCAGAGCTGACCGCCGACGGCTCGGGGGAGGGAGGCGGTCCGCCGGTCCCCCGGCCGCGCTACCGCGGGGTGTCGACGGGCAGGACATCCGGGGAGAGGGCGGCCGCGTGGGCGGTGGCGGAGGTCTGCCGGCGGCGGTGATGGCGTCGGCACAGCACCTCGTAACCGACGTCCGCGGGCCCGCCGTCCACGTCACCGACGACATCGCCGACGACGACCTGGGCGCCCTCGACGACCATCCGGCCGTCGACGGTGCGGGCGTTGTGCGTGGCCTTGGCGCCGCACCAGCACAGCGCTTCGACCTGGAGGACCTCTATCCGGTCGGCGAGTTCGACCAGGCGCTGGGAGCCGGGGAAGAGCTTGCTGCGGAAGTCGGTGGTGATGCCGAACGCGAAGACGTCCAGGCCGAGGTCGTCGACGATACGGGCGAGCTGGTCGACCTGGTCGGGGGCGAGGAACTGCGCCTCGTCGGCGATGACGTAGTCGACCCGGCCGCCGGCGGTGAGCCGGCCGACGACATGGGTGTAGAAGTCCATGTCGTCCGCCGCCTCGACGGCCTCGGTGACCAGGCCGAGGCGGGAGGAGAGCTTGCCGCGGCCGGCCCGGTCGTTACGGCTGTAGATCATGCCTTGCAGACCGCGGGCCGACCGGTTGTGCTCGATCTGCAGCGCGAGCGTCGACTTCCCGCAGTCCATCGTTCCGGAGAAGAACACCAGCTCGGGCATGGGGTGTCGCGGGCCTTTCGGGCTCGTACGGAGGGGGTGGGGACGGCGCGCGGGGCGGGTCAGGTACGGACTTCCAGGAGGGGCACCAGCTGCTCCACCGGGGTCATCGAACCGTGCATGCCGACCATCTCCGATTCGCGGGGCTCGCGTTCGGTCGCGATGATCACCATGTCGGCGTGCGCGGCCGCCACCACATCACCGATACGGCCGCGGACCCGGTCGTCGACGTGCGGGCCGAACCATCCGGCGGCGATGGCCTCTTCGCGGCTCGCGACCCACATCTGGTCACCGACCACCTCGCGCCATACGGCGAGCACATCGGCGGCCGCCCCCGGGTGGGCGTAGACGTGCCGGGCCCGGCCCTCGCCGCCCAACAGGCGCACGCCGGCGCGCAGTTCCCAGTCCTCGTCGAAGTCGATCCGGGAGTCGGGGCCGAAGGGAATGTCGATCATGCCGTGGTCGGCGGTGATGTAGAGGGCGGAGCGCGGCGGGAGCTGCTCGGCCAGCCGCTGCGCGAGGCGGTCGACGTACATCAGCTGGCCGCGCCAGGCATCGGAGTCGACGCCGTAGCGGTGCCCGTTGCCGTCGACCTCGGCGTAGTACGTGTAGACCAGCGCACGGTCGCCGGCGGCGAGCTGCTCGGCGGCGAGATCCATCCGGTCCTCGCCGGAGAGCCGGCCGTGGAAGGTGCCACCGCTGAGCGCGATCTTGGTGAGCGGGGTCTGCTGGAAGTGCGGCGCGGAGACCTGGCAGGTGTGGATGCCGGCGGCGTCTGCCAGCTGGAAGACCGTCGGATAGGGCTGCCAGGCATGCGGATCGGTCCACGGCTGCCAGCGCAGCTGGTTCATCAGCGCGCCGGTGTCCGGGTCCTCGCAGGTGTATCCGGGCAGGCCGTGGGCGCCCGGCGGCAGACCGGTGCCGACCGAGGCGAGCGAGGTGGCGGTGGTGGCGGGGAAGCCCGCGGTGAGCGGGCGGCCACTGCCGTTGCACGAGGTGCCCAGGAGGGAGGTGAGGAACGGTGCCTCGTCGGGGTGGGCGCGCAGCAGTTCCCAGCCGAGTCCGTCGATCAGGAAGACACAGGCGCGGTCGGCGGGGGCCAGCTCCATCGGTGCGCTCAGGTCCGTGAGCCCCTGGCCCGCGGCGATGGCGGGCAGCAGATCGGCGAGCGAGCCGCTGCCGTAGCGCGGCACCGGTGCGGTGAGCGGGTCGAGCGGTTCGGGTTCCGGCCAGGCGGGGGCGGCGGTGTGCACCATCAGCGGGCGCTGGTGGTGGCCGCGGTGGCCTCGGAGAGTGCCTGGGCGAAGGTCAGCGTCTCGCGGACCGAGTCCGGCCCGTCGCCCGCCTCGCTGACCCGCAGCGAGAGGTCGTCGGCGGTGGAGGAGCCCGTGTAGCCGTGGTCCGCCTCGCAGTTGGGGTCGCCGCAGCTGGCGGGCTCCAGATCCAGACGGGCGACGGCGCCCCAGCCGATGGTGAGGACGACCTCGCGGGGCAGCTGCCCGGGGGTGTACGACTCGGGGTTGGCGACCACCCGGCTGAGCACCACGGAGGAGATCCGGCCGAGCTTGACGGACTCGGTGGAGGTCGTGGCGTACGGCGACGGGGAAGTGGCGTCGGCGGCCTGCTCGTCGGTGTGGCTGACGATGAAGCGGGTGCCGGTCAGGACGAGGACCGTGACATGTCGGCGGACCTCGTTGGCGTCGAAGGTCGTCTCCTGGTGCACCAGGTACGACACGACCGGCTCGCCGCCGACCGCGGCCTGCACCGCCTCGGCCACGAGGGCCGGGTAATAGCCGCTGCGCTCGATCGCCGCGCGCAGCCCCTGGGTCGTCGTACCGGTCTTCGCCATGACATCCATCTTACGGGGCGTACCGCGCCGGGCGAGCCTCAGTAGACAGGTAGCCGACGGGGGCCCAGGTCGGTGGTGGCGGGGGCCCGCGCCAGACGGACGGCGGCCCCCAGGACGGAGAGGCCGTGCGGGGCGACGACGGCCGGTTCGAGGTCGACGCCGACCACCTCGGGGTGGTCGTCGACGAGCCGGGAGACGCGCAGCAGCAGCTCCGCGAGGGCGCCGGTGTCCACGGGCTGCGAGCCGCGCCAGCCGAAGAGGAGCGGGGCGGCGCGGATCGACCGGATCTGGTCGGCGACATCGCGGTCGGTGGCGGGGATGAGGCGGTGGGCGATGTCGCCGAGCAGCTGGGAGGGGGCGCCGGCCAGGCCGAAGGAGAGGACGGCGCCGACGGCCGGGTCGATGGCGGCGCGGATGACGGTGTCGACGCCGCGCGGCGCCATCGCCTGGACGACCGGGCGCAGCTCTTCCGGCGAGCCGAGGGAGTCGGTCAGTTCGGCGTAGGTGCGCCGGAGTTCGGTCTCGTTCGCCACGTCGAGGCGGACGCCGCCGAGGTCGGCGCGGTGGCGCAGGTGGGGGGCGGTGGTCTTGAGGGCGACGGGGTAGCCGAGGCGGGCGGCGGCGCGGACCGCGGTGTCCGGGTCGGGGGCGGGGAGGGCGGGGAGGATGTGGATGCCGTAGCGGGCGAGGAGGGATGCGGCGTCGTCCGGCGGCAGCGGGACGGAGCGGCCGGTGTCCGCGCCGGGGGTGAGCCGGTCGAGCAGCCGCGCGATGTCGGCGCCGGCCGCCGCCTCCTGGATGTCGTCGTACTCGGGCACCCGGCCCGGTTCGGCGGCCGCCCGGCGCCAGGCGGCGTAGCGCACCGCTTCGGCGAGCGAGCGCACGGCCCGCTCGGCGGCGGGGTAGGCGGGGATGTGAGCGGGGGCGGCGGGGGCTTCCGTGGCCTGTGCGGAGTCCGGGGCACCGGGCGTGGTCGGGGCGGGGGCCGCGGGCCGGGGGTGAGGGGACGTTGCCGCCTCGTCCGCCGTAACCGTCGGATGCGCTGTGCGGGTCTCGTGCGTCGTGTGTGCTTCGTACGCGGTGTGGGGTCCGTGTGCCGTGGGTGCCGTGGGGTCCGGTGACGGTTCCGGCGGCGGCCCCGGCGGTGCCGCGAGCGCCTCGGCCAGGGAGTCCATCGCGAGGTGGACGACGGCCACCGGCTTCGCCGGGCCGGTGGCGGCCCCGGTGCGGAGCGCGGCGGCGAGCGCGGCGACCTCCCGTTCGCTCGCGGAGACGGCGCTCCCCTCCCCCACCCAGGGCACGGCCGTGACGACGACGGCGTCGCAGTCGTCGCGCGCCAGCGCCTCGGCGAGCGCCACGCGGAAGTCGTCCGGTGTCGCCGACGAGGCCAGCACCCGGGGGCGCAGCGGGCGCAGCCCCTCGGTCAGACAGGCGTCGTAGGCGAGCAGGGCGAGCGCCTCTGCGTTGCCGAGAATGGCGATCCGCGGGCCGGCCGGCAGCGGCTGGGAGGCCAGCAGCAGCCCGGCGTCGATCAGTTCGGTGACGGTGTCGACCCGGATCACGCCGGCCTGGCGCAGCAGGGCGGCGACGGTGCTGTCCGGGATGCGGACGGTGGGGACGGCGTGGCCGGGCGGTGCGGTGCCGCTGTGCCGGGCGCCCTTGGCGACCACGACCGGCTTGACGGCGGCGGTGCGGCGGGCGAGCCGGGTGAACTTGCGCGGGTTGCCGATGGACTCCAGATAGAGGATCGCGACGTCCGTCTCCGGGTCGTCGTACCAGTACTGGAGGAGGTCGTTGCCGGAGACGTCGGCGCGGTTGCCGGCGGAGACGAAGGTGGAGATGCCGGCGATACCACCGTCGCCGGGGCCGCGTGCGTGCAGCCCGCTGAGCAGGGCGATGCCGATCGCGCCGGACTGGGTGAACAGGCCGATCCGGCCGGCCGCGGGCATCCGTGGGGCGAACGAGGCGTTCAGCCGGACGGCGGGGGCGGTGTTGATCAGGCCGAAGGCGTTGGGCCCGATGAGCCGCATGCCGTAGGAGCGGGCCTGGCGGAGCACCGCGCGCTGCCGCTCGCGGCCTTCCGGACCGGACTCGGCGTAACCGGAGGACAGGATCAGGACGCCCTGGACACCGTGTTCGCCGCAGTCGCGGACCACGTCGGGGACCCGGTCGGCGGGGACGGCGATGACGGCGAGGTCGACCGGGCCAGGGATCTCACGCAGCGCGCGTACGGCCGGCACACCCTCGGGATCCAGCCGGTCCAGCTCCGGGGGGAAGGCGTGGTTGACGGCGTGGGTGCGGCCGGTGAAGCCGGAGTCGAGGAGGTTGCGCAGGGCGGCGCGGCCGACGCCGCCGGGGGCGCGGCCCGTGCCGATGACGGCGACCGAGCCGGGGGCGAGCAGCCGCTGGACGGAGCGGGCCTCGGCGCGCTGTTCGCGGGCGCGCATCACGGCCAGGGACTGCTCGGTGGGTTCGAGGTCGAATTCCAGGCGGACGACGCCGTCTTCGAAGGTGCGCTGCTGGGTGTAGCCGGCGTCCGTGAACACCTTGATCATCTTGGTGTTCGCGGGGAGCACCTCGGCGGCGAACCGGCGGATGCCCCGCTCGCGGGCGACGGCGGCGATGTGCTCCAGGAGGGCGGAGGCGACGCCGCGGCCCTGATGGGCGTCCTGGACGAGGAAGGCGACCTCGGCCTGGTCGTCGCCGGGGTCCTTGGCGGGCAGGCCCTGCTCGTTGATGCGGTCGTAGCGGACGGTGGCGATGAACTCGCCGCCCACGGTGGCGGCCAGGCCGACGCGGTCGACGTAGTCGTGGTGGGTGAAGCGGTGCACATCGCGGTCGGACAGCCGGGGGTAGGGCGCGAAGAAACGGTAGTACTTCGACTCGTCCGAGACCTGTTCGTAGAAGGAGACCAGCCGCTGGGCGTCGTCGGGGGCGATGGGACGGATGCGTGCGGTGCCGCCGTCGCGCAGCACCACGTCGGCTTCCCAGTGGGTCGGGTACGCGGGGTCCGGCGGCGTCTGCATGCGGCCAGGGTACGGCCGGGCACCGACAACCGGCCCGGTATGTACGCTCGGGGGCGGAGCAGTCCGCGGGTGGCGTGCGGACGGGTGCGGGTGCCGGCCGGGCCCGCGGGAACCCGCCCGGGACGAATGGCGGGAAGGTCGGGACGAAAGGCCGCCCGAGCACTCCGGACAGCGTGAGAGACTGGTCTAGACAACAGTCACGACTTGAAGGGCAACACCATGGCTGAGCGCCGCGTCAATGTCGGGTGGGCCGAGGGCCTGCACGCCCGCCCCGCCTCGATCTTCGTCCGTGCGGCCACGGCGGCCGGCGTCCCGATGACGATCGCCAAGGCCGACGGCAACCCGGTCAACGCGGCCTCCATGCTCGCGGTCCTGGGCCTCGGCGCGCAGGGCGGCGAGGAGATCGTGCTGGCCTCCGACGCCGAGGGCGCCGACGCCGCGCTCGACCGCCTGGCGAAGCTCGTCTCCGAGGGCCTCGACGAGCTCCCCGAGACCGTCTGAGTCCGTCGGGACCTCCGCATCCGCGGCCCCGTCGCGGCGACCGGTACCCGGGCGCCGCGACGGGGCCGTTGCGCACTGTCCGCCTGGCGGGACGCCGGGCGGACCCCCGAACCGGACTTCGGGCGCGCTTTCTTCCGCGGGCGCGCTTTCTCCGTCACGGAACGGATTCTCCGCTTTTCTTGGCTTTCCGTGGATTTCCGTGCGGACATGAATTTTCCGCGCGGGCACGGACCAGCCACACGGACGAGAATCCCCGGTACGGGAATTCAGCCGGCACCGGACACATCCGGAAATCGACGGCCCCGAATATGCGGAGCGCCGAACAACCGGTGCCCGATTCCCGTATCAGCGAGTAACCGCACCACCATGAACAGCCGCATTGCCGCGTCGCCGCATGCGAGCGCGCCGCATACGTGGTGCCCTCGCCCGCCGCTCCCGCGCGCCTCCCCCACTGTCTACGCGGTGATTGTTAAGGCCGGGCACGCGCCGTGTTGACGGGCTGTTTCACTTCCCTCACCGCCACCGCGGCGGGGCGTCGCAGCCGGTGTACCGGGCGGCCGCGCTCGATATGAGCGGCCATCAGGGCACGAGCCCGTTCGGCGTCACCCCGGGCCACCGCGTCCAGCACCGCGCCGTGTTCGTCCCACGACTCCGCGGCCCGCAGCGGGAGTTCCACCGCGTACATCCACTCGATCTTCCGCCGCAACTGGGTCAGCAGCGCCGCCAGACCGGGGCTGTCGGCCGCCCGGCCGAGCGTCTCGTGGAACCAGTCGTCCAGTTGGCACAGCTCAGCGGCATGGCCGTGCCGGGCCCGCTCACGCCCCAGCCGCACCAGGCCGCGCAGCACCTTGAGGTGGGCCGGACTGCGGCGGGCGGCCGCGCGGGCCGCGCCCAGCGGCTCCAGCAGGGCGTGCACGTCCAGGAGGTCGGCGGCCTCCTGGTCGGTCGGCTCGGCGACGCAGGAACCCGCGTGGCGGCGGGTGGTGACGAAACCCTCGGACTGGAGGGTGCGCAGCGCTTCCCTCACCGGAACCCGGGAGACGCCGTAGCGGGCCGCCAGGAATTCCTCGACCAGCCGGCTCCCCGGCGCCAGCGCACCGGAGACGATGTCCTCGCGAATCGCCGTACACACCGCATGCGCGGAAATCTGGCCTCGCATCGTCCGTGCCTCCGCCGTAATCACCTGGAAATTCCGCCGAGCGGCTTTTCCGTGACTCTATTCGACCGGGACGGCTTTCCGGCAGGGTCCGGGTATTCATGGATATTTTTTGGCCACGGGTGCGGACCGGGCGGGCCGTCGGGGGCCGGATACGCCGCGAGCCCCGGCCGTCGGGGCCAGGGCTCGGGGAGGGGACGAGGGCGGGTCAGACGTTGACGCCGTGCGCGCGGAGGTAGGCGATCGGGTCGATGTCCGAGCCGTAGTCGGGCGATGTGCGGGCCTCGAAGTGGAGGTGCGGCCCGGTGACGTTGCCGGTGGCGCCGGAGAGGCCGATCTGCTGGCCCCTGGTGACGGTCTGGCCGACCGAGACCGCGAAGGACGACAGGTGGCCGTACTGGGTGTACGTACCGTCGGCCATCTTGATCACGATGTTGTTGCCGTACGCGCCGCCCGAGCCCGCCTCGACGACGGTGCCCGCGCCGACGGCGTGGACGGACGTGCCGGTGCCGGCGTGGAAGTCGATACCGGTGTGGCTGCCGGAGGACCACAGGCTGCTGGACGCCTTGTACCCGGTGGAGACGTAGGAACCGTCCACGGGGGCGACGAAGGTGTTGAGGCGCTTGCGCTCCTCCTCGCGGGCGGCGCGCTCCTTGGCCTCGCGCTCCTCCTTGGCCTTCGCCTCGGCCTTCTTCTTGGCCTCCTCGGCCCGCTGCTTGGCCTGTTCGGCCAGCTTCGCCGCCTCGGCCTCGGCCTTCACCTGCGCGGCGGCGGCCTCGGCGACCGCCTCCTGCGCGTCGGCCTGCGCCTCGACGTGGTCGGCGATTTCGTCACCCATCACGACGGCCTGCCGCAGGGCACCGTCGTGGGCACGCGCCCCGTCCGTGGCGGCCATCGCGGGCGAGGCCACGGAGGCGACGACGCCGCCCGCCGCGAGGGTCGCTATACCGGCGAGGTTGCGGGTCGTACGGGCGCTGCGGCTCGCACGGCGGTGCTTCCCGGTGGCACGGGTGAACGCCATCTGCTGGCTTGTCCTTTCCTTCCTTCTCGCCTACCGGGTTAGCTGACGGGTTCGGAGCAGGAAGGTCTCCTACGAACTCCTCCGGAGAGGGGCCCGATTCACCCCAGGGACATATGGGTCCCCGGCTCCCCTGGCTCGCGCCGTACGGGGACTCGGCGATCGCTGTCCGGTGCTGCGGTTGCGGCGTACGTCTGGCGGACAGCGGGACCGACGCTAGAGGGGGCAACTTTCAATCGGCAAACAGAACCGGCAGTTTGTGCGGTACGCCACACCCACGCCGTACAACCAGCCACAATAATCTGGACATAAAGGGGATCCCGCGGCGGACGAACGCCACGGGATCCCCTTGTGCGATACGGACTTCGCCTGCGCGGCGGCGGCCCGGCCGGTCAGCCGGTGACGACCGTCACCTCGCCGATACCCAGCTCCTTGACCGGCTCGACGATCTCCGCCGCGTCACCGACCAGAATCGTCACCAGCCGGTCCACGGGGAAGGCGTTGACGGCCGCGGCGGTCGCCTCGACCGTGCCGGTCTCCACGAGCCGGGCGTACAACTGCGCCTGGAAGTCGTCCGGGAGGTGCTGCTCCACCTGGTCGGCGAGGGTGCCCGCGACGGCCGCCGCGGTCTCGTACTTCAACGGTGCGACGCCGACGAGGTTCTGCACGGCGACATCGCGCTCGGCGTCCGTGAGCCCCTCGGCCGCCAGGGTGCGCAGCACCCGCCACAGGTCGTCCAGCGCCGGACCGGTGGAGGCGGTGTCCACCGACCCGCTGATGGCGAGCATCGCGGCGCCGGTGCCGTCCGCGTCGGAGCGCAGCACCTGGCCGAAGGCGCGCACCCCGTAGGTGTAGCCCTTCTCCTCGCGCAGCACGCGGTCCAGCCGGGAGGTGAGGGTGCCGCCCAGGCAGTACGTCCCGAGGACCTGCGCGGGCCAGACGCGGTCGTGCCGGTCGGCGCCGATGCGGCCGATGAGCAGCTGCGTCTGGACGGCGCCGGGGCGGTCCACGATCAGCACGCGGCCGGTGTCGTCGGCGGTGATCGGCGCGGCGGACACCGGTTCGCCGGCGGTGCCGGTCCAGACGCCGAGGGTGCCGGCGAGCGCCGCGTCCAGGTCGATACCGGTGAAGTCACCGACGATGACGGCGGTGGCCGTGGCGGGCCGCACATGGGCGTCGTAGAAGGCCCGGACGGCCGCCGCGTCGATCCGCCCGACGGTCTCCTCGGTGCCCTGTCGGGGCCGGGACATCCGGGACGTGGCCGGGAAGAGCTCCTTCGACAGCGCCATCGCGGCGCGCCGGGCGGGGTTGGCGAGCTCGTGCGGGATCTCGTCGAGGCGGTTGCGGACCAGCCGCTCGATCTCGCCGTCCGGGAAGGCGGGGGCGCGCAGCGCGTCGGCGAGCAGGCCGAGCGCACGGGTCAGCCGGGAGGCCGGCACCTCCAGGGAGACCCGCAGACCGGGGTGGTCGGCGTGCGCGTCCAGGGTGGCGCCGCAGCGCTCCAGCTCGGCGGCGAACTCCTCCGCGTCGTGCTTGTCGGTGCCCTCGGACAGGCCGCGCGCCATGATCGTGGCGACGCCGTCCAGCCCCTCGGGCTCGGCCGCCAGGGGCGCGACGAGGTTCATCTCGACGGCGACGACCTGCTGGCCGGGGCGGTGGCTGCGCAGGACGGTGAGGCCATTGGCCAGCCGGCCGCGCTCAGGGGCCGGGAAGGCCCACGGCTTGGGTGCGCCGCTCTGCGGCTGCGGGTGGAAGTCCATGGTGCTCTCGGTGGAATCTGCGCTGGTAACGGCGTCGCTCACCGGGCCGCCTCCTCTTCCTCGTTGTCGGTGGCGCTGTCGGTGGCGTTGTCGGCAGCCTCGTCGGCGGGCTCGGTGGGCTCGTACACGAGCACCGCGCGGTTGTCGGGGCGCAGCCGGGCCTGGGCGACCGCCTGCACCTCCTGCGGGGTGATCTCCAGGACCCGCCGCACGGCCGTCAGGGCGAGCTGCGGATCGCCGAACAGGACGGCGAACCGGCAGAGTTCGTCGGCCCGGCCGCTGACCGTCGCGAGCCGGTCCAGCCACTCGCGCTCCAACTGGGCCTGCGCACGCTCCATCTCCTCCGGGGTGGGCCCCTCGGCGGCGAAGCGGGCCAGCTCCTCGTCGATGGCGCTCTCGATGCCCGGGACCTCCACGCCGCCGGACGTCTTGACGTCCAGCCAGCCGAGGGACGGCGCGCCGGCCAGCCGCAGCAGGCCGAAGCCGGCCGCGACGGCGCTGCGGTCGCGGCGCACCAGCCGGTTGTAGAGGCGGGAGGACTCGCCGCCGCCCAGGACGGTCAGTGCGAGGTCCGCGGCGTCCGCCTCGCGAGTGCCGTCGTGCGGCAGGCGGTAGGCCGCCATCAGGGCGCGGGAGGGGACCTCCTCCTGGACGACCTCGCGCAGTTCGCCGCCGATGATCTCGGGCAGCGTGCCGTCCCGCGGCGGCCGCTTGCCGTCGTGCGAGGGGATCGAGCCGAAGTACTTCTCCACCCAGGCGAGCGTCTGCCCGGGGTCGATGTCGCCGACGATCGACAGGACGGCGTTGTTGGGCGCGTAGTACGTACGGAAGAACGCCCGCGCGTCCTCCAGGGAGGCCGCGTCGAGGTCGGCCATCGACCCGATGGGCGTGTGGTGGTACGGATGGCCCTCCGGGTAGGCCATAGCCGTCAGGCGCTCGAAGGCCGTGCCGTAGGGGACGTTGTCGTAGCGCTGGCGGCGCTCGTTCTTGACGACGTCACGCTGGTTCTCCATGGACTCGTCGTCGAGCGCGGTCAGCAGGGAGCCCATCCGGTCCGCCTCCAGCCAGAGCGCGAGCTCCAGCTCATGGGCGGGCATGGTCTCGAAGTAGTTGGTGCGCTCGAAGCTCGTGGTGCCGTTCAGCGAACCGCCGGCGCCCTGGACGAGCTCGAAGTGGCCGTTGCCCTTCACCTGGGCGGAGCCCTGGAACATGAGGTGCTCGAAGAGGTGAGCCAGGCCCGTACGGCCCTTGACCTCGTGGCGGGAGCCGACGTCGTACCAGAGGCAGACCGCGGCGACCGGGGTCAGGTGGTCCTCGGAGAGCACCACGCGCAGGCCGTTGGCCAGCCGGTGCTCGGTTGCTGTCAGGCCGCCGGAGCCGGCTTGTTCTGTGGCCGTGTGACCCATGGGCATGTACGTCCCTTCGATCCGCTTGCGAGAAAGTTCTGTCACTGTATGCAAGCGCGTCGGCATCTGGCGAAGTTCCCGTACGAGCGGCCCCGTACGAGGGGTTACGGGCCCGTCGGCGGTGACCCGAAGGGGGAGTCGCGGTCAGCGTTGTCAGTGGGGCGGTCCACAATGGTCCGGATCAGACTCAGGCAGACCGCCGGCTGATCCCCGGCCGGCTCCCCGGCCGGACGGTCCAGCACCGTTGACCCGACATCGGCAGTAGACGCAGCAGAAGGAGCCGCAGCCGCGATGGCCCGCCGCAGCACGAAGACCCCGCCGCCGGACGACTTCGAGGAGAGGATCCTCGACATCGACGTCGTCGACGAGATGCAGGGTTCCTTCCTCGAGTACGCGTATTCGGTCATCTACTCCCGCGCCCTGCCGGACGCCCGCGACGGCCTCAAGCCCGTGCACCGCCGCATCCTGTACCAGATGAACGAGATGGGCCTGCGGCCCGAGCGCGGTTACGTCAAGTGCGCCCGGGTCGTCGGCGAGGTGATGGGCAAGCTCCACCCGCACGGCGACGCGTCGATCTACGACGCCCTGGTGCGCATGGCGCAGCCGTTCTCGATGCGGCTGCCGCTGGTGGACGGCCACGGCAACTTCGGCTCGCTGGGCAATGACGACCCGCCCGCCGCGATGCGGTACACCGAATGCCGGATGGCGTCGGCGACGTCCCTGATGACGGAGTCCATCGACGAGGACACCGTCGACTTCACACCGAACTACGACGGCCAGGAGCAGGAGCCGGTCGCCCTCCCCGCCGCGTATCCCAACCTCCTCGTCAACGGCGCGTCCGGCATCGCGGTCGGTATGGCGACGAACATGCCGCCGCACAACCTGGGCGAGGTCATCGCCGCGGCCCGCCATCTGATCAAGCACCCGAACGCCGATCTCGACACCCTGATGCGTTTCGTGCCGGGTCCGGATTTGCCGACGGGTGGCCGGATCGTGGGCCTGGGCGGCGTGCGGGACGCGTACGAGAAGGGCCGCGGCACGTTCAAGATCCGTGCGACGGTCACGGTCGAGAACGTCACGGCCCGCCGCAAGGGCCTGGTCGTCACCGAACTCCCCTTCTCCGTCGGTCCCGAGAAGGTCATCTCCAAGATCAAGGACCTGGTCGGCGCGAAGCGGCTCCAGGGCATCGCCGATGTCAAGGACCTCACCGACCGCGAACACGGCCTGCGGCTGGTGATCGAGGTCAAGAACGGTTTCCACCCCGAGGCCGTCCTGGAGCAGCTCTACAAGCTCACGCCGATGGAGGAGTCCTTCGGCATCAACAACGTCGCGCTGGTGGACGGCCAGCCGCTGACCCTGGGCCTCAAGGAACTGCTGGAGGTCTATGTCGACCACCGCTTCGAGGTGGTGCGCCGGCGCAGCGAGTTCCGGCGCGGCAAGCGGCGCGACCGCCTCCACCTGGTGGAGGGGCTGCTGACCGCGCTCGTCGACATCGACGAGGTCATCCGGCTCATCCGCTCCAGTGAGAACAGCGCGCAGGCCAAGGAGCGGCTGATCGAGCGCTTCTCGCTGAGCGACATCCAGACGCAGTACATCCTCGACACCCCGCTGCGCCGGCTGACCAAGTTCGACCGCATCGAGCTGGAGTCGGAGCGCGACCGGCTGCGGGCCGAGATCGAGGAGCTGACCCGGATCCTGGATTCGGACACCGAGCTGCGCAAGCTGGTCTCCGGCGAACTGGCCGCGGTGGCGAAGAAGTACGGCACGGAGCGGCGGACGGTGCTGCTGGAGTCGGCGGGCGCCCCGGTCGCGTCGGTGCCGCTGGAGGTCTCCGACGACCCGTGCCGGGTGCTGCTGTCCTCGACGGGGCTGCTGGCACGTACGGCCACCGGCGAGGTGCCGTTCGACGCCGACGCCAAGCGCGTCAAGCACGACGTGATCGTCTCCGCGGTGCCGGCGACGACCCGCGGTGAGGTGGGCGCGGTGACGTCCGCGGGGCGGCTGCTGCGGATCTCGGTGATCGATCTGCCGCAGCTCCCGGACACCGCCGCGGCGCCCAGCCTCTCCGGTGGCGCGCCGCTGTCGGAGTTCCTGTCGTTGCGGGACGGCGAGCTGCTGGTGTGTCTGATGACGCTGGACGAGTCGTCGCCGGGCCTGGCGCTCGGCACGGAGCAGGGTGTCGTCAAGCGGGTGGTGCCCGACTATCCGTCCAACAAGGACGAGCTGGAGGTCATCACCCTCAAGGACGGTGACCGGATCGTCGGCGCGGCCGAGCTGCGCACGGGCGAGGAGGACCTCGTCTTCATCACCAACGAGGCGCAGCTGCTGCGCTACCAGGCGTCGCAGGTACGGCCGCAGGGCCGACCGGCGGGCGGTATGGCGGGCATCAAGCTGGGCGACGGCGCGAAGGTGATCGCCTTCGCCGCGGTCGATCCGGCGGCCGACGCGATGGTGTTCACGGTCGCCGGATCGCACGGCACGCTGGACGACTCGGCGGCGACGGCCAAGCTCACACCGTTCGACCAGTATCCGCGCAAGGGCCGGGCGACCGGCGGGGTGCGCTGCCAGCGGTTCCTGAAGGGCGAGGACTGCCTGACACTGGCCTGGGCCGGCGCCGCGCCGGCACGGGCGGCGGACGCCAAGGGCGCTCCCGTGGAGCTGCCGGAGGCCGACCCGCGGCGAGACGGCTCGGGGATGCCGCTGCTCAAGCCGGTGACCGCGCTGGCAGGACCGGTGTAGACGAGGGGCAGGGGATCACGTTCCGGCCCGGGGGGGGGATCTCTCGGGCCGGAGTCGTTTCTTCCTTTTCTGTTCCTTTTCTGTTCCCTCTTCCCTCACTCCGTGCGGGCGGCGACATAGCGCAGGACGCCCCACATGCTGTGCTCGGAAGTCTCCCGTGGCGGGGTGTCGCGGCAGTTCATGAGTTCCTTGTGCAGTGCCTGCGCGTCGATGCCGCTGCCGATCAGGACGAGTTGGGTGAGGCGTTCCGCACCGCGTTCCCAAGGTGAGACGTAGAAACGCAGGAAGTCGCCCACCGCGTGCAGGGTGAACTTCTGACGGCTGCCGGGGACGTCGAAGTGGACGAAGCCCTTGATGCGGTAGAGGCCGGTGGGACGGCTGTCGAGAAATTCCATCAGCCAGCGCGGGTTCATCGGCTCATGGGAGGTGAACTCGACGCTCCGGTAGGCGGCGTGGAGGTGGGTGCAGGACTCGCCGGGGCCGTGGTCGTGCCCCTCATGCCCCTCATGCCCGTCGTGGCTGCCGCAGTCGCCGTCACGGTCGTTGGCCCAGTCGTTGGTGCAGTCGTTGGTGCGGCCTGCGGTGCAGTCGCCGGTGTGGTCTCCGGCCCGGTCGCCGGTCCGGGTGTCCAGGGCGCGGCGGCCGGGGGCACCGGTACGGTCCGCGGCGGTCTCGCGCAGCAGGTCCTCGAAGGACAGCTGGCGGATGGCCGCGTCGCGGTCCTCACCCGGTCCGCGGTCGAAGAACAGCTCCGGGTCGATCCGCCCGTAGGCCGTGCAGAGCACCGGCCTGCCGGGAGCGAGGTCCGCGAGGGTGTCCATGAGCTCCTGGCGCGCCGCGTCCGAGATGCGGTCGGCCTTGTTGAGCACGACGAGATCGGCGATGGCCACGTGCCGGTCCAGTTCGGGGTGCCGGGCACGAGTGGCGGCGAACTCGGCGGCGTCGATGACCTCGGTCAGCCCGCCGTAGACGATCCGGTCGTTCTCACTGGCGAGGATCATCCGGATGAGCTCCTGGGGCTCGGCCAGGCCGCTGGCCTCGATGACGATCACGTCGATGCGGGCGGCGGGGCGGGAGAGTCGCTCCAGGTAGGTGTCGAGTTCGCTGGTGTCGACGGCACAGCACAGGCAGCCGTTGCCGAGCGAGACCATCGAGTCCACCTGTCCGGCGACGGTCATCGCGTCGATCTCGATGCTGCCGAAATCGTTGACGATCGCACCGATACGGGTGCCGTCGCCGGTGCCGAGCAGGTGGTTGAGGAGGGTGGTCTTGCCCGACCCGAGGAAACCCGCGAGGACGACGACGGGGATCTGTTGCGGGGCCAAGGGAGCGCCTCCATGGTGCGGGTGGCGGGCCGCGCGGACCGGCCGCGGACGGGCTGCCGATCGTAACGGACCACCGCCGGCACGGGCCGTGCCCGGCCGCCCTGCGTCCCGCCCACCGGTCCCGGCCCGCCCCGTCCGGCGCCTGCCGTCCACGCCACCCGCCGCACACCGTCGGGCGCTCGCGGCCCGGGGGCCGGGGGCGGGGCCAGGGCCAGGGGCCGGCGTACGTGCGGTCCGTCAGCGCACGATGGCGGGCAGCGGCTGGGGCGTGGGCGGGCCGACATACCGGGCCGCCGGACGGATGATCTTCGAGTCCTCGGCCTGCTCCAGGATGTTGGCGCTCCAGCCGACGACGCGGGCGGCGCAGAAGGTGGGGGTGAACATCTCGCGCGGCAGGCCGCACAGCTCCATGACGACGCCCGCGTAGAACTCCACATTGGTGTGCAGCTCGCGGCCGGGTTTGAGCTCGGCCAGCAGCGCCTCGACCCGCGCCTCCACCTGGACGGCGAATTCCACCAGCGGACCGCCGAACTCCTCGGCGATACCGCGCAGCATCCGGGAGCGCGGGTCCTCAGTGCGGTAGACGGGGTGCCCGAAGCCCATGATCCGGTCGCCCCGCAGCACCCGCTCGCGGATCCAGGGGTCGATGCGCTCCGGTGTGCCGATGGCGTCGAGAGTGTCCAGGGCGCGGCTGGGCGCGCCACCGTGCAGCGGCCCGGAGAGCGCGCCGACGGCACCGACGAGGCAGGCCGCGAGATCGGCACCGGTGGAGGTGATGACGCGGGCGGTGAAGGTCGAGGCGTTGAAGCCGTGGTCGATGGTGGAGATCAGATACGTCTCGATCGCCCGGACCCGGTGCGGCTCCGGCTCACGGCCGGTGAGCATGTAGAGGTAGTTGGCGGCGTAGGACAGATCCGTGCGCGGCTCGATCGGCTGGTGTCCCTGGCCGAGTCGGTGGAGGGCGGTCAGCAGCGTCGGTACGGCGGCGCAGGCGGTGAGCGCGTCCGCGCGGCGGCGGTCGGGGCCGATGTCGTACAGCGGCCGGAAGCCGGCCGTCGCGCCGAGCAGTGAGAACGCGGTGCGCAGCCCGGCGAGCGGGCCGGAGAGAGCGCTTGCGTGGGCGATGGCGGGCAGTGCGTCGCGTACGGCGGCGGGCAGAGAGCGCAGTGCGGCGGTGTCGGCCGTAAAGGCCGCCAGCTGCGCCGCGTCCGGCAACTCGCCGTGGAACATCAGGTACCAGACGTCCTCGAAGGTACGGGCCGTGGCCAGCTCGACGGCGGAGTACTGGCGGTAGTGGTAAAAGCCCTCAAGACCCCGGACATCGCCCAGTTCGGTCTCGGTGACGATGACGCCCGCGAGCCCGCGGGGTGCGTCCATCGGTGCGTTCGCCTCAGCGATCGGCATAGCGGATCTCCTTGCTCTCCGTCCCCCAGATATTGATCTGACTGTCTATGCTTGACGCATTGGGTGTCAATATTGATTGCATCAATATCAATGTGGGTGGATACGGTGACCCCATGGCGGATCAGGACACGGATCACGGCACGTCTCACGACACGGCTGGGCAGCGGCTGAGCACCCGGGAGGCAGCCGACCGGCTGGGCGTGAAGCCCGAGACGGTGTACGCGTACGTCAGCCGCGGTCAGCTGACCAGCCGCCGCGAGCCGGGCGGCCGCGGCAGCACCTTCGACGTGAAGGAGGTCGACGCACTCTCACGGCGTGGCAGACGCCGCGAGCCCTCGGCCTCCGGAGGCGAGTTGGCGGTCCGTACGAGCATCACCCTCATCGACCGCGACCACTGCTACTTCCGCGGTGTCGACACCTCCGAGCTCGCCGCTCAGTACGGCTACGAGGAAGTCGCCGAGTGGCTGTGGACCGGTGCGCTGCGCCACGGGATCCGTTTCACCGCACCGCCCGACGCCCTGGCCGCGGCCCGCCGAGCGGTACAGGCACTGCCTGCACACAGCGGGCCGATGGACCGGCTGCGGGTCGCCCTGATCGCCGCGGCGGCCGCCGACCCGCTGCGCTTCGATCTGTCCGAGACCGCCGTGCTCGACACCGCCCGCAGCCTGATCCCGACCCTGGTCGACGCCCTGCCGCTACAGGCCCCCGGCCAGTGCGACGCGCAGTCGCTCGCCCCGCGGCTGTGGTCGCGGCTGACCTCAGCACCGGCCGGCGCGGCGTCGCTGCGCGTCCTGGATGCTGCGCTGGTGCTGCTCATCGACCACGATCTCGCCGCATCGACACTGGCCGTCAGGGTCGCCGCCTCAGCGCGCGCCCATCCGTACGCAATCGTCTCTGCCGGGTTCGGAGCACTGGATGGCGCCGTGCACGGCGCGGCGAGCGGGCTCGCGCACCGGATGCTGCTGGAGGTGCTGGAGCGGGGCAGCGCGGCCGCAGTCGTCGCCGATCATCTGCGGGCCGGGCGCCGGGTACCGGGCCTGGGGCACCGCCTCTACCCCGGTGAGGATCCCCGGGCCCGCACCCTCTTCGGGCTGCTAGAGGACGTACCGCAGGCGCGGCCGGCATTGCAGGCGGCGCGCGAAGTGATCACCACCACGGCCCGGCACACCGAGCTGCACGCCAACATCGACCTCGCGCTCGCCGTACTGACGGTGTCGGCGGGGATGCCTGCCGAAGCAGGTGAAACGGTCTTCGCCATCGCCCGTACGGCCGGCTGGATCGCGCACGCACTGGAGGAGTACGCCGAGCGCCCCCTGCGGATGCGCCCCAGCGGGCAGTACACCGGCCCTCGCCCGCCGTGCCCGCTGCCCTCCTGAAGTCCCCGTTCCATGATCGCGGTCTGCCTGTAGGTGACGCCGTCACCATCGCCCGCCTCTTGGCCGATCTCCTCGATGGCTCACACCACCCGCGGAGAACTGCCGCGCTCAGGGGAGTCGCAGGCCCACGCCAAGGTGACAACAGTCCGTTCACCGGCGCCAGGCGCTGCATGGTCATCGCCTCGATCCCTGCCGACAAGTCGCGGAGCGGGTGGGTACACGCAGCTGACGCGGACACTGCCCTGCCTCACGAAGCGCCGCAGGGGCAGGCAGATCGTCCCCTGCACCGCCATGGAATTCGAACCGTGCGAGGCGACCGCGCGGAGCTCACGGACGTTGTCGACGCCTGCGGTCAGTCTTTGGCCGCCTGCCCGGATTCCGCTTCCGTCGCGGCAGGTTAGGCTCACCTTTGTGAGCACCTGCGCTACTGCCTCCCGCGAATCGGCCGAGCCCGTGTCCGGCACCGCGGCTACCGCCCGGACCTGGCTGCTTGTCGAGCAGACCGGCCCGTGGGGCGCCCAGGCGCTGACCGACAGCCATCTCGATCCACGCACCGGACGCGCCCTGGAGGCGGCCGTGGACGGCACAGACGTACGCGTCGCGCTCATCCGCCGCCCCGGCCGGCACCCCGACTGCCACAGTCTCCCCCGCCGCCGCGTCTACCTCGCCCATACCGCCCCCGGCCGGACCTGGGTCCGTACGACGACCGTCACCGACCCGAACGCGCTTCTCCGCCTCGACTTCGCAGCGCTGGGGACCGGTGAGCACGGCGGTGTCTGGGAGCCGTACGACGGCGAGCCACTGGTCCTCGTCTGCACCAACGGCAAGCGAGACCGGTGCTGCGCCCTTCTCGGCCGGCCGCTGGCCGCCGAACTCGCCGCCGACGGAGCCGAGGTGTGGGAGGTCACCCACATCGGCGGACACCGCTTCTCCCCCACACTCTTCGTCCTGCCCTACGGCTACGCCTACGGACGGGCCACCACGGACCTGGTCAAGGACGCCGTCGAGGCCGCCCACGACGGCCGGATCAGCCTGGACCACTGCCGCGGCCGCTCCACCTGGGACCGCCCCGCCCAGGCCGCCGACCTCGCGGTCCGCGAGCTGATCCGGGAGGAGCGGGCGGACGCACTCGACGTCATACGGACCGACGCGGTGCGGGCCGAACCGGTGCGGGCCGACGGCCCGGCGGCTGGTAGCCGGACGCTCACGGGAAACTGTCCCAGCTGGACTGTTTCGGTCGCGCATTCCGACGGCCGTACCTGGCGGGTCACGGTGGAGCAGCGGGCCGACGGTGCTCCGGCGCCCGCCAGCTGTGGTGCGCCGCTCGGTCCACCGGCGCGTATGACGGTCACCTCCATCACCGCTGTCACGGGCGCCACCCTGCCGACGTGGCCCTCCTCGCCCTTCCATACGCTCGTCTGAAGCCGACGACCGGCGCCGCTCGCCCGTTTCTTCCCATCCCTTCCGGCACGCCTGACCTTGCGGCGCCTCGCACATTCGCCGGCACCGCGCCAGCGCCACGCCCATCGTCAGCCCCAGCGTCACAACAAGCCCCAGGCCAAGCGCAGTCCCCACCGCCTGCCACGCCGAAATCGGGCTCCCGCCGCCCCGCGCTGCCATGCCCCATCCCCTGTCCGCTCGGACCTCCATCGGCCTCATGGCCGCCCCCTCCTGCCGTTCCTTGCACACCACGCTCCGCGCTCAGCCATACCTCGGCCGGTGCCCAACCCTTGACGCCGCTTCGACGCCGAGCTCGCCACGGACTCGGCACCAGGCAGACGTCGGCAGCACGTTCACCCACGGCACAGCGGCCAGCCTTCACTCTGCGAGAGTAAGCGCACACAATCTGCGGCCGAAATGCCTGTGGATAACTCCGCGGGGCTTCCTCTGTCCTCCACCGCCCCGTCAGAAGGCGTGCCCCATCGCCCTCCGGAACCGGCGCAGCACAAACTCCGCCCTGGCCCTCGCCGCATCTACTGCTCGTTCATATGGGCGAGAAGGAAGAACCGGTTTCACGGCCGAGCGCCGTAGAGCCGTCGGGGCCCGCACCATCTCTTGCTGAACCGCCGCATTCTGATGCCCCTACAGATAGGCCAAGCGCTGCCGACACACCCGGCCCCATCCGGTCGGCCGGCGACGGCCCGCCCTCGGCCGACGGTCGGCTGGCATTTCCCGGGCTGCCCCTGTCCCGACTCCGCCTGGCTGGCCGCGCCGGGTCTTCGCACAGGTCCTGATGGTGCAACTGGCCATCGCCACCGGTGTCACCGCACTCGTGACCGGCCTGTTTTTCTCGCCCCGCTCAGCGCCGAACCCGATGGTTTTCCTGAGCCGCGCGAAGCGCCAGCTCGCCACACAACACCCACGGACGCCAGCGCCACCGTGAGTCCCGACGGCACCGAAGGTGCCCGTCGATCCGGAGATGCCACGGGAACCGGCCGGTGATCAACGTGCTGGTCGTGGACGACGACGTGCAGGTGGCGCAGATCAAGGCAGCGTATATCGCGAAGGTCACGGGATTCCGCGTCACGTGTCTCGCCCACACGGCCGCCGAGGCTCATGCGGCCCGCGACATCGCGACCGCACAGGCCGCCGTATGGCAGGGTGCAATGCACTATCTGGTCAAGCCGTTCACCTTTGCGGGCCTGCGCTCCAAGTTGGAGGGATACGCGGCGCAGCACCGCACCTTCGAAGGCGGTGGCCAGGCGGAGCAGTCCGAAGTCGACCGGACCTTCGGGGCGTTGGCCCGCCACGGCCGGCCCTGCCGAGCTCCCCAAGGGGCATTCCCCTGCCCCACCGCCGATCGCGTCCGCTCCGTACTACGGTCCGCCGACGCTCCGTTGTCCGCCCAGAGCGTCACCCTTCAGGCGGGATTGAGCCGACAGGCCGCCCAGCGCTACCTCAAGTTCCTCGAACGCGCCGACCAGGTCCGCCTCACCCTCAGGTACGGCGAAACCGGCCGCCCCGAGCACCATTGCGAGTGGGAACCGTGCCTGCGCCCACTGTTCCCGCCGGTGAATCCGAGCGTTATGGCTACGAAAGCCTTGAACAGGACTGACGCCAGAGTCCGGTGGTCGCCGAACACCGATTACCGTCCTGGGAGTCGGCGCTTCGCCGCACCGCACAGCTCATGGCTCACCCGCCGCACAGCCCTGTCCCGCCCGTCCCACCCGTTCACAGAACGCTCCCTGCTGCACAGTCCCGTTGACTCGGCGCGTCAAAGATGGGCATAGGGGAGGAAAGACCCCGGACGACCATTGCATTCGGATCCCTCCGAATCCGAATCCATATGTAGACCCTGCCGAACCCTTCCGCATCCTCCACGTCCTCAGGTGGGGGGCCGTCCCGGCGGCTCTGCGAGGCCGTGGCGGTACGCGTAATGGATCGCCTGGGCCCGGTCCCGCAGCCCCGCTTTGGCGAAGAGATTGTTGATGTGGGTCTTGACCGTCGCGGTGGAGACATGCAAGGTGCGTGCGATCTCCGGATTCGACTGCCCCTCGGCGACGAGCCGCAGCACCTCCACCTCGCGGGCGGTCAGCCCGTCCGGGGGCTCGTCCGACGGCTCGGGCAGGGTCCGTACGGGCTCCGCGAGGCGCTCCAGCAGCCTGCGCTGGATCTTCGGTGACAGTCCGGCGTCTCCCGACAGCACATCGTCGATGGCGCGGACGATTTCTTCGCCGTCCGCGTCCTTGGTGAGGTAGCCGCGGGCGCCGGCCCGGAGCGCGGGGAAGAGCGAATCGTCGTCGGCGTAGGTCGTGAGCACCACGACCTGGGTGCCCGGGTGCTCCGCGCGGATGCGGCGGGTCGCCTCGACGCCGTCGCAGCGCGGCATCCGCAGGTCCATCAGGACGACGTCGGGAGTCAGTTCGGCAACGATACGGACCGCCTCCTCGCCATCCGCGGCTGATCCGACGACCGCGATGCCCGGCAGCAGCCCCAGAAGCATCACGATCCCCTCACGCACCACCGTCTGGTCGTCGGCGACCACGACGCGTGCCACCGTGCGCGCCGTCATGCCGGCACCCGCAATCGCACCACGAAACCCTCCTCATCGGGGCCGGACTCCAACGTTCCGCCGAGGAGTTCCGCCCGCTCCCGCATGCCCAGCAGACCGTACCCGGAACCGCTTCGGGCGAGTTCACCAGGCTTCCCACGCCCGCCCGAGTCACGTACCACAAGGCCCACATTCCCCTCGGTGTACTCCAGCCGCACGCTCACCCGGGCGCCCGGCGCGTGCTTGCGCACGTTCGTCAGGGCTTCCTGGGCCACCCTGCGGACCGCGAGGGCGGCCTCCGGCGCGAGCGCACGGTGTTTCCCGGCCACATCCAGCCGCGCACCCTCAGCGGCGGTCAGTTCGCGAAGGAAGTCCTCGACCGGGACCATCTCACCCCGGAGCGCCGAAAGGGCCTCACGGGTGCCGTCCAGCCCTTCCCTGGCCATCCCCCGGCACGCCACCACCCGTTCCAGGAGCTTTGCACGGTCCGCCTCCAGGTCGGTGCTGTGCTGGATCAGCAGCCGGGCCGCCTCCAGGTGCACGAGCTGGGCGCTCAGGCTGTGTGCGAGGACGTCGTGGATCTCGCGGGCGATCCGCCCCCGTTCGGCGAGCGCCGCGGTTTCGGCTTCGGCCTTACGCGCGGCCCGTTCCTGTGCCAGCAGCCGATGGGCGTTACCGCGCGCTTCCGCGTCCAGCCGCACTACGTAGCCCACCAGCGCCATTCCCACGGTGGTCGCCGTGGTCGCCGGCCAGCTGTCGGTGTTCAGTGCGGCGTACACGCCCAGGGCGGCCGCGGCGCACGGCAGGGCGGCGCTCAGCGGCAGTCGTTCCATCGCGGTGATCGCGCAGACACACCACAGGACGATGGCGGGCAGCCGTGCTCCGTACGCGTGACAGGCGAACGCGGTGACCGCCGGTACCAGGAGCAGTCCGACGGACGGCCACAGGCGGCGTCGGAGGGTCATCCGGAAGAAGCCTACGAAGGCGAGCATGCTCAGCGCGAGCCCGGCGATCCCCGCGACCAGGCCCCAGCCGCGGAAGACCCGTTCCGCCAAGGTGCCCCACAGCAGACCTGCCAGTACGAGGATGCGCAGGCCCCGGCCGATCCACAGCCGGGCCCCGTTGCGGTCCTCACGGGAGAGGGCTTCCCGCAAGGGCCAGCTCGTCCAGGCGTTCAGCGGCACAGTCGTCCTTCCTGCGGGCGGCGACGGGGCTCAGCCCGCGGCAGGGACACGGTACGCCGGACGCAGGGACTGGGCCCTCCAGGTGGTGACGCCGGTACGGGTCAGCAGCATGGCGGCGATGGAGAGCATCGTGGCCGGGCCGCCCAGGTGGATGCCGAGGGGGGCGCCGACCGCGAAGAGACCGATACGCAGTGCCATACTGCCGATCCAGACCCCCGCGGTCGCCCAGCCGCCCTTCGTCCAGACGGCGCCTTCGCCGTCCGTCCACATGCGTGTGGTCCAGGCCCAGGCGGCGCCGCCGGCCAGTCCGATCATGAGTTGCGCGGCGAGCAGCACCGCGGCCGCCGTGTGGTGCGAGGGGTCCAGGAGCCCGGGTTCCCGGAGCGCCACGACGGCGAGTACGACGGGCAGTACCCACCACCTCTTGTTGTCCGTGGTGATGCGTCGCTCCTTGAACTGCCTGGCGAAAACGATCGCGACAACCGCGACGATCACGAGGATGTTCATCAGGCCACTCATGTCCTGAGCCTCCGGGGACTGGTCTCTTCGATGACATCCACGACGCTACGGAGCGGCGCCACCGGCCGGATCGGAGCCAGGGTGGGGCGGAGGTGGACATCGCGACGGGCGCCTCTCCACCCGTGGGTGGACAGACGCCCGTAGGGACCTGCGGCCGGTTCCCGTAAGACCCGCGGCCGGCTCAGGTGTCGATGCGCGAACGGTCCAGGGTGGACGCGGAGTTGGTGATGAACTCCTTGCGGGGAGCGACCTCGTTGCCCATCAGGAGGTCGAACGCCTTCTCCGCCGCCTCGAGATCGCTGATGTTGATGCGACGCAGCGTGCGGTGGCGCGGGTCCATGGTGGTCTCGGCCAGCTGGTCGGCATCCATTTCGCCCAGTCCCTTGTAGCGCTGGATGCTGTCCTTGTAGCGGACGTTCTTGCGCTGGAGTTCCAGCAGGGTCTGGCGCAGCTCGTTGTCCGAGTAGGTGTAGACGTACTTTTCCTGGCCCTTTTTGGGGTTGATCAGTTCGACGCGGTGCAGCGGCGGAACGGCGGAGAAGACCCGGCCCTGTTCGACCATCGGACGCATGTAGCGCTGGAAGAGGGTCAGCAGCAGACAGCGGATGTGCGCGCCGTCGACATCCGCGTCGGCGAGGAAGATGACCTTGCCGTAGCGGGCCGTGTCGATGTCGAAGGTGCGGCCGGACCCGGCTCCTATGACCTGGATGATGGATCCGCACTCGGCGTTCTTGAGCATGTCCGAGACCGATGACTTCTGGACGTTGAGGATCTTGCCGCGGATCGGCAGCAGCGCCTGGAACTCCGAATTGCGCGCCAGTTTCGCGGTGCCCAGCGCCGAGTCGCCCTCGACGATGAACAGTTCGCTGCGGTCGACGTCGTCGCTGCGGCAGTCGGCGAGCTTGGCCGGCAGCGAGGAGGACTCCAGCGCCGTCTTCCGCCGCTGGGCCTCCTTGTGCTGACGGGCGGCGATGCGAGTACGGGCCGCGGCCACCACCTTCTCCAGGACGGACCGGGCCTGCTGCTTGGCGTCCCGTTTCGTGGAGGTCAGGAACGCCTTGAGCTCCTTGCTCACCACCTGGGCGACGATCCGGGAGGCGGCGGAGGTGCCGAGCACCTCCTTGGTCTGGCCTTCGAACTGTGGCTCCGCCAGCCGTACGGTCACGACGGCGGTGAGACCCTCCATGGCGTCGTCCTTGACGACGTCGTCCTCGGCGACGCGCAGCATCTTGCTCGCCCGCAGCGCCTCGTTGACGGTCTTGGCGACCGACCGCTCGAACCCGGAGACGTGGGTACCGCCCTTGGGCGTCGCGATGATGTTGACGAACGACCGGACGGTCGAGTCGTAGCCGGTCCCCCAGCGCAGCGCGATGTCGACGCCCAGTTCGCGGGTGACCTCGGTCGGTGTCATGTGGCCGCGGTCGTCGAGGACCGGCACGGTCTCCTTGAAGGTGCCCTGTCCGGTCAGCCGCAGGACGTCACAGACGGCCCTGTCCTGCGCGAGGTACTCGCAGAACTCGCTGATGCCGCCGTCGTAGCGGAAAGTCTCTTCGGACTTGCCGGCGCCGTCGATACCGCGCTCGTCACGGACGACGAGGGTCAGTCCCGGCACCAGGAACGCCGTCTGGCGGGCTCGGGCGTAGAGGGTCTCGAGGGAGAGCTTCGCGTCCTTGAGGAAGATCTGCCGGTCCGCCCAGTAGCGCACCCTGGTGCCGGTCCTCGCCTTGGTGACCCGCTTGCCCTTCAGCAGGCCGTTGCCCGGGTCGAACGGGGCGTCCGGGCCCGATTCGGTGAAGATGCCGGGGACGCCGCGGCGGAAGCTGATCGAGTGCGTTCTGCTGTTGCGGTCCACCTCGACGTCGAGCCGCGCGGAGAGCGCGTTGACGACCGAGGCACCGACGCCGTGCAGACCGCCGGAGGCGGCGTACGAGCCGCCGCCGAACTTTCCGCCGGCGTGCAGCTTGGTCATCACGACCTCGACGCCGCTGAGCCCGGTCTTGGGCTCGACGTCGACGGGGATGCCGCGGCCGTTGTCGCGGACCTCCACCGAGGAGTCGTCGTGGAGGATCACCTCGATGTGGTCGCAGTAGCCGCCCAGCGCCTCGTCGACGGAATTGTCGATGATCTCCCAGAGGCAGTGCATCAGGCCACGGCTGTCCGTCGAGCCGATGTACATACCGGGGCGCTTGCGGACTGCTTCCAGCCCCTCCAGGACGAGCAGGTGCCGCGCGGTGTAGTTGGAACCGTCCCGGTCTGCCCCGGTCAGCACTGCGGTGGACGGCACGGACATCTCGGCGGTCACGCGGTTCGCTCCTCGCTGAATTTCTGGCAGTCCGCATTCCGCGGACTCGGTTGTGGCGGTGTCGCCGGTGAGAGGGTACCGAGGCCCAGTAGAGCCGATGTGACGCCACCCGTACGCATGCTCATGGTAGTAGAATTTCGCTCGTACGTTCGATCCCTCGATGGGGTGACGTCCGAGTGACGTGCACATCACGTTCCCTTCGAGGCATGAACCATTTAGGCTCCGGGCACGTCCTCATCAACAACCGGCAAGCCGGCCGGGAGGACACACCCCAGCAACCAACGTGAATCAGACCACCACGCAATACGGCTCATTCGCCGCCACCCGGCAGCACCCGGCCCGCTCGGAGAAAATTTTCGAGGAAAAGGCGCAAGCGGGAACGTTTTCGGCCTGGTTGGATGTTGACCCTGGTACGACAGCTCGTCGAGCTAGAGAAGAGGCGACGTGACTACTGTTCTGACACCCGCGAGCCCGCTGACGGCCGCTGACCGCTGCGACCGCTGCGGCGCCCAGGCATACCTGCGCGTCGTCCTGATGTCCGGCGGAGAATTGCTCTTCTGCGCCCACCACGGTCGCAAGTTCGAGCCAGAACTCAAGAAGATCGCCGCGGAAATACAGGACGAGACGGAGCGGCTGACCGCCTCTCCGGCGTCGGCGACCGAAGAGGATCGCTGACACATCGCATCCACGACGAGCGAGTAGCGGCCCAGGCCGTGCGACGGGCGGTTTCCCCGGCACCATCGGGGAGGCCGCCCGCACTCGTGCGCTCCGGCGCGCTGCACCGCCCCGTGCTCCTCAGTCCGCACCGTGGTCGGCCACCGCCGGGAGGAGCGCCGACGCGCGCGTATAGACCCCGGGGCTGCCTGCCTGGCCGCAGCCCGTCCCCCATGACACCAGCCCCACCAGCCGCCCGTGCGCCACCAGCGGCCCGCCGCTGTCGCCCTGGCAGGCGTCCTGCCCGCCTCTGGGCACTCCCGCACACAGCATCGACGCGGCCCGGTAGGTGCGGTCCGGGCTCTTCCCCGGGTAGGCCCGCCCACAGACCGGATCCGCCAACACCTTCACCCGGGCCGAACGCAGCCGCGATGCGTAGCTCCCCTCGCCGGTGGTGTCCCCCCAGCCGTAGACCGTGGCGACCGTGCCCGGGAGATAGGCATCATCGTCGCGCTCGGCTATCGGGATCGGACGGTCGGTGACCGGTCTCTCCAGTGTGAGGACGGCCATATCGCCCTCGTTCGTCCAGCTGCTGTAGCGGGGGTTCACCCACACTTTCGTGGCCTTGAGCTCCTGGCCACCGCTGCTTGCGAGGTTGTCGCGTCCGACGATGATCCGCAGGTCACTCACCTGCTGCCAGGGCACACCGAGCACCTCTTTGGTCAGGCAGTGCGCGGCCGTGACCACCGTGGAGCGGCCCACCAGCACGCCCCCGCAGAACTGTCCGGAGCGCTCGCCACCGAAACGCTGGCGGGAGGCGAGGGCCACCGCCCAGGGGCTCTGTGACAGCCGTACGGCGCTGCCGCCCACCACTGATTCGTCCGCGGCGGCCGGTATCGGTATGGCGAGGACCAGCGCGAGGGCTCCCAGGACAGCGCGGGCGGACGGACGCATCGGAACTCCTGACTCCAGGACAGTGATCGCCTACCCAGGGTGAGTCAACCGGCCGCGCCTCGCACCCGGACGGCCGCGGGCCCGGCCCCTCCGTGAAGGAAGGGGCCGGGCCCGCGGCGTTGTCCGTACCGGTTCGGCTAGTCGAGGTAGTCGCGCAGCACCTGCGAGCGCGACGGGTGACGCAGCTTCGACATGGTCTTGGACTCGATCTGACGGATCCGCTCACGCGTGACGCCGTAGACCTTGCCGATCTCGTCCAGCGTCTTGGGCTGGCCGTCGGTGAGGCCGAAGCGCATGGACACCACGCCGGCCTCGCGCTCGGAGAGGGTGTCCAGCACCGAGTGCAGCTGCTCCTGGAGAAGGGTGAAGCTGACCGCGTCGGCCGGGACGACCGCCTCGGAGTCCTCGATGAGGTCACCGAACTCGCTGTCGCCGTCCTCGCCCAGCGGAGTGTGCAGCGAGATCGGCTCGCGGCCGTACTTCTGGACCTCGATGACCTTCTCGGGGGTCATGTCGAGTTCCTTGGCCAGCTCCTCCGGGGTGGGCTCGCGGCCCAGGTCCTGGAGCATCTGGCGCTGGACGCGCGCGAGCTTGTTGATCACCTCGACCATGTGGACGGGGATACGGATCGTACGGGCCTGGTCGGCCATGGCGCGGGTGATGGCCTGGCGGATCCACCACGTCGCGTAGGTCGAGAACTTGTAGCCCTTGGTGTAGTCGAACTTCTCGACCGCGCGGATCAGACCGAGGTTGCCCTCCTGGATCAGGTCCAGGAAGAGCATGCCGCGGCCGGTGTAGCGCTTGGCCAGGGAGACGACCAGCCGGAGGTTGGCCTCCAGGAGGTGGTTCTTGGCCCGGCGGCCGTCCTCGGCGATGATCTCCAGCTCACGCTTGAGCTTCGGCGCGAGCTTGTCGGAGTTCGCCAGCTTGTCCTCGGCGAACAGGCCCGCTTCGATGCGCTTGGCGAGCTCGACCTCCTGCTCTGCGTTGAGGAGCGGGACCTTGCCGATCTGCTTGAGGTAGTCCTTGACCGGGTCGGCGGTGGCGCCGGCCGCGGCGACCTGCTGCGCGGGGGCGTCGTCCTCGTCGTCGTCCGACAGGACGAAGCCGGCGCTCTCGGCGCCCTCGGCGGCCTCGGCCGCCTCGCCCTTGCCGGGGGCCTGGGTCTCGTCGGTCGCGTCGTCGTCGAGCAGATCGTCGACGTCCTTCTTGGACCCGGTCTTCTTGGCGGTGGTCTTCTTGGCCGTGGCCTTCTTCGCCACGGTCTTCTTGGCTGCGGTCTTCTTCGCCGCTGCCTTCTTGGCAGGCGTGGCCTCGGACTCACCGGCCGATGCGTCCGCCATGGAGGCGGAGGCCGCGGTGGTGGTCTTCCTCACCGTGGCGGTCTTCGCCGCGACGGTCTTGGTGGCGGTGCGCTTTGCCGGGCTCTTCGCTGCGACGCTCTTGCGGGTGCGCTTGGGCGCCTCTGCGGCACTGACCATCAGCGTCACACCCTCCTCGTCGAGGATCTGGTTGAGGCTGCGCAGAACGTTCTTCCACTGGGTTGGCGGAATCTGGTCAGCCTCGAAGGCCCGACGCACGTCATCGCCGGCGATCTGCCCATCAGCCTTTCCCCGCTCGATGAGCGCCATCACAGACTCGGACTCGGCGATCTCCGGCGGGAGCGTACGGGATGTGCTGGCCGACACGAACAACCTCTCGGAACGATGGAAACGGCTTCCGGCCCCGGTCACTGCGGACCGGAACCGACGACCGCCGGTGGGGATGGACCGACGGCGCGGGCGCAACCGGGGAGTTGAACAGCGTCACGAACGCCGTCCGTATTCCCTCCTCGGCTATCACCTCTTAAGTCATCGCGCTTCCCCGAAGAGCGTTACGCCCAATCTGCGTGGCCCGAGTCACACCCCATTACGACCCATTCCCTGTCATATGACATGCAATCCTCCCAAGACCATCGCCGGATCCGGGCGACGCCCCGGATCCGGCGGTCTTGTACGTCCTCGACGCGTACGGAACGCCCCGTCCGCAGGGGTGTGCGGGGCACCCGGCCCCGCGGTGCCTACGGCCCGTACACGCTCGGATGCGGGCCTTCAGTGCTCGCGGGGCGCGGGGACGACGTGGTCCACGGGCGTCCCGGGGCCCTGGCCGCCGGCCTCGCCGTGTGCGGCGAGGAGCTGGCGCATCGCCGATTCGGCCGCCGTGGCGTCGCCGGCACCGATGGCGTCGACGATCCGCATGTGCTGGCCCACGGACGTCTCGACCGGGCGCTCGCAGCCACCGGCCGGGCCGCCGGAGACGTGCAGGGCCGCGGAGACGATGCCCGAGAGGTGCTCCAGCATGCGATTGCCGGCGAGTTGCAGCAGCAGCGAGTGGAACTCGGCGTCGGCGCGGGCGAAGGTCAGGGTGTCGCCCTGGGCGGCGGAGTGCCCCATGATCTCGACCATGTCGGCGAGCCGCTGCTGGACCTCCTCGCGGCCGTGGCCGGCGGCGAGCCTGGCGGCGAGCGGTTCGATCGTCCAGCGCAGCTCGCACAGCTCCCGGCGCTGGTCGTCGCGCTGGGGTCCGTAGGCCCGCCATTCGATGATGTCGGGGTCGAGGAGGTTCCAGTCGCTGACCGGGCGCACCCGGGTGCCGACGTTCGGGCGGGCGCTGACCAGGCCCTTGGCCTCCAGGACGCGCAGCGACTCACGGACGACGGTGCGGGAGACCTCGAAGCGCTGGCCGATCTCCTCGGGGACGAGCGGGCGGTCGGCGCCGAGGTCGCCGGAGACGATCATCTGGCCGAGTTGCTGGACGAGTTGGCCGTGCAGGCCGCGGCCGCGGCTGCCGGCCGCGCGGCGGCCGGCCCGGCCCATGTCTGCTTCGGTGCCGTCCCACACCGGCGGGACGCGCTCGGCACGGTCCGCGCCGGTGGCGCCGGCTCCGTTGCCGGCGCTGCCTGTGCTGGCGGCATTGCCGTAGGGGTAGCGGTCGAGCTCGCCCGGACCTGCGAGGCCGGTGTCGGCGGGGCGAGCCGCGGTCATCATGGTGTGCGCAAGGGTACTCACGCATCCTTTGTCGGCGACACCCTGAACGGCCTTGAGGTCTTTGGTGAAAAGCACACGAAAGGGTGATCGCCCGTCATCTCGCAATTGACGCTTTATCAGAAAGAAATGGGCTTTTTACGGCGAGTTGTGGGCAGCGAGCGCACCATCACGTTCGCGAAACGGGCACCGGGCGAGGTCAGCGCATCCGACTGCGTCGCATCGTGAGGGTATATGCGCAGACCAGGGCGGCGAGCGACAACGTCAGTGCGCTGCCGACAGGTTGGGTCGCCAGTCGCATCACGACCAGTACTCCCTGGTCGATTCCGGACGGCCACTGAACCAGAGCCGACGACCTCAGTCGCGCGGGCAGCCCCGCCAGTGAACGGGCGGCCGGCTCGGCCACCAGGCGCTGCACGAGCGGGACGACGAGGACCGGTACGGCGAGCACCGCCGCCAACCCCATTGCGGTGGACCGGAATACGCCGGCGGCCAGTACGCCCGCCCAGGCGCAGCCGACCAGCAGTCCCAGCCAACCAGCGGTGAGGACGGGCCGTTCGGCGATGCCGGTGACGGCGTCCGGCCCGAACAGGGTGCGGGCCGTCGCTTCGTCGGCGGCCAGTACGCACCCGCCGAGCGCCAGCGCGGCGGCGCCGCTGACGAGGAGTTTGGCGAGGAGCAGCCCGAGCCGACGGGGGACGGAACCGCGTTCGGGGGCCAGCGCCGGATAGCGGAACTCCTGACCGAAAGCGAGCGCTCCGATGAGTCCGGCACCGAGTGCGGCCGGAGGGAAGGGAAGTTGACGGGGCCAGCCGGTGAGTACGCGGGACATCGGGGCGCCTCCGTGACGGGCCAGCAACAGCGCCAGGACCACGGAGACGAGGACGGATGCCGCGGCGACGAGCAGGCCGGCACGGTCGCCGGCGGTGCGGCGCAGTTCGTAGCGCAGTGGCCGGGCCGGGCCGGGCGCGGGCAGCCGCGGGATGGCGAGACGTCCGCCTAAGGGGACCGGAGCGGGCAGCATCGGGCGGGGAGCGGGTGCGGTGGCTTCGACGACCGGGAGGGCGAGGGTGTCGGACATCGTGTCGCCGGCGGGGCCCGGAGGGCGGCCGTCGGCACGGTGGAGCGGGACGACCGGGCCGGTGTCGCCGGCCTCGTCGGCGAGCCGGTGCACGAGGATGCCGTGCCGGAACGCGGCTTCCCCCACGGCGGCGCAGTTGCTCCCGTACACGGAGATGCGGGTGCCGCTCTCCCGGACGACTTCGACGGCCCGGCCGACGGCGGGGTCCGAGGAACGGTCGGCGCGTTGGGACTCGTCGATGAGCAGGGCCGCGAGGCGGTCGGCGTGCGGGGAGCGGACGGCGACCCGGGGGCGCAGGCGGGTGCGCCGGAAGTCGGCGGCTTCCTGGTCGGCGATGAGGCGGCCGTCCTCGAGGGTGACGACACGGTCGGCGATCCGTGCCGCTTCTTTGGCGTTGCGGGAGGTGGTGAGGACGGCTCCGCCCTGCGCGGCGTAGCCGCGCAGCAGGCCGTGCAGCCAGGCCGCCTCGCGCGGTGAGACCCCTTCGGCAGGTTCGTCGAGGACGAGGGTGTGCGGGTCGCCGAGCAGCGCTGCAGCCAGGCCGAGCCTGCGGTCCATGCCACGGGAGAATCCGCCCAGCCGCTGGTCGGCCAGGCCGCTGAGGCCGACGAGGTCGAGCATGTCGTCGGCGCGGTCCGCCGGGACACCGGCCGCGGCGCCGAGTATGCGCAGATGCCCGCGGGCCGTGCGGGCGGGGTGTGCGGGGACGTCGCCGAGGATGACGCCGAGCTCGCGGGCGGGGTGGGGGACGCGGTGCAGCGGGCGGCCGCGGAAGAGGGCGACGCCGCGGCCGTACTCGAGTTGGAGCATCAGCCGCAGGGCGGTGGTCTTGCCCGCGGCGGCCGGGCCGAGCAGGACGGTGATCCGGCCCGGCAGCGCTTCGAAGGTGAGGTCGTCGACGGCGGGCGGCAGTTCACCGCGGGGTTCGCTGGTCAGTCCGATGGCCTGGATCATCGCGTCCCTCGGCGGGTGTGCGTCCGTGCGGAAGCAGCGGGGGGTACGAGAGGGCTCACCCGGCCAAGGTAGCGCGATATGTCCTATTTACTCGTAATTAACGATTTTAGGCAGTCCGCCGTGTCCCCCGCGGACGCACACCGGTTCCGGCGCCGTCCCGGTGTATGGCAGCCCCTCAGATCTCCGGGCGCAGCATCGGCGGGTTGAGCAGTGTCGCTCCGCCGGCCCTGAAGAGCTGGGCGGGGCGGCCGCCCTGACGGGTCGTCGTACCGCCGGTCGGCACCAGGAAGCCGGGGGTGCCGGTCACCTTGCGGTGGAAGTTGCGGGGGTCGAGGGCGACGCCCCAGACCGCCTCGTACACCCTCCGCAGCTCGCCGACGGTGAATTCCTGGGGGCAGAAGGCGGTGGCGAGCGAGGAGTATTCGATCTTCGAGCGGGCGCGCTCCACGCCGTCCGCGAGGATCCGTGCGTGGTCGAAGGCGAGCGGGGCCGCGAGGTCACCATCGCGGCCGTGCACGGCCTCCTGGTCCAGGAGTGTCTCCACCGGGGCCCAGCGCGCGCTGTGGGCGTCACCGCCGGCCCGGGGGGCGGGCAGGTCGGGGGCGAGCACGAGGTGCGCGACACTGACGACCCGCATCCGGGGGTCGCGTCCGGGGTCGCCGTAGGTGGCCAGCTGTTCGAGGTGCGCGCCGTAGGCCGGCGGCGGGCCCGCCGGGAGGTGGGCGTGCAGGCCGGTCTCCTCCGCGAGTTCACGGGCGGCCGCCTCCTCCAGGTCCTCGTCGGCCCGGACGAATCCGCCGGGCAGCGCCCAGCGGCCCTGGAACGGCGGCTCGCCGCGGCGCACGGCCAGTGCGCACAGGGCGTGGCGGCGCACGGTGAGCACGACCAGGTCGACGGTGACGGCGAAGGGCGGGAAGGCCGACGGGTCGTAGGGAGGCATGGCGCGATCATAGTCGTCCGCCTGACGATAAACAGGCCGCGGAGCGCCTCAGGAGCTCAGTTGCAGACCGTCCGCCGCCGCCTCCACCATCCCCATGCCGAGCCTGGTGATCCGTACCGCGAACGGCTGCTCGGCGACGCTCAGGCCGGTGAACTGCATCGCGCCGAGCGGGGCGCTGCCCGGTGGGCGCACGGCAACCGTCCCGCCGGGGACGTCCGGCCGCAGGCCGGTGAAAGCGAGCAGCATCTGCACCGCCCCGGCGGCTGCCGGCGCCGCGGGCCGGCAGGCCGCCGGGTGCGGGACCGGGGCACTGCCGGTGGTGCGCTGCTCCCCCGCGTACATCTCCGGGAGGCGGTGGCCGAAGGTCTCCGCCGCGTCGAGGACGCCCCGGGCCAGGGCACCTGCCTCCTTCTCGTGGCCCGCCGCGGCCAGGCCGGCCACGGCGATCGCCGTCTCGTGGACGCGGACCGCGCCGCTGCGGTGGCCGAACGGGTTGTATCCGCTCTCCTTCGCGCCCAGCCCGCGCAGGCCCCAGCCGGAGTCCAGGGCGGGGCCGCCCAGCAGCCGGGCCAGTCGGCCGGTCCGCGCCGCGTCCAGCAGGCCCGGTGCGAGGGCGCCGCCGCCGAGCAGGCCGGTGTCGAGGAGATGGGCGGCGGTGGAGCCGAGGTGCGGCAGCGGCCGGCCGTCGCGGGTGCGCAGGGCGGCGGGACGGCCCCCGGCGCCGTCCTCCAGCCAGAAGTCCCTCCGGAACCGGGCACGCAGGTCCGCGGCCCACTCGCGCAGCGCCGCCGCGTCGGGGGCCCCGAAGGCGTCGAGGAGGTCGGCGCCCAGGAGTGCGGCGCGGTGGGCGTGGGCCTGTGTCTCGCAGCGGTACGGTCCGCCGGGCGCAGGGTCGGGGACGTATCCGCCGTGGTGGCCGGCGCCGGGCGGCTCGGTCGCGGCGCGCAGCCATCGCAGACAGCGCTGCGCGGCGGGCAGCAGTCGTTCGGTCTCCTGCTCCGGCAGGCCCCAGCGGTGTGCCTCGGCAAGGACGGTGGGGAAGAGCAGGGTGGCCTCGACGCCCGTGCAGCTGGGCGGTGCGTGCGGCCCGGCGTCCCGGAGGGCGCCGGGAATTCGGCCGAAATCCGCCCCTGGTGCGGCTTGTTGCGTACGGGCGAGTGCGCGCAGCGTGCCGGCGGCGAGCCGGGTGCCCAGTGGCAGCAGCATCCTGGCGGTCCACAGTGCCTCGGCCGGTGCCAGGCCGCAGCGCCAGGGGAACCCGCCCGCGACGTACACGTCCGTGGGCGTGCCGGCGTCGCGCGTCAGCAGGCCGTACAGATCGTCGAGGCTGCCCGCCAGGAGGGCGTCGGCCCGGTGGTCGTCGCAGTCCAGCCGTGCGGCCGGCCAGGGGCGCGGGGGCCGGTCGGCGCGGGGCCTGGGGAGGGCGGGCCGGGGGCCGGGGATCCGCGGCTCCCCCGGGCGGCTTCCGCTGGCCGGCCGCCGGTGGTCGGCCGGGGCGCCGTCGGCGGTGAGTTCGAGTGCGGCGCGGAGTTCGATGGTGCGCCGGCCGCCGGGCGGCAGGTCCAGTTCCCAGCGCAGCAGGCCCGCCGAGGCCAGGGCCTCGGCGGGCGCCGGGGACGCGGACACCACCGCCTGCGCTCCGGGCCCCGGCCAGCGCAGTCCGCAGCCGTGGACCACGGCCCGCAGTTCCGGACCCGGCAGGCCGACGGCGACGGCGCCCAGCTCCGCGAGGTCGGTACCGAGCCGGATCTCCACGGGGAGCCGGACCGGCCGTACGGAGCTGCTGCGGAAGGTGATCCGCTCGCTGCCGTCGGCGGACCGCAGCCGCTCCATGCTGATCTCCGGGTCCGGTCCGCGCTCCCCCGCTCTGCGGACCGTCCCGATGAACCGGGCGCGGTCCGCGGCGACCAGCCGTCCCTGGACGACGACTGGTTCACCGCCCGCCGCGCGCAGTTCGCAGCGGGAGAGGATCCGCCTGCCGTCGCGGTAGTAGCCGTCCAGTCCCTGGCCGGTGAGCTGCCCGGAGGCGGGCGAGACCGCGAGGGCCGGCAGGGCCACGCAGATCAGCGCGGCGTGGACGGGCTGCGGCTGCGGCGCCCGGGGCGGCGCGGCGCGCCGTTCACCGGGTGGTCGGGAGGCCGGCTGAGTGGTGGGGACGATGCCTGGCACGCTCTGTGCTCCTGGTGAGGTCGGGGCTCCGTACGGCCTGCGCCACTCACCTGAACGGCGCAACCGGCGCCCAGGTCACGCCGGCCCCCCGCCCGGCGGTACGGTCACCCCCTGCTCCGGTCGGTGTCCCGGCCGGCCCGGCGCCTGCTCCGTTCGTCGGTCGTACGGGAGCCGGGGCCCGTACCGCCTCGCTGCCGTCGGGGGCGGTCGGTGGGGCGTGGCCGGCCCGGCCGTCCGGCGGCCCGCGGTGCCTCATCGGCAGGTGTCGCGGGCGCGGTGCCAAGACCGTCCGGCCCGTCGTCGTGTTCGGTGTGCTCGTCGCGCAGGCAGCGGCGCAGCGGCTCCGGATCGAGGCCGTCGTTGATGGCGCGGTGCAGGAGCTGGGCGAAGAGGTAGTCGGGGTCGATGCTCAGGGCGCGGCCGAGGGCGACCCGGGCCGATGGGCCGTCCTCGGTGGCCCAGGAGACCCATCCGGTGAGGGTGAGCGGTGCCACCGCGTGCTCGGCGAAGCCGCCGGGGCAACGGCGGGCGAGGGCTCGCCAGAGCCGGAGGGCCGGTGCAGCGGCGGGCCCTTCCATCCACTGCGCCGCCCGGTCCCGGGTGGTGCGGTCCTGGAGCCCGAGGATGAGTTCGGCGGCCTCGGCGTCGGTGATCAGTGCGTCGTCGCAGGCGTCCCTGGCCCGGTTGCTGCCGGTGGGCGTGTCCTGCCGGAACCGGTGGATCATGGTGCCGGCCAGGTCGAGGGTGTTGCGGCGGACGACGTCCGCGCCGTCCCGTCGGAGCATCCGCGGGACGAGCGCGGCGGCCGCTGCGTCCAGGGCTTTTTCCTGCTCGGCGGCGCGCGGCCCGGTGCGGGGGGTCAGCCGTGCCTCCATCTCCTTGAGGGAGCCGCGCACCTGCATTCCCGCGTACGCGGCGGCCGCGGCCATCACGGACGTGCCGGGCATGACCAGGGGGGTGCCCTCGACCGGGCAGCAGCGGAAGTCCGGGCAGCAGTAGGACCAGTAGCGGCCGTTGGAGAGGCAGAGCGCTTCGAGTACGGGGACGTCCAGTGCGCCGCAGGCGGTGCGCAGCCGCTGGGCGAGGGGGCGGAGGCGGTCCTTCACGTCCTTTCCGCTCTCGCCCGGTGCGGGTTCCTGGCAGAGGAAGACGAGGATGCCCGCGGGCCGGGTGCCACGGTCCTGGCAGGCCGTGACCAGACAGTCGGCCAGTTGGTCGGAAACGTCGGGCCACTGCGTCGTGTCCGTCGGAATCCCGAGCCTGACCCGGCCGCCGAAGCGCCCGCGTTCGCCGTGCAGGGCCACCAGGACGATGCTGTCGTCCGGATAGAAGCCCATGAGGTAGGGCAGCGCGTCGGCGAGTTCGGCCGGGCCGCGCAGGGTGACCTGGGGTTCGGTTGTCCGGGTCCGGTCGGTACGGGCGGGGTCGGAGGAACTGTTGAGGTCGGGCGGGTTCGGAGGCTTCGGCGAGTCGGCGGTGGACGGGCGGGCAGCGCCGGACGACTCAGGCGGCCCGGCCGGGCCCGTGGAGGTCTCTGCAGTGGTCTTGGCGGTGGTCTCGGCGGTGGTCTCGGCTGAGGTCGAGGAGTGCTTGGACGAGTGCTCGGGCGGTTCGCTCTGCGGATTCATGGCTCGAAGATCCCGCGGCCGGCCGCTCCGCCGCGACCCCTGTGGACAACTCCCGGGTGACGCCGGTTGTCCACAGGTTCGGGCGGGAGTTCGCGCGTTGTCAGTGGCATCGGGTTGCATGGGGGCATGAGCAACGAAGACCTGCGCACCTCGGCCGATGCCGTCCTGACCCGACTCGTCGGGGATCCCGGCGGCTCCGCCCGGCTGCGCGAGGACCAGTGGCGGGCGATCGAGGCGCTGGTCGCCGACCACCGCCGCGCCCTGGTCGTGCAGCGCACGGGCTGGGGCAAGTCCGCGGTCTATTTCGTCGCGACGGCGCTGCTGCGCGAGCGCGGCAGCGGGCCGACCGTGATCGTCTCACCGCTGCTCGCGCTGATGCGCAACCAGGTCGAGGCGGCCGCGCGGGCCGGGATCCGCGCGCGCACGATCAACTCCGCCAACACCGAGGAGTGGGACACCGTCCAGGCCGAGGTGGCGGCCGGTGAGGTGGACGTCCTCCTGGTCTCGCCGGAGCGGCTGAACAACCCCGATTTCCGCGATCAGGTGCTGCCCAAGCTCGCGGCGGCCACCGGCCTGCTGGTGGTCGACGAGGCGCACTGCATTTCGGACTGGGGCCATGATTTCCGGCCGGACTACCGGCGGCTGCGCACGATGCTCGCCGACCTCCCGCCCGGTGTGCCGGTGCTCGCCACGACGGCCACCGCCAACGCCCGGGTGACGGCCGATGTCGCCGAGCAGCTGGGGACGGGCGAGGGGACGGCCGAGGCGCTGGTGCTGCGTGGCCCGCTGGGCCGGGAGAGCCTGAGCCTGGGGGTGCTGCCGCTGCCGGACGCGGCGCACCGGCTCGCCTGGCTGGCGGACCATCTGTCCGAACTGCCGGGCTCGGGCATCATCTACACCCTCACCGTCGCGGCCGCGGAGGAGGTCACCGCGTTCCTGCGGCACCGGGGGCACACCGTGTCCTCGTACACCGGCAAGACGGAGAACGCCGACCGTCAGCAGGCGGAGGACGATCTGCTGGCCAACCGTGTCAAGGCGCTGGTGGCGACCTCCGCGCTGGGCATGGGATTCGACAAGCCCGACCTGGGTTTCGTGGTGCATCTGGGCTCGCCGTCCTCCCCCATCGCGTACTACCAGCAGGTGGGGCGCGCGGGCCGTGGGGTGCAGCATGCCGAGGTGCTGCTGCTGCCCGGCCGGGAGGACGAGGCGATCTGGAAGTACTTCGCGTCGCTGGCGTTCCCCCCTGAGGAGCAGGTGCGCCGGACGCTGGACGTCCTGGCGGCGGCCGGCCGTCCGGTGTCGCTGCCCGCCCTGGAACCGCAGGTCGAGCTGCGCCGTTCGCGTCTGGAGACCATGCTCAAGGTGCTCGATGTCGACGGCGCGGTGCACCGCGTCAAGGGCGGCTGGACGGCCACCGGCCGGCCGTGGTCCTACGACGCCGAGCGCTATGCGTGGGTGGCCCGCCAGCGCGAGGCGGAACAGCAGGCGATGCGGGACTACGCCACGACGACGGGCTGCCGGATGGAGTTCCTGCGGCGCCAGTTGGACGATGACGCGGCGGTGGCGTGCGGCCGCTGCGACACCTGTGCCGGGGCCCGGTTCACCACCGAGGTGTCCGCCGCGTCGCTGGACGCGGCCCGCGGCGAGCTGGGGCGCCCGGGGGTCGAGGTGGAGCCGCGGCGGATGTGGCCGACGGGGCTGCCGGCCATCGGCGTCGACCTCAAGGGACGCATTCCGGCCGGTGAGCTGGCCGCGACCGGCCGTGCCCTGGGCCGGCTGTCCGACATCGGCTGGGGCAACAGGCTGCGGCCGATGCTCGCGCCGGGGGCCGCGGACGGTCCGGTCCCCGATGACGTGTCGGCCGCGGTGGTCACGGTCCTCGCCGACTGGGCGAAGGGGCCCGGGGGCTGGGCCTCGGGCGCGGCGGACGCGCCGGCCCGCCCGGTGGGCGTCGTCTGCCTTTCCTCGCGCACCCGCCCACAGCTGATCCGCTCGCTCGCCGAGCGGATCTCCTCGGTCGGCAGGATGCCGTTCCTGGGGACGGTCACCGCCACGGACGACGGAGCCGACGGCCGGATTCCGCGCAGCAACAGCGCTCAGCGGCTGCGGGCCCTGCACGGTGCCCTGAGCGTGCCGCCGGAGCTGGCGCAGGCCCTGGCGTCGGCCGGCGGCCCGGTGCTCCTGGTGGACGACTACGCCGACACCGGCTGGACGCTGGCCGTGGCCGCCAGGCTGCTGCGCAGGGCGGGTGCGGACGGGGTGTTTCCCCTGGTCCTCGCCGTGCAGGGCTAGGTCTCGTCGGGGCGGAAGGGGAGAGAGGGGTGGCCGGGGCGGCGGGCCGGAGCCGACGGCGCATGGGGCGAATTCGGGTCGTGGGCGCGAATTGCTCGTTGCCGCATGCGTGTGCGACCGCAAGAATTGGAGCCGCTTCCCCGTACCAGCCCCTCTGCGGCCGGGCAGGGCCTGTCGCGGTGCGCTCTCGCGCGCCCGGCCGCCGCCCGGCGCGTGGACGCGTAGACGAAGGGAGGACCGTGGCCCTCGGTTTCGCCTCGCCCGCGAACATGTCGCGGCTCGCGGGCGGGGGTTCCGCCGCCCGGCTGGGCCGGATGCTGGAGCCCGCCGAGTGGGCCTCGGCCGGTATCCCGCTGCTGCGCAATCCCCGTGGGGTCGTCGTCGGCCTGCACGATCTCCATCGCCCCGGGCCGTCGACCGCCGTCGTGGCGGTGCTGGATCCGCGGGAGCGGGTGACCGCCAGCGCGTCGTTCACCGGGCCCGCGACCGCGCCCGACGGCTGGGAGTTCCGCAACGCGCTGCTGTCGCAGCTGCGCCGGATCATCCCGCACGACCTGCGGCGGCGCGTCCCGGTCCGGACGGCCGTACTGCTCTACTGCCGTGCGGGCGAGCCCCGTTGGACGGAGACGGACGGGGCGTGGCTGTGGGGGCTGCGTGACGCCTGCACCCTGCACGGGCTGCGGTGCGGGGCGTACATCATGCTGACCGCCGACCGCTGGCAGGTGCTCGGCGAGGGCCGGGGCGGGCGGCGGCCCCGGCTGCCGTCCCGTACGGAGGCGCCGCGCACGGCCGTGCCGCGTATGGATGCGTCGCCCACGGCACCATCGGGCGACGCGCCGTCCGGAACAGCGGCGGAGCGGACGAGGGTTCCGGCCGATGTGCCCGGGTCCGGGTCCGGGTCTGAGATCCCGTCCCCCGCCAAGGCGCGGCGTCCTCCTCCGGGGCGGCACGGTGTCCCGGGGACGGCCGGGCCCTCGGGTGCGGACGGAACGTCGGTGTGCGGCTTCCCCGTTCGGGCCGGTGGCGCGCCGCGGCAGGTTCCGCGGGACACGGGGCAGCCGTCCGAGCCGCCGTGGGACGGCAGCCGGGTGGCGCCCCGGCTCACGGCCGCGGCCCGGCGGTACTCGGCGGCCCGCTGAGGGGCATGCGGCGGCCGCCATGCACGGCCGAGGCCGTGGGCACGCGGTCGGCACCGGCGCGCGAGCGAGCCCGACCGGCCGGTGTGGCCGGCGGGCCGCTCCCTGCGGTACCGCTAGGCGTGGGCGCCCAGCACGGCGTTGATCGTCTGCGGGTCGCCGCAGACGATCAGCAGCGCTCCGGCACGGGCCATCGCTGCGGGCAGCGCCTGCGCGGTGGCCTCGTCCGTACCGCCGTTGACGGCGACGACCACGACGGGCCGCCCGGTGGCGCGCCCCGCGGCGGCATCCGCGTAGAACACATCGTCCGCGGCGTCGTGTTGGGCCCAGTAGGACGTCTCACCGAAGGACAGCTCGTGCGCCGCCCACGGATGGGTTTCGCCGGTGGTCAGCACCAGGATCTCGCCCGGCGCGCGTCCGGTGTCCAGCAGCAGATCGACGGCTTCGTCGGCGGCGTCGACGGCGCCACCGGCGGGTGCCGGGATCAGCTGGAGCTGCGCTCCGGCGGCGGTGCCGGGGGCACCGGCGACAGGCTGCTCGGAGCCGGTGCGCTGCGCCGGCGGAGCGGCGACAGGTACACGCGGCGGGGCAGCGGGTCCGGGATTGCCCGGACGGGCACTGGCCGCGGGAGCACCGCGCGGAGGCGCGGGGCGGGGACCGGGACCAGGAACAGGACGGGGGCTCGGCGCGGTGCGGCCAGCGGCCGGAGTAGCGCGAGGACCCGGGACACTCTCGTGAATCTGAGGCTCCTCGGGGATGAGAGGCATAAAGGGATGTCTATCAAACGTAAGTGCGGAACACGTCATCGGGTACCGAATTGATGCCCGCACCGCTCAGAAGCCGAAGCCGAGTTGGCCACCGGCCTCCAGAGCGGCTGCTTCGGGAGTGACGCGCACCTTCTTCAGGTGCCGCCACCGGGGCAGCGCGTCCATGTAGGACCACGACACTCGGTGGTGCGGCGTGGGACCGTGCTCCTCCAGGGCGATGCGGTGGGTCGGGGAGGGGTAACCGGCGTTGCCCGCGAAGTCGAAGTCGGCGTATTCCAGGCCCAGTTCGGCCATCATCGCGTCGCGCCGCACTTTGGCGATCACGGATGCGGCGGCGACCGCGATGCAGGACTGGTCGCCCTTGATGACCGTACGGACCCGCCACGGCGCGCCCAGGTAGTCGTGCTTGCCGTCCAGGATGACCGCGTCCGGACGGACCGGCAGCGCCTCCAGGGCGCGTACGGCCGCGAGCCGGAGTGCCGCGGTCATGCCGAGGGCGTCGATCTCCTGCGGCGAGGAATGGCCGAGGCCGTAGGCCGTGACCCACTCGCCGAGCACACCGGCGAGTTCGGTGCGGCGTTTGGGGCTCAGCAGCTTGGAATCGGTGAGTCCGGCAGGCGGCCGGCGCAGGCCGGTGACGGCTGCGCAGACGCTGACCGGGCCGGCCCAGGCTCCGCGTCCGACCTCGTCGACACCTGCGACGATCTTGGCGCCCATTGTGGCGCGCATCGATCGCTCGACGGTGTGGGTGGGAGGCTCGTACGGCATGGCGCCAGCCAGGTTACGCCTATTCGGCGCAGGCGTCCGCACCGGATCCCCACCGATTCCGGACGGGGCGGGTACGGGGCCCGGCGAGGGCCCGGCGAGGACCCGGCAGACCGTACGGCGCGGTCGCCCCGGAGGCCCGGATCGGCGCAGGGCCCGGCCCCAGCGATGCTCACGCTCTCGCCATCCCGCGCCGGTCCGCGACGCCGGGGCCGGACGCCGGCCGGTCTCCCGTCGCCGTCAGGTCAGGCTCCCGTCCCGGTCGCCTCCGGCCCTGCCTCGTGGGAGACGGCCGCAGTGCCGAGAGCCGCGCCGGAGAGCGCAAAGACGTCGCCGGGCGGCAGGCGGCAGGCGGCAGGCGGCAGGCGGCAGGCGGCAGGCGGCAGGCGGCAGGCGGCAGGCGGCAGGCGGCAGGCGGCAGGCGGCAGGCGGCAGGCGGGAAACGCACGCGAGGGAAATCCGTTACGCCGCAGAAGGTCGCGGATGAGGGCGAGGGCGCGCACCACGACCAGGTGCCCGACGAAAGCCGGCAGCGCGGCGGTCCGCTCACCCGGTAGCAGAGCCGCGAGGCCGGACTCGGGTACGGGAGTCGGCGTGGCGTCGCCGAGACCGAAACCCCACCGCACGCCGGGCCGTCCGCCCGCGCCGGCCGGTCGGCCGACGCGGAGAATGCGCGGCCCGTCGAAGCGGTCCAAGAACGCCGCCAGGCTGGCGCAGATCCCGCCGATCCGCTCCGACAGCCTCGGCAGCATCCCCGCTGACGCCCGCAGCGGAACGAGGGGCGCGTGGTGCGGTTTCCGGTCGGCGTCATCGCCGTCTTACCAGCTGCTCTTCGAGGTTTACGCGCAGGCCGCGCGGCAGGCTGACCACGACTCCCCGCACCTCATGGAGGACCTGGCCGGGGCAGCGGGTTGCCCTCTCACGCGGGCTCTCCCGATGGCCTCGGTGATCCTGACGCAGGCCCGCGGCCTACCTCTCGGCCCGCTCGCTGCCGACGGTCCCGGACGTGTGGACCGCGGCTTGGCGCTCGTCGCCGAACTGCTCACCGGGCTCGGACAGACCTGGCACCGGTAGTCCACGCCGTCCTCCCCCGGTCCTGGCCCGTTGTCCCGGCCCGAGGGCGCTGTGCGCTGCGCCCGTCCACGTCCGACGCGCTCTCTCCGGCTCCTTCCCGCCGTGTCCTCGTGTTGCGATGTCGCGACATCGCCGAGGGCGGCAACGAGGCCGGGCAATGGGGGTTTCGGGCACGGAACGGTCGATGGGGAGTGGTCCACGGGCCGGAGGTGACTCGGTGGCGGCGGGCAACGCCCCGTGCCGCACGCAAGGCGGTACGGGGCGCGAAGTCGCCATGGGACGGTGTCCGTTGGACGGCGGACGCATAGGGAGCAAAGACGCACGGGCGCGGAGGGACGGCGGACGGCTGGGGAGCGCGCAGCCGGGGATCAGAGTGCGTGGCGTAAGCGCGGCGGGATCAGGTCGCGGCAGGCGGAACGGGCGGCCCGGCCGTGGTGGGACGGCGGCGGAGCTCGTCAGCCGGTGGGCGTGGGGGTCCAGGACGGGAGGGGCTCCACGCCGTCCAGCCATGCCCGGGGCGGGGTGCCGCCGCTGCCCGCGGCGACGATGCCGCCGACGATGGCACAGGTGGTGTCCACATCCCCGCCCACCTGGGCAGTGGTCCAGAACGCCTGCTCGTAGTCGCCGAGATGGCGGGCCGCGGCCCAGAGGGTGAAGGGGACGGTGTCGTGGGCGCTGGTCCGCCGTCCGCAGCCGAGGACGGCGGCGACGGTGCCGGAGTCGGCGTAGTCGAGCATGTCCCGGGCGCGGCGCAGACCGGCCTGTACGGCGCTGCGCGGGATCAGCTCCAGTACGCCGTCGAGGAGCTCCTCGGGGCCGATGTCCCGCCCCGGGCTCGCCACCAGGGCGGCTGCGGCGGCGACGGCCATCGCGCCGACGACGGCCTCGCGGTGCTGGTGGGTGACGTACGCGGAGATCTCCGCCTGGTGTGTGGCCTGCTCCGGGTCGTCGGCGTACCAGGCACCCAGGGGGGCGATGCGCATGGCGGCGCCGTTGCCCCAGGAGCCACGGCCGTTGAAGAGCCCGGACGCCAGCTCGTGCCAGTCGCCGCCCTCGCGGATCAGCCGGAGCATACGGTTCACGGCCGGGCCGTAGCCGCGGTCGGCGTCGTGGTGTTCGGCGAAGGAGCGGGCCAGGGAGTCCTGGTCGATCCGGCCGTGGGTGCTGAGCACGGCGAGGACGGAGCAGGCCATCTCGGTGTCGTCGGTCCACTGCCAGGGGGCGGGCGGCAGCTCGCGGCTCTTGAGGGAGGGGACGTGGGCGGGGACGAAGAACCGGGAACCGAGGGCGTCGCCCACGGAAAGTCCGCGCAGGCTCGCCAGAGCCCGCTCACAGCGGTCTGCGTCACGGTGGTCGGCGGTCATCGGTGTGCACTCTAACCGGTGACGCCGTAAGGCTCGGGTACGCACCAGCGCTCGAACGGCCGGTCAAGGGAGTAGCGGCCGTCCGCGCCGAGGAGCAGGGTGCGCCGCTCCGCGTTGCCCGGGTTGGACAGCGATTCGAAGTCCGCGACCGTCCAGTGGAACCACCTCATGCAGAACAGGCGCATGGTGAGGCCGTGCGTGACGATCAGGACGTTCGGCGGGTGGCCGGGGTCCTCGAAGCTGCGCCACAGGCTCTCCAGGAAGGCCCCGACCCGGTCGTAGACGTCCGCGCCGGACTCGCCCTGCGCGAACCGGTAGAAGAAGTGTCCGTAGGCGTCGCGGTATGCCTTCTGGAGCCGTACGTCGTCCCGGTCCTGCCAGTTCCCCCAGTCCTGCTCGCGCAGCCGTGGCTCTTCCCTGACCCTGACCCGCTCCCGGTCCAGAGCGAGTGCCCGGAAGGTCTGGTGGGTGCGGCGGTAGGGCGAGACGTAGGCGGAGACCTGTTCGTCCCCGAAGATCGCCCGGAGCGGGGGGCCGGCTTCCTCGGCCTGCCGGAACCCGGTCTCCGTGAGGCTGAGGGCATGGTCGGGCTCCCGTTCGTAGACGGTGTCGTCGACGTTCCCCGCCGACTCTCCGTGGCGGATGAGGACTATGCGTCGGGGCCGGGCCATACCGCCACCCTAAGACGCCTGCCCTGTACATGCCGCGTGCTGCGACGCCCACGGCTGTGCACCCTCCTCCGCGCATCCCATGCCGCGGTGTCCCCGTGTCGCCTCGCTCTTCCTCAGGTCGGTCACCGTTCCGCACGCCGTGCTTTCTCATATCGCCCTTTCTCGTGTCGCCCTTTCTCGTGTCGCCCTTTCTCGTGTCGTACGTCGTCCGGCTCCGGCGGTCCCGCACCGAACCGGCAGACCGGCAGACGGGCAGACGGGCAGGGGGCCGAGCAGGCGGGCAGGCAGGTGGACGAGGGACGGGAGCACGGCCGGAAACCCGAGGAGCCGGCACCAGGAGCGGGCGCCCGCGAAGAGCGTCGTGCACCCGCGACGAACGCCCGCGGCGACGAGCACGCGGGGCGGTGGGCACGCACGGCGGCGAGCGTGCGCTCGCGGGCCGCGCCTCAGTGCTCGTCGGGGACCGGGCGACCGTCGCGTATCCCGTAGCTGCGGCCGCCGAAGCGCCGGCGCAGCAGGCGGTCGTGGGAGACGACGACCAGCGCGCCGGGCCATACCGCGAGGGCCTCTTCCAGCTCTTCGACCAGGCCGAGGGCCAGGTGGTTGGTCGGTTCGTCCAGCAGCAGCAGATCCGCCGGACGGACCAACAGCCGGGCCAGCGCCAGCCGGCGCCGCTGGCCGGCGGAGAGCGCCCCCACCGGTACCCGCAGATCGCGCTCCCGGAAGAGCCCGAAGGACAGCAGGAGGCCGGCCAGCTCGTCCGCATCGCCGGTCAGGCCCCGCCCGAACGCCGCCAGCAGCGGCTCGGCGGGGCGGGTGACCGGTATTTCCTGGGCGAGGAAGCCGATCCGCCCCCGGCGCCGCACCGTTCCGCTGTCCGGCTCGGTGATTCCCGCGATGACCCGTAGCAGCGTGGTCTTGCCGGCGCCGTTGGCACCGTGGATCAGCAGTCGTTCACCGGCGGCAACCGAGAGGGAGTCCACCGCCAGCCGGTCCGCGACGCGGACCCCGTCGAGGTGGACGAGGGTGCCCTCGGCGTCGCCGGTACCCGGTGCGGCGCGGAAGCGGAGCGGATCCGGCGGTCTGGGGACCGGCTCGTCCCGCAGCCTGCGCAGCCGCTCCTGGGCGTTGCGCACCCTGCTGGACACGGACGCCTGGACGCGGCCCTTGTCCCGGTCGTACGCCATCTTGTTGCCGTCCTTCATCGCCCGGCCCCGGGCGACGTGGTGTGCGGCCCCCGCCGCGAACTCGGTGAGCTGCGCGATCTGCTCGCACCACCGGGCGTACTCCTGCTCCCAGCGCCGGCGGGCGGCCGTCTTGGCGGCGACGAAGGTGCCGTAGCCGTCGCCGTAGCGCACGATGCCGCGGCGGTCGGCGTCCACCTCGACGATCGCGGTGGCGATCCGTTGCAGGAAGAGCCGGTCGTGGGAGACGGCGAGGACCGTGCCGCGATGGGCGAGCAGGGCGTCCTCCAGCCAGTCGAGGGCGGCCGCGTCGAGATGGTTGGTCGGCTCGTCGAGAAGCATGACCTCGGGCGACGCGGCGATCAGGCAGGCGAGTCCGAGCCGGGCCTGCTCGCCTCCGGAGAGGCTGCCCAGCAGCCGGTCGTGCGCGACCCGCTCCAGCCCGAGGCCGTGCATCGCCTTGTCGACACGGGCATCGGCTTCGTAGCCACCGCGCAGCTCGAAGAGGGTGAGCAGCTCGCCGTACTCGTCCAGTTGACCGGCCGTGGCGCGGCCCAGCCCGCGCTCCAGTGACCGCAGCCGGCGTTCGATGTCCCTGAGATCTGCCAGGGCGGCGTCGATCGCGTCCTGTACCGTCCGGTCCGGGCGGAGGCCGGGGGTCTGTCCGAGGTAGCCGATACCGCCATCGGCGCGGCGGACGACCTGACCGTCGTCGGGGTGCTCGGCGCCCGCGATGATGCGCAGCAGTGTCGACTTCCCGGCGCCGTTCTCCCCCACGATCCCGATCCGTTCACCGGGCCGTACGGAGAGGGAGACACCGTCGAGCAGCAGCCGGTCGGCGTAGGAGCGGGAAACGTCGTGCAAGGAGATCTGGGTGGGCAATCAGTCCTCCGGCCAGGTCGTGTGGACGCATGGGGGGCGTGAGCGGGCAGACGGCTTCGGATACAGGTAGGGATGCAGGTGCGGGTCCGGGTGGAGGGGTTCAGGTCCAGGTGCAGGGACGGACGGGGCGTCGGACCGGATGGTCCGTCACACTCAAATGCAACTTCCATTGCATTACGATGATGGCGACACACCCCACCCCGCTAATGCAATAGGAGTTGCAGTTGTCCGGTGAGACCGAGCCCGCGAACGAGAGCAAGGCCGGTACGTCCACGCCGCCCACCCCCGGCACCCGGCGCCCCGGCGGACGCACCGCGCGCACCCGGGCCGCCGTCCGTGACGCCGTCCTGACCGGCCTCACCGAGCACGGCTACCCCGGTCTGACCATCGAGTACGTCGCCGAGCACTCGGGCGTGCACAAGACGACGCTCTACCGCCGCTGGGGAGGCGTCGAGGGCCTGGTGGCCGATGCGCTGGACCTGGCGGGCGAGGACAGCTGGCTCCCGCCGGACACCGGCTCCCTGGAGGGAGATCTGCGCGCCCTCGCCCACGAGGCCGTCGATTCCTTCACCGATCCGGGCGCGGCCGCGTCGGGCTCCGCGATGATCGCGGCCGCCTTCCAGTCGGAGCGGGCCGCCGGGGCGCTGCGCGCCTACTACGCCGAGCGGTTCGCGCGCTGCGAGGTGATCGTGGCACGCGCCGTCGGACGCGGCGAACTGTCGGTCGCCGAGGGCGCCGTGATCGACGCCGGCGCGCTCGTCCGGTCGGTGTCCGCACCGGTCTTCTTCCGCCTCTTCATCACCCGGGAGCCGGTCGACGGCGCGCTCGCCGACCAGACCGCGGCGGCAGCGCTGGCCGCCGCCCGCGCGGGGGCGTTCACCACCGGCTGACCTGGGCCCCCGGGGGCACGCCCCCGGCGCCGCTCACCGACACCCCACCGCGACCGCCGCCCCCGACGACGCCCGCCTCTCACACCGTCCACGACGGTTCGAGCTGCACGACATCCCCGGCGACCGCCCGTACATCCGCCGTCATCTGGGCCCGCAGGGCCAGCCGTTCCACCCGCTCCGGCCGGTACTTCCCCCGCTCGGCCTCCGACTGCCACATCGACAGCACCAGGAACTCCTCCCCCGGAGCCCGCCCCAGCATCCCCCGCAGCATTCCCGGCGACCCCGCCATCGCCGGATTCCAGACCTTCTCCTGCATCAGCATGAAGTGATCCACCCGGTCCTGGCGCACCTGGCAGTGCGCCAGGCGGAGCACGTCCGCATCACCGAACGAGGGCCGGAAACCCACCTTCACGTCAAACTCGTGCTCGAACAGCCGCACTTGGATGTCCTTGAACGTGCCTACCTGGGCGGCCGCCAGCCGGTCGTGCGAGCGCGCCATGAAGGAGTCGTAGAGCGCCCGGCTCTCCCAGAAGGCCACCAGATGCGCGACCCCCGGGCGTCCCCGGCTCCACCCCCCGCCCTGCCCTCGAAACCCCGGCTCACCCAGCAGCCCCGCCCATTTCCGCTGCCCCCGGTCGAACCCTCGACGGTCCACGACGGTGAGGCGAATCCACTTGACCAGCACCGCGCCATCGTACGGCCCCAGGGCGAGCGGCAAGCCGCGCGTCACACCGTCACCACCATGAACTCTCCTACGGACGTGGATCGATGGGCGTCAGCACCCCGAGCCGCCGCTCGACCTCCTCGGCCGCCGCCAGGCACAGGTCCTCCCGATAGGCCCGCCCGATCAACTGCACACCACAGGGGAGCCCACCCGCCACCCCGGTGGGCACGGCCACCGCCGGTACGCCGACGAAGCTCGTCGCGGTGCACAGCCGCATGGCCGTCTGCACGCGCTGACAGCTCTCCGGGTCGCGCACCTCGGCCCCCGGCGCGAACGGCGGATCGGTGAACACCGGCCCCAGGACCAGCGGATATTCGTCCAGGAAGGCCGCCCAGTCACGGCGGATCCCCAGGCGCACACCGGTCAGCCGCAGGTATTCCGTCAGCTCCACCGGGCCGCGCTTCGCCATGCCCAGCTCGATATAGCGGTGCCCACCCTCCCCCAGGAGCGTCCTGACGACCGGCCAGGAGGGGGCGAACTCCGTGAACGTCATCCGGGCGTAGACGTCGAGGGCGTCATCCAGCCGCGGCACGTCCGCCACCTCGCACACCTCGTATCCGGCGTCCCGCAGCGCGTCCGCGGCCCTCTCCACCGCCTTGCGCACCACCGGATGCACGCCGTGCCCACCGGGGTCCGTCACCATCGCCACCTTGAGGGGTCGCACCAACGGCTCGCCGTAGGGGGGCACCGGCACCGCCCTCGGGTCGCGCGGATCGGTCCCGGCCAGCACCTCGTACGCGAGCCGCAGATCGTCGACCGTACGCGCCAGGGGCCCGTCGACCACCAGCACCTGGGCGGCGAGGGAGGGGTCGTCCGGCCCGAGGCGGTGATCCGCGGCGAACCGCCCGTAGGTGGGCTTCAGCCCCGCGACGCCGCAGAAGGACGCGGGGATGCGCACCGAGCCCCCGGAGTCGTTGCCGAGCCCGAGGGCGGCCATCCCACTGGCCACGGCCGCACCGTCACCGCCGCTGGTACCGCCGGGCGTGACGGCCCGGCTCCAGGGGTTCACCGTGTCGCCGAACAGCTCACTGCGGGTATGGACGCCGGCGAGGACGAGGGTCGGCATGTTGCTGTGCCCGACCGGGATGCCCCCGGCGGCGCGCAGTCGCGCCACCGGGGGCGCGTCGGAGCTCGCCACGGCGTCACGGAAGCGCTTCGCGCCGTACGTCGTCGGCACACCCGCGATGGCGGTGCTCTCCTTGACGGTGAACGGCACACCGGCCAGCGGCCCCGGTTCCGTGCCCGCGGCATGCCGCCGGTCGGCCTCCGCGGCCTCGGCGCGCGCCCGCTCGGCGAGCAGCTGCGTCACGGCGTTGACAGCCGGGTTGACCTCGACGATCCGCTCCAGGTGGGCGTCGACCAGCTCGACCGCCGTCACCGTACCGTCACGAACCGCGACCGCCTGGGCGCGGGCCGTCATCTTCCACAGCGCGTCACGCATGTTCTCACCCTCTCGTGCCAGCCTTCCGGCACTTCGACGTTCCGGTGCGCTTCGTCGTCCGGGCGCCCCGAAGTCCCTGCGGAACCAGGCGGTTCGATACCCCCAACGTTTCGATGCGCTTGCATCACTTCGGCATCGTAACCTTGTTCCCGATACATACGCATCGAATAAAAACGACATCGGAACCGGAGTGCGCGACATGCCCAAGCAGGTGGATCACGAGGGCCGGCGCCGGCAGATCGCCGACGCGGTCTGCCAACTGGCCGACGAGAGCGGTCTGGAAGGTGTCACGCTGCGCGATGTGGCGGCCCGTGCGGAGGTCTCCATGGGTGCCGTCCAGCGCTGCTTCGGCACCAAGGAGGAGATGCTGGTCTTCGCCCTCGGCCACATCGGCGAGCGGATCGCGGCGCGGGTGACGGCGCGGCTCGTGGCCTCACCGGCCCAGTCGGCCCGTACGGCGCTCGGGCACGCCACCGCCGAGATCTCACTGCTCCAGGAGGAGCAGCGCGCCGAGGCCCGCATCTGGCTGGCCTTTGTCGCACAGGCCGCGGTCAGCCCACCACTGGCCGAAATCCTGCGCACCAACTACGCCGAATTGCAGGCGGTGTTCACCCGGCTCATCGGCGAAGCCACCGGCTCCGCCGACCCGGGCCGCGAGGCCCGTACCCTCCTCGCCCTCGCCGACGGCCTCACCACCCACGTCCTGATCGGCCACCTCTCCCCCGCCGCCGCGCTGGACGTTCTCGACGGCCACCTGGGCCGCCTGTGGCGCGAACCGGCGGCCTGACCGCCCGACTTCCGGGACGGGCAGCGGGCCGCCGGACGATCAACCCGGCCCGCCGGACGGACGGCGATCCGACAGCCCCCGCTCCAGACTTCCGGACCACCTCGGCGACACCCCCGAGACCCGGCTTCCCACCTCCGCCCACCTGGCCCGACGGCGTCTTCCAGCCACGGACTGACCTCAACTCGACGCCGCTCGACCATCACTTGACCCCAGCCGGCGGACACTCGACGTGTCACCATGTCAACGAATGGGAAATCTTGGGGAGTTACCCGCGCGACGGCCGGGCGGACCTCGCCACCCGGGTTCACCTCGGCCGTAGGCCCGACCGGCTGCGTCCGTCCGCCCCGGCTCCCCACAGCGGCCCGGAACGACAACCAGCACCGAGCGCCCAGCAGTTGCACGCCGACCGATGACAGCCTGACGGCCTACGACGCGTACGACGCGAGAGTGACGGACAGCGAAGCGCAAGAGAAGTCGAGACGAGAAGAAAAGCAAGAAGAAAGGGGAACCCGGTGAGCACTCTCAACAAAGGGATCGAGAAGGTCGAGGTGACGCTCAAGTGGGACCCCAGCCCCCTCGGCACACCCGCCAATGACCTCGACATCATCGCCGCGACGTACCCGGCGGGCGCACCGCACGGCGAGCCGTCCTACCTGGTGCACTTCGACAGCCGGTCACCCGACGGCACCATCACCCTCAACCGGGACAGCCGGACCGGTCAGGGCTTCGGTTCCGACGAGGTCATGACGCTGGAACTGGACCGGCTGAGCGAGACCTACACACGCGTCGTCGTGGGCGTGGCCATCCAGCAGGGCGAGGGCCGCAAGGTCTTCGGCGACGTAGCGAATACCGAGGTCCTCGTCCGCGAGGACCGCACCGATCTGGCGGCGAACGATTTCTCCGGTGTCGCGGACGCGACCGCCGCGACCGTCGCCGAATTCTCCCGGGACGACACGGGCGCATGGCGATTCCACGCGACCCTCCGCGGATTCGACGCCGATCCGCATACGTTCACCTCGCTGATGGGCAGCTGATGGGCAGTTTGACCGCCGGCTGACGGACCGCACAGGAAAACGGCGAAGGGGAGGCGGCTGATATCCGCCTCCCCTTTCCCGTGCGTTCCCCATTTCCAGGAGTCCCCGATTCCCACGCAATCCCGCCTCTCGCGCATTCCCGCTTCCCGCTTCCCGCTTCCCGTACGGTCCGGGCGAGAGCGACTACTCCGCGCCCGCCCGCCGACGACGGCGATGAGCCGCGACCCGTTCACGCGAGGCGCAGGCGGCGGAGCAATAGCGGCGGGCACTTCCGGGGCCGGTGCCCAGGTAAAGAGTGACGCAGCGCGGGGCGGTGCATTCGCCCCAGGTGACACGGCCGTATTCGGTGAGAATCTGCGCCAGCGCCACGGCACTTGAGGCCAGGAACCAGTCGGCCCGGTCCGCGTCCTCGCCCCGGTCGACATGCAGATGCCAGGCGTGGCCGCCGTGCCGGGACAGATACGGGCGCGCACCGCATTCGGCCAGCAGCGCGTTGACGGCGTGGGCGGCCCGGTCGGTGCCGGCGTCGTCCGCCCCTTCGCCACCCGCCGCCTCCTCACCCGATTCGGTGGCGGTATGCGCACCGCCAGCGGCATCCGTACCGACACCCGCAGCGACGCCGTCCCCGTTGGCGCCATCCCCATCAGCGCCGTCCTCGTTGACGTCATCCCCGATCGCACCGCTCCCAGCGGCACCGTTCCCGGCAAGGATGCCGGTGATCCGGACGACGGCGCTCCGCAGTTCCTCCGCGTCCGCCTCCGAGAAGGCCCGCTCGGTCAGCTCATCCGGGCTCTCGCCATGGCGCGCGAGCAGGTCCGCCGGCCCGGCCCGCGACCGTGCCTACGCGCTGGGCACAGCCGTCCACAACGCCGCGTCGGTGGCCGGCCCCGCCGCCGTCAGCGTCCTGGCGGAGCTGGGGTCACCGGGCCCCGCCGTGCTGCTGCTCGCCGGTGCGGCGGCGCTGGTGGTCACCCTGCCGTACGGGCGGACGCGCCCCGCCGTGCCCGCGCACCCGCCGGCCTCCTTGCTCGCCGACCTGGCGGCGGGTCTGGCGGTCGTCCTGCGCACCCCGGAGTTGCGCGCGATCACCGCCGCCACCTGTCTCGCCCATATCGGGATCGGCGCACCGGCCACCACCACGGTGCTGCTCGCCGAGGGCCGCGGCCGACCGGGCGGCGGCGGGGTCCTGATGACCGCCTTCGCGGCCGGGGCCCTCGCCGGTGCCCTGGCCGTGGGCCGGTGGCCACCGCCGGTCCCGGTCGAGGGCCTGGCCCGCCCAGCCCTGTTCGGCACCGGCCTGGCGCTGGCCGCCGCCGCACTCGTCCCCGCACCGGCCGCCTGCGCGGTGCTCACCGTGCCCGCCGGACTCTTCGACGGTCCGCTGCCGACGGCCACCCTCCGCATCCGGGCCGATCATGCCCCGCCACGTCTGCGTGCCCAGGTCTTCCTGCTCGGCGCGGGGCTGAAGATCTCCGCGGCGGCCTGCGGAGCCGCCCTCGCCGGGCTGGCCACCGCGCTGCCCGCGCCCCTGCTGCTCCTCGGGATCGCCGCCCTCCAGCCGGGCGCCGCGCTCCTGCACACCCTCGCGCGGCTCCGCCCGCCCCGTGGTCCCGGTACCCCGAGTGCCGCGGCACGGCGGCCGGAAACGGCCGCGCCCTGAGCACGTCGGCGCCTGCCCCTCCGGCCCGCGGACCGGCGGACACGCCGAAGGGGACCGGCTCCCGGCCGGTCCCCTTCGTACGCTCTTCCTCATCCCGGGCCATGTCTCAGCCCGGTGCGCGGGCCGCGCGGGACGGTGTGTCCCGCGCGGGTCCGCTCATGCTCAGCTGCACCCGCTGGTCGAGCCGCAGCCCTCGCACAGGTAGCAGCTGCCGGCCCGCTGCATCTTCGTGCCGCAGGAGAAGCAGAGCGGCGCGTCGGCGTTGATGCCGAGCTGCATCTCGACCAGTTCGGCGTTGGTGTGCGCCTGCTTCGGGGCGGCCGGGGCGGCCTCCTCGACGGCCTTGACCACCGGGGCGGACTTCGGCGACTCGGCCTGGAGCGGCGCGGACTGGGCCAGCCCCTCCACGTCCATGTCGTCGGCCGGCTCGTACGAACCGGTGTCCAGGTGGCGCTGGCGCTCCTCGACGGAGTGGATGCCCAGTGCCGAGCGGGTCTCGAAGGGCAGGAAGTCCAGCGCCAGGCGGCGGAAGATGTAGTCGACGATCGACTGCGCCATCCGCACGTCCGGGTCGTCGGTCATACCGGCCGGCTCGAAGCGCATGTTGGTGAACTTCGAGACGTAGGTCTCCAGCGGCACGCCGTACTGGAGGCCCACCGACACCGCGATGGAGAAGGCGTCCATCATGCCCGCGAGGGTCGAGCCCTGCTTGGACATCTTCAGGAAGACCTCACCGAGACCGTCGTCCGGGTAGGAGTTGGCGGTCATGTAGCCCTCGGCGCCACCCACCGTGAAGGAGGTGGTGATGCCGGGACGGCCCTTGGGGAGGCGCTTGCGCACCGGGCGGTACTCGACGACCTTCTTCTCGGCCGCGGTCTCCGTCGGCGCCGCGGCCTTGGCGGTGTCCGCGGAGTCCTTCTTCTTCGCCGAGAGCGGCTGGCCGACCTTGCAGTTGTCGCGGTAGATCGCGAGCGCCTTCAGGCCGAGCTTCCAGCCCTCGTAGTAGACCTCTTCGATCTCCTCGACGGTGGCCGTCTCCGGAACGTTGACGGTCTTGGAGATCGCGCCGGAGAGGAAGGGCTGCGCGGCGGCCATCATGCGCACGTGGCCCATGGCGGAGATCGAGCGGACGCCCATGGCGCAGTCGAAGACCTCGTAGTGCTCGGTCTTCAGGCCCGGCGCGTCGATGACGTTGCCGTGCTCACCGATGTGGGCGACGATCGCCTCGACCTGCTCGGGCTGGTAGCCGAGCCGCTTGAGCGCCTTGGGGACCGTGTTGTTCACGATCTGCATGGAGCCGCCGCCGACGAGCTTCTTGAACTTGACCAGGGCCAGGTCGGGCTCGACACCCGTGGTGTCGCAGTCCATCATCAGGCCGATGGTGCCGGTCGGCGCGAGCACCGACGCCTGCGCGTTGCGGAAGCCGTTCTTCTCGCCGAGGCGCAGCACGTCCTGCCATGCCTCGGTGGCCGCCGCCCAGACCGTGGTGTCCAGGTCGTCGGCGCGCACCGCGGCGGTGTTGGCGTCGGAGTGCTGCTTCATCACGCGCTTGTGGGCGTCCGCGTTACGGGCGTAGCCGTCGTACGGGCCGACGACCGCGGCCAGCTCGGCGGAGCGCCGGTAGGAGGTGCCGGTCATCAGGGAGGTGATGGCACCGGCCAGCGCGCGGCCGCCGTCGGAGTCGTAGGCGTGACCGGTGGCCATCAGCAGGGCGCCGAGGTTGGCGTAGCCGATGCCCAGCTGGCGGAAGGCGCGGGTGGTCTCGCCGATCTTCTCGGTGGGGAAGTCCGCGAAGCAGATGGAGATGTCCATCGCGGTGATGACCAGCTCGACGACCTTGGCGAAGCGCTCGGCGTCGAACGACTGGTGGCCCTTGTCGTCGTCGCGCAGGAACTTCAGGAGGTTGAGCGAGGCGAGGTTGCACGAGGAGTTGTCCAGGTGCATGTACTCGCTGCACGGGTTGGACGCGGTGATCCGGCCCGACTCCGGCGAGGTGTGCCAGTGGTTGATGGTGTCGTCGTACTGGATGCCGGGGTCGGCGCACGCCCACGCGGCCTCCGCCATCTTGCGGAAGAGGCTCTTGGCGTCGACCTCCTCGATGACCTCACCGGTCATCCGGCCGCGCAGCCCGAACTTCGAGCCGGTCTCGACGGCCTTCATGAACTCGTCGTTGACCCGGACCGAGTTGTTGGCGTTCTGGTACTGGACGGACGTGATGTCGTCGCCGCCCAGGTCCATGTCGAAGCCGGCGTCGCGCAGCGCGCGGACCTTCTCCTCTTCCTTCACCTTGGTCTCGATGAAGGCTTCGACGTCGGGGTGGTCGACGTCCAGGACGACCATCTTGGCCGCGCGGCGGGTGGCGCCGCCCGACTTGATCGTGCCGGCGGAGGCGTCGGCCCCGCGCATGAAGGAGACCGGGCCCGAAGCGTTGCCGCCGGAGGAGAGCAGTTCCTTGGACGAGCGGATACGGGAGAGGTTCAGGCCGGCGCCGGAGCCGCCCTTGAAGATCATCCCCTCTTCCTTGTACCAGTCCAGGATCGACTCCATGGAGTCGTCCACGGAGAGGATGAAGCAGGCGCTGACCTGCTGCGGCTGCTGGGTGCCGACGTTGAACCACACCGGCGAGTTGAAGCTGAAGACCTGGTGCAGCAGCGCGTACGCGAGCTCGTGCTCGAAGATCTCGGCGTCCGCCGGGGAGGCGAAGTAGCCGTTGTCCTCGCCGCTCTTGCGGTAGGTCCTGACCACCCGGTCGATGAGCTGCCGGAGGCTCGCCTCACGCGCCGGCGATCCCACCGCGCCGCGGAAGTACTTGCTGGTGACGATGTTGACCGCGTTCACCGACCAGAAGTCGGGGAACTCGACGCCACGCTGCTCGAAATTGACCGAGCCGTCGCGCCAGTTGGTCATGACGACGTCACGGCGCGCCCACTCCACCTCGTCGTACGGATGCACGCCGGGGGTGGTGTGGATGCGCTCGATGCGCAGACCCTTGCTCGCCTTGCTGCCCTTGGCGCGGGAGCCTCGTGCCGGGCCGCTCGTCGTCTCTGTCATTCCGCCTCCCTATACGGGCAAACGCCCATATGTGCACACTTCTTCCGTGGCACGGTATATGTCTTTTGGCGACCGGGGCCGCTCACAGACCCCGGTCAGGTCCTGGATATGTGCGCCGAACTCAGTCGGCGGTGGTGGCGGGCACGGGGACGGCCGGGCCGCCGGCCGCCTTGCCGGTCCCGCAGTCCCCCGCGGGCGGCCGCTGCTCGCGCTGCTCCCGCAGCTCGGCGATGGCCGCCTCGAAGTCTTCGAGCGAGTCGAAGGCTTGGTACACGGATGCGAAGCGCAGGTACGCGACGAGGTCGAGTTCCCGCAACGGGCCCAGTATGGCGAGCCCGACGTCATGGGTGGACAGCTCGGCGCTGCCGGTGGCGCGCACCGCTTCCTCGACCCGCTGGCCGAGCTTGGCGAGGGCGTCCTCGGTGACCGGGCGGCCCTGGCACGCCTTGCGCACCCCCGCGATGACCTTGTTGCGGCTGAAGGGTTCGGTGACCCCGCTCCGCTTGATCACCATCAGTGATGCCGTCTCGATGGTCGTGAAACGGCGGGAGCAGTCGGGGCACTGACGGCGCCTGCGGATCGAGGTGCCGTCGTCGGTGGTGCGACTGTCCACCACCCGGCTGTCCGAGTGCCTACAGAAGGGGCAGTGCACGGCTCCACCCTCCTCACCTCGGATACGGGCGTACGCCATCGAACCCGGCGTACGGCTGAACTGCCTCCGGCCGGTCCGTACGGACCCTTCGGAGGAGTCACCAGCATAGGCGATCCTCGGAGCCTCGCAGGACCAGCACCACAACTTGTAGGCGACCAAACGCACCTAAGCACTAGATGTGGTGTCGGGGTGCGTATATCCGCCTACCGCGTGTCGCGGCGGAGGCGGGCCGGGAGGTCGCCCATGAGGGTACGGGAAGCCACCCGGGCGGCGGGGCACAGGGGCGGGGATGACAGAATCGGCCACGGTGTGGCGGCCCGCGCGGCCCGTGACGACGGCAATTGCGCGCCGGCGGTCCGGCCGGTGAACCCGGGCGGAAGCGTATCCCAAAGGCCCGAAATGCCTTTTCGCTATACACCCAGCCACTTGATCGGGTCAGCCAATCAGCGAATTTTCACTCGAACGTGTGTTTGGCGCAACCTTTCGAAAGCAACTACCGTTGGCTAACTAGGGAGAACATTTCGAGAGGGGCCGACGTGACCACCACCGCAGACAGCGCGACCATCACCGCACAGAGCCACTCCCAGAGCCGATTCGAGCAGCCGCGGAAACCGCCGATGGACGACGCCACGTTGGACCCCGAAGAGCAGAAGCCCGCACGTTCGCTGCCGGGTCGGCCGCCAGGGATTCGGGCCGACAGTTCCGGACTCACCGACCGCCAGCGCAGGGTGATCGAAGTAATCCGGGATTCGGTCCAGCGGCGCGGCTATCCGCCGTCGATGCGTGAGATCGGCCAGGCCGTGGGGCTGTCCAGCACCTCGTCCGTCGCCCATCAGCTCATGGCTCTGGAGCGCAAGGGCTTCCTGCGCCGCGATCCGCACCGCCCCCGGGCGTACGAGGTCCGCGGCTCCGACCAGACCACCAGCGCGGCCACGGAGACCGCCGGCAAGCCCGCGGCGTCCTACGTCCCGCTGGTCGGCCGGATCGCGGCCGGTGGCCCGATCCTCGCCGAGGAGTCGGTCGAGGACGTCTTCCCGCTCCCCCGCCAGCTGGTCGGCGACGGCGAGCTGTTCGTGCTGAAGGTCATCGGTGACTCCATGATCGAAGCCGCGATCTGCGACGGCGACTGGGTCACCGTCCGCCGCCAGCCGGTCGCCGAGAACGGCGACATCGTGGCCGCGATGCTGGACGGCGAGGCCACCGTCAAGCGCTTCAAGCGCGAGGACGGCCATGTGTGGCTGCTGCCGCACAACTCCGCGTACCAGCCGATCCCCGGCGACGAGGCGACCATCCTCGGCAAGGTGGTGGCGGTGCTGCGGCGGGTCTGACCCGCCCCTCACGACCGAGCCCCGGAACCACTGCGCCGGTTCCGGGGCTCTGTGCTGTGCTGTGCTGCGCTGCGCGCTGCGGCGCGGACACCCGCGCTCCCTACGACTCGGCCGCCTTCGCCGCCGCGTCGATCGCCGCGAGGGAGCGGCGGACCTGATTGCGGTCGGTGGTGTACCAGAAGTCCGGCATCGACTTGCGCAGGAACGCACCGTAGCGGGCCCGCTCCACCCGGGGGTCGAGGACGGCGACGACACCGCGGTCCCCGGTGGCGCGCACCAGACGGCCGGCGCCCTGGGCCATCAGCAGGGCCGCGTGCGTCGCGGCGACCGCCATGAAACCGTTGCCGCCCGCCTGCTCCACGGCCTTCTGCCGGGCGCTCATCAGCGGATCGTCCGGGCGCGGGAACGGCACCCGGTCCATGACCACCAGCTGGCAGTTCGGCCCCGGCACATCGACGCCCTGCCACAGCGACAGCGTGCCGAACAGGCACGTACGGGCGTCGGCGGCGAACGTGCGGATCAGCTCACCGAGCGTCTCCTCGCCCTGGAGCAGAATCGGCATATCGAGCCGGTCGCGCATCGCCTCGGCCGCGGCCTGAGCACCGCGCATCGACGAGAACAGCCCGAGCGTACGGCCGCCGGCCGCCTCGATCAGCTCCGCGAGCTCATCGAGCATGTCCGTGCGGCTGCCCTCGCGGCCCGGCTGCGCCAGGTGCTTGGCGACGTAGAGGATGCCCTGCTTGGCGTAGTCGAAGGGCGAGCCGACGTCCAGGCCCTTCCAGACCGGGATGTCGTCGCCCTGGGTGCCCTCCGGGGCGAGGCCGAGGGAGGCCCCCACACCGTTGAAATCGCCGCCGAGCTTGAGGGTCGCGGAGGTCAGGACGACCGAGCGGTCCGCGAACAGCTTCTCCCGCAGCAGCCCGGAGACCGACAGCGGCGCGACCCGCAGGGAGGCGCCGAAACGGTCGTGCCGCTCGTACCAGACCACGTCGTACTCGGAACCGTTCGCGATGCGCTCGGCGACCGCGTGGACGTTCTCCACCGAGGCGAGGGCCTGCTTGCGGACGGCGTCCTCGTCCTGGACGGACTTGTCGCGGGTGGTGCCGAGCGCGCTGATCACCGTACGGGCCGCGTCGCGCAGCGCCATCAGGCAGTAGCCGAGGTCCTCGGGGAGCTCTTCCAGACGGCCGGGCAGGGCCAGCTCCATCAGGCGCTCGAAGGACTCGGCGGCCGTCTGGAGCTGGTCGGCGGCCTTTTCGTTGACGAGCTTGGCGGCCCGCCGGACGGCACGGTTGACCTGGCCCGGGGTGAGCTCGCCGGTGGCGGCGCCGGTGACCCGGGAGACCAGCTCATGGGCCTCGTCGATGATCAGCACTTCGTGCTGCGGGAGGACCGGGGCGCCCTCGATCGCGTCGATCGCGAGCAGCGCGTGGTTGGTGACGACGACATCGGCGAGCTTGGCGCGCTCCCGGGCGGCCTCGGCGAAGCACTCCGCGCCGTACGCGCATTTCGACGCGCCCAGGCACTCCCGGGAGGAGACCGAGACCTGTCCCCAGGCCCGGTCGGAGACGCCGGGGGTCAGCGCGTCACGGTCGCCGGTCTCGGTCTCGTCCGCCCAGTCGCGCAGCCGCAGCAGGTCCTTGCCGAGCTTGCTGGTGGGCGTCGCCTGCTCGAACGGGTCGAAGAGGCCCTCCTCCTCTTCCTGCGGAACGCCTTCGTGCAGGCGGTGCAGGCAGAGGTAGTTGGAGCGGCCCTTGAGCATGGCGAACTCGGGGCGGCGGCGCAACTGCGGATGGAGCGCGTCGACCGTGCGCGGCAGATCGCGCTCGACGAGCTGGCGCTGCAACGCGAGGGTGGCCGTGGCGACGACCACACGCTCGCCGTGGGCCAGCGCGGGCACCAGATAGCCGAGGGACTTTCCGGTGCCGGTGCCGGCCTGGACCAGCAGGTGGGACTGGTCGTCCACGGCCTCGGCGACGGCCTCGGCCATCGCCACCTGGCCGGGGCGCTCGGTGCCGCCGACGGCGGTGACGGCGGCGTGGAGCAGATCGGGGAGGGAGGGCTTTGTCATAGCACTGCAAGCCTACGCGGGCCCACTGACAGCCGTCTCGCTCACAGGGCGTGCAGGGGGTTGGGGACGGTGCCGTGGACAGCGGCGTGCGGGCGGTCGTGCCGGTCGCGGTAGCCGTCGACGTGCAGCCGGTTGCGGTTCAGGCACAGCCGCTCGATCCGGGGGGTGAGCAGGTCGAAGGTCTCGTGCCGTTCCTTCAGGCGCGGGAAGCGCTCGTGGTGGCGCAGCACCTCCGCCCGTACGAGGGACCAGAACTCGGCCTCGGGAACGCCGAGTTGCTCCTCGCAGAGCGGCGCGAGATAGCGGAAGACGCCGATGAACAGGCCGGCGTGGATGAACTGGGTGAGGAAGGCGGGCGGTTCGGTGAGCAGCACCGCCCGGACGTCGTCCGCCATCGACTCGTGCTCGGGCAGCGGTACCGAGCTGGTGTTGACGTCGTCGACGAAGTCCTTGACCGCGAGCCGGGTGGGGATGTCGTGCTCGTCGAAGACGACGATGGCGTTCTCGCCGTGCGGGGAGAAGACGGTGCCGTACTGGTAGAGGAAGTGCAGCAGGGGCGGCAGCAGCGCGGCGAACAGCCGGCGGAGCCAGTGGCGCGGGGCCAGCCCGGAACGGCGCACCAGCTCCGCGGTCAGGGCGCGGCCGCGCGGGTCGGTCTGGAGCAGCGCGGCGAGGGTGCGGGCGCGTTCGCCGGGGTCGAGGTAGCGGGTGATCGGCTCCCGCCAGATGCAGCCGAGCAGCTCCTTGAACTGGTACGGGACGCCGGGCAGCCGGTCGTAGAGGGGGTGCTCGACGGTGACGGAGGCGGTCTCGCCGAGCAGGATCACCCGGGTCTCGTCGCGCAGATACGGGTCGGCGTCGCGCAGGCCGTGCACCCAGCGGGTGACGGCGGGGGCGGCGAGGGTGCGCTCGGTGGGCAGACCGCGCCAGACGAGGGTGTTGAGGATGGACAGCGGCAGTTTGACCGAGCGGGCCTGCGGGCGGCTGATGTTGAGGAAGGTACGGATCGACTGCTGGGCCAGTCTGAGGTCGTTGTCGGTGGGCAGCGCGATGAGGGAGCGGTCGGCGAGCTGCGGGGCGAAGAGCGGGGCGATGGTCTCGTCCCACTGCCAGGGGTGGACGGGAAGGTAGAGGTAGTCACCGGGGTCGCGGCCCTCGGCGGCGACGGTGCGGGCGAAGGCGTCCCGGGTGGCGGGGCTGAGTTCCTCGCCGTAGAGACGGTCGGGGGTGGCGAGGGCGGGGACGCCCCGGTAGTGGGCGAGGCCGTGGTGGGCGGCGAGCCAGGGCAGTCGCTGCGGGATACGGGCTTCGGGGGCCCAGAGTGCCGCGTCGGCGGCGGAGAAGCCGAGCCGGCCCTTGTTCGCGACGAGCCAGGGGTGGCCGGTCTGGTGGCCTTCGAGGTCGGCGTAGTCCAGGTCGGCGAGGTCGGCGGCGCTGAGGGCGGTCGCGTCGAGGCGGGTGTCGGCGGCGAGGGTGGCGGTCAGCTCGCGGATGAGATGGCCTGTGGTGTCGCCGGACAGGCCGAGGACGGTGTCGTGGGCGTGCGTGAGGAAGTGGAGGGGGTCGCTGTGGGGGGTGATCGAGTCGGGGTCGACGCGCCAGTGTCCGTAGGCGCCGCGGCGGGCGCGGAAGCGGTAGGTCAGGTCGTCGGTGACCGGCAGCCGGTAGCGGGGGGTGCCGTCGGGGGCGGTGCCGTCGGGCTCGGGGGTGAGGACTTCCTCGTACGCGAGCTCCGCCAGGGTTTTGGCGAACAGGCGGCGCGCGGCGTGCTGCCAGGCGCGGTGCGAGGGCTGGGGCGCACAGGACAAGGTGGGACTCCTCGGAACGGGGCCGCCCCGGCAGGTGCGGGGACAACGGGGGCGGCGGGACGGACGGGGAACGGGTGGCGGGGCGGACAGCGGGGCGGGTGTCCAGGGGGGGGTGGGTGCGGGGTCCGGTACGGAAGCGGGGCCGTCGACGGACGGCCCCGGGGTCAGAGGAGGTGGCGGTGGGCGCGGTCGCGCACCATCAGGGCCGCGCGTTTGCCGGGCAGCTCGATCTCGTCGGCGTAGCGGAATCCCGCGCCCAGGAACGCCGCGACGGAGGCGGTGTTGCGCAGATCGGGCTCGGCGACGACGCGTCCGCAGCGCGGGCGGTGGTCCAGTACGAGATCCGCGGTGGCGCGCAGCAGCGTCGTGCCGAGGCCGCGGCCCCGGTCGCCGACGCCGCCGATGAGGAGGTGTACGCCGGTGTCCTGCGGCCGGGCCGGGTAGTAGCGGGCCACCGGGTCCAGGTCGGCGCGGTAGATCTCCCAGTAGCTCATGGGGATGTCGGCCAGCAGCCCCAGGCAGGGCACGCTGCGCCCGTCGCCGGCGAGCTGGCCGCGCAGATGGGCGGCGGTGGTCTCCTGGGGGCCGGCCAGTTCCCAGAAGGCCGCGACGGCCGGGTCGTTCATCCAGCCGGAGATCCGGGCGAGGTCGCGGTCCAGGTGGACCGGGACGAGTGCGAACGGCCCGGCCGGGGTGTCGGCCGGGCCCCAGCCCGCCAGGTTGTCGAGGAGCGGGCCGGCGGCCGGGGCGTCGGGGGCCACCGGGGGCCGGTCCCCGGCGGTGGGCAGCGGGCCCCATTCGGGCGGGAGTTGCAGGTCGATGGTGTCGTCGGAGCTGGAAGTGAAGCCGGCGTCGGTGGATGGCACGGCGGCGCTCTCCTCTCGTGGCCCCGGGTGCCGCGGGGCCTTGTGGGTCGCGGGGCGGGGCCGGCGGGCTGGGGTGGGTCGGCCAGGCGCCGGGTATCGCACGGGCCCTGGGGGGGGTGTGTCGTCACGGTGGCGTCGTTCGCCCCGAGGGCGGGTCCCGCGCGGTGTGCCGGTGCGGTGGGCCGCCCCGGTACCGGGTGTGCCGGGGTGGTCCCGGCGGCGCCGCGTGGGGGTACCTCCCGGCGGTGGCCGGGAGAGGGCCGTGCCGGCCGCCGCGGAGCAGGCGCCACTGTGACGGCACGCCCTAGGACGCCAGCGGGTTGGACAAAGTGACGTAGACGGACTGGGTGTCGACCGGGCCGACGAGTTCGTCCAGGCCGTGCAGCCGGGTGGCGAGGTTGGCCTTGCAGCGCAGGGTGCGGGCGGTGAGCAGGTGTTCCGGCAGCGGTGAGCGGTGGGCCCGGGGGGCGGCGGCCGCGTCGGCGAGGAAGCGGCGGAAGGCGGCGAGCAGGATCTCCTCGCGGGCCAGGCGCTGCGCGCCGAACGCCCCGATGAGGCCGAGGACGTTGTTGATGCCGAGGTAGTAGGCGAACCGCTCGTCGGTGACGTCGTCGGCGACGAAGGTGTCGCTGGTGGCGCCGATGCCGGGCAGCCGCCGTTCCAGGTCCGTGCGCCGGGAGACGCGGAAGTAGTAGCCCTGGTTGTCGCGGTAGCGGCCGCCGACCGGCCAGCCGTCGGGGTCCAGCAGGACGAGGGTGTTCTGCTGGTGGGCCTCCAGGGCGACGCCGGCCGTGCCGTCGAGCCACAGCACGGGCCGGACGACCGCTTCGAGGTAGCGCAAAAACCACTCGGTCGCGACGGCGCCCGCGGTGCGGCCGGTCCTGGCGCCGAGCGTGGTGACGAGAGCGGCGAGCCGCGAGCGCGTCCGGCCCCGGCCGGGCCTGGGCGAGGTGAGTCCGGCGATGCAGACGGCGTCGTCCGTGGTGGTGAAGGGGTTGTGGCGGATGACGACGTCCAGTCCCTGGACAGGCTCGCCGGCGGCGCCGTCGACGGCGAGATACGCCGGGTCGCGGATGATGTCGAAGCCGGGATGGGCGGACTGCCACTGTTCGGCGAGGCCGGTGCGGAGCAGCCGGTGGACCTCGACGCCGCGCTCCAGTTCCTTGCGGAGGTTCTCCCGGCGGGAGTTGGTGATGCGCACGCCCAGGGAGAGCTTGAGCATGGCGTCCGCGCCGGGGCGGTAGACGGTGCGGACGGAGGAGGTGGGGTGCCAGACGGGTCCGTACGGGCCCAGGTCGTGCAGCAGGCCGGCGTCGAGGAGCGCGGCGACGTCCGGGCGGGCGGCGAGTTCCCCGGCCTGCCAGGGGTGCAGCGGCAGCGGGACGGTTTCGCCGGGGCACCGGAGACCGTCCCCCGCGAGGCCGGCGGCGAGCCGTTCGGCCGGGACGGTCTTGCCGCGTTCGGTCCAGGCGGAGTCGGCGGCGAGGACGGAGCGGTGCACGGCCATCCAGTGCAGCGGGAAGGCCCCGCGCAGTTCGGGCGAGTAGGCGCGCCGCTCGGCGTCCGAGAGGCCCTCGCGGCTCTTCGGTGTGGGGTGCAGCGGATGGCCGAGGAGGAGGGACTGTTCGGCTTCGAGGAAGAGCGCGCTGCGGTCGTCGTCGGGGCGGGCGCGCCGGTCGGCGAGGAAGGCGGCAGTGTTCTGTACGGAGTTGGCGACCCTGCCGACGAGTTCGGCGCCGTCACCGTCCGGGCCGAGGTGCGCGCGGCCGTACGCCGCGCGGCGCCCGCCGTCGTACGCGGCCTCCCGGTGCAGCAGTGCGGCGAGGGTGACGGCGTCCAGCGGAGCCGCGTCGGTGGGGGCGCCTTCCAGGACGGGGGCGCCGAGGCGGTGCCAGCCCGTGGGTGACCAGTAGCGGACGGGGATGTGCAGGACGGTCGCGCTGGCGGGCAGCGGGAGGCGCAGCCGGCCGTCCGGCGGGCGGTGTGCGCCGCTCTCGCGGACCCAGCAGCGCAGCAGGTTCTCGGTGCCGGCGGCGTCGGCGGCGACGGCCGGGTCCGGGTGGTCCAGGGGGTCGGCGTCGCCGTCGCCGAGGAGGGCGCGGTCGTACGGGCGGGGGGTGCCGGCCGTGCCCGCGGAGGGTGCGTGGCGCAGGTCGTCGGCGGTGTGCCGTTGCTGGCGCGGTACCGATTCGATCGTCCCCCCGCCCGGATGGTGGGCGAGGAGCCGCTCGGCGGCCTGGGTCCCGTCTGGGCCGGTGCGTTCGTTCATGGGGAGGTGCCTCGCATGGTCGTGGGGGACGGGCCCGTCGGCGCGGGGGTGGTGCGGACCGCCGCCGCGATGGCGTCGGTGAGGCGGTCGAGGATCGCGTCCGCCTGTTCGTCGGTGAGGGTCAGGGGTGGCAGCAGCCGGATGACGGCGCCGTGCCGGCCGCCCAGTCCGACGATGAGGCCGCGGTCCAGGCAGGCGTCCCGGACGGCGGCGGCGAGCGCCGGGGCGGCGGGGCGGGCCCCGGTGGCGTCCGCCGCGGCCTCGGCGTCGACCAGTTCGACGCCGAGCATCAGCCCGCGGCCGCGGACGTCGCCGATGCAGGCGCAGGAGTCGGCGAGCCGGCCGAGCCGGCCGAGCATCCGGGCGCCGAGCTCCCCGGCGCGCCGGGCGAGCCCGTTCTCGCGGACGTGGGCGAGGGTGGCGGCGCCGGCCGCCATCGCGAGCTGGTTGCCGCGGAAGGTGCCGGCGTGGGCGCCGGGCCGCCGGACGTCGAGTTCCTCGCGGTGGACGATCACCGCGAGCGGCAGGCTGCCGCCGATCGCCTTCGACAGGACGAGCACATCGGGCACGATCCCGCTGTGCTCGACCGCCCAGAAGGTGCCGGTGCGCCCGACGCCGGTCTGTGCCTCGTCCACGATCAGCGGGATGCGCCGGGCGGCGGTGACGTCCCGCATCCGCCGCAGCCAGCTGTCCGGCGCGGGGATCACCCCGCCCTCGCCCTGGACGGGTTCGAGGATCATCCCGGCCGGCCGCGGTACCCCGCTCCCGGGGTCGTCCAGCAGATGCTCCGTCCAGCGCGCGGCGAGTTCGGCGCCGTGCTCGCCGCCGGTCCCGAACGGGCAGCGGTAGTCGTACGGATAGGGCAGCCGGGTCACTCCGGTGTGCGGCGCGCCCCCGGAGGCCGTCGACGCCTCCTCCGGCAGGCCGTGGTGCGCGCCGGAGAAGGCCAGCAGGCCGTCGTGGCCGGTCGCGGTGCGGACGAGGGTGAGGGCGGCCTCGACGGCGTCGGTGCCGGCCGGTCCGCAGAACTGGATGCGCCCCTTCTCCGCCAGTTCGCCCGGCAGGGTGGCGAAGAGTTCGGTGGTGAAGGCGTCCCTGACCGGCGTCGCCAGGTCGAGGGCGTGCAGCGGCGCGCCGGAGTCCAGGACCCCGCGGATCGCTTCGAGCACCACCGGGTGGTTGTGCCCGAGGGCCAGGGAGCCGGCGCCGGAGAGGCAGTCGAGATAGCGCCGGCCGTCGGCGCCTTCGATGGTCAGGCCGCGGGCGCGCACGGGGACGATGGGCAACGAGCGCGCGTAGGTACGGGCGGCGGACTCACGCAGGGACTGCCGGCGCAGGATCCCCTCGTGGGCCGGCGGGGCGGCCGCCGGCACGGATTCGGTCAACGCCACGGCAGTTGTGTCCTCCTGCTGGTGAGCTGCTGATGCCGCGCGGGCCGCTGCGGGCAGCCCGGCGCCCCCGTAGGTACCAACGACGGTGCCGACGGAGGATCACGGCCGGTGTCAAGATCATTGCCGCGGCCGGAACCGGGGGCCCGCCTGGCACCGTCCCTCACGGCACCGGCATAGTGGGGGCCGCGCCGGGATCTTGACGTGCATGACAAAGATCGTGTCGGCGCGGTTCCGCACAGGCTCAGATCGAATTTCTCAGGGGGAGCTCATCCATGCGATCCATACGTCGGCCGGTCCTGGCCGCTGCCGCCCTCACCGCCGTCGTGGCGATGACCGCGACCGCCTGCGGGCCGGAGGGCGGTGGCGCGGACGCCAAGCAGGGCCAGTCAGCGGCTCAGGACACCGGGGGTGAGTTCAAGATTCCGCAGGACATCCAGGACAGGCTCAAGGAACACGGCATCGACCTGGACAAGTGGAAGAACGGCGACTGGAAGAACTGGGACAAGGACAAGTGGCTCCGGGAGGCCGGGGAGTTCATCAACCCGATCATCAAGAACTTCTGGAACCCGGACAAGATCGAGAAGGTCAAGCCGCCGCAGGATCCCAGCAAGCCCGAGGACATCTCGCAGGACCAGGGCAAGACCGATCCCGAGCCGGCGGCGGTACCGGCGCAGCCCGTCCGGACTCCGTACACCTCGACCGCGCCCGGTGTCGGGCTGCTGCTGTTCAGCACGCCCCAGGGTGAGTCGCGCTGTTCGGCCACGGTCGTCAAGGACCCGGCACACCCCGGTAAGTCCAACCTCGTGTGGACCGCGGCGCACTGTGTGCACGCCGGCAAGAGCGGCGGCTGGTACCGCAACATGGTGTTCGTGCCGAACTTCAACCGGAACGGCGTGTCGGCCGCCAAGATGAAGGCCACGCCGTTCGAGGACCGGGTGCCGTCGGGCAAGTGGTGGGCGGACGACATGGCGACGTCCGGCCAGTGGATCAAGGCCGGCGGCGCGGTGCCAGGGGTGCCGATGGCTCCGTACGACTTCGCCCTGATGCATGTGAAGCCCGAGGAGAGCACCGGCGGCAAGTCGCTGGAGGAGGTGGCCGGCGGCGCGTACGAGGTGAGCTTCAACGCGCCGGCGATCGGCAAGATCCCGAGCCTGACCGCGCAGGGCTACCCGGCCGAGGCGCCGTTCGACGGTGCGGTGCAGGAACAGTGCACCGACAAGCCGACCCGGCTGTCGCGCGACGCGCAGCTGCCGACCATGTACCGGATCGGCTGCACGATGACCGGTGGCTCCTCCGGTGGCCCCTGGTTCGTCAAGGGCGCGGACGGCAAGCCGGTCCTGGTCTCCAACATGTCGATGGGGCCGCGCCCGGCCCGCTGGTCGGCCGGTCCGCACCTGGGCCCCGAGGCCAAGTCGATGTTCGACGCGATGAGCAAGAAGTGGGCCGCCAAGCAGTAGGGCGGTGACGGGGCGGTGCCGCGGTCCGGCACCGCCCGCGGTGCGCCGGCGCACCGTGCGAAGGCCCGCCGTACGACGGAGGCCCGCCCCCGGAGGAACTTCCGGGGGCGGGCCTTCGTCCTGCTTCCGCCGTCGTACGCGGCCGCTCCGCGTGGCGGTGCTACGCGGCCGGTACGAACCGCTGGAACTCGGCGGCCAGTTCTTCGTGCACCCGCGCCTTGAGGACCGTGCCGTCGGCGGTGTGCTCCTCGGAGATGACCTCGCCCTCGGCGTGTGCCCGCGAGACCAGGGCGCCGTGGGTGTAGGGCACCAGCACCTCGATCTCCACCTCGGGGCGCGGCAGTTCCGCGTCGAGCAGCGCCAGCAGCTCCGTGATGCCCTGGCCGGTGCGGGCCGAGACCACGAGGGCGTGCTTCTCCTGGCGCAGCAGGCGCTGCAACACCAGCGGGTCGGCGGCGTCCGCCTTGTTGACGACGACGATCTCGGGCACGTCCGTCGCGCCCACGTCGCGGATCACCTGGCGCACGGCGGCCAGCTGCTCCTCCGGCACCGGGTGCGAGCCGTCGACCACGTGCAGGATGAGGTCGGAGTCGCCGACCTCCTCCATCGTGGAGCGGAACGCCTCGACGAGGTGGTGCGGCAGATGCCGGACGAAGCCGACGGTGTCGGCGAGGGTGTAGAGCCGCCCGCTGGGCGTCTCGGCGCGGCGGACGGTGGGGTCCAGGGTGGCGAACAGGGCGTTCTCCACCAGGACACCGGCGCCGGTGAGGCGGTTGAGCAGCGAGGACTTGCCGGCGTTGGTGTATCCGGCGATGGCGACCGAGGGGACCTTGTTGCGCCGGCGTTCCTGGCGCTTGATGTCCCGGCCGGTCTTCATCTCCGCGATCTCCCGGCGCATCTTCGCCATCTTCTCGCGGATCCGCCGCCGGTCCGTCTCGATCTTGGTCTCACCGGGACCACGGGTGGCCATCCCGCCGCCGCCGCTGGATCCGCCGCCGCCCATCTGGCGGGAGAGCGACTGGCCCCAGCCGCGGAGCCTGGGCAGCATGTACTGCATCTGTGCCAGGGAGACCTGTGCCTTGCCCTCCCGGGACTTGGCGTGCTGGGCGAAGATGTCGAGGATCAGGGCGGTCCGGTCGACCACCTTGACCTTGACGACGTCCTCCAGGTGGATCAGCTGGCCCGGGGAGAGCTCACCGTCGCACACCACGGTGTCCGCCCCGGATTCGAGGACGATGTCGCGCAGCTCCAGGGCCTTGCCGGAGCCGATGTAGGTGGCCGGGTCGGGCTTGTCGCGGCGCTGGACGACGCCGTCGAGCACGAGGGCGCCGGCGGTCTCGGCCAGCGCGGCGAGCTCGGCGAGGGAGTTGTCCGCGTCCTGCACCGTCCCGGAGGTCCACACACCGACGAGCACCACGCGCTCCAGGCGGAGCTGGCGGTACTCGACCTCGGTGACGTCCTCCAGCTCGGTGGAGAGGCCCGCGACGCGGCGCAGCGCCGCGCGCGCCGAGCGGTCGTACTGGTCGCCGTCACGCTCCCCGTCGATCTCGTGGCTCCAGGCGACGTCCTCTTCCATCAGGGCGTCGGCCCGCAGGCTCTCGGGGAGGCGCTGGCGGTCCTGCGGAAGGGAAGAAGAGGAGGTCATTTGATCCTTTGTGTCGTTGGGAAGTCCTCGTCGGGACCTGCCGGTCCCGGTGGGACTGTCGGTGGTGACAACGTCCGAGCCGCCCCGGAGATTCCCGGGCCTGTCGGCGTCGCCCGTCGATGGTCGCACGGAGGGTGGGGGCCGTCACGCGGATTTTCCGGCCTGTCGGGCGCGTCCTTGGACGCCCGCCGTGCTCCTGGTGCCCGTCGCGCTCTTCCAGGCGGGGTGGCCGGGCATCGGCGGGGTCTTCGTGCCGTACAGCCAGGACTCGAGGAAGCCGCCGAGGTGCTGCCCGGAGATCCGGGACGCCAGTGCGATGAAGTCGCCGGTACCGGCCACGCCGTCGCGGTGGCGGGACACCCAGGAGCGTTCGAGGCGGTCGAAGGCGGCCCGGCCGATCTTCTCCCGCAGGGCGTACAGGACCAGGGCGCTGCCGTCGTACAGGACCGGGCGGAAGATGCTGGTCTTCTTTCCGGGGTCGGCCGGCTTGGGCAGCGCGGGCGGCCCGCCGCTGGCGCGCCAGCCGTCCGACCACTGGTACGCCCGGCGCATCCGGGCCTCCAGGGGCGCCTTGCCCTTGCTCCGCTCCTGTGCGTAGAGGGCCTCGTACCAGGTGGCGTGGGCTTCGTTGAGCCAGGCGTCGGACCAGCGCCGCGGGCTGACGCTGTCGCCGAACCACTGGTGGGACAGTTCGTGCACCATGACGGACTCGACGTACCAGGCGGGCAGCCCGGCGGTCGTGAAGAGCCGCTTCTCGAACAGCGAGAGGGTCTGGGTCTCCAGCTCGAACCCGGTCTTGGCGTCCGCGATGAGCACCCCGTACGTCTCGAAGGGGAACCGGCCGACCTTGCGCTCCATCCAGGCGAGCTGGTCCGGGGTCTTGGCGGCCCACGGCGAGAGGGCGGCGCGGTCGGCGTCCGGGACCACGTCGCGCATCGGCAGACCGTGCGGTCCGCTGCGCGGCAGGACGGCGGACTTTCCGATGGAGACCTGCGCCAGCTCGGTGGCCATGGGGTGCGCGGTGCGGTAGGTCCAGGTGCGGCGCCGGCCGCGGTCGTCGTGGCCGAGCTGCACTCCGTTGGCGACGACCGTCAGTTCTCGGGGCGCGGTGACGTGGAAGGTGAAGTACGCCTTGTCGGAGGGGTGGTCGTTGCAGGGGAAGACGCGGTGTGCGGCGTCGGCCTGGTTGGCCATCGCCAGCCCGTCGGTGGTGCGGATCCAGCCGCCGTCGCCGCCGGCGGCCGGGTTGCTGATGTGCCGGACGACGATCCGCAGCTGCCGGCCCGACGAGACGGGGAAGGGCAGGTCGACCACCAGGTGCTCGCCGCTGCGCGAGAAGGCGGCCGGTACGCCGTCCACCTGGACGGAGTGGACGGTGCCGCTGGCGTAGTCGAGGTCGAGGCGGTCGAGGTCGGCGGTGGTGCGGGCGGTGATCCGGGTGACGGCGGACAGTGCGCTGTCGTTGCGGCCGGGGTAGTCCAGCGCGATGTCGTAGGAGGAGACGTGGTAGCCGTTGTTGCCGAGCGTGGGGAAGACGCGGTCGCCGATGCCGTGCGGGCCGGTGGCCGGGGGCGCGGCCGCGGCGAGCGTGGCGACGGCCGCCAGCCCGAGGGCGGCGGCACGGCGGCCGGCCCGCGACGGGATCCGGCCGCGTGGGACACGGGGCAGGTCACGGGCGGGGCGGACGGGGCGGACGAGGCCGTGGGGCGGGCGGCGCGAGGGAAACGGCATGGGTTACCGCTATCAGCGCGGCCCGCCCCCGGGCGGGTGGCGCGGCAGTACGGCACCCGAACGGGCGGCGGTTGCGGCGTCCGGCTTACGCCTTCGGTCCGAGGCGGGCTACCGGCGCACCGCCGCGGCCGGCCTGGCGCGCCCCGCCCGCAACACGTCGAAGACGCCCGGCACTTGGCGCATCGCGCGCATCAGGGAGGGCAGCGCGGCGGCGTCGGGCAGGTGCAGGGTGTAGGTGTGCCGTACCCGCTGTTCGTGCGGGGGTTCGACGGCGGCCGACACCACGGCGGCGCCCTGGGCGGCGATCGCTTCGGTGAGGTCCGCCAGGAGGTGCGGCCTGCTGAACGCCTCGGCGAGGAGGGTCACCCGGCAGCCGTGGCCGGTTTCGTCCGCGCCCCGCCAGCGCACCCCGACCGGCTGCCGGCCGGTCGCCGTCATCCGTGCGACCACGGGGCACAGGGCGCGGTGCGCGGTGACCGTGCCGCCCCGTACGGCGAAGCCGGTGACGGAGTCCGGCGGTACCGGGGTGCAGCAGCCCGCCAGCCGGACGGCCGCACCGGGCAGATCCGCCACTGCGAGGACGTCGGCGGGGCCGCGGGGGGCCGCGCCGTCCCGCCCGGACGGACCGTGCCCGGCGGAGCCCGCGGGGCCGGTGTGCCCCGCGGGTCCGGTCCCCGCCGGGGTGGGCGCGGCGGCGGCCGGGGCGTGCGCGGGCGCCGACAGCCACCGGGAGATGGCGAGCCGGGCGGCGGGCGTACGGGCGTGGTCGAGCCACTCGGGCGAGGGGCCGGCCGCGGAGTCCGGGGCCATCAGCAGATGCAGGCTGTCGCCGTCGCGCAGGACGGTGGCGAGCGTGGCCAGGCGGCCGTTGACGCGGGCGCCGATGCAGCAGTGCGCCGCCTCGCCGTGCAGCGCGTAGGCGGCGTCCACGCAACTCGCCCCGGCGGGCAGGCCGATGACGCGGCCCGTGGCGGCGGACGGGCCGTCCGCGGCGTCGTCGGAGGTACCGTCCGCGCAGCAGACGGTGATCTCCCCCTCCTGGGCCAGGTCGGCGCGGAGCGAGGTCCAGAACGCGTCCGGATCGGGGGTGGTGCGCTGCCAGTCCAGCAGTCGGGAGAGCCATCCGGGGCGCGTCGGGTCGGCCCGCTCGCCGTCGGGGGCGTCGGCGCCGTCGGTGGGGGCGTACGGGTTGCCCAGGGCGATCACCCCGGCCTCCGCGACCCGGTGCATCTGGTGGGTGCGGATCAGCGTCTCGGCGATCTTCCCGTCCTCGGCGGTGACGGCGGTGTGCAGCGATTGGTAGAGGTTGAACTTGGGGACCGCGATGAAGTCCTTGAACTCGGAGACGACGGGGGTGAAGCAGGTGTGCAGCTCGCCGAGGACCGCGTAGCAGTCGGCGTCCTCGGCGACCAGGACGAGCAGCCGCCCCAGGTCCGCGCCGGTGACCTCGCCGCGCCGGAGCCGGACGCGGTGCACGGAGACGAAGTGCCGTGGCCGGACGAGGACTTCGGCGTCGATCCGGGCCTCCTCCAGGGTCGTGCGCACGCGTTCCGCCATGGCGGCGAGCGGATCGGGCCGCGCCGCGCACTCGCGTACCAGGCGGCGGGCGGCGGCGTACTCCTCCGGGCGCAGGATCGCGAAGACCAGGTCCTCCAGCTCGCTCTTGAGGGCCTGTACGCCGAGGCGTTCGGCGAGCGGGATCAGCACGTCCTGGGTCACCTTGGCGATCCGGACCTGCTTGTCGGGGCGCATCACGCCGAGGGTGCGCATGTTGTGCAGCCGGTCGGCGAGCTTGATGGACATCACCCGGACGTCGTCGCCGGTGGCGACCAGCATCTTGCGGAAGGTCTCCGGTTCGGCGGCCGCGCCGTAGTCGACCTTCTCCAGCTTCGTCACGCCGTCGACGAGGTAGCAGACCTCGGCGCCGAACTCCGCGCGCACCTGGTCGAGGGTCACCTCCGTGTCCTCGACGGTGTCGTGCAGGAGGGAGGCGGTCAATGTCGTGGTCTCCGCGCCCAGTTGGGCGAGGATGAGGGTGACCGCGAGCGGGTGGGTGATGTAGGGCTCGCCGCTCTTGCGCAGCTGGCCGCGGTGCGAGGACTCGGCCCGCGCGTACGCCTTGGTCAGGATGTCCAGGTCGGCGTCCGGGTGATGGTCGCGGTGCACCTTGGCGACGTGTTCCAGGGCGTCCGGGAGGCCGTCGCGCGGCGCCGGGCCCAGCAGCGCGGCGCGCCCGATGCGGCGCAGCCCCCGCAACTCCAGCCGGGGGCGGCCGCGCCGGCGCCCCGCCGCTCCGGGACTACCTGGGTTCGTGGCCTCTGCGCTCATGGGCACCTCCGGCGGCGTCGGCCGGCGGTTGGCCGCCGTCAGTCGGGCGTCCGGGCCGGTGCTTGATGCTACCGAGCCCATCACGCACCGCTGTACGCCTCTCGCCCAGCGTGAAACGGATCACCTATTCGAGCGAATCCCGCGACGGGGCCCGTGTCCCGTCAGGCGAGCGCGGTGGCCAGCCAGCCGGGGTCGAAGGCGCCCTCGGCGACGATCACGGCGGGGCCGGTCATCTCGACCGTGCCGTCCGGCAGCTCGGTGATCGACAGGCTGCCGCCGAGCACGTCGACGGTGTACGTGACGGGGGTGCCGGTCCGTGCGGGGTCCGTGCCGTCCCGGCGGGCGGTGGCGACGGCGACCGCGCAGGCGCCGGTGCCGCAGGAGCGGGTCTCGCCCGAGCCGCGCTCATGCACCCGCATCGCCACATGGCGCGGGCCGCGGTCGACGACGAACTCGATGTTCACGCCGTCGGGATAGACCGCCGCCGGGCTGTACGGCGGTACGCCGCGCAGCTCGCCCGCGTGCGCCAGGTCCTCGACGAACGCGACGGCGTGCGGATTGCCCATGTTCACGTTGCGGGCCGGCCAGCTGCGGCCGTCCAGGGTGACCACGACGCTCTCCTCGGGGAGTTCGGCGCGGCCCATCGAGACGGTGACGTCGCCGCTCGTGGCGAGGTGGACGCGCCGGACGCCGGCCCGGGTGGCGATGGCGAGGTCGCCCGCCTCGGCCAGCCCGGCGTGCAGCAGATAGCGGGCGAAGACGCGGACGCCGTTGCCGCACATCTCGGCGATCGAGCCGTCGCCGTTGCGGTAGTCCATGAACCACTCGGCCTCGTCGGCCGACGCGCGTGCCTCGGGGTGCGCCGCGGACCGTACGACGCGCAGCAGGCCGTCGCCGCCGACGCCGGCCCGCCGGTCGCAGATCCGGGCGACCGCGGCCGCGGGCAGGTCGAGGCGGCCGTCCGGGTCGGGAACGATCACGAAGTCGTTCTCGGTGCCGTGGCCCTTGAGGAAGGCGATGCGCTGCGCGGTGCTCACCCCTGAATCGTACGGGGGTGCCGGGGCGCGCCGCGCGGCCGGGGCGTTCAGCGCAGCCGGGCGACGCGCCAGATGGCGAGCGCCGCGAGGACGGCGACCACCGCGGTGTAGATCAGGATGACGCGCCAGCCCGCGCGCCGGCCGGAGCCGCGGACCGGCAGGCCGGGCCAGGTGTGGCCGACGTGGCGGGCGGCCATCATGCCCGAGCCCGCGGCGCAGCAGCAGAGCAGCAGGCCGAGCATCGCGATCACCGCGCCGCCGTCGCCGAACTCGAAGGCGAGGGGGAAGGCGAACATCAGCGAGCCGAGGGCGGCGAGCACGACGATCGGCGCGAGCTGCCACAGGCGCAGCCGGCGCGGCGGGCGGAGCTCCCGGAAGGACTCGCCGCCGCCGGGGTCCTGCCCGGTCTCGGCGCCGGGGCGGTCCGAGTCGTCCAGGGCGGCGCGGTCCGGGGCCGTCAGGGCGGCCGGGTCGGCCGCCGGGACGCGCTCTCCGGAGGCGGTCACACCGTCGCCGGCGTCCGGGCCGTCCGCGTTCAGCGGTGCCGTACCGGGGCCGTTCCGGTCCGGTTGCTGCGCTCTGTTGCGAGGGCCGGCTGCCATTGCCACGCGCCCTCCCCACTGCGACTGCACGCCTCGATCGAGGTTGATGATGACATGTCCGCAGGGGGCCGGACGGCGGCCTGAGCGTCCCGATGCCATGACGTGATCAGGCTGTGACCGGTCGTTCGAGCAACGCCAGCGCGTGCCCCGGCAGTTCCGCCCGCCGGTCGGCCGCGCCGCTGAGCCAGTGGACCCGCGGATCCCGGCGGAACCAGGAGTCCTGGCGGCGGGCGAACCGCTTGGTGGCACGCACCGTTTCGTCGCGCGCCTGCTGCTCGGTGCACTCCCCCGCCAGCTGCGCCAGCACCTGCTGGTAGCCGAGCGCCCGGGAGGCGGTACGGCCCTCGCGCAGGCCCTCGGCCACCAGCCGGCGCACCTCGTCGACGAGCCCGGCGTCCCACATGCGGTCCACCCGCCGCGCGATCCGCTCGTCGAGTTCGGGGCGCGCGACGTCGACGCCGATCTGGAGGGTGTCGTAGACCGCTTCGTGGCTGGGCAGGTGCGCGGTGAACGGGCGGCCGGTGATCTCGATGACCTCCAGGGCGCGCACGATGCGGCGGCCGTTGCCGGCCAGGATCGCGTCTGCGGCGGCCGGGTCGGCGGCGGCCAGCCGGGCGTGCAGGGCGCCGCTGCCGAGCTCGGCCAGTTCGGCCTCCAGGCGGGCGCGGACGGCCGGGTCGGTGCCGGGGAAGTCGAGGGCGTCGAGGGCGCCGCGTACGTAGAGGCCGGAGCCGCCGACGAGGACCGGGGTGCGGCCCTCGGCGAGCAGCCGGTCGATCTGCGCGCGCGCCAGTTTCTGGTACTCGGCGACGTTCGCCGCCCGCGTCACGTCCCAGAGGTCGAGGAGGTGGTGCGGGACCCCCTGCTGCTCCTGGGGTGTCAGTTTGGCGGTGCCGATGTCCATCCCCCGGTAGAGCTGCATGGAGTCGGCGTTGATGACCTCGCCGCCCAGATGCCGGGCGAGCGCGACGCCAAGGTCGGATTTTCCGGCCGCGGTGGGGCCGACGACGGCGATGACCCGCGGAGCGGGAACGGCGATGTTCACCCCGTCAGTCTCGCAAACATCGCGCGCCACTCCCGAACGAGCGACGTGACGGGGGACGGATGAGGTCGTTGCCTGTTCGAGGTCCCGAGTGCCGGTATCTGCAACCGGCGCCCGCGGGCAGCGCAATGGGTGCGCTCCGGGCGGCGCAGGATCTCGCCCGCACACGTAAGGTAGGAGCAGTTATGGGCGTTTTTTCACGTTTTCGCCGCCGTAAGTCCGAGGCTTCGGCCGAGGAGGCGGCCGCCGCGACCGTGACGGCGGAACCGGCCGAGCCGACAGACGAGACCGGGGAGTCCGCCACCGCACCGCAGCCGGCGGCATCCGGCGACCAGGCCGGCGCCACGAGCGGCGCCACGAAGGGTGACGCGGCCGGTGACCCGGCCGGTGACGACGGGCAGCGCGCGGCCGAGGCCGCCGAGGGTGCCGGGATTCCCCGGCAGCAGTCCGCGGGGGCCGCGGCGGACAGCGACGCCGGCGAGAGCGCCCGCCAGTAGTCCGGCGGCCGGACCGCGGTGGTCCGGCGGAGGATCCGGCGTCGGTTCCTAAGGAGAAGGAAGGTGGCCCATGGGCCTGATGGACAATCTCAAGACCACGGCCGGCCTCCTCAAGGACAAGGCCGGTGACCTCGCGCAGCAGCACGAGGACAAGATCGGGTCCGGGCTGGAGAAGGCCGCCAGGACGGTCGACGAGAAGACCAAGGGCAAGTACAGCAGCCAGATCCGGACAGGCACGGACAAGGCCAAGGACGCCCTCGGGCGGCTGTCCGGGAGCGCCGGTCACCCACCGGATGCAGGATCCGCGGACAGCGCGGAGAAGAGACACGAGGGCGGGCCCCTCTGAGGCCCTGAGCGGTCCCTGGCACCCCTGGTACCGGCGCGGCCGCCACCCATGGTTTCGCGGGACACCACAACGGCCGCGAGGCGCTGACGATGCGCCTCGCGGCCGTTGCCGTGTGCGGACGGGTACGGGGCCGGCCCGGCGGGCCGCCCGGGGCGGGGTACTCGCCGGGCGGGCGCGGTGCTACGACCAGGCGGCGACGAAGTAGCCCACGCCGTACGGTGCCTCCTCGCGCAGCAGCTGACCGCGCAGGCCCGCGCCCTGGGCCGCGCCGGCCAGGACCTGCCAGCAGGCCCGGCCCGATGCCTTGAGGCCGGCGGCCAGTTCCTCGTCGAGCGCGGTCAGCGCGTCCGTGTCGGCGCTGCCCAGGGCGCGGGCCACCGCGGCGTCGAACGCCTCGGCCCGCTCGTCGAAGTACCCCGGCGCCTTGACCGTCCGGCAGGCGCTGCCGTCGCCCATCACCAGCAGCGCCACCCGGGCCGCGGAGGCGGCGATCTCCCGGCCCACCGGCAGACAGCGGTCAGGGGCCAGCGGTTCGCCGACGCCCAGCCCCTCCACCGGGGCGTCGGCCCAGTCCGTACGGGCCAGCAGCCAGGCGCCGACGGAGAGCGACGGCGGGAGTTCCCGCTCGGAGTCGGGACCCTCGGGGCCCAGCCGCAGTTCCAGGTCCACGCCGAACCCGCGGAAGGACCCGGTCGCGCCCTGCGGGTGCGGGCCGCGGCCCGCCTGCTCCGCGGGGCCGAGCACGACGAGCCGGTCGGGACGGGCCGCCGCCAGCACCCCGACCGCGTCCAGACAGGCGGCCCGCAACGCGTCCAGCTCGGGCGCGGCACCCGCGGCGACCTCGGGCACGAGCAGCGGCGGGCAGGGGCAGATGGCTGCGGCGACGAGCATGGCCGGAACCCTAGCAAGGCGGCCCCGGGCCCCAGGAGAGTTCGGTGACATCCCGGCCGTGCGGGGAGCGCCGGGAGACCCGTCCGGGGCTCCGGTGCCTCCCGGGGCCCGGTGCGCGTACCACCCCGGGCCGACGGCCGGCAGCCCGGAGGCCGGCCCCGGGCGGCGATGTGCGGTCCCCTCGCGCCCGTCAGCCTCCCGGGCACGCCGATTGCGTCAGTCGCGCCCGCAGGCCGGTGCCGGGGCGGGCGACGGTGCCGGGGCGCCGACGGTCGGCAGGCCCAGCAGGACACCCTTGGGCCGTTCCGCCGGGGCGGCGGTGCGCTTCTCCCAGGCGTCGCCGGCGCGGGTGCGGCGGACGGCGCGGGCGGGGCCCTCGGCCAGGAGGTGGTGCGGGGCGGCGTAGGTGATCTCCACGGTCACCATGTCACCGGGGCGGACCGGCTCGTCGGGGCGGGCGAAGTGCACCAGGCGGTTGTCGGGGGCGCGGCCGGACAGCCGGCGGGTCGCGTCGTCCTTGCGGCCCTCGCCCTCGGCCACCAGCACCTCCAGAGTGCGGCCGACCTGCTTCTTGTTCTCCTCCCAGGAGATCTCCTCCTGGAGCGCGGCCAGCCGCTCGTAGCGCTCCTGGACGACGGCCTTGGGGATCTGGTCCGCCATATCGGCCGCCGGGGTCCCGGGGCGCTTGGAGTACTGGAAGGTGAACGCCTGCGCGAAACGGGACTCGCGGACGGTGTGCAGGGTCTGCTCGAAGTCCTCGTCGGTCTCGCCCGGGAAGCCGACGATGATGTCGGTGGAGATGGCGGCGTCCGGCATCGCGGCGCGCACCTTCTCGATGATGCCGAGGTAGCGCTCCTGCCGGTAGGAGCGGCGCATCGCCTTGAGGACGGTGTCCGAACCGGACTGGAGCGGCATGTGCAGCTGCGGCATGACGTTCGGGGTCTCGGCCATCGCGGCGATCACGTCGTCGGTGAAGTCGCGGGGGTGCGGGGAGGTGAAACGGACCCGCTCCAGGCCCTCGATGCCGCCGCAGGCGCGCAGCAGCTTGCTGAAGGCCTCGCGGTCACCGATGTCGGAGCCGTAGGCGTTGACGTTCTGGCCGAGCAGGGTGATCTCGCTGACGCCCTCGGCGACCAGCGCCTCGATCTCGGCGAGGATGTCGCCGGGGCGGCGATCCTTCTCCTTGCCGCGCAGCGCCGGCACGATGCAGAAGGTGCAGGTGTTGTTGCAGCCGACGGAGATGGACACCCATGCCGCGTACGCGCTCTCACGGCGGGTGGGCAGGGTCGAGGGGAACGCCTCAAGGGACTCGGCGATCTCGACCTGCGCCTCTTCCAGCACGCGGGCGCGCTCCAGCAGCACCGGCAGCTTCCCGATGTTGTGCGTCCCGAAGACCACGTCGACCCAGGGGGCCTTCTTGACAATGGTGTCGCGGTCCTTCTGGGCGAGGCAGCCGCCGACGGCGATCTGCATGCCCGGCCGCGCGGCCTTCTGCGGGGCGAGCTGGCCGAGGTTGCCGTAGAGCCGGTTGTCGGCGTTCTCCCGCACCGCGCAGGTGTTGAAGACGACGACATCGGCGCCGTCGGCACCCTTGGGCGCGCGGACGTAGCCGGCGTCCTCCAGCAGGCCCGACAGCCGCTCGGAGTCATGGACGTTCATCTGGCACCCGTAGGTGCGGATCTCGTAGCTTCGAGTAACGCCCACGTCGGCCATCTCTCCGGTCCGGTCTTTGCTGCTGGTCACCGTTCAAGGGTAAGGGGACGCCGGAGGCGCGCCACCATGCCGGTCCGCCCCTCGCCGCGGCCCTCCCGCTCCGGCCGGTCCCGCCTTCCCGGCCGCCAGGGGCGAGGGGGCAGCGCTCCGCCCCCCGCGGGGAGCACGGCCCGGCCCGTCAGGTCTCTTCGCGGTAGAGGTCGGTGAGGAGGGCCACGGCGGCGTGGGTGGCGGGGTGGGGGTCGTGCCGGCGCCAGATGAGGTGGACGGGGACGGGGTCCGCGTCGCGCAGCGGGCGGTAGGCGATGCCGTCGCGGCGGTACTGGGTGACGGTGGCGTGCGGGGTGACACCGACACAGCGGCCGGTGGCGATGGCGGCGAGCCAGTCGTCGATGTCCTGGGTGTACTCCAGGGCGGGGCGCGTGTCCTCGGGCCACAGGTGCGCGGTGGTGGTGCCGGTGCGGCGGTCGACGACGAGGGTGCGGTCACGGACCTCGTCGAGCCGGACGCTGCGGCGCCGGGCCCAGGGATCGTCCGCGGCCATGGCCACGTAGCGGTGCTCGGAGCCGACCCGGGCGTGGGCGTACCGGCGCATGTCGATGGGGGTGCGGACGACGGCGAGATCGCACAGGCCCTCGGCGAGGCCGCCGGTGGAGGTGTTGCGGCGGATCAGGTGGAGCTCGATACCGGGGTGGCGGTGGTGCCAGCGGCGCTGGAACTCCGCGGTGTGGCGGCCCATCGCGGACCAGGCGTGGCCGATACGCAGCCGGGTGTGGCCGGTGGCGGCCTCGCGCACCAGGTTGTCCGCCTCGGTGAGCAGGAGGCGGGCACGGGCGAGGACCTGTACGCCCGCGGTGGTGGGGGCGACGGTACGGCTGGTGCGGTGCAGCAGCCGCACACCGAGGATCTTCTCCAGTGCGATCAGGGCGCGGGAGACCGCGGCCTGGGAGACGCCCAGTTCGATCGCGGCGTCGGTGAAGCTGCCGGTGTCGACGATCGCGACCAGGCAGCGCAGATGCCGCAGCTCCAGATCCCCGTGTCCGTCCATGACCCCAGCGTATAGATGGCGCTCCGGATGCATTTTGCGCATACGTGCCGGCGGTGGAGAGTCCCGGCATGTCGATACGCGCTCAGGGGACGGCCGCCGCGGACCCCGCCGGAACGCCGGGGCCGCAGGCGCCCGCGCACCGGTGGGCCGGGACGGCGCTGATGGTGGGGAGCGGCCTGTCCAACCAGGTCGGGGCGGCGGTGGCCGCGCTCGCCTTCCCGGTGATCGGACCGGTCGGGGTGGTGGCGGTGCGCCAGTGGGTGGCCGCCGTGGTGCTGCTGAGCGCCGGCCGGCCGCGTCTGCGGTCGTTCACCGCCGCGCAGTGGCGCCCCGTACTGGGACTGGCCGTGGTGTTCGCCGCCATGAACCTTTCGCTGTACACGGCGATCGAGCGGATCGGGCTCGGCCTCGCGGTCACGCTGGAGTTCCTCGGTCCGCTGGCCGTCGCGCTGGCCGGTTCCCGCCGCCGTACGGACCTGGGCTGTGCGCTCGCCGCCGCGGCGGCCGTCATCGTCCTCACCCGCCCGCGGCCGAGCACCGACTACCTGGGCATCGGCCTGGCGCTGCTGGCGGCGGCCTGCTGGGGCTGCTACATCCTGCTCAACCGCACCGTGGGCGCCCGCCTGCCCGGGGTACAGGGTCCGGCCGCCGCCGCGGCCGTCTCCGGTCTGCTGTACCTGCCGGCCGGCGCGCTGGTGCTGTGGCACCGGCCGCCCACCCCCACCGCACTGGCCTGTGCGCTCGCCGCCGGTGTGCTCTCCTCCGCGGTGCCCTTCCTGGCCGACCTGCTCGCGCTGCGCCGGGTTCCCGCCCACTTCTTCGGGATCTTCATGAGCGTCAACCCGGTGCTGGCCGCCCTGGTCGGCACCGTGGTGCTGGACCAACGCCTGGAGCACACCTCTTGGCTGGCCATCGCGGTGATCGTCGCCGCCAACGCCACCGCCGTGACCACCGCCGCCCGCCCCCGCCCCTCCTCCGGCGCGGCGGAACAGCCCGCTGACCGCACCGGCCGTCCGGGCCATGCCCCCTGACCGGCGCGGACGGGCCCGGAGCCGTCCGTCCCGGGAAAGAAGTGCCACGGTGGCCGCCGGCCCGGCACCGGGAGTACCGGCACGGCCCCGGTACCGGCGAGCACCGGCGCCCGCCCCGCCCTCGCCCCTCCCCTTCGCGGTCCGGTACTGGCAGGATCCCGCCCATGGTCACAGCACTCCCCCGCCTCGGCTGCCGGGCACTCCAGGTGGCAATCGCGGCACTGATCGCGCTCGGACTCCTGCTGTGGTGGCTGCTGTCGATGGGCGGCGCACCGTCTCCGGGCGGGCGGGTGACGCTGGCGACGGGGGTGCCCACCGGCGTGTACGCGCGCTACGGGGAGCTGCTCAAGCAGGATCTGTCCAGCGAAATGCCGGGGGTGGATCTGCGGCTGACGCGCAGCGAGGGCTCCATCGACAACCTGCGCCAACTGACCTCCGGGCGCGCGGAGTTCACCATCGCAACGGCGGACGCGGTCGCGGCGTACCAGATGCAGGGCGAACCGGGCGCGGACCGGCTGCGGGCCTGCGCGCGGCTGTACGACGACTACTTGCAGCTGGTGGTGCCCAAGGGGTCCACCGTCCGCTCGGCCAAGGAGCTGCGGGGACTGCGGGTCGGGGTGGGTACGGACGGTTCCGGCGTCCAGCTGATCACCCGGCGGCTGCTGGAGGCCGCCGGGCTGGACTTCGACCGGGACGTCGAGCCGGTGCGGGCCGGTATCGACAGGATGCCGGGGCTGCTGGAGCACGGCCGGCTGGACGCGTTCTTCTGGTCGGGCGGGCTGCCGACCGGCGCGTTGCAGCAGTTGGCGAAGCGGTTCCCGGTGCGTCTGGTGCAGCTCGGCGATCTGGTCGAACCGCTGCACCGGCAGGGCGAGCGCACCCGCTACTACCGGGCGGCGGTGATGCCGGCCGACGCCTATCCGCGGGTCCAGGACGGGCAGGCGGTGAAGACGATCGCGGTGGCGAATCTGCTGGTGACGACGGACGGGGAGGACGCCGCGCTGACCGAGGGCATCACCCGGGCCCTCATCCGGAGCCGGGACGGGATCGGGCGTGCGGTGCACGCCGCGCAGAGGGTGGATCTGCGGACGGCGGTGTTCACCGATCCGCTGGCCCTGCACGAAGGAGCCCGGCGCTACTACGTGTCGGAGAAGCCCTGAGACCCGCCGGTCCGCCGGAGGACCGGAGCGCGTCGCCCCGGCCGCGCGGCGGGCGCCCGAGGAGCGCCGGCCGCCGGCCGCTGCGCGAGGGGAGGAGACCGCGTGATCCGCCCGGGAAAACGCCCCCGCACACACGGAAGGGGGCTCGCACCGGCAGACCGGCGCGAGCCCCCTTCACGGGACGCGGTGCGTCAGGCGGGGACGATGTTCTCCGCCTGCGGGCCCTTGGGGCCCTGGGTCACGTCGAACGAGACCTGCTGGCCCTCCTGGAGCTCACGGAAGCCCTGAGCCTGGATGTTCGAGTAGTGGGCGAAGACGTCGGGGCCGCCGCCGTCCTGCTCGATGAAGCCGAAGCCCTTTTCCGCGTTGAACCACTTCACGGTGCCAGTAGCCATTTTTTTTCTCCTTCATGGGGCAAACCGGAGACCGCACTTCGCGGACTCCACGTCGCCGAGATGATTGCCCCACACCGGAAAAGGTCCGGAAAACAATGAACGCCCGGGGCTACAAGCCTCCAGGCGCACACGAAGTTCATGGGTACCACAACTGCAACGACGTTCACGATAGCACAGCTCCGGCCCGCCGTGTGCAAACGCTCCGGCGGCCCGGTGGGGCCGGGCTCAGGGCGCGCTGCGCGGCACGGTGACGGTGACCCGCAGACCGTGCGGGCGGTGCGGTGCGTAGGTGATGGTGGCGCCGCCCGCGGCGAGCAGCGCGCGGGTGATCGACAGGCCCAGGCCGGAGCCGGAGACGTTCTGGTGGCGGCCGCTGCGCCAGAAGCGGTCGCCGATCCGGGCGAGCTCGTCCTCGCTCAGCCCCGGACCGCGGTCGGCGACGGTGATGCGGACGCGCTCACCGGCCGGCGCCACGTTCACGGTGACCGGCTCGCCACGCGGGGTGAACTTCAGCGCGTTGTCGACGACGGCGTCCAGCGCGCTGGAGAGCGCGACCGGGTCGGCCCAGCCGGTGACGGCGCGGTGCCCCGCGTACGTCAGCCGGACCCCCCGCTCGTCGGCGAGCGGGCGCCAGGAGTCGACGCGCTCGGCGGCGAGCGCCGCGACGTCGGTGAGCTGGAGGTCGGCCGGGGCGTGTTCGGCCAGCGCCAGGTCGAGGAGGTCGTCCAGGACGCGGGCCAGGCGTTTGCCTTCCGTGCGGACCGAGGCGATCTCCTCGTTGCCGTCGGGGAGTTCGAGGGCGAGCAGCTCGATCCGCAGCAGCAGCGCGGAGAGCGGGTTGCGCAGTTGGTGGGAGGCGTCGGCGACGAAGGCGCGCTGCTGTTCCAGGACGTCCTCGACGTTGTCGGCCATCTCGTTGAACGAGCGGGCCAGCCGCCGCAGTTCGGGCGGGCCCGCGGTGGCCGCGACACGGGACTTCAGCCGGCCGGTGGCGATGTCGTGGCTGGCCGCGTCCAGCACCCGGACGGGCCGCAGCACCCAGCCGGTCAGGCGGATGGCCGCGCCGACTGCGAGGAGCATGGCCGCGGCCTCGCCCGCCGCAATCAGCAGCCAGCTGTCCAGGACGCGCCCCCGCATCCGGCCGGTGGGCGAGTCGGTGACGACGACGGCGACCACGTCGCCGTCGCGGATGACCGGTGAGGCGACCGGGATCCGCCCGTCGCGGTCCCAGGGCCAGATCTGCTGCGGGTCGTGGCTGCGGCGGCCGGCCAGCGCCTCGTTGAAGGCGCCGGCGCCCTCGCCCCCGTCCGGGACCGGCAGGCCCGTGGGGGCCGCCGCCATCGGGGTGCGGTCGCGGTAGAAGACGCCGACGCGGATGCCGTAGAGGGCGTGGTAGCGCCGGAGTTCGGCGCGGAGGGTGGCCAGCCGCTCGTCCTCCTCCGCGCTCTTGCCATCGGCGTCGGTGGTGGGGCGGGCGGTGACGAACTGGGCGAGGGAGGCGAACCGTGCGGCGTCGTCGATCCGGTCGACGACCACCCGCTGCTGTTCGAGACCGGCCGTGATGACGCCGAGCGGTATGCCGAGCGCGAGCAGTACACCGGCCATGAGGACGATGAGGAGCGGCAGAAGTCGGGAGCGCACGTGGTCGCGGCGGCCGTCAGGCGGACGGTCGCGGGGGCGGCAGCGGACGGGCGGCGGACGGGGCGCCGGCCGTGGGGGCGACGAGGCGGTAGCCGACGCCGCGCACCGTCTCGATCAGCGCGGGCATGCGCAGCTTGGCGCGGAGCGAGGCGATGTGCACCTCCAGGGTCCGGCCGGTTCCCTCCCAGCTCGTACGCCACACCTCGCTGATGATCTGCTCCCGGCGGAAGACCACACCGGGGCGCTGGGCGAGGAGCGCCAGCAGATCGAACTCCTTGCGGGTGAGCGGGACCGCGGTGCCGTTCACGGACACCTGGCGGGTGGGCAGTTCGACGGTGACCGCGCCGAGCCGCAGCGCGTCCTCGGCGGCGCTCTCCTCGGCGGTCTGCTCGCCGCCGGGCGCGTTGCGCCGGCTCACCGCGTGGATGCGGGCCAGCAGCTCACCGGTGTCGTACGGCTTGACGACATAGTCGTCGGCGCCGAGGTTGAGGCCGTGGATGCGGGAGCGCACATCGGCCCGCGCGGTGACCATGATGACCGGGACGGCGCACATCCGGCGGATCCGGCCGCACACCTCGAAGCCGTCCTGGTCGGGCAGGCCGAGGTCGAGCAGCACCACGGCGAAGGGCTCGGCGGTGTCGGGGAGCAGGGCCCGGAGGGCCTCCTGGCCGTTGCGCGCGTGGACGACCGCGAAGCCGTGCCGGGCCAGCACCGCGGACAGGGCCGCGGCGACATGGTCGTCGTCCTCGACGAGCAGCAGTCTCATCGGCCTCCTCCTGGGGTGCGTGCGTACGGATGGTGCGGGGTACGGATGGGGCGGGCAGGGCGGCCGACTGTGTGTACGGCCACAGGGCATCTACGGCGATAGGTGGTGCGCGCGTCAAGGGGCGGTCGCCTCCGGACCGTCATCCGTTACCCAGCCGGTACGCCCGCGGCGCGTCCGCCGCACGATTCCGTGGCGTCGCGTCCCGTTCACGCGGACTGTCCCTTTGCGGCCGGATCGTTATGCTCAATTTCCGCTCAGATGTAATGACGCTGGTCGCGGGCCGTTACTAGGGTCCTCCCCAATCGAGGAGGACGGAGCTACACGCCGATGAGCGAAGTATCGGTGACCGAGAACGCCGACGGTCCCGCGCCGGCGGGAGACCAGCTGGTCGTGCTGGACAACGTGAACAAGCACTTCGGCGCGCTGCACGTGCTCCAGGACATCGACCTGACGATCCACCGCGGCGAGGTCGTCGTCGTGATCGGGCCCTCGGGGTCCGGCAAGTCGACGCTCTGCCGCACGATCAACCGGCTGGAGACCGTCGACACCGGCAGCATCAGCATCGACGGCAAACCGTTGCCGCAGGAGGGGCGGGAGCTGGCACGGCTCCGCGCCGACGTGGGCATGGTCTTCCAGTCCTTCAACCTCTTCGCGCACAAGACGGTGCTCGAAAACGTGATGCTGGGGCAGATCAAGGTCCGCAAGACGGACCGGGCGGCCGCCTCGAAGAAGGCCCGCGACCTGCTGGACCGGGTGGGCGTCGGCACCCAGGCCGACAAGTACCCGGCACAGCTCTCCGGCGGCCAGCAGCAGCGCGTGGCGATAGCCCGCGCGCTGGCGATGGACCCGAAGGTGATGCTGTTCGACGAGCCGACGTCCGCGCTGGACCCGGAGATGATCAACGAGGTGCTGGAGGTCATGCAGCAGCTCGCCCGGGACGGGATGACGATGGTCGTGGTCACCCACGAGATGGGCTTCGCCCGCTCGGCCGCGAACCGGGTCGTCTTCATGGCGGACGGCCGCATCATCGAAGAGGCCGAGCCGAACCAGTTCTTCAACAACCCGCGCAGCGACCGGGCGAAGGATTTCCTGTCGAAAATCCTTCATCACTGAGACCGCAGTTGGGCCACGATGACTTCCCACTCCTGTGGAACCAAAGGATGTTCACCATGAGGATGCGTAAAACGGCTGCGGCGGGTGCGATGGTGCTCGCGCTGACGGCGACGGCGACCGCATGCGGCGGCGAGACGGGTACCGCCGGCGACAAGGACACGGCGGCGAAGGTCTTCAGCGGCGAATACACCGTCGCCAAGAATGTGACGCTGAATTCGCCGGTGCTCAAGAAGGCCCAGGAACGCAAGAAGATCGTCGTCGGCGCCAAGGCCGACCAGCCCTTCCTCGGTTTCCAGGACACCGACGGCAAGCGGACCGGTTTCGACATCGAGATCGCCAAGATGGTCGCCGCCGACCTCGGCTTCTCCGAGCAGCAGATCACCTTCAAGACCGTCGACTCCAACATCCGCGAGACGTCGATCTCCGAGGGTCTGGTCGATTTCTACGTCGGCACGTACACCATCAACGACGAGCGCAAGCAGCGGGTCGGCTTCGCGGGCCCGTACTACACGGCCGGCGCGGACCTCCTGGTGCGCAGGGACGACAAGGCCATCACCGGCCCGACCGCCCTCAAGGGCAAGAAGGTCTGCTCGATCGTCGGCTCCACGCCGCTCTCCGAGATCAAGAAGCCGAAGTACGGCGCCGAGACCACCGAGTTGTCGAAGTACTCGGACTGCGTCAAGTCGCTGCTCGACGGCCAGGTCGACGCCGTCACCACCGACGACGCGATCCTCAAGGGATTCGCCGCCGAGCGCCCGGGCAAGCTCAAGGTCGTCGGCAAGCCCTTCACCAAGGAGCCGTACGGGGTCGGCATGAACAAGAACGACAAGGTGCTGCGTGACGCGGCCACCGCGTCCCTGGAGAAGCACATCAAGAACGGCGACTACAAGAAGGCGTACGAGGGCACGCTCGGCAAGTCGGGCTCGGCCTACGTCGCGCCGGAGACGCCGCTGCCGCGTAACTGACGCCCGCCGGCGCGGCCGTGAGAGCCCCGGCTCCCGCACCGCCGCGCCGCCCCGCGCCCACACCGGGCGCCCCTTGGCCACCGCCACGCCGGTACGCCCCGTACGCCCGCCGTGGCGGGAGTGCGGGGCGTGGTGCCGCCTGCCCTGTCCGCCGCTGACCTGACCGCTACCGCGGAGAACCCATGAACGTACTCCTCGATCATCTCCCCGAGTTCCGCGACGGGTTCCTCGGGACCTTGTCGATCACCGCGGCCAGCGCGGCGCTCGCCCTCGTCCTGGGCATCCTGATAGCCGGCTTCCGGGTCTCCCCCATCCCCCCGCTGCGCGCCTTCGGGACCGGCTGGGTGATGCTGCTGCGCAACACCCCGCTGACCCTGCTCTTCCTGGTCGCGTTCTTCGTGGTCCCGCAGATCCTGTTTCCCGGCACCAGCCCGTTCATGCTCGCCACCCTGGCGCTCGGTTTCTACACCTCGTCCTTCGTCTGCGAGGCGGTGCGCTCGGGCATCAACACCGTGCCGCTCGGCCAGGCGGAGGCGGCCCGCAGCATCGGGATGACCTTCCTCCAGACCCTGCGGCTGATCATCCTGCCGCAGGCCACCCGGACCGTGGTCCCGCCGCTGAGCAGCATCTTCATCGCGCTCACCAAGAACTCTGCGGTCGCCGGCGCGTTCAGCAACACCGAGTTGTTCAACATCTCCAAGCTGCTCAGCGACCGAGGCTTCGCGATCGGCTGGATCTTCCTGTGGATCGCCCTCGCGTACTTGATCATCACCTTCGCCATCAGCGGCCTCTTCCGGCTGCTGGAGCGCCGCCTGGAGGTGGCCCGATGAGCAGCAGCAGTGTCCTCTACGACGCGCCCGGCCCCAAGACCCGCGTCCGCAACCGGATCTACACCGTCGCCGGCTCGCTGGCCGTGCTCGGTGCCCTGGTCTTCGTCGTGCTCCGGCTGAACGACAAGGGCCAGTTCGCGCCGGAGATGTGGAACATCTTCAACAACGCCGGAGTGCGGACCAACATCCGCGACGGCGTGCTGATGACGCTTCAGGCGTTCGCGGTGGGGGCGGTGCTGTCACTGGTGCTCGGCGTGCTGCTCGCCGTCGGGCGGCTCTCGGACCACAAGCCGGTCCGCTGGTTCGCCACCGGTTTCATCGAGCTGTTCCGCGCCGTCCCCCTGCTGATCACCATCTACGTCCTGTGGGTGCTCTTCCTCGCCAACCGGGGCACGCTGGGCTTCTCCGGTGAGGGCACCCAGTTCTGGGCGCTGGTCATCGGTCTGACCGTCTACAACGGCTCGGTGCAGGCCGAGGTGCTGCGCGCGGGCATCAACGCGGTGCCCAAGGGCCAGAGCGAGGCCGCGTACGCGCTCGGCATGCGCAAGACGCAGGTGATGCTGACGGTGCTGGTGCCGCAGGCGGTGCGGTCGATGCTGCCGACGATCATCAGCCAGCTGGTGGTGACCCTCAAGGACACCTCGCTCGGCTATGTGATCACGTACCAGGAACTGCTCTTCGCGATCCGGCAGATGGCGGGCAACATCACCGTCAACGAGGAGAACCCGTACGTGCCGATGATCATCGTCGGCGGTGCGATCTACGTCGCGATGTGTCTGCTGCTCTCCGCCCTCGCCACCTGGATCGAGCGGCGCGGCCGCCGGGCCAAGACCGGCATCGGCGTGGCCGGGGCGGGCGAGCCGGTCACGGCCGCCGACGCCCTGGAGGTCGCCGACCCGGTCCCCGGCGGGCCGGCCCCCCGGCAGAACTGACGCGACGGCATATCCTGCCGAGGCGGCGGCACCGGTGCCGCCGCCTCGGTCACTTGACGCGAGGGGCCGCAGTGGGTTGCATACGCTGTGTGATCACGCACCGGGCTCCAACTGCCAGTTCCCGCACCGCCTCTTCGCACCACCGGGACCGGGGAGCGACGCCGTGGACCCGGTGATCGTCGTCGGGGCCGGTCCGGTCGGCCTCTCGCTCGCCCTCGCGCTCGCCCGGCGGGGCGTCCCGTCCATCCTCCTGGACGAGACCACGGGCACGGAGGACACCCGGCCGGCCCGTACCGCCGTGCTCCGCCAGGACACCGTGGGTTTCGTCGGCCGGCTGGGCTGCGGCGGTGTCCTGGAGAGTGCCGGCGCCCACTGGACCGGCTGGCGCACGGTGCGCCGCCGGCGCCTGCTGGAGCACGTCGTGTTCGAGCCCGGCGCCGCCGCGCCCCCGCTCCATCTCCCCCAGCACGCGCTGACCCGCGCCCTGCGCGCCGCGCTGGCCCGCGAGGAGCTGGCCCGGATCGTCACCGGCGGCCGGCTGGCCGAGCTGGAGCAGGACGAGCACGGGGTCGGCGCGCACACCCGCGGCCCCAACGGCACGTGGTGGCGCGGGAGTTACCTGGTCGGCTGCGACGGCCCGCGCTCGACGGTCCGCAAGCTGCTGGACATCCGCTTCCCGGGCCGTACGGCCGTCGAGCGGCATGCGGTCGCCGCGCTGCGCGCCGAGCTCCCGTGGCCCGGCGAGGCGCTGCTGCACCGTTCGCCGTCCCGGCACGGCGGCGAGGTCTGTGCCCGCCCGCTGCCCGACGGCGTCTGGCGGCTGGACTGGCTGCTGCCGCCCGGACGCGAGCTGGTGACGCCGGACGCCCTGGTGGCCCGGATCCGCGACACCCTGGCGGGCTGGGCCGTCGACGCGCTGTCCGACCCGGGCGACGGGACCGGCGCCGCGCGCCCGGGGCGCGGCGCCGGCCGGCCGGTTCCGCCGTACGAACTCCTCGACACCGGGGTGCACACCGTCCACCACCGGCTGGCGCGGCGCTGGCGGCAGGGCCGTGCCTTCCTCGCCGGGGACGCCGCGCATCTGCTGGGCGCGCTCGGCACCCAGGGCCTGGACGAGGGGCTGCGGGACGCCGAGAACCTCGCCTGGAAGCTGGCCCTGGTCTGGCATCAGGGCGCCCCCGAGGCGCTGTTGGACAGCTACCAGTCCGAACGCCGCGGCGCTGTCGCGGCCCGGCTGCGCGCCGCGGACCGGGCGCTGCCGCTTTTGCGGGAGGGCGGCGCGGCCCGCTGGCGGACCGCGCTCCCGGGGGCGGTCCGCGGGCGCACCGCGATGCTGACGGACGGGTATCTGGGGCGCGGCCCGCTGGGCGCACCGCCCGTGTACGCCCGCTCGCCGCTCGCGCCGCCCGCCGGGCAGACCACCGGTGCGCCGGTGGGCACGCTCCCCGGGGCGCCGGTCGCGGACGTGCCGGTGACCGCGGCCGACGGATCGGTGACCCGGCTGCGCGACCGGCTGGGACAGGGCCTCCTGGTGCTCCTGGTGGCACCGGGCACCGGCGTCTGGGACCGGCGGCACTGGCGGTCGGCGGGCCTGATGCCGCAGCTGACCGGCGCGGCCGAAGCGCTGCCGATGGGCGCCGAGGTCCTGGTGGCCGAGTCCTATCCGGGCGCGGCGGCGCACACCGTCCTGCTCGTACGCCCCGACGGCCACCTGGTCACCGCGCTGCCCGGCGTCCGCCCGGCGGAACTGCACGCCTGCGCGGAGGCCGTACGGGGCGGTGCCTACGGGCGCGGCGCGGGCGGGAAGGGTGCGACCGCGGGCCGTCAGGCAACCGCCGATGCCGCGGCTTCGGGTGAGGCGGGCGGGGGTGCCGAGGTGTCCGGGGACATCGGGGTGGCCGGGGACATCGGGGTGGCCGGGGACATCGGGGTGGCCGGCGGTGCGGACGGTACGGGCGGGGCCGGGGTGGACGGTGAGCCGGGGGCCGGCTCCGGAACGGCTCCGTCGGGCGCATCGGGTGCGTCGGGTGCGTCGGGTGCGTCGGGTGCGTCGGGTGCGTCGAGCATGACCTCAGGGCCACAGGCGCCCTGACTGTGGCTGGACACTGTGGCCCGGTGTGGCTGGACGATGTCGCGGAGAAGTCGGGGGAGGGCCGGCGAGACGCAGGGAAGGCCGGAGAGAGTGGGAAAGGCCAGGGAAGACCAGGGAGGGGTCCGGGAATGGCTGGGCAGGGCCCGGGGAAGGCCGTCGGCGTCCCGTACGGTGCGTGGTTGACCCTGCGTGAACCCCCGTGCTTCACTCCGAAGGTGACTGATCACGGCTCGCGATTCTGGCGGAGGGTCCATCTGGACCTGGTCCGCTATGCGGGCTGCACGTGTCGTCCGTCCTCCTGATCCGCAGTTCCTTATCCCGCGCGGCCCTTCGCCTCCTCCTGGCGGCCGCGCATCTTCGCGATCACCCAGGACGGTTTCCGTGCCCGACGTACGTACCCCCGCGCACCCGCCCGCCGCCGGCCGTGACAGCGGCCCCAGCGCGTCCGAACTCCTCGACTTCGCCCGGCGCACCGCCGCGGACACCACACTCATCGCCGCACTCCCGCTCGACCCCGAAGGCCGTACCTGGATCCGGCTGGACGGACCGGGCGGCAGCGAGGCGTGGCTGATCGGCTGGCCGCCCGGTACGGGCACCGGCTGGCACGATCACGGCGGCTCGCGCGGCGCCTTCGCGGCCGCCGCGGGCGAGCTGACGGAGCAGTCGCTCGCCGCCCAACTCCCCACCGAGGGCTGGAAAACCCTGGAACTCGCCGATGGTGTGGACCGGCAACGCAAGCTCGCCGAAGGACGCGGGCGGGCCTTCGGCCCGCACCATGTCCACCAGGTGCTCAACGCCTCCCCGGACACCCACGCGGTGTCGGTGCACGCCTACTACCCGCCGCTGCCGCTGATGCGCCGCTACAGCCGCACCGGCGCGGTGCTGCGGCTCGAAGAGGTCGAGCGCCCGGAGGAGTGGCAGTGAGCGCCGTCGACGAACTGCTGGAGCGGGCCCGGAGGGAACTGGACCGGGTGGACACCCGGGAGGCCGCTGCGGTCCAGGAGGCCGGCGGGCTCCTGGTGGACATCCGTTACGCGGCGCTGCGCGAGCGCGACGGCACGATCCCCGGGGCGCTGATCGTGGAACGCAACGAGCTGGAATGGCGGCTCGACCCGACGGGCGACCACCGCGCCCCCGAGGCGACGCATCACGGACTGCCGGTCGTGGTGGTCTGCAACGAGGGCTACGCGTCGAGCCTGGCGGCCGTCTCACTGCGCCGGTTGGGCCTGACCCGGGCCACCGACCTGATCGGCGGCTTCCAGGCATGGCGGGCGGCGGGACTGCCGGTGGTGGCACCGCCTGCGGAGTCCCAGTGATGGCCGGGGCTCCGGGGTGGCTGCGGGATGGCAGCGGCCAGGGGGACGGCCAGGGTCACGGTGACGGCCGGGGGCACGGTGGCCCGCACGTGGATCGGGCCGAGCGCAGCGGGAATGTGCAGGCGATTGGGCTGACAAGCCGGTAGACCACGGGAGTTGAGGCGGTTTCGGGCGCGGCCCGGTGCGGAGCAGGGCATGCGTGGCGCCGCCGTCGGCGACCGGGAGCAGGGCAGCCGTGGCCGCCCCGGCGGGGTGTGCCACGGCGTGACGTGGTGGGGCGCGGCGTGATGGGGATGTGCCGCAGCTTGACGTGGCGGGCGCGGCTTGATGAGGCGGGGCCGGGGCCGTCCGCCCACGGCGTGACCGAACGCCTCGTCGCACGCCTCGTCGAATGCCTCGCCGGACCGGAGGCCAGAGATACGGCGCGCGGAGATCGGGACCGCGGCCCGCCCGGGGACCGAGGAGACCGCGAAGCCCCCGTGGCTCGTGGCCATCAGCACGTCGCACACGACAGGCCGGAGGGCGGCGGAGGCACGGCGCCTTCGCCGGTCCGGTCCGAGTGCCTACGGCAGGCCGGCGTCCCCCTGAGACCGGCCACTCCCCCACTCTCCACGGACCGGCAGCTCCCACCCACCCACGGCCGGACGGACCGATCCTCAACTCCCGTTCACCGAAGTCCCATTACCGCACGAAGAAACTCGGCTCGCCCCTCGACTCGGTAGTCAACTCGGCCCTCAACCCGGCCCCTTGAAGGCCGACGCCCCTCGGCCATTCGCAGGAGGTCGCCCGTCGGCACCCGCGAGCCGGGCGTCCGTCAGTCGTCGGGCAGATGCCGCTCCAGCAGCTCCGGGTCCTCGCCCTCCTCTTCCAGGGCCCGGCGGACGACCCGCAGGGCGAGGCCCTCCGGGTATCCCTTACGGGCCAGCATCCCGGCCAGGCGGCGGAGACGTTTCTCGCGGTCCAGTCCTCTGGTCGTGCGCAGTTTGCGGTCGACCAGTTCGCGGGCCGTGGACTCCTCCTGGTCGGCGTCGAGGCGGCCGACGGCCACCTCGATCAGCGCGGAGTCCACGCCCTTGGTGCGCAGTTCGCGGGCGAGCGCGCGGCGGGCCAGGCCACGCCCACGGTGGCGGGACTCCACCCAGGCGTCGGCGAAGGCCGCATCGTCGATCAGTCCGACGCCCTCGAAGCGGGACAGCACTTCCTCGGCGACCTCCTCGGGGATGCCCCGCTGATGCAGGGCGTCCCCGAGCTGCTTGCGCGTCCGCGGATTCCCGGTGAGCAGGCGCAGGCAGATGGCCCGCGCCTGCTCCTCGGGCGTACGCGGTGGCCCCGGCTCGGCCCTCGACGAGGCGGGGCCACCGCTGCTCTCCCGGCCCTCCCGGCCGTTACGGTTCTCGGCGTCGCCCGCAGCGCTGCTGGTGTCGCACGCGCTGCCCGGCCAGTCCGTTCGCCGTGTCATGACGGGCTAGCTCTTGGCCGCGGCGGCCTTGGCACCCTTGGCGCCCTTGGCCGCCGGTGCCGCGACGGCAGCGGTCTGGCCGCCTGTCGCGCCTGCGGCGTCCGGACCCGGCTCCGCCGCCGGCTCCTGGGGCCGCACGCCGACGCCGAGCTTCTCCTTGATCTTCTTTTCGACCTCATTGGCGAGGTCGGGGTTGTCCTTGAGGAAGTTGCGGGCGTTCTCCTTGCCCTGGCCGAGCTGGTCACCCTCGTAGGTGTACCAAGCGCCGGACTTGCGGATGAAGCCGTGCTCCACGCCCATGTCGATCAGGCCGCCCTCGCGGCTGATGCCCTGGCCGTACAGGATGTCGAACTCGGCCTGCTTGAAGGGCGGCGCGACCTTGTTCTTGACGACCTTGACGCGGGTGCGGTTACCGACCGCGTCCGTGCCGTCCTTGAGGGTCTCGATGCGGCGGATGTCGAGGCGCACCGAGGCGTAGAACTTCAGCGCGCGCCCACCCGTCGTGGTCTCCGGCGAGCCGAACATCACGCCGATCTTCTCGCGGAGCTGGTTGATGAAGATCGCGGTGGTCTTGGACTGGTTGAGCGCGCTGGTGATCTTGCGCAGGGCCTGGCTCATCAGCCGGGCCTGGAGGCCGACGTGGGAGTCGCCCATCTCACCCTCGATCTCGGCCCGCGGCACGAGCGCGGCGACCGAGTCGATCACGATCAGGTCGAGCGCGCCGGAGCGGACCAGCATGTCCACGATCTCCAGCGCCTGCTCGCCGTTGTCCGGCTGGGACAGGATCAGGGCGTCGGTGTCCACGCCGAGCTTCTTGGCGTATTCGGGGTCGAGCGCGTGCTCGGCGTCGATGAAGGCCACGGCGCCGCCGGCCTTCTGTGCGTTCGCCACGGCGTGCAGCGTCAGGGTCGTCTTTCCGGAGGACTCCGGGCCGTAGACCTCGACGACACGGCCGCGGGGGATGCCGCCGACGCCGAGTGCGACGTCGAGCGCGGTCGACCCGGTCGGGATGACCTCGATGGGTTCGTTCGGCCGCTCCCCCATGCGCATCACGGCGCCCTTGCCGAATTGCCGTTCAATCTGTGCGAGTGCGGCGTCGAGCGCCTTCTCGCGGTCAGTGCCTGCCATGGGTTCCACCCGATTTGCTTGAGTCGATCGCTTCACGTCCACGACGCTAACGCCTGCCACTGACAATGCGCCCGGACCCGCCTCCGACCTGTGGATAACTCTGTGGAAAGTCACCAGAACACCGGCCGGACCCCTAATGAGAATGGATGTTCGATTTTGGTGTCAAGCGCACCACGTCACGCCCGGGGCAGGATGCCCCGCGCCACTGAAGGTAGAGCGCCCGTGAAGGTTGAGCGCGGGCAATCGAGCCTTCAGTGGCGCAGGACACACGGACCGGGACCGACCGGAACAGGTCGGGTGCGCGCCGCTGGACTCCGGACGAGCGGTGGCGCCGCGGACCGTACCTCGACCGCCGTGTCCAGCCGGGCCGGCCGGACGGCGCCGCATTCCCATCGCGGCGTCCCCGGCCGGGGCCCTACGAGGACCGGCGCGCTCGCTGGATCATCCGCAGCTCCGCTTTTGCCACTCCAGCAAGAAACTTTGTCACCCACGAGGAATGGGCGGACTCTCTCCCATGAACGGAGGTACCGCGCATGACCGAACAAAAGGAACAGACAGTGGCCGCTGACCTGACGGGTGCGGAACGGCACCGGAGTGGGGAACGACACCATGACGTCGTGGTCGTCGGTGGTGGCGCCGCGGGGCTGAGCGCGGCGCTGACCCTGGTACGGGCGCGCCGCTCGGTACTGGTGATCGACGCCGGGCAGCCGCGCAACGCTCCGGCCGCCCATGTCCACACGTACCTGGCGCGCGACGGTGTATCCCCCTCGCAGCTGCTGGCCGCGGGCCGTGCCGAGGTGACCGGTTACGGCGGCGAGATCGTGACGGGCGAGGTCCTGGCGGCCGAGCGTCTGGCCGCCGGGGGCTTCCGCGTCGTACTCGACGACGGATCCGCGGTCGCCGCGGACCGGCTGCTGGTGACCACCGGCCTGGTCGACGAACTCCCCGACGTGCCCGGGGTGGCCCAGCGGTGGGGACGCGAGGTCCTGCACTGCCCGTACTGCCACGGCTGGGAGGTGCGCGACCAGGCGATCGGCGTCCTGGCCACCGGGCCACTGGCGGTCCGGCAGGCCCTGCTGTGGCGGCAGTGGAGCAAGGACGTGACGCTCCTCCTGCACACCGCGCCGGAGCCGGACGACGACGCGTACGAGCGGCTGGCCGCCCGGGGCATCGCCGTGCTGGACGGCGCGGTGACCGGCCTGGAGGTGACCGGCGACCGGCTCACCGGTGTGACCCTGGCCGGTGGCCGGCGGCTGCCCTGCCGGGCTCTGGTGGTCGCCCCGCGCTTCACCGCGCGCGCCGACGTCCTCACCGGCCTGGGCCTTGAGACGGCCGAGCAGGAGGCGGACGGGCACGCCCTCGGCACCTGCGTCGCCGCCGACGCGTCCGGGGCGACCGCGGTGCCCGGGGTATGGGTGGCCGGCAACGTCACCGCGCCGGCCGAGGCGGTCATCGGCGCCGCCGCAGCGGGGATGCGCGCCGCCGAGGCGATCAACGCCGACCTGATCGCCGAGGAGACCCGCCGGGCCGTCGTCGCCCGCCGCCGACCCTTCTCCCCGGGGATGGAACGGGAGGTCAGCGCGCGCGTACTCGGCGACCGCCGGCACGGCCTGTCCCCGCGCCCCGTATGACGGCACAAGGGCCCGAAGACACCGGGACGTGAGGAACGGCTGGAGCTCGAAGACTCTTGGGCACGGAGGCGCAGAGGCACGGAGGCACGGAGGCACGAAGGCGTGAAGGCGTGAAGGCTGAAGGCGCGAAACATGCGGCACGAAGACGCCGAGACCCATAAGACGCGGGGCACAAGGCGCGGGGCGGAAAACGCGGGGACACGAAGTCGTCGAGGAGGGCACGTCGACGGCTGGTGGCCACGGTGGCCGCAGCACCTCGCACGAGGAGTTCCGGGACACCCGTCCCGTACCACCGCCTGAGCGACCTGCTCCGGTGGGGGGGGATCCCCCCCCCGTCCCGGTACGTGAAACCGCCGGTCCGATGTCAGGCAGGGCGACGGGCCCGCAGGGGGCGCCGGGCGGCCGGGACCGGCACGCGAGGGATCAGCGCGCGAGGCGCCGGCTCCGGATCAGCGGCCGCCCGAGGCCACCTGCGGGTCCGGCTCACTCTGCCCGTCCGGCTCTCCCCGCCCGTTACGCCCGTCCTGCCCGTCCCGTTCGCCTCGCAGGGTGCGCCGGAGCTGTGCGAGGGCCCTGGCTCCCCCGCCACGGCGCTTCCCGCCGTGTACCCGCGGATCGTCGGTGACCTCGTACCGCTTGACGTACGCGCCCAGGAACGCCTGCAACGTCGCGGTCGCCGGGATGGCGATCAGCGCGCCGACCGCGCCCATCAGGGCCGTACCGGCGATCACCGAGCCGAAGGCGACGGCCGGGTGGATGTCCACCGTCTTGGCCGTGATCCGCGGCTGGAGGAGGTAGTTCTCGAACTGCTGGTAGATCACCACGAACGCGAACACCCACAGCGCGTACCAGGGGTTGATGGTGAACGCGATGAGGATGGGCAGCGCGCCCGCGAGATAGGTGCCGATGGTCGGGATGAACTGCGAGATCAGGCCCACCCACATGCCCAGCGCCGGGGCGTACGGCACGCCCAGGACCTCCAGCAGGACATAGTGCGCGAGCCCGGATATCAGCGCCATCAGCCCGCGGGAGTAGAGATATCCGCCGGTCTTGGCGACCGCGATCTCCCAGGCACGCAGCACCTCCGTCTGGCGGCTCGGCGGGAGCACGGAGCACAGGGCACGGCGCAGCCGGGGGCCGTCGGCGGCGAAGTAGAAGGAGAACAGCGCCACCGTCAGGAGATTGAACAGACTGCCGAGCACCGTCGCGGAGACCGCCAGGACGTTGTTGGCGCTGTCCTGGACGTACTTCTGCAACCAGTCGGAGTTGAGCAGGTTGTTCTGCACCTCGACCCGCGAGAGGTGAGTGTGGAAGGTGCTGTTCGTCCAGCTGATGACGGAGTCCAGATACTGCGGCAGTTCCTCGACCATCGTGGCTATCTGGCCGGCGAGCATGGATCCCAGGAGCGCGAAGAAGCCGGCCGTGGCGACGAGGATGCCGAGGAACACCGCGCCGGTGGCCACCCCGCGCCGCATGCCCCGGGCCGCCATCCAGTCCACCGCGGGCTCGACGGCCAGCGCGAGGAAGAACGCGATCAGCACATTCAGCAGCAGCGAGATCAGCTGGTGGAACGCCCAGCTGCCGAGCTGGAAACAGGCCACCAGGGCGAGCGCGAGCACCATGGCGCGGGGCAGCCAGCGCGGCATCCGCGCACCGGGCCGGTCCTCGGGTCGTGGGGCATCGCTGCTGGTGATCTCATCTGTCGCTGACACGGGCCAAGTGTCGCGCATGGGTGTGACAGTCCCGGGCCTGCCCCGTGCCACCGCCGCCGACCGGCCGGTCCGCCGCCCCGGCAGAGCCGCCCACAAGCAGGACGGGAAGACACTCCAGCTCCGCCCCGCCCCACTCACTGCTCACTGCTCACTGCTCACTGCTCACTGCTCACTGCTCACTGCTTGTCGTACGGCACATCCATCGACGAGCACACCACCCGCCACACCTCTTTGGCGCTCCATCCCGCGTCCAGCGCCTGGTGGACGGTCCGGCCGCCGAGTCCGGACATCACGTGATCGCGTGCGAAGGAGTCGGCGTACGCCGCACCGAAGTGATCCGCCATCCGCTGCCAGAAGACCGTCAACCGCATGCTCTCTGCCCCATGTCCACTCTGACCTGCACGTTTCCCTCCCCTTACGCTCGCCGGCCCCAGCCGGGAGCGTCCAGGGAGTTCCCTCCCCACGGAACCAAGCATCCATGACGCCGCAGCCACGCACGTCCGCATCAGACCCGAAGCGCGGGCACGCGAGCGTCCGCGCACCTACGCAGGGTGAATCCTGATCGGTGTGCCCCGGCCAACGGGCAAGGGAGACGATCGGTTCCCGCAGCAGGTGGTCGGTCTGTGATCCCGCGCAACGGTGACAGCGTCACGGGCCCACGGGACCGGAAGCGCGGGTGCCCCGGCAGCGGCCAGGCAGCCGCTACAGAGTTCCGGCGTCCGGCCAGTGGGACCAGTGGGTGTTCGCCGGGAGCGTCGGCCGGTACCGGGTCGGGTCCCCGGATTCCAGCACCTCGGCGATCATCTGGAAGGTTTCGTGCTCGCTGGGCCTGACGTCCCGGAACTCCTCCGGCTGATTCCACTCGTCAAGCCGCAGCAGCTCCGGCAGGTCCGAGGGGATGCCGGCCCGCAGCTCCGTCTCGTCGCAGAAGCCTCCTGCGCGCCGGGGCCAGCAGCCGGAACAAATCCTGGAGCGGTGTGCCGCGTTCCAGGAAGAGGCTCAGGGCCGCGTTGACGAGCGCTCTGCGTGTGGCTGCCTTCTTGTGCTTCCGTCGGCCCGTTGCCAGTGCTCGTCGTCATGACTTCACGGGTCCAGCCGAGTGTTCCTCGTCGGCGACGCCGCGCACATCCATCTGCCTGCCGGAGGGGCAGGGGCTCAACCTGGGCGTACAGGACGCGAGATAGCCAGTTTCGGCCTCCCCAAGGTGTGCGACGAGGGACCAAGGCGGGAATCGGCCAATCCATCGGCATCGGCATCGGCATCGGCATCGGCATCGGCATCGGCATCGGCATCGGCATCGGCATCGGCATCGGGGATGATGCCCCGGATCGGCGCCCGGCAGCAGGTAGGTCAGTGGCCGACCGGCGGCGTCAGGCAACCGTGCTCGATGTAGCGGCCGTTGACATCGGCCCATACCTTCTCCCGGTTCACCGCACCGGTCACGCAGCCCGTCTTGCCCACCCAGATTCCGTAATCCGTGCCGTCGGTCTTCTTGTTCGCCGCACCGACCAACAGGACCCCGGCCGCTACACGGCGACCGTCGGCGGCCTGTTCGAGGAGCGGGCGCACCTCATCAGGGCTGATCCTGCCCTGCTTACGCAGTCGCTCCAGCCCTGGCCCCACCACACCCGCGATCCGCTTCGCCACCGCCTCGTCCTCGGGGCTCATGTCCTGCGGCCACTTGTGCCGGTTGTTGTCCCAGTAGTGGGGAACCGCCGGGTCCACCTGCCTCGACCCCACCGACGGCGACGCCTCCGCAGAAGGCTCGGCGCCGGCCTTCGGGTTGTAGTTCTTGAACAGTTCGTCCTCGGCCGGCTTCCCGCATCCGGTTACCCCCAGCACCGACACCGCGGCGGCCACCGAACGAACAAGCACGCTCCGTATCTTCATGCCCGGCATCCTCCCGTCTCCAGCCGCATACCGCAGGAGTATCTCTGCTCGCGCCAGACGCACCTTCTGCCGTGAATCCCGCACCCCGAAGCAGCCGGCGCTGAGGGGTGGCGTATTCGGCGGCGTCCCGGATCCGGCGCGGCTGTGCCTCTGGAGACCGCACACGGAGGCCGCGGGCCCGCAGCTGCCGGGGAACAGGCGGCTCAGGATGACGCGAAGTCGCCAGGTGCCCATGCCCACCCCGATCTCGGCGTCGGTCCCCCCCCCGTCCCGGGGCAACGGCCTCGATCCCAGGGTCCCAGGGTCCCGGGATCCCGAGATCCCAAGGTCGCGAGATCCCGTGCCCGGATCCGTGGAATACCCCCCGGGGTATGCCTGCTAACGTAAGGGAACGATACCCCCGGGGGTACACCGATCGGAAAGGAGCCATCACCGTGTTCTTCGTCGACACCCTGGAATTCGAGGGGCTGGGCAACCGCAGCTATCTGGCCGGCGGGTCCGGTGCCGCGGTGGTGGTGGATCCGCCGCGGGACATCGACCAGGTCATTGCGGCCGCTGCCCGGCGCGGGGTGCGTATCGCCTACGTGGCCGAGACCCACCTGCACAACGACTACGTCACCGGAGGGCTGGAGCTGGCACGCGTGAGCGGCGCCCGCTATCTGGTGCCGGCCGGCGCTTCGGTCGCCTTCGCCCGTACCCCGGTCGCGGACGGTGACGCCGTCCCGGTGGACGAGGGTCTGGCGCTGCGGGCGATCGCCACCCCTGGCCACACCCCCCACCACACGTCCTACGTCCTGGAGCAGGACGGCCGAGGGGTCGCGGTGTTCACCGGCGGGTCGCTGCTGATCGGCACCGTGGGGCGGCCGGACCTGGTCGAGCCGCGTCTGACCGAACAGCTGGCCCGCGCCCAGCACGCCTCGGCCCGCCGCCTGGCGGACGAACTCGATGACGAGGTGCCGGTCCTGCCCACGCACGGGTTCGGCAGCTTCTGCTCCTCGGCACAGGCCGAGGGCGCCACGACCACGATCGGCGCGGAGCGCGAGCACAATGACGCGCTGACCAAGGACGTGGACAGTTTCGTCGCCGAGCTGCTCGCCGGTCTGGAGGACGTACCCGCCTACTACGCGCACATGGGCCCGGCCAACGCCGCGGGCCCCGCCCCGGTGGACCTCACCCCGCCGCGGCGAGCCGACGCCGCGGAGATCGCCGCACGGCTGGCGGCCGGGGAGTGGGTGGTGGACCTGCGTAACAGGGTCGCCTTCGCCGAGGGGCATGTGGCCGGCTCGTTGAACTTCGAGGGTGCGGGACGGCTCGCCACCTATCTGGCCTGGCTGATCCCGTGGGGCAAGCCCGTCACGCTGCTCGCCGACACCGGCGAGCAGGTCGCCGACGCGCAGCGGGAACTGGTCCGGGTGGGCATCGACCGCCCGAGCGCCGCCGCCACCGGCGATCCGTATTCCTGGATCCGCGAGGGCGAGCGCTTGAGTTCCTTCCCGCGCGCCGCCTTCGCCGACCTGGCCGCGGCCCGTACCCGCGAGGAGCGGATGGTGGTGCTCGACGTGCGCCGCGACTCCGAGCGCGCCGGCGGTTTCATCGACGGCTCCGTACACATCCCCGTCCACGAGCTCCACGGCCGCCTCGGCGAGGTGCCGCCCGGGGTGGTGTGGGTGCACTGCGCGGGAGGCATGCGCGCGGCGATCGCCGCCTCCTTGCTGGACGCCGCGGGCCGGACGGTGGTCGCCGTCGACGACGGTTTCGACGCCGCCGACCGCGCCGGGCTCCCCCTCGCCCAAGCCGACAGCGCTCGCTGAGCGACGCTCCGCGCCACCCCCCACCTGGAGTGATCCCTCATGTTCTGCCGTCGCGGCGCCGGCCGCCGCTCCCCCGCACACACCCACCGGCACACCTCGGGCGGCCGGGCCGTCCTGCCCGGGGTCCGCGCGGCAGCCGAGCGGCCGGCCGGGTACGTGCCCGGCGCACCGCACCTGCCGCCGAGCCGCCTCCCGGCCGCCGCACCCGGCAAGCCCGTGTGGACGATCTGCCGCGACGGCCGCCGTTCCCGGGAGGCCGCCGAGGTACGGGCCGACGGCGAGGCGCGCGGCGTGGCGGGCGGCAGGGCCGCCCGGGTCCGTGGCGGTCTGCCGGTCACCGGCCGGAACGGCAGTACCGGAGTCGTATCGTGACCGCGCTGATCCTGTCCCTGGTCGCCGGCGGCGTGGTCGGTCTGACGCTCGGTGCCCTCGGCGGGGGCGGCAGCCTCCTGGCCGTACCCGCACTGATCTATCTGCTCGGCTTCACTCCGGCCGCCGCCACCACCGCCGGTCTCCTGATCGTCACCGCCACCTCCGTCACCGCCCTGTACACCCACGCCCGCGCCGGGAACGTGCGGTGGAGAGCGGGTGCCCTGTTCGCCGCGGCCGGGCTCCTGCCCGCCGCGGCGGCCGGCGCCGCCGCGGCCCGTCTGCCGCAGCCGGTGCTGACCGCCGCCTTCGCCGCCGTCGCCGCGCTCGCGGCCGTCAAGATGCTGCGCCCCGCCCGCGCGACGGCCGGCCGGGGCGGGGCCGCGGTACGGCCGGCCGGTGCCGCCGCGGCGGGTGCGGGGCTGGGGGCGCTGACCGGGCTGCTCGGGGTGGGTGGGGGGTTCCTCGCCGTCCCGGCGCTGGTCACGGTGGTGCGGTTCGAGATGCGGGCCGCGATCGGCACCAGCCTGCTGGTCATCTCGGCGAACTCGCTGGCCTCCCTGGCCACCCGTGGAGCCACCGCGGACGGACTCGACTGGGCGGTGATCGCGCCGTTCACCGCGGCCGCGATACTGGGCGCCTGGGACGGCAGACGCCTGGCCGCCAAGGTCGCCGGCCCCTTGCTGCAACGCGCTTTCGCGGCGGTGCTGCTGGCGGTGGCCGCCTTCATGCTCGTCGATGCCCTGGTCTGACCGTCCCTGGCCTGAGCGGGACGCCCCGGTCCGGCCCGCTCAGGCCAGGGAGAGGAAGAGCTTCTCCAGGCGGGCGCGGATCTGCTCCCGGTCGCCCCCGGCGGCGATGTCCGAGTCGGTCAGGCAGTGCTCCAGACCGGTGGCGATGATCGCGAAGCCCGCTCTGTCCAACGCTTTCGAGGCGGCGGCGAGCTGCGTGACCACCTCCTCGCAGTCCCGGCCCTCCTCGATCATCTTGATCACTCCGGCAATCTGGCCCTGTGCCCGGCGCAGCCGGTTGACCACCGTCTTCAGTTCCTCGGCCGCCATCGCCAGTTCCACAACCACTCTCCGTTCCGTATACCCCCGCGGGTATCATACCCAGCACAGAAAAGGAAAATCCGCACCATGAACGCCACCACCGCCCTCACCCCGGAGCAGGCCCGCGCCCGGCTCACCGAGCTGACCGTCATCGACGTACGCACCCCCGGCGAATACGCCTCCGGCCACCTGCCCGGCGCCCACAACATCCCCCTGGACCACCTCGACCGGGCACTGCCCGCCCTGAGGACCGCGGCCGATCGCGGTGTCCTCCTCGTGGTGTGCGCCTCCGGCAACCGCTCCGCGACGGCCTGCGAGCGACTCGCCGGGCACGGCATCACCGTCGCCTCCCTCACCGGCGGCACCGCCGCCTGGACCCGGCTCGGCCACGACCTGCACCACCCCTCGCACGATCGCGCGGCCTGGGCCATGGAGCGCCAGGTCCGGTTCGCCGCCGGGTCCCTCGTCCTGACCGGGCTGGCCGCCGGACTGCGGTGGCGCCCGGCCCGCTGGCTGTCCGCCGGTGTCGCCGGTGGTCTGGTCTTCTCGGCCCTCACCGACACCTGCGGCATGGCCCGGCTGCTGGCCAAGCTCCCCCACAACCGGCCCCGCGCCACCGACCTGGACGCCACCCTCACCGCCCTGACCACCTCGTGACACCGCACCAGGGTTCGTGACGCCGCGACCCGCCTGATGACGCCGCGTCACCGTCTTGCGAGACGGCGACGCGCGACAACGGGACGACGGGACGACGGTGCGTGCGCGACGGCCCGACGACCGCCCGGGTATCGGGGCCGTCGCCGTACCGGGTGCCTTACGGGCCGCCGGCTTACGTGGCCCAGGAGCCCAGGGCCCAGGAGCCCGGGGCCTCGGGGTGACTCCACGCCTGCTGTTGGCCGGCAGCGCACGGGACCTGGCCGTAGGAGAGGCGGGCGGAGCCGGGGCCGGCCGTACCACCATCGGCGTGGATGCGACCGGCAGAGGTGCGTGTTGGCGCTGTCCGCCGGGGAGCGCTTCATACGTTCGCCCCATGACGGCGAAACTCAGACATACCGCATATGGCGGCCGCAGCGGGGCCCGCCGGGTACGCGGCTGGGCTGTGGCCGGGCTGGGTGTGCTCAGCGTGGTGGCCACGGCCCTCGGCCTGCCGGTCACCGCCCAGGCGCAGCCCGCGGGCGTGCCACTGGTGAACGAGACGTTCACCGGGGCCACGGCGCATCCGGAGTTCGAGGGCTTCGGGCCCGCGTGTCTGACCGGAGCACCCCAGGGGTCCGCCCCCGGACCGGGCACCCATCCGCTCACCGGCTGCCCGGCGGGTGCGGCCGGCCCCGTGCCCCCGGACAACGCCGCACCGCACGGCTATCTGCGGCTGACCAGTGCCAACACCGACCAGTCCGCCGCGGTGCTCTACAACCACGCCCTGCCCGCCAACCAGGGTCTGGTCACCACCTTCGACCAGTGGCAGTACGGCGGCACCACCACTCCCCCGGCCGACGGCATCTCCTTCTTCCTCATCGACGGAGCCGCCTCCCTGACCGCCCCGGGTGCCTTCGGCGGCAGTCTCGGCTACGCGCAGAAGCTGCCCGACGACAACCCGGCCGAGCCGTTCCTGCCCGGTGTCAACCACGGCTATGTCGGCGTAGGGCTCGATGTCCTGGGCAACTACTTCGGCGACTGGGAGCACCGGGGCAACGGCTGCGCGACCCGTTCCCCGGCCGGCACCGCGTTCCGTATCCCCGCACCGGGCGAGAACATGGTGACGCTGCGCGGACCCGGCGACGGCACCGAGGGTTACTGCTTCCTGACCGCGACCACCAGCAACTTCTCCACGACCGGCCCCTGGCCCTCCACCTTGCCGGGGCTGCTGCACGGGCCGGCCACCTCGCTGCCCGCTAGCGTCACCCCCGTGGAGGCCGAGACACTGCTGGAGCCCTCACGGCGCACCGTCACGGTGGAGGTCTCGCCGGCTCCCGATCCGGTGATCACGGTCTCGATCGACTTCCACGACGGCAACGGCACCCGGCAGGTCCTGTCCACCCCGGCCCCGCAGCCGGTGCCGAGCACGTACAAGTTCGGTTTCGCTGCGTCGACCGGCAGCTTCACGGACGTCCACCTCATCCGGAACGTCTCCGTGCACCCGGCCGCCGCGCTGCCGCAGCTGAACCTGGTCAAGCAGGTTCCCGAGAATCCCCCGGTGCCCCTGCCGCTGACGCCGGGCCGTCAGGTGCCCTACCAGTACGTGGTCACCAACAGCGGAAACACCACCCTCACCGGCGTGACCGTGACGGACGACCACGTCACGGACATCACCTGCCCGAAGACCACCCTGGCCAGCGGCGAGACCATGACGTGCACGGGGACGTACACCGTCACCGACGCGGACGGCCAGGCCGGTTCGGTGACCAACACGGCCGTCGCCCGGGGCAGCTCCGACGGTACGGAGGTGACGTCGCCACCCGATGACGTGACCCTGCCGGTCCAGCGGGGACCGGGCGTGCGGCTGGTGAAGTCGGCCGACGAGACCCGGGAATACCGCGTGGGTGACCAGATCACGTACACCTACACCGTCACCAACACCGGCCCGCAGGAGCTGACGGGACTCACCGTCACCGACGACCACGTGGACGGGATCACCTGCGCGTCCACCACCCTTGCCCCGGCCGGGCAGAGCGATGACAGCACCACCTGTACGGGTACGTACACGGTCACCGCGGCGGACGGCCGGGCCGGATCGGTGACCAACACCGCCATCGCGCGGGGAGAGTCCGACGGCACCCCGGTGGAGTCACCGCCGGAGAGCGTGACGCTCGCGGTCGCCTCCGAACTCTCGCTGGGCCTGGAGAAGAGCGTCGACAACTCGCACGCCTACCAGGTGGGGGATCAGGTGACCTACACCTACCGGGTCACCAACACCGGGGACCAAGAACTCACCGGCATCGCCGTCACCGACGACCGCGCCACCGACGTCACCTGTGAGGCCACCACGCTGGCCCCCGGAACGACCACCACCTGCACCGGCACCTACACCATCACCCAAGCCGACGCCCAACACGGCAACGTCACCAACATCGCCGTCGCACACGGACAATCCGACGGCACCCCCATCGAATCCCCACCCGACACCGCACGCGTAGACGTCACCACCACCCCCACCCCCCAACCCGCCCTCCAACTCCACAAAACCGTCAACAACACCCACCCCTACAACATCGGAGACCACGTCACCTACACCTACACCGCCACCAACACCGGAAACCAACAACTCACAGACATCCACATCACCGACGACCACGTCACCAACATCACCTGCCAAACCACCACACTCGCCCCCGGAGCAACCACCACCTGCACCGGCACCTACACCATCACCCAAGCCGACGCCCAACGTGGCAGCGTCACCAACGTCGCCGTAGCGACCGCCGACAACGGCACTGTCCGCTCGGAACCCGCCCGCGCCACCATCCAGGTCCAGAAGAAGCCCTGTCACGGCAAGGACTGCAACAAGCCGTGCCACGGCAAGGAGTGCAAGCCCTGTCATGGCAAGGAGTGCAACAAACCCTGCCGTGGCAAGGACTGCAAGCCCTGTCACGGCAAGCACTGCGACAAGCCCTGCCGCGGCAAGCACCACGACAAGCCGAAGTTGAGGCACGCGATGCAGAAGTGAGGCACGCGCACCGCTGAACCTCGCATCAGGGGCGTCCGCCGGCCACCGGCGGACGCCCCCGTTTGCGCTTGCGGCCACGGCTGCCCGTGTCATGGCCACCGCCGCCCAGGAGGCGGCCTCACGCGGTCGACGGCAGCGGCGCTGCGGTGCTTGAGGGGCACCCACGGCGCGGGGACCGGCGCCCGGATGGACCGGGTGCTCTTCCTCAGGTTCCGGGCTCCGCACAACAGTGCAGGTCATAGCGCGAATTGACGAGTTTCCCGGCAGACCGGCGGAGGATCCGCCGCCGGACGGCCGTCAACCGCATGCCTTCGGTTCCCGCCCTGGGAGGGCAGCCGTCCACCTTCGCGCCGCCGGGGGGATTTCGCCCCTACGGTCGGGCCATGGCCGAAAACGCAAGTCCCCCACCGACCCCTCTGGCGCGCGCCGAGCGCTTCGTCTGGCTGACTGCCCGGGTGCTCGAACAGCGGCTCTTCGAGCACCACTTCCTCGGCGGCACGGCGGACGCGGTCGAGACCGCGCTCGCCGCGTACCGCAACGATGACAACGGCTACGGCCACGCTCTGGAGCCCGATCTGCGCGGTCCGGTCAGCCAGCCGCTGCACACCGCGCACGCGCTGCGGGTGCTGGACCGTATCGGGCGCTGTGACGGCCGCCAGGTGGAGCAGATCTGCCGCTATCTGACGAGGATCTCGACCCCGGAAGGCGCACTGCCCGCGCTGCACCCCTCACAGCGCGGGTATCCGGCCGCGCCCTGGATCCCGGTGGTCGACGATCCGCCGAGCGCCCTTCTGGCCACCGGCCCGGTGGTGGGTGTGCTGCACCGCAACGAGGTGTGGAACGCCTGGCTCTTCCGGGCCACGGACTACTGCTGGGCGGCCGTGGAGTCGCTGGCGCAGACCCATCCGTACGAGGCCGAGGCGGCGGTGGCCTTCCTGGACGGCGCCCCGGACCGCCCGCGGGCGGCCGCCGCGGCGCATCGCCTGGGCCGGCTCGTCCGGGACCAGGGCCTGGTACTGCTGGAGCCGGAGCGGGCGGCGGAGGTCCCGGTGGCGCAGGGGTACGCCCCGGGGGAGCACCACTTCGCGTACGACTTCGCGGCCGCACCCGGCTCACTGGCCCGCCGCTGGTTCACCGACGCGGAACTGGACCGGTCGCTGGACCATCTCGCGTCGCTCCAGCAGGAGGACGGCGGCTGGCCCGTCAACTGGCGGGCGTGGGCACCGGGGACGGCGCTGGAGTGCCGCCCGATGGTGACACTCGACGCGCTGCTGACCCTGCACGCGTACGGGCGTCCCATCGGCTGACCCGGCGGGGCGGGCCGTTCCCCGGCGGCCCGACGCGGTCATCCGCCCAGGGCCCGCACCCCGGCGGTGATGATCACCGCGAGGCCGACGACCAGGAGGAACGGCGCCCGCAGGACGAGCGCGCCGGCCGCGGCGGTGAGCGGGTTGCCGCCCGCGGCGAGCGCACCGACGAGGGCGAACTGCGAGGCCCCGGTGAAGACCAGCAGGCTCAGCGCGCAGGTCTGGAAGATGCCGAGGCCGGCACCGGCCGAGGTCACCCCGAAGGCGAAGCCGGAGAGGCCGACGGCGACGCCGACGCCCAGGGAGTCCCGGATGACGGCGGAGTCGGGCCGGGCCGCTCCGGGTGGTCCGGCCCGCTCCGTGGTGGAGGTACGTATGTCCGACTGTTCTGCCACGCCCGGGACCTTAGGAGGCGGCGCCCTCAGCGGTCTTGTACGTTCTTGCGCCCCCGGGCCGCGCCGCGCGCTCCCTGCGGTACGCGCCGGGCGGTACGCCGACGATCCGGGTGAAGTGCCGGTTCAGGTGCGGCTGATCGGTGAAGCCGACGGCGAGGGCGGTCTCGGCGGGTGCGCCGCCCGCCTCCAGCAGCCTGCGGGCGCGGCGCACCCGGGCATCGGTGAGCCAGGTGTGCGGCGGCATCCCGTACACGTCCTTGAAGGCCCGCAGCAGGGCGAACTGGCCGGTCCCGAGCTCCTGCGCCAGCTTCGCCAGCGAGGGCGGGTGGGCCATCCGCTCCTCCAAAACGGCCTTGGCGCGGGCGGCGGTGGCGGCGCCCGCCGTACGGGGCGGGCGGACCGGCAGCGGGCCTCCGTAGCGGCACAGCAGCCGGGCGACGGAGATCCGCAGCAGGCTGTCCGCGGTGAGGGCGTCGCCGGCCTCGGCGGCCCGGTGGACGCCGAGGATCAGGCGGCCCAGGTGCGGGTCGTCGGCCACGGTCTCGGTGAATCCCGCGGTGCCGCGCAGGGTGGTGGTCTCCGCGGCGATCTCCGCGACCAGCCCGGCGGACGGGTAGAGCGTGGCGTACGCCCAGCCTTCGGGGACGCCGGCCCGCGCGGTGTGCGGAACCTCCGGATTGATCATGATGACGCCGCCGTGGCCGCTCCGTATGGCGCCCGCCGGGAGCCCGACCTCCTCGATCCCCCTCGTGACCGCGCCGACGACATAGCCGTCGTGGGAGTGGCGCGGGAAGGAGTGCCGTACGTAGCGGGCGCGCAGCAGGTCGAGGCCGGGCAGTGCGGCGTAGTGCCAGTGGCGGGCCCATTCCCCGCCGCGGCCGCCCGCTTCCCCGCCCACCGGCCCGCCGCGGTCGTCCGCCGCCCCGCCGCCCACGTCCCCCTCGACCATGGGCCCATTCTGCGCCCGCGCCGCGGCCGCCGGCCCGCCCGTCCGCGCCGTGGGCCGCCCGGGACCCCGTGAACGGCCCGGACCCGGGCGGCCGCCGGACCCCGCACACCCCTCCGACCTGGGCAAAGGCGTGCCGGGCGGTGTCGCGGGACCGCCGGGGCGCCGCATTGTCAGTGGTCCGGTGCACGATGGGGGACATGGCCAAGGCAGCGCTCGACTCCTTCTCCCCCGCGACCCGCGGCTGGTTCGCCGGGGCGTTCAGCGCGCCCACCAGCGCGCAGGAGGGCGCCTGGCGGGCGATCGGCGAGGGGGCGGACGTCCTCGTGGTGGCGCCGACCGGTTCCGGCAAGACCCTCGCCGCCTTCCTCGCCTCGCTGGACGCCCTGGCGTCCACGCCCCCGCCCGCCGAGCCGAAGAAGCGCTGCCGGGTGCTGTACGTCTCGCCCCTGAAGGCCCTCGCCGTCGATGTCGAGCGCAATCTGCGCAGTCCGCTGACGGGTATCCGCCAGGAGTCGGTCCGGCTGGGGCTGCCCGAGCCGGACATCACGGTGGGCATCCGTTCCGGCGACACTCCGCCCGCCGAGCGCCGGTCGATCGCCAACCGCCCGCCGGACATCCTCATCACGACCCCCGAATCGCTCTTCCTGATGCTGACGTCCTCAGCCCGGGAGGCGCTGGCCGGCGTCGAGACGGTCATCCTGGACGAGGTGCACGCGGTCGCCGGTACCAAGCGCGGCGCGCACCTGGCGCTCTCCCTGGAGCGGCTGGACGAGCTGCTGGACCGCCCGGCCCGCCGGATCGGCCTGTCGGCGACTGTGCGCCCGGTCGAGGAGGTGGCCCGCTATCTGTCGCCGCGGCGCCGGGTGGAGATCGTCCAGCCGCCGTCCGGCAAGCGCTTCGACCTGTCGGTGGTCGTCCCCGTGGCGGACCTGGGCGAGCTGGGCGGTTCCCCCGTCCAGGAGGGCGACACCGGCGAGCGGCCGTCCATCTGGCCGCATGTGGAGGAGAAGATCGCCGATCTCGTCCAGGCCCACCGCTCCACCATCGTCTTCGCCAACTCCCGCCGCCTGGCGGAGCGGCTGTGCAACCGCCTCAACGAGATCGCCTACGAGCGCGCCACCGGAGAGGCCCTGCCGGAGGCGCACTCCCCCGCGGAGATCATGGCCGAGTCCGGTGCCGCCAAGGGCGCGCCCCCGGTACTGGCCCGCGCCCACCACGGTTCGGTGTCCAAGGAGCAACGCGCCCAGGTGGAGGAGGACTTGAAGGCGGGCCGGCTGCCTGCCGTGGTCGCCACCTCCAGCCTGGAGCTGGGCATCGACATGGGCGCGGTCGATCTGGTCGTCCAGGTCGAGTCACCGCCGTCGGTCGCCTCCGGCCTCCAGCGGGTGGGCCGGGCGGGCCATCAGGTCGGCGCGGTGTCGACGGGCATCGTCTTCCCCAAGTACCGCGGTGATCTGGTCCAGGCCGCCGTGGTCACCGAGCGGATGCGCGCCGGTGCCATCGAGGCGCTGCGGGTGCCCGCCAATCCGCTGGACGTGCTCGCCCAGCAGATCGTCGCGATGACCGCGCTGGACAGCTGGGACGTCGAGGAGCTGCTGGCCGTCGTGCGCCGGGCCGCGCCGTTCGCCGCGCTCCCCGAGTCGGCGTTCACGGCGGTGCTGGACATGCTGGCCGGCCGCTATCCGTCCGACGCCTTCGCGGAGCTGCGGCCGCGCCTCGTGTGGGACCGCGTCGCGCAGACCGTCACGGGCCGCCCCGGCGCCCAGCGGCTGGCCGTCACCTCCGGTGGCACGATCCCCGACCGCGGCCTGTTCGGCGTCTTCCTGGCGGGCGGCGACACCGGCAAGGGCGGCGGCCGCCGGGTCGGCGAGCTGGACGAGGAGATGGTCTACGAATCCCGCGTCGGCGATGTCTTCACGCTCGGCACGACGTCCTGGCGCATCGAGGACATCACCCGCGACCGGGTGCTGGTGACCCCCGCCCCCGGGGTCCCCGGCCGGCTGCCGTTCTGGAAGGGCGACCAGCTGGGCCGCCCCCTCGAACTGGGCCGTGCGCTCGGCGCGTTCCTCCGGGAGCTCGGCTCGCTCGCCCCGCCGGACGCCCGCGCCCGGCTCTCCGCCGCCGGCCTCGACGAGTGGGCGGCCGACAACGTCCTCGGCTATCTCGCCGAGCAGCGGCAGGCGTGCGGGCACGTCCCGGACGACCGCACGATCGTCGTCGAGCGGTTCCGTGACGAGCTCGGCGACTGGCGGGTCGTCATCCACTCCCCGTTCGGCGCGCAGGTCCACGCCCCGTGGGCGCTCGCCCTGGGCGCCCGGCTCGCCGAGCGCTACGGCATGGACGCCCAGGTGATGCACGCCGACGACGGCATCGTGCTGCGGCTGCCCGACGCCGACCTGATGGGCCTCGACCTCCTCGACGGCGGTTTCGGTCCGGCCGCCGCGGGCACGGAGTACGACCCGGAGCAGTCCCCCGTGGGCGCCGCCGATGTCGCCTTCGACCACAACGAGATCGACCAGCTCGTCACGGACCAGGTCGGCGGCTCGGCGCTGTTCGCCTCCCGCTTCCGCGAATGCGCCGCCCGCGCCCTGCTGCTGCCGCGCCGCAGCCCCGGCAAACGCACCCCGCTCTGGCAGCAGCGCCAGCGCGCGGCCCAGCTGCTCCAGGTGGCGAGCGAGTACGGGTCCTTCCCCATCGTGCTGGAAGCCGTCCGCGAGTGCCTCCAGGACGTCTTCGACGTACCGGGCCTGACGGAGCTGATGGGCGACATCGAGGCCCGCCGGGTCCGGCTCGTGGAGGTCACCACCCCCGAACCGTCCCCGTTCGCCCGCTCCCTGCTCTTCGGCTATGTCGCCCAGTTCCTGTACGAGGGCGACTCCCCCCTCGCCGAACGCCGCGCCGCCGCCCTCTCGCTGGATTCCCGGCTGCTCGCCGAACTGCTGGGCCAGGCCGAGCTGCGCGAGCTGCTGGACGCCGGCGTCCTGGCCGAGCTGGAGCGCGAGCTCCAGTGGCGTACGGACGACCGCCGCGCCAAGGACGCCGAGGGCGTCGCCGACCTGCTGCGACTGCTCGGCCCGCTGACCGATGCCGAGCTGGCCGAGCGGGGCGCGGAGCCGGCCTGGCCCCGGGAGCTGGCCGCCGCCCGCCGCGCCATCACGGTGCGGATCGCCGGTGCCGACCACTGGGCGGCCGTCGAGGACGCCGGGCGCCTGCGCGACGCCCTGGGCACGGCCCTGCCGGTCGGCGTCCCGGAATCCTTCACCGAGCCGGTCAAGGACCCGCTGGGCGATCTGCTCTCCCGGTTCGCCCGCACCCACGGCCCGTTCACCTCCGAGCGGGCGGCCGCCCGCTTCGGCCTGGGCACGGCCGTCACGGACGGCGCCCTGCACCGCCTCACCGCCGCCGGCCGCGTCGTCCAGGGCGAATTCCACCCCGCCGGGACGGGCCAGGAGTGGTGCGACGCCCAGGTGCTGCGCAGACTGCGGCGCCGCTCGCTCGCCGCGCTGCGCGAGGAGCTGGAGCCGGTGCCGCCCGCCGCGCTCGCCGCCTTCCTCCCCCAGTGGCAGCATGTCGGCCCGCCGCCGCCCGCGCCGGGCACCGGGGGCCGGGCAGCGCGCGGCACCGCGCACGGCCTGCACGGCGTCGACGGCCTGGTCCGTGCCATCGAGCAGCTCCAGGGCGCACCGGTCCCCGCGTCGGCCCTGGAGAAGCTCGTACTGCCCTCCCGGGTCGGCGACTACACCCCCGCCCTGCTGGACGAACTCACCGCCACCGGCGAGGTGTTGTGGGCCGGTGCCGGTGCCCTGCCCGGCAAGGACGGCTGGCTCTCCCTCCATCTCGCCGACTCCGCCCCCCTCCTGCTCCAGCCGCCGCTCCCGCTCGAACTGTCCGCGCTGCACGAGTCCGTGCTGACCGCCCTCGCCCCCGGCTACGGCCTGTTCTTCCGCCAGCTCGCCGACCGGATCCGCGCCACCACCCACCCCGAGGTCACCGACCCGCAACTGGCCGACGCCCTCTGGGAGCTGGCCTGGTCGGGACGGCTCACCAACGACACCCTCGCCCCGCTGCGCGCCCTCCTCGGCTCGGGCCGTACGGCCGGCTCGACCGCCCACCGCGCCCGGCGGACGGTGCCCCGCGGCCGGTACGGCTCACTGACCGCCGCCACCGGCCGTACGGGCCGTCCCACGGCATCCCGCTCCGGCCCGCCGACGGTCGGCGGCCGCTGGTCCCTGCTGCCCGCCGTCGAACCGGACGCCACCCACCGCGCCCACGCGCTGGCCCGCACGCTCCTGGACCGGCACGGCATCGTCACCCGCGGCGCGGTCGCCGCCGAGGGGGTCGCGGGCGGGTTCTCGGCCGCGTACCGGGTACTGGCCGCGTTCGAGGAGTCCGGCCAGGCGCGCCGCGGCTATGTCGTCGAGGGGCTGGGCGCCGCCCAGTTCGCGATGGACGGCGCCGTCGACCGGCTGCGTGCCGTCAGCACCCAGCGGGAGCGCACCACCGACGCCCTGCCGGACGGCGGTGCGGCCGGGTCCGCGCGCGGCGGCCCGCGGCGCGCCGTCGTGCTGGCCGCCGCCGACCCGGCCAACGCCTACGGCGCCGCCCTGCCCTGGCCCGATCCGCCCGCGGGCTCGACACACAAACCGGGCCGCAAGGCGGGCTCCGTCGTCGTCCTGACCGACGGTGAACTGGCGCTCTACATGGAGCGCGGCGGCAAGACCCTGCTGCTCTGGCCGCTCACCGACGACCCGGCGGGCCACCCCGCCGACGCCCGCCTCCACTCCGCCGTCACCGCGCTCACGGACGCCGCCCGCGCGGGCGCCCTCGGCACGATCACCACCGAACGCATCAACGGCGCCGCGGCCCTCACCTCCCCCTTCGCCCCGGTCCTGGAGGCCGCCGGTTTCCACCCCACCCCGCGGGGGCTGCGGCTGCGCGGCTGACGGGACGCGGCCACCGGCCCCGGCGCCACGGCCGGCCGCCGCGCAGCCCCGGGCCGTCCCCGGGCTCCGGCCCCGACCGGCGGCCCGGAGCGGATGCGCCGCCCGCCCCGCCGTTCCCCCTGCGCCGGGAGGTCCGCGCCCCGGTCCGCCTGCCCCGGCATGATGGCTGCCATGCCCGAAGGTGACACGGTCTGGCGCACGGCCCAGCGCCTCCACGACGCGCTGGCCGGACAGCCGCTGACCCGCTGCGACCTGCGCGTTCCCCGGCTCGCGACGGTGGATCTGACCGGCCGCCAGGTGCTGGAGGTCCGCTCGCGCGGCAAGCATCTCCTCATCCGCTTCGCGGGCGGTCTGACCCTCCACTCCCATCTGCGCATGGACGGTGCCTGGCGGCTCTACGCCCCGGCGGAACGCTGGCGCGGCGGTCCCGCCCATCAGATCCGGGCGGTCCTCGGCACCGCCGGCCGCACCGCCGTCGGCTACCGTCTCCCCGTCCTCGACCTGCTGCGCACCGCCGACGAGTGCCGCGTCGTCGGCCACCTGGGCCCCGATCTCCTCGGCCCCGGCTGGGATCCGGCCGAGGCACTGCGCCGCCTGCTCGCCGCCCCCGCACGCCCGCTCGGCGAAGCCCTGCTGGACCAGCGCAATCTCGCCGGCATCGGCAATGTCTACAAGTCCGAGCTGTGTTTCCTGCTGCGCGCCTCCCCCTGGCTCCCCGTCGGACGCCTGCCCGCCCCGGAACGCGCGCCCGCGCTCGCCAAGAAGCTCCTCGAAGCCAACAAGCGCCGCCCCGCGCGCCGTACCACCCCCGACCCCCGCCCCGATCGGCGCCTGTGGGTCTACGGCCGCGCGGGCCGCCCCTGTCTGCGCTGCGGCACCCCCGTCCGCACCACCGACGGGGGCCCCGCCGTGGAAACACGCGCCACCTTCTGGTGTCCGGCCTGCCAGCCCGCCCCACCCGACTGACCTCGCCGCACTCCCCCTCCGTCCCGCGAACCCGGCCCCGACTCTCGACCCCCGAGACGTCAACAAGCACCCTCTGCACGCTAATTGACGCTCCGTCAGATCTGTCCCTACCCTCACCTCATGCCCCTCAGCGCGTACGACCTCACGGGCCGCACCGCGATCGTCACCGGCGCGGCGAGCGGTATCGGCCGCGCCACCGCCGTGCTCCTCGCCGAGGCCGGCGCCACCGTCCACTGCGCGGACCTCGACGGCGAGGGCGCCCGCGCGACCGCCGCGGCCATCGCGGACGCCGGCGGCTCCGCCCGCCCCCACCGCCTCGACGTCACCCGGCGCGACCAGATCGCCGCCGCCGTCGACGAGGCCCGCAGGCACACCGGCCGCCTCGACGTGATGGCCAACATCGCCGGGATCATGCACACCTCCACCGTCCTGGAGACCGCGGACGCGGATCTGGACCGGGTGTGGAACACCAACTTCAAGGGCGTCCTGTACGGCTGCCAGGAGGCCGCCCGCGCCATGATCGCCGCCGGTACCGGGGGCAGCATCGTCACCATGGCCTCCGGCGCCATCGACACCGGCGCCGCGGGCCTGCTCTGCTACGGGGCGGCCAAGGCAGCCGTCGTCCAGCTCACCAGGACGCTGGCCACCGAGGTCGGCCGGCACGGTATCCGGGTCAACGCCGTCGCCCCGGGCTGGGTCCGTACGGCGATGACCGACCGGCACACCGCCGAGGCCCGGCGGCAGGCCGAGGAGCCGATGAGCCGGCGCTCCCCCCTGGGCCGGGTGGGCGAGCCCGAGGACATCGCCCACGCCGTACTGCACCTGGCGTCGGACGCCTCGTCCTTCACGACCGGCCAGATCCTCCGCCCGAACGGCGGCGTCGCCATGCCGTGGTGAGCGCCGCCCGCCCGCCCCCGCGCCGCACCGCTCCCGTGGGCGCCGCACCGCGCGCCGCCCACGGAACGCAGTGCACGGGCAGCAGACTCAGCCCCCAGCCGCCCGCCGCCACCGCACCCTCGATCACGCCCGCCGAGTGGGGCCACAGCGTCAGCCGGAGCACGGCCCACCACCACAGCCCGCCGACGAGCGCCGCGGCCGTCCAGCGCCCCGGACCGGCCCCGGAACGCCCTCGGCGGCCCGGTATCCGGTCACCGGCATCCCGTGCGACCGGTCCGCGCGCCGCAAAGTCGTGCCACGCCATGGCTGCCTCCTCCGGCCGACGCTAGACGGGGCCCGCCATCCGGCGGCAGGGCGCACCGGGGCATTTCCGGCGCGACGCGGGGCACCCGCCCACCGCTCCGGGGGCGGCACGGCCCCTCAGCCGACGCCGCGGCCCGTCACTGGGACTCGGCCTGGAACATCCAGTGGTGCTTCTCCAGGTCGGCGGTCAGGCCGATGAGGATGTCCTGGGTGACCGGGTCGGGCTCCGCGGTGTCGGTGATCCGCCGACGCATCCGCCCGATGACCGCGGCCAGGGCCGCCACCAGCGCGGCCACGGCGTGGTCATCCTTGATCCAGCCGTCCGTCACCTCGCCGATACCGCTGGTCTTGGCGACGGTCACGGACCGGCCGTCGGGCGAGACGCTGATCGCCGCCGCGCGCTCGGCCACCGTGTCGGCGTGCAGGCGGGCGGTGGCGACCACCTCGTCGAGCTGGAGATGCACGGAGCGGAAGCGCGGGCCGACGACGTTCCAGTGCACCTGCTTCGCGACGAGGGAGAGGTCCACCAGGTCGACCAGGGCTCCTTGCAGAGCGTTCCCGACCACGGTGCGGTCGGCGTCGGACAGCGTGCTTGTGACAACAGACATCCGGATACTCCTGTTCGGGGCGAATGCACCTATTGCGTCATCGTATAAACGATGTCGCGAGGTGAGCGGGCCAAACGGTCCACGCGGGCGCGTCCCCTCCGGTCCGTGCCCGGACGCACACAGCCCGAAGCCCCGGCCGGCTGTTGCCGACCAGGGCTTCGGGCAGGTTCAGGGATGTCAGGCCGCGACGACATCCACGACGTCTGCCGGCGACTTGATGGTCACGCGGTCCTCCGGCACACCGGCCAAGGAGGCGACGGACACCGAATTGAGCTTCGGCCGTACCGGTGCGTGCACCGGGTCGCTCGCGGCGGCGGACTGTGCGAGTTCGGCGAGTGCCAGCTCGTCGCTGACCTCTCGCATGAGTTCGGACATGCGCACATCCAGCGCGTCACAGATCGACGAGAGCAGTTCGGAGGATGCCTCCTTCTGCCCCCTCTCGACCTCGGACAAATAGCCGAGCGACACCCGGGCGGAGGAAGAGACCTCGCGCAGGGTTCGGCCCTGGCGCTGACGCTGTCGGCGCAGCACGTCACCCAGCAGGCGACGAAGCAGAATCATCGCTGGCTCCCTCCTCGGACCTCGGATCCGGATCCTTCTCGACCCACCGTACCGCCTCGGGCGGTAGCCGTGCCGGGCGCAAGTTCGTGTTCTCTCAGGGCTGCAAACATCCATTCCCCCCGTGTTGTTCCGTATCCTGTGCCCGCGCATTTTCTGTCAGTTCGCTCAGCAGCAAGGCGAGCACGGCTTCGACGCTGTCCGTGCGGATCCGCGCACGATCCCCGGCCAGCGTGAGCCGACGGACCGCTCCGGCGCCCGCCGGCCCCCGGACCGCGACGAAGACGGTGCCCACCGGCTGCCCGTCCTGGGGATCGGGCCCGGCGACCCCTGTGGTGGCGAGGCCCCAGTCGGCGCCCAGCACCCGCCGCACGCCGTCGGCCATCTGCCGGGCGACCTCCCCGTCCACGGCCCCGCGCGCGGCGAGCAGCGCCCCGTCCACGCCCAGTACGTCCCGTTTGAGGTCGGTGGCGTAGGCGGTCACCGCGCCGCGGACGACCCGCGAGGCGCCGGGGACGGCGGTCAGTGCCCCCGCGACCAGTCCGCCGGTCAGCGACTCGGCCACCGCCAGCGTCTGCCCTCGGCCGGCGAGCAGCGTCAGCGCTCCGGCCGCCGCGTTACCCGCCGGTCCGTTCACCGTTCGGCGTCCCGCCCGGCCCGCTCCCGGGCCAGCCCGGCCCGGCGCAGCACCACGGCCTGGCGGACGTAGTCCAGCCCCGTGGCGACGGTCAGCACCACCGCCACCGCCATCACCCACCAGCGGAAAGTAGCCAGCGGGCCGGTCAGCACCAGGACGTACATACCGACCGCGGTGCCCTGGGCCAATGTCTTGATCTTGCCCCCGCGACTGGCCGGAATGACACCGTGCTTGATCACCCAGAACCGCATCAGCGTGATGCCCAGCTCGCGGAAGAGGATCACGCCCGTCACCCACCAGGGCAGATCGCCCAGCACCGACAGGCAGATCAGCGCGGATCCCATGATCGTCTTGTCCGCTATCGGGTCGGCGATCTTCCCGAAGTCGGTGACCAGGTTGTACGCGCGTGCCAGATGCCCGTCGAACACGTCGGTGATCATGGCGACGGCGAAGGCGGCCCACGCGAAGGCGCGCCAGGACGGGTCCGTGCCGTCGCCGTGCATCAGCAGCATGACGAAGGCCGGGACCAGCAGCAGCCGCAGCATCGTCAGGACGTTGGCGATGTTCCACAGCCCGGCCTGCCGGACGGCCGGCGCCGGGCGCGGCCTGCCGGCTGCGGAAGCCGGGACTCCGCTCATCTGCCCGCCTCCTCGGCACGCTCCGGACCGTCCACCGACAGCACCTCGGCCACCAGGTCCACGCCCTCGCTGGCCACCACCTTTGCTTCGACCATACGACCGGGTGCGAGCTCCCGGCCGGTCGAGAGCAGGGTGACTCCGTCGGTCTCCGGCGCCTGGTGCGCGGCCCGCCCGACGACGCCCTCCTCCTCGTCGATCCGGTCGACCAGCACCCGGACGCTCTCGCCGACCCGCTCCTCCGCGCGCTGTGCGGTCAGCTCCTCGGCCAGCCAGGAGACCCGCGCCAGCCGCTCGGCGACCACCTCCGGGTCGACCTTGTCCGCGTATGACGCGGCTTCCGTGCCGTCCTCGTCCGAGTAGCCGAAGATGCCGATGGCGTCGAGCCGGGCCTCGGTGAGGAAGCGTTCCAGCTCCGCGACGTCGCTCTCGGTCTCGCCCGGGAAGCCGACGATGAAGTTGGAGCGGGCGCCGGCCTCGGGCGCCTTCGTCCGGATCTGCCGGAGCAGTTCCAGGAAGCGGTCGGTGTCACCGAACCGCCGCATCGCGCGCAGCACACCCGGCGCCGAGTGCTGGAAGGACAGATCGAAGTAGGGCGCCACCTTGTCGGTGCCGGTCAGCACGTCGATCAGTCCGGGGCGCATCTCGGCGGGCTGGAGGTAGCTGACCCGGATCCGCTCGATGCCGTCGACGTCCGCCAGCTCCGGCAGCAGCGTCTCCAGCAGCCGGATGTCGCCGAGGTCCTTGCCGTAGGAGGTGTTGTTCTCGGAGACCAGCATGATCTCTTTGACGCCCTGGCCGGCCAGCCAGCGGGTCTCGCCGAGCACATCGGCGGGCCGGCGCGAGATGAACGAGCCGCGGAAGGACGGGATGGCGCAGAACGAGCAGCGCCGGTCGCAGCCGGAGGCGAGCTTCACCGAGGCCACCGGGTTGCTGCCGAGCCGGCGGCGCAGCGGCGCGCGCGGCCCGGAGGCGGGCGCGACGCCCTCGGGCAGGTCCTCGGGCGGGGTGTCCTGGGCGTGGCCGGGCAGCGCCACATCGGCGGCGCCCTGGCGCTCGGCCGGGCTGATCGGCAGCAGCTTGCGGCGGTCGCGCGGGGTGTGCGAGGCGTGGATGCCGCCGTTGAGGATGGTCTGGAGGCGGTCGGAGATATCGCTGTAGTCGTCGAAACCGAGCACACCGTCGGCCTCGGGCAGCGCCTGGGCCAGTTCCTTGCCGTAGCGCTCGGCCATGCAGCCCACGGCCACCACGGCCTGGGTCCTGCCGTGATCCTTCAGGTCGTTGGCTTCGAGCAGGGCATCGACGGAGTCCTTCTTGGCGGCTTCGACGAATCCGCAGGTGTTGACGACGGCGACATCGGCATCGGCGGCTTCTTCGACGAGCTCCCAGCCGTCCGCTGCCAGGCGGCCTGCGAGCTCCTCCGAGTCCACCTCGTTACGGGCGCAGCCAAGAGTGACAAGGGCGACGGTACGGCGTTCGGGCATGGGGCTCAGCCTACTTCGTCCCGGTCGTGCCCATGGCGTGCAGGTCTGCGGCCGCCGTCCCAGGGCACCCCGGCCGGGGAGCGCTGGGGCAGCGGCCGCAGCTCAGACGCGGTCTCAGCCCGCCTGGGGGTCTCCGGGGGTGTAGCTCAGCCGCTCCACGGACCCCTCGTCGCCGACCTCCTTGACCTCCTTGCCGTTGACGTACAGCTGCACGGCTCCGGCGTTGCCCAGGACCAGGTCGATCCGCTTCTTGTCGGTGAAGGTCATGGACTCGCCCTGCTCCAGCAGGCCGTCCTCCAGGAGCTTGCCGTTGGCGTCCTTGGCGGAGACCCAGCTCTTGCCGTCCCGGGCGGTGACCTTGATCGTCACCTTGTCCTTGGGCAGCCCGGCGATGGCGCCGTCGGAGGGCTCAGGGGCGGGCTTGGCCGGCGGTGCGGAGCGGCTGGGCGCCGGTGCGGGCTTCTCGGCGTCGGCGGAGTCCCCCGCGGCGACCGGGTTGCCGGTGGTCTTGCCGCCGCTGAAGAGCGTGAAGCCGACGAAACCGACGACCGCGACGATCGCCGCGACCATGGCGGCGGTCCAGTTGGGCCGGCGCCGCTCGGGCCGGATCCGCTCGGCCTCGAACAGCGGCGCGGCCGGGGTCGGTGCGGGCCGGCCGCCGTGCTCGGCGTCGTACCGGGCGATCAGCACCTCGGGATCGAGCGAGACGGCGCGGGCGAGCGCACGCAGATGCCCCCGCGCATAGACCTCGCCGCCACAGCGCGAGAAGTCGTCCATCTCGATCGCCTGCACGATGGGGATGCGCACCCGTGTCGTCGTACTGACCTCTTCGACGGTCAGTCCTGCGTCGGTACGGGCCTGCTGGATGGCGCGACCGACGGAAGGCCGGTCGGCTTCGGGAGAGTTGCCGATGGACACGGGGGCGCCTTTCGAGCGTGTAGCCACCTGCTGGAGGTTCAGTCTAGGGGTGGACCGAAAGGGTGGGGCAAGCGGGAGAGCGGAGTTTGTACGCCATCAGAACGCCCGTGGACGGCGCCGCCGGGCCTGCATGATGAAGCATCGTTCCCTCACCTCCTTCCGCTTGACGTATCAGCAGGCGAAACGGTTGCTTTCTCTCGTACGAGTGACCCGCAAATGGGTGCTACGCCGGAGAGTCCCCCCGGATCAGGGCGAGTGCCCCGTCCAGTTCGTCCGGCTTGACCAGCACGTCGCGGGCCTTGGAGCCCTCGCTCGGCCCGACGATGTTCCGCGACTCCATCAGGTCCATCAGCCGCCCGGCCTTGGCGAAGCCCACCCGCAGCTTGCGCTGGAGCATCGACGTCGATCCGAACTGGGTGGACACCACCAGTTCGGCGGCCTGGCAGAGCAGATCGAGGTCGTCGCCGATGTCCTCGTCGATCTCCTTCTTCTTCGCCGTACCGACGGTGACGTCCGCGCGGAAGACCGGCGCCATCTGGTCCTTGCAGTGCTGGACCACCGCCGCGACCTCGGCCTCGGTCACGAAGGCGCCCTGCATACGGACCGGTTTGTTGGCGCCCATCGGCAGGAAGAGCCCGTCGCCCTTGCCGATCAGCTTCTCGGCGCCCGGCTGGTCGAGGATGACCCGGCTGTCGGCGAGCGAGGAGGTGGCGAAGGCGAGCCGGGAGGGCACATTGGCCTTGATCAGACCGGTGACGACATCGACGGACGGGCGCTGGGTGGCCAGCACCAGGTGGATGCCGGCGGCGCGGGCGAGCTGCGTGATGCGGACGATGGAGTCCTCCACGTCCCGCGGCGCGACCATCATCAGGTCCGCCAGCTCGTCGACGATGACCAGCAGATACGGGTACGGGGCCAGCTCGCGCTCGCTGCCCTCGGGTGAGGTGACCTTGCCGTTGCGCACCGCTTCGTTGAAGTCGTCGATGTGCCGGAAGCCGTACGCCGCCAGGTCGTCGTAGCGCAGGTCCATCTCGCGCACCACCCACTGGAGCGCCTCGGCGGCACGCTTGGGGTTGGTGATGATCGGCGTGATCAGGTGCGGGATGCCCTCGTAAGCGGTCAGTTCCACCCGCTTGGGGTCGACCAGCACCATCCGCACGTCGTCCGGGGTGGCGCGGATCATCACCGAGGTGATCAGGCAGTTGATGCAGGAGGACTTGCCGGAGCCGGTCGCACCGGCGACCAGGACGTGCGGCATCTTCGTCATGTTGGCCATGACATAGCCGCCCTCGACGTCCTTGCCGAGCGCCACCAGCATCGGGTGGTCGTCGCCCGCGGCGTCCGCGAGCCGCAGGACGTCGCCGAGGTTGACCATCTCGCGGTCGGTGTTGGGGATCTCGATGCCCACCGCGGACTTGCCGGGGATCGGGCTGATGATGCGGACATCGGGGCTGGCCACCGCGTAGGCGATGTTCTTGGCCAGCGCGGTGATCTTCTCGACCTTGACGGCCGGACCCAGCTCGACCTCGTAGCGGGTGACCGTCGGCCCACGGGTGAAACCGGTGACCGCGGCATCGACCTTGAACTCCTGGAAGACCGTGGTCAGCGCCGCCACTATCGCGTCGTTGGCGGCGCTGCGGGTCTTGCCGGGGCCCCCGCGGGAGAGCAGGTCGAGGGAGGGCAGCGCGTAGCTGATGTCACCGGCCAGCTGGAGCTGTTCGGCGCGCGGCGGCAGATCCGCGGGCGGCTCCGGCGCTGCCTTGGTGAAGTCCGGCACCGACGGGGTGGGCTCGGCGCCGGCCGGCTGCGCGCCACGGGCCGCCGGCACAGCGCCGCTGTCCGCCCCGGCCCGCTCCCGCCGCTCCCCGGAGATTCCGCTGCTCAGGCCCGCGACGAGCGGGGACGGCTGGACGCCGTGCAGCACCGCGCCGTCCAGCGCGGCGGCGGCCGCGGCGGCCACGTCGACCGCGTCCATCGGCCGGTCCGGGTCGGGCACCGCGGCGGCCCGGCGCGGGCGGCGGCGCTTGGCCAGCGCCTCTTCCTCGCTCGCGTCCGGGTCCGCCGGACCGCCCGCCGCGGCGCCGCGGCGCCGGCCGCGCGCCGGCTGCTCCCGCCACTCCTCCGCGTACTCCTCCGCCTCCCAGTCCGACGGCTCGGGCTCGGTGGGCTCCAGCACGCCCAGCTTGACGCCGAGCGCGCGCAGCCGCTGCGGAATGGCGTTCACCGGCGTCGCGGTGACCACCAGCAGCCCGAAGACGGTCAGCAGTACCAGCAGCGCCACCGCCAGGGTCTGGCCGACGGCGAAGACCAGCGGTTTGGACGCGGCCCAGCCGACATACCCACCGGCGTCCTGTACGGCCGCGATGCCGGCGCTCCGGCCCGGCGAACCGCAGGCGATCGCCACCTGTCCGAGGATGCCGAGGACCAGCGCGGACAGCCCGATGATGATCCGGCCGTTGGCCTCCGGCTGCTCGGGGTGGCGGATGAGCCGGACGGCGATGCCGCCCAGCAGGATCGGCACGACCAGGTCGAGCCGGCCGAACGCGCCGGTGACCAGCAGTGCGACGAGGTCCCCGACCGGGCCGCTGAGGTTGGACCAGGTGCCGGCCGCGACGACCAGCGCCAGGCCGAGCAGCAGCAGACCCAGCCCGTCCTTGCGGTGCGCCGGGTCGAGGTTCTTCGCACCGTGGCCCATCCCGCGGAACATCGCCCCGATGGCGTGCGCCAGCCCGAGCCAGCAGGCGCGGACGAGGCGGTAGACACCGCCGGTGGGTGACGGCGCCGGTTTCGGGGCGGCCTTCTTGGCGGGCGCCCTCTTGGCCGGTGCCTTCTTCGCGGCCACGGGCTTCTTCAGCGGCGGCTTCTTGGCGGGAGCCTTCTTCGCGGCGGTCTTCTTGGCCGCGCCCGCGGGCTGTCCGGCGCGCTGCTTCGAGGGGCCCGCCGAGCTCTGGGTTCCCTTGCCGGACGTACGTGAGGCCATGATGAGGAGGTTACAGGCGACGGCGGGCGTGACACGAGCGCACGACGCTTCACCCATCCGTGTCGTGCGCCCGTCTCATGAGCGGGCGTCAGTCAGCCCACGCCGTTGCCCGAGCCCGGCTCCAGTGCGTCCAGCGCCCTGCGCAGGCCGGTCAGTTTGCGTTCCAGATGTGCCGCGGTGGCCACCGCGGCGGCGTCCGCCGCCTCGTCCAACTGCTTGGACAGCGCCTCGGCCTGCTCCTCGACCGCGGCCAGCCGCGCCGACAGCTCGGCGAGCAGCCCCGCGGACTCCTTCGTCTCGTCGGCGCTCGGGCGCCCGCCCTCCAGCTGCAACCGCAGCAGGGCTGCCTGCTCACGCAGTTGGCAGTTCTTCATGTAGAGGTCGACGAAGACCGAGACCTTCGCGCGCAGCACCCACGGGTCGAACGGCTTGGAGATGTAGTCGACCGCACCGGCCGCGTAACCGCGGAAGGTGTGGTGCGGGCCGTGGTTGATGGCCGTGAGGAAGATGATCGGGATGTCCCGGGTGCGTTCACGGCGCTTGATGTGCGCCGCGGTCTCGAATCCGTCCATCCCCGGCATCTGCACATCGAGCAGAATGACCGCGAAATCGTCCGTGAGCAGTGCTTTGAGCGCTTCCTCCCCGGACGATGCCCGCACCAGCGTCTGATCGAGCGCGGAGAGGATCGCCTCCAGCGCCAGCAGATTCTCCGGCCGGTCATCGACCAGGAGGATCTTGGCCTTCTGCACCATGGCCCGTCCTCCTCGCCCCGGCAGTACACCGGACGCCGCCCCAGGGGACGACTCCGTCATGCCGCCCGTCCTTGTGCCGGTCATGGTAGCTGCACCCCGCCTGTCGCCACACCCTGTCACCGCGATGTCACTGTGCACGTAGCAGAAACGCAGGGAGAGACCAGAAGGTTCCCCGAACCGCGCGCTTCCACACGTCCACGGCCACACTGCGTCAGCACGCGGTGATCCTCGTACGCCTCCATAGTGGACGCCCCGTCACTCCGCGCGCATCCATTGCTCCATGACCGACAACAGATGATCGGTATCCACCGGCTTGGTCACATAGTCGGAAGCTCCGGAGTCGATGCTCTTCTCCCGGTCGCCCTTCATCGCCTTCGCGGTCAGCGCGATGATGGGCAGCCCGGCGAACTGCGGCATCCGGCGGATCGCGGCCGTGGTCGCGTACCCGTCCATCTCCGGCATCATGATGTCCATCAGCACCAGGACGACATCGTCGTGCTGCTCCAGCACCTCGATGCCCTCCCGGCCGTTCTCCGCGTACAGCACCGAAAGCCCGTGCTGCTCCAGGACGCTGGTGAGCGCGAAGACATTGCGGATGTCGTCGTCGACGATCAGCACCTTCTCACCGTGGAACCCGCTCTCGCCCACCGGGTCCACCAGATCCTGGCCGTTGCCGATCCAGGGCTCCTCCACGGGCTGCTGGGCGGCCGGCGGCAGGGACGGCAGGGGCGCCCGCTGCGGCGGGGCGGCCGGGGAGCGGCCCGGCAGTGCGAAGCGGCGGGCCGCGCCCGAAACCGCGCGGCGGCGGCGCCGGTTGAGCGCACCGCCCGCCCGCTCGTCGGCCTGCCGTTCGTCGGCCTCGGCCTGCCGGCCGACCTCCGTCTCGCGCGCCTCCGCGTCCATCGCCAGGCCGCCCGCCACCAGCTGCGGGTAGCCCTGTGGCGGCAGACCGCCCTGATTGTGCGGCAGGTAGAGCGTGAAGGTGGAACCGCGGCCCGGCTCACTGGCGGCGTGGATCTCGCCGCCCAGCAGCCGGGCGATCTCCCGGCTGATGGACAGTCCCAGGCCCGTGCCGCCGTACTTGCGGCTGGTCGTGCCGTCCGCCTGCTTGAACGCCTCGAAGATGACCCGCATCTTGCTGGACGCGATACCGATGCCGGTGTCGGTCACCGAGAACGCGATCATGGCGGCGTCCGGATCGCGCAGCGCACCGTGCTCCAGCAGCTGCTCGCGGATCGCCACCGGCACCTCCGCGCCGGCCGGCCGGATGACCAGTTCGACGGCGCCGCTGTCGGTGAACTTCACCGCGTTGGAGAGCAGATTGCGCAATACCTGGAGCAGCCGCTGCTCATCGGTGTGCAGCGTGGCGGGCAGCTCCGGGGAGACCCGCACGGAGAAGTCGAGTCCCTTCTCCGCGGTCAGCGGCCGGAACGTCGCCTCGACGTAGTCGACGAGCTGGACCAGCGCGATCCGCGTCGGGCTGACGTCCATCTTGCCCGCCTCCACCTTCGACAGGTCGAGGATGTCGTTGATCAGCTGGAGCAGGTCGCTGCCCGCGCCGTGGATCGTCTCGGCGAACTCCACCTGCTTCGGCGAGAGATTGCCCTCGGCGTTGTCGGCCAGCAACTTGGCGAGAATCAGCAGGGAGTTGAGCGGCGTGCGCAGCTCGTGCGACATGTTCGCCAGGAACTCCGACTTGTAGCGCATCGAGACCGCGAGCTGCTCGGCACGCTCCTCCAGGACCTGCCGCGCCTCCTCGATCTCGGTGTTCTTCACCTCGATGTCGCGGTTCTGCTCGCGCAGTTGCTCGGCCTTCTCCTCCAGCTCGGAGTTGGACAGCTCCAGCGCCTTCTGCCGGCTCTCCAGCTCCCCGGACCGCTCCTTGAGCTGCTCGGTCAGCTCCTGCGACTGCTTGAGCAGCACCTCGGTCTTGGTGTTGACCGAGATGGTGTTGACGCTGGTCGCGATCATCTCGGCGATCTGGCTGAGGAAGTCCTTCTGGATCTGCGTGAACGGCTGGAAGGAGGCCAGCTCGATCACCCCGAGCACCTTGTCCTCGAAGAGCACCGGCAGCACGATCACATTCGCCGGCGGCGCCTCACCGAGCCCGGAAGCGATCTTGAGGTAGCCGGCCGGGACGTTCTCCACCAGGATGGTGCGCCCCTCCGCGGCGGCCGTGCCGATCAGCGTCTCGCCCGGCCGGAAGGTCGTCGGCATCCCGCCCATCGCGTAACCGTAGGAGCCCATCAGCCGCAGCTCGTACGCGCCCGCCTCGCCACCGTCCGTGCGCAGCTCCCGGCTGTCGGGCCGGTCCGCGAGGAAGAACGCGCCGTGCTGCGCGGAGACCGCGGGGGACAGCTCGCTCATGATGAGCGTGGCGACGTCCTTGAGGTCACGGCGGCCCTGCATCAGACCGGAGATCCGGGCCAGATTGCCCTTGAGCCAGTCCTGTTCCTCGTTGGCGAGAGTGGTCTCACGCAGCGTGGAGATCATGGTGTTGACGTTGTCCTGGAGCTCCAGGATCTCGCCGGCCGCGTCCACATCGATGCGGACGTTGTGGTCGCCGAGGGTGACCGCGGCGGCGACCGCGGCGATGGCGCGCACCTGACGGGTCAGGTTGCCCGCCATCTCGTTCACCGATTCGGTCAGGTCCTTCCAGGTGCCGGCCACGCCCCGCACCTGCGCCTGGCCGCCGAGCTGGCCCTCCGTACCCACCTCGCGGGCCACCCTGGTGACCTGCTCGGCGAAGGACGACAGCTGATCGACCATGGTGTTGATGGTGGTCTTCAGCGCGAGGATCTCGCCGCGCGCATCGATGTCGATCTTCTTGGTCAGATCACCCTTGGCGATGGCGGTGGTGACCATGGCGATGTTGCGTACCTGGCCGGTGAGGTTGTTGGCCATCGAGTTCACCGACTCGGTGAGGTCCCGCCACGTGCCGGCGACACCGGGGACGCGGGCCTGGCCGCCCAGGATGCCGTCGGTGCCCACCTCACGGGCCACCCGCGTGACCTCGTCGGCGAACGACGACAGCGTCGTGACCATCGTGTTGACCGTGTCGGCGAGCTGTGCGACCTCGCCCCGCGCCTCGACCGTGACCTTCTTCGTCAGATCGCCGTTGGCGACCGCCGCCGAGACCTGCGAGATGTTGCGCACCTGGATGGTCAGGTTGTTGGCCATCAGGTTGACGTTGTCGCTGAGGTCCCGCCAGATACCGGTGGCACCCGCCACCCGCGCCTGGCCGCCCAACTGCCCCTCGGTGCCCACCTCACGGGCCACCCGCGTCACCTGCTCGGCGAACGAGGAGAGCTGGTCGACCATGGTGTTGACGGTCGTGACGAGTTCGAGGATCTCGCCCTTGGCGTCGACGGTGATCTTCTTGGACAGGTCGCCGCGGGCCACCGCGGTCGTCACCTCGGCGATGTTGCGGACCTGGGACGTCAGGTTGTTCGCCATGAAGTTGACGGACTGGGTGAGGTCCTTCCACGTCCCGCTGACACCCTGCACCTCCGCCTGGCCGCCCAGCATGCCCTCGGTACCCACCTCGCGGGCGACCCGGGTGACCTGCTCCGCGAAGGACGACAGCTGGTCGACCATCGTGTTCAGGGTGTTCTTCAGCTCCAGGATCTCGCCCCGGGCGTCCACGTCGATCTTCTGCGACAGATCACCGCGCGCCACCGCCGTGGCCACCTGGGCGATGTTGCGGACCTGCGCCGTCAGGTTGCCGGCCATGCCGTTCACCGAGTCGGTCAGATCGCGCCAGACGCCCGCGACGCCCGGCACCTGCGCCTGGCCGCCCAGCCTGCCGTCCGTACCGACCTCCCGGGCGACCCGGGTGACCTGCTCGGCGAATGCGGAGAGCTGGTCGACCATCGTGTTGATGGTGTTCTTCAGCTCCAGGATCTCGCCGCGCGCGTCCACGTCGATCTTCTGCGACAGATCGCCACGCGCCACCGCCGTCGTCACCTGGGCGATCTGCCGCACCTGTGACGTCAGGTTTCCCGCCATGAAGTTGACGGAGTCGGTCAGTTCCTTCCAGGTGCCGCTGACGCCGTCCACCCGGGCCTGCCCGCCGAGCTGGCCCTCCGTCCCCACGTCCCGGGCCATCCGCGTGACCTGGTCCGCGAACGACGACAGCTGATCCACCATGGTGTTCACGGTGTTCTTCAGCTGGAGCATCTCGCCGGAGACATCGACGGTGACCTTCTGCGACAGATCGCCGTTGGCGACCGCCGTCGTCACCTGCGCGATATTGCGCACCTGCCCGGTCAGGTTGCGGAAGGCCGTGTTCACGGAGTCCGTGAGGTCCTTCCACGTGCCCGCCGCGCCCGGCACCGCCGCCTGACCGCCCAGTTCGCCCTCGACGCCGATCTCCCGCGCCACCCGCGTCACTTCGGCACCGAACGACGACAGTTGCCCCACCATCGTGTTGACGGTGTTCTTCAACTCCAGCATTTCACCGGCCACATCGACGGTGACCGTCTGCGACAGGTCACCATTGGCGACCGCCGTCGTCACCTGCGCGATGTCCCGCACCTGCGCCGTGAGATTGCGGAACGCGGTGTTCACCGAGTCGGTGAGGTCCTTCCACGTCCCGGCCGCGCCCGGCACCTGCGCCTGCCCGCCGAGCTGCCCCTCGGCGCCGACCTCGCTCGCCACCCGCGTCACTTCGTCCGCGAAGGTCCGCAGCGTCTCGGTCATGGTGTTGATGGTGTCGGCGAGCTGCGCGACCTCGCCGCGCGCGCTGACCGTGACCTTCTGCGACAGATCGCCGCTCGCGACGGCGGTCGTGACCTGGGCGATGCCCCGTACCTGCGCGGTGAGGTTTCCGGCCATGAGATTGACCGAATCCGTCAGGTCCTTCCACACCCCGGCGACACCGGGGACCTGCGCCTGCCCACCGAGTTCCCCCTCCGTACCGACCTCGCGCGCGACGCGGGTCACTTCGGAGGCGAACGAGGACAGCTGGTCCACCATCGTGTTGACGGTGTTCTTGAGCTCCAGCATCTCCCCGGCCACGTGCACCGTGACCTTCCGGGACAGATCACCCTTGGCGACCGCGGTGGTCACCAGAGCGATGTCCCGCACCTGCGCGGTCAGCCGGGAGGCCATCGTGTTGACGGACTCGGTGAGGTCCTTCCACGATCCGGACATACCGCGCACCCGCGCCTGCCCGCCGAGCTTGCCCTCCGTACCGACCTCGCTGGCCACCCGGGTGACCTCGTCGGTGAACGCCGAGAGCTGGTCCACGAGCCCGTTGACCGTACGGCCGACCTTCAGGAACTCGCCCCGCAGCGGATGCTCCGAGGCCCCGTCGGAACTCCGTGAACGCAGATCCATCCGCTGTTCCAGATCGCCCTCGGACACCGCCGACAGCACCCGTCCCACCTCGGAGACGGGCCGTACGAGGTCGTCCACCAGGGAGTTCGAGGCGTCGATGGCCGCGGCCCAGGAGCCCTCGCAGGCGCCGACCTCCAGCCGTTCCGTGAGCTTTCCCTCACGTCCGACGACCCTGCGCACCCGGGCCAGCTCGCCGGTCAGATGCAGATTGCGGTCCGCGACCTCGTTGAAGACCGCGGCGATCTCCGACATGACACCGTCGCCGGACACCGTGAGCCGTTTGCGGAAGTTCCCGTCCCGCATGGCGACCAGTGCGACCAACAGCCGGTTCAGCGCAGCCGTATCCACTTCGGTCGTCCCACTACTCCGGGATCGTCCGCTCTTTGTGCGCGTGCTCACGCCCCGCGCCGCTGCGCCAGACTCCACCGTGTCCCTCCCGCAGGGTCGACCGTTCCACCCGGGCTTTCTCCTGATACCTGCCCAGTGTTTCACCCCGGCGCACCGAAGCCGCCGGAGGCCGAAACGTAACCACACCCCCGCCCGGTCACTGAAACCGCAAACCGCCGGACATCGCCGCCGGAGTGCGTCTGGTCCCGGAAAGCATCCCTTCGTTCCCACTCCGCGCACCGACGGTCTAGCCTGGCTAGCGCATCGAGGCCGCGAGAAACGGGCACAGGACTCGGGGGAGCGACGAACAACCAATGGGGAGTGCTGTGATCACCGCGCGGGCCGCTGCCACGTTCGAGCCGGTCGGGCGCTCGGTTGCCAGCGCCCGCGCGTTCGTCCGCGACACCCTCCAGGGCTGGGGACACGGCGACATCGTCGACGACGCCGTCGTCCTGACCAGCGAGCTGGTCACCAACGCCGTCGTACACGCCGGCACCTCCGCCGACGTGCTCTGCCTGCGGACGGACGGCGGCGTGCGCATCTCGGTCGCCGACCGCTACCCCGAACGCGAGATTCCGCTCCAGCACTCCGGCCGGACCGTCGTCCCCCCCGACCGCGAGGGCGGCCGCGGCCTGCTGCTGTGCGGCGCGCTGGCCTCCCTCTGGGGCGTGGAGTACACCGCCGCCCAGAAGCACGTCTGGTTCCAGCTCGACCTCCCCGAGCGCCCGGCCGGCACCCGCTCCGCCGGCCCCGCGCTCCCCGTGGACGCCCTGCCCGCCACCGACGGCCGGGTACGGGTCGCCGTGCTCCAGATCGACCGCGGCGGCTGCGTCACCTCCTGGAACGACGACGCCCGGGACCTCTTCGCCTACGGCCCCGAACAGGTCGTCGGCAAACCCCTCACCGACTTCGCCGCCTGGCCGCACACCCCCGGCACCGGCACCGGCATCGCCGAGGCGCTCCGGCTCTCCCGCTGGGAGGGCTCCTACGGCATCCGGGGCGCCGACGGCCGGGTCGTCCCCGTCTACGCCTCCCACCTGCGCGTCCGCGACGCCGACGGCGAGGCGTCCACGGTCTGCCTCCTGGTCCGCGACCACGAACGGGCGATCCTCCAGAGCCCGCAGCGCACCCCCGCCCCGGACGCGGCCGCCCAGCCCGAGGGCCGCCCGTCCGACCCGTTCGAGGTCTTCATCGGCTCACCGGCCCCCGACGACCTGGACGGACTGCTCCAGCGCACCGTCGAGCGCGCCCGCGACATGCTCGACGGCGACGCCGCCTACCTCCTGCTGGCCACCGACGACGAGACCGAGCTGGAGGTCCGCGCCTCCACGGGCCTGCCCTCGGCCCGCCAGCGCTTCGCCCGCGTCCCCGTGGAGGCCGGATCCGGACGCTACGGCTCCGCCCGGATGCCCGCCGTCCACGAAGACCTCAGCGCCGTCCCCGGCAGCGTCCCCCTGCTCAGCGGCACGGGCATGCGCTCCGTCGTCACGGTCCCGCTCAAGGTCGAGGGCCGGCTCACCGGCTCCCTCGGCGTCGCCGCCGAGGCCGCGGGACGCTACTCCAACGAAGAGGCGCTGCGCCTCCAGTTCGCCGCCGACCGCATCGCCCTGGCCGTCGAACGCGCCCGGCTCACCGAGCTGGAGCGGCTGCGCCGCGGTTCGCTCTCCTTCCTCGTCGAGGCGTCCGACCTCCTGGCCGGCACTCTTGACCGCGACCAGACCCTGGCCCTGATGGCCCAGATGACGGTCCCCACCCTCGCCACCTGGTGCGCCGTCTACACCGTCGCCGACCAGACCTCCGAACCCGAGCTCTCCTACGTCCTGCACGAGGACGAGGACCGCATCGACGGCCTCAAGACCCTCCTGATGAAGGTCGATCCGCCCGAGCCGGTCCCGACCCCCGGCGCCCGCGTCTGGACCGCGCCCACCGACGCCGCCCACGATGCCGCGCTGCGCACCTCGCTGCGCAACCTGGGCCTGGGCAGCCCCGCCCGTCCCGGCACGGGCCCCGGCCCCTCGCTCGCCACCGCCTCCGCCGTCGGCGGCGAGACCGTCGTGCTGCCCCTCGTCGCGCGCAACCGCGTCATCGGCATGCTCACCCTCGGCAAGCCCAGCGAGGAGCACTTCCGCCAGGAGATCCTCGAACTCGCCGAGGACCTCTCCCGCCGGGCCGCCCTCGCCCTGGACAACGCCCGCCTCTACTCCGAGCGCACGGCCATCAGCCAGTCCCTCCAGCGCAGCCTGCTGCCCCCGGAGCTGCCCGAGGTCCCCGGCGTCGAGGTCGAGGTCATCTACCGCGCCGCCGGCGAGGGCAACGAGGTCGGCGGCGACTTCTACGACCTCTTCCCGATCCGCGACGGTGCGTACGGCTTCGCCATCGGCGACGTCTGCGGCACGGGCCCGGAGGCCGCCGCCGTCACCGGCCTGGCCCGGCACGCCCTGCGGCTGCTCGCCCGCGAGGGCTTCGGCGGCCCCGCGGTACTGGAGCGGCTCAACGCCGCCATCCTCGACGAAGGCGCCCGCAGCCGTTTCCTCACCCTCCTCTACGGCGAGCTCTGGCCGCAGCGCGACGGCAGCGCCGTCCTCAAGGTCGTCTGCGCCGGCCACCCGCTACCGCTCCGCCTGCGCCAGGACGGCACGGTCGAACCGGCCGCCGAACCCCAGCCCCTTCTCGGCGTCATGGACGACCTGGAGCTCTACGAGCAGACCATCACCCTCGACCCGGGTGACGTCCTCCTGTGCGTCACCGACGGCGTCACCGAACGCCGCGAGGGCACCCGCATGCTCGGCGACGACGGCCTCACCGACGTCCTCACCACCTGTACGGGCCTGACGGCGGGCGCCGTCGCCGCCCGCGTCCTGCGCGCCGTGGAACGCTTCGCCGCAGAGCCCGCCTCCGACGACATGGCCATCCTCGCCATGCGCGTCCCCGAATTCCCGGCCGGCTGACGGACCGGGCCACGGCCGGGCATCGGCCAACCGCCCCGAAGCCGACCCCGTTACGCCCCTTATCCCCACGCAAAAAGGCCCCCGCCATGTGGCGAGGGCCTTTTCTCTGGAGCCCCAATACGGAATCGAACCGTAGACCTTCTCCTTACCATGGAGACGCTCTGCCGACTGAGCTATTGGGGCGCGGCAACGAGAGAAAGCATACCCGAAATCCCCCGCACCGCCGAATCGCCCGCCCACTTAAAAGGCCGGCTGCAACAATCCACCCAGCGCATTGCAGGCACTGACTATCTTGTGCAGCTCCCGACGTGACAATCCCGCATGCACGGGCAGCGCCAGCGTCTCCTCGACGGCCCGCTCGGTGCACGGCAGAAACACCTCCCGCCGCAGCCCCGGCATCCGGTACACAGGCGCCCGCACCGGCACCTGGCATGCGACACCTTTGGCCCGCAGCGCTCGCGCGAACGCATCCCGGTCCGGCCGCCCGTTCCCCGGCACCCGCACCACATACCGCTCGTAGGTATGCCCCGCCGCGGCCGTCGGCGTCACCACCCCGCTGAGCCTGCCGTCCAGATACGCCGCATGCGTCCGCCGCCGCTCCACTCCGTCCGGCTCCGCCCCAAGCTCTCCCTCGACCACCACCAACAGCCCGTGCCGTCGCCCGACTTCACGGATCCGTCCCACGTCCGCCTGCCGCCCGAACCGATGTACCGCGACGACCGCGACCGTGCGGCCGGACACGGCAGCCGATACCGCGGCAGGGTCGAGGCAGTAGCTGTCGGCGTCCACATCGGCGAACACCGGCACCGCGCCCACCCGCACCACCGCCTCCGCCACCTCGGCGTTGCCATACGCCGGCACCACGACTTCGTCGCCTGCGTGCACACCGGCCGACTTGAGCGTTCCCGCTGTCCCCATGACTGCGGATCCTGACCACACAAAGTGAACGCCGCGTTACACCCATCGCGGTAAAAACGAAACAAAAAAGCTCCGGTCCCTGAACCAAAAGGTTCAAGGACCGGAGCTGAAAAATTGTTCGGCGGCGTCCTACTCTCCCACAGAGTCCCCTCTGCAGTACCATCGGCGCTGAAAGGCTTAGCTTCCGGG